>JBFMAZ010000093.1:0-51507 GCA_040755415.1 Thermodesulfobacteriota bacterium | reverse complement strand
TCCTTACCTGTTGATCAGTTACCATATCAGCCATCCTTTCTTTAAAGATGGCGGACAGTTTACAATTCCCTTCAGTTCCGGGAATTATAATTGTCGTCAGGCGGGAGTTTTAATTGTCGCACATCACTTTTATCGCTAGAAAAGGGCAAGAAGGTAAGAGCCGTAATCGAGACCGAAGGTTTTGATAAGGAGGGATTTTCTAGGCTTTTCGGTATCTGGAAAAATAAGTCCGAAGAAGAGGTCGGCATCTACAAAGAAATCTTTAAAGAACGAGAAAGTTTTGGCAGAGGAGAAGTAAGGCTTTGATCTTCTGCCTTGATACCGACATCCTTATCGAAGGGGAGAGGGAAACTAAAAAAGGCTGGCAGCATTTTTAGTTTAAGTTAAAAGCTGAAACCGATTTGCAATGGTGAGGGAGGAAACGAGAAGCCTCCTCTTTAAAATATGATCCTAAATATGCAGTTCCTTTTTTATATGCTGAGCCAGCCAGTGCCGGATAAGGGTCTGATATGGGATAGCTTTCATGGTTGCAATTTTTTTAATAGCCTTTATCTGCAATGGGTCCATTTTAACTGAGATATTCTTTAACTTGCCCTTCCTTTTGCCAGATAGTATGCTTTCACGAAGCTCTGTCTCTAAGCTCATCTCAACGGGCTCCTCTATTATCTCCTTAAGAACACCGTGTTTTTCATAATACTCAGCCTCTTTCAGATTTTTAGACACTCTCCTGGTCTTCATATATTCTTACCTCCCTGTTTGCCTGCAATAATACCTCTTTTCAGCGTCCTCCATGTCCCAGCCTGTTATCACTCGTGCAATACCGTCTTTTTTCAATTCAAAGACCACTGTTAAATAACGACCATCTATTGTGGAACCCATGGCTAAATAATGCCCCCTTTTTGTTCTCCTGAATAAAGGTTTGACAGCAAAGACCTCTTCAGCCTCGCCTGGTAAAATTCCGTGTCCAAGCTCAATATGTAGCGCGTTTCCTTCGTCCCATTCGAATTCTTTAATCTTCAACAAGGGCTCCTTTTGAAGTAATACATAATATTACCAAAATTTTAAAACCGTTCAATTAAAATCTCATTCCTGATCTTATTCCGAACCCTCCACCCTACTTCTTCTCGGCTCCGGGCGGGCGGGGATAATTGGTTTCGGGAGAAAAAGGTCATTTAAGATGGCGTAAAGTCCCCCTCACCCTAAACCCTCTCCCGCAAAGGGGAGAGGGGAAACTAAAAGAGGCTGGCAGCCAACCCCGCCTAAAGGGTTATCTTACTTAATCCGGTATACGGCCTTGCAAGCTATTTCCATCCATAGTGGAAAAATATTACCATAACAGTGGAAAAATAGTTCCGCGGGAAGGTGATATTTTTCCACTGTTCGCAGTTCATTATGGCATCCGCCAATACTTATGTATCTATAATTGTTAGCAATATTATTTTAGATGGGTATGGTATAAATATTGCTGTTTGCTAACCATGGATATTTGTCCACTCGGGAAATGAGCGGGGGAGACAGGAGTCAAAAAATGAGAAGTACTATTAAAATCTTCTTGGTTGCAATAGTAATTTCCCTGTTTTTTGCAGGCCAGGTCGGGGCCAATGGTCATGGTGGTAATAATCATAATGCCGAACAAATTACGATCACCGACCTTTACGATGACGATAACGACATAACCGGATCTAACCTGTTAGGAACAGGCAATTACACCTGCTGCGGCGGATGCTGTACTTTTTCTGGCCCGGTCTTCCAAGTTTTTGAAGACTACAATGAAAAATACTTGACGCCCTACCCATCCCATGACGGTTACGCGATCGTAAACAGTGCAGGACAATTTTTCGACAAAGTAGTCACCTTCCAAAATATTTGCGGGGGCGGTAGCTGCACATGCTCTGGTAACTGCGGGAGTGGTACCTGCCCATGCTGTGGCTGCTCGGGGAACGAAAAAATTTGGGCATTCTATTTCGAGGTAAAGAACACCTCCCCTTACGATTGGTCAGATTACCACTTTGAATTTTGGAATAAGGACTTTACCACGCGCTATACGAACTTTCCCCTTTTACAATGGCAAGATCAAATTTTCCAAAATGAATCATTTGACGGTTCTATACTGCAGTTTTGGGCGCCTGACTGGCAGGACCATTCAGAAACAAACAAATTCTTGCTGTTAATAGATCTTGCCAGTTCATCCATTTCCTCATGCGCATCAGGCTGCTGCTCAGGCTCCTGCTGCTACTCGGGCTCCTTTGGTATTCGGCAGGTGGCGACGACCATCCCCGAGCCGGCTACCATGGTGCTCGTGGGCAGCGGCCTCCTGGGCGCGGCTACGTTTAGAAGATTGCGTAACAAATAAAAGCATCAACCCAATTAGTGCTCATCCGGAAACTCCTCAAAAATTCCCCCTCCCTCGACGGGAGGGGGTCAGGGGGAGGGTGAATAATCTGAAATTGCATAACTTTTTCACCTCCACCCTAACCCTCCCCCGTCAAAGGGGGAGGGAATATAGGGTTTCCGGATGAAAACTAATTATCACCTCAGCGTCGCTATCGTCACCCCATCCCCTCCCTCGGACAGCTCCCCGCCCCTGAATTGCTCCACCAGGGGATGCCCGGTGAGGTATTCACGCACGGCCTTTCGCAGTATACCTGTCCCCAGTCCATGAATAATGGTTACCTCCTTGCGTTCAGCCAAGGAGGCATGATTGAGAAAAGGCTCCAGTCTGGATAGGGCCTCGTCAACCCTCAGGCCGATAAGATTAAGTGCCCCCGGCGCCATCTCTTCCCGGTCCTCTCTCTTCCTGGCACTTACTTTCGTCGGGGGGACCCTGCCTTTTTCAGCGACAATATCCGAAACTGGCACCTCCCATTCCATCTTCCCGGCCTTTACCCGCACCCGTTTGTGGCTTCGGTCGACTCTCATCACCGTGGCATCATAGCCAACGGATCTGACAAATACGGTATCTCCTTCTTTTATCTCACTGATTGATAAGGAGGGCTCTTTGTGGAATTCCCGCAGCTTATCTTCGACCTCCTGCTGTATTCTTACAACCCTCTTCAAGGCTGCGCCCTTCTTTTCCCTCTTTACCTCTTCCAGGATGGCATACGCCTGCCTTTTCACTTCGGAAATGATGTCCCGAGCCTCCTGGTAAGCCTTTTCCATTGTCTCTGTCCTAATTCTTTCTACCTCAGTCCGTCTTTCCGCTAAATATCTCTCCCTCTCGGCAAGTTTTGCCTGCTGTCTCTGTAGTTCATGAAAAGATGTCTCATACCGCGCCCTTTCTTCCTTCAACTCTGCCAGGAGGTTATGGAATTCCACATTCACATTGCCCAATACACCCTTTGCAAACTCAATAATATGTCCGGGCAGCCCATACCTCCTGGCTATCTCGAGGGCATGAGACTGACCCGGCTCTCCCGCCTTCAACCTGTATAAAGGACTCAGTGTCTCGTAATCGAATTCCATGGAGGCGTTTACCATGCCCTCTGTCCTGTACACAAAACCCACTATATCCATAAGGTGTGTAGTAGCGAAAACAAGGGCGCCTTTGGCTTTTAGCTCCTTTAAAACAGCACAGGAAATGGCCGCCCCCTCCACCGGATCCGTCCCGGTGCCCAGCTCATCTAACAGGACGACCGTCTTTGCATCGGCCTCTTTGAGTATCCCTGCGATGTGAGAGACGTGGGCGGAGAAAGTAGACAGGCTGCTTTCTATGGATTGTTCATCCCCTATATCAACGAGGAGCCGGCTGACCTGGGGAAAGGTGGATGAGGAATCAGCCGGCACAGGGATGCCGGACAGGGCCATGAGAAGGAGCAACCCCAGCGTCTTGATGGCAACGGTCTTGCCTCCGGCATTAGGGCCGGTTATGACCATCACGGTATGATCGCCGGCGAGGCAGATATCAAGGGGCACCACCTCACCCATGCCTCTTTCTTTCTGTGACAGCATAAGGAGCGGGTGTCTTGCCCTTACCAGCTTGATTTCAGATGAACCAGTTATCCGGGGCATTTCCATTTGCAGGTGATCAACAAACCGGGCGATACTATTCAAGACATCGAGATAGACGATGGTCTTGTACTGCGCCTCAATTTCGTCCGCTTCTTCTCTTATCATCTTGCAGATAACTTTTAAGATGCGAATCTCTTCTGCCTTGGCCTCGGCGACAACATTCTCCAGCTCGTTGGCAATTCCGATTATCTCCAATGGCTCTGTAAAGGCCGTCTCGCCTGATCTTGAGACATCATGCACTACGCCTGGCACCTGACCTTTGGCATCCATTCTCACCGGGATGACCCAGCGGCCGGCCCTCTGAGTAATAAACTCATCTTGTAAAAAGGGGGTCACACTCCGGTCCTTTACTGTCTCCTCCAATCTCTTTCTTATCTTTGCCTCCATGCCTCTTATTCGGCTTCGCAGATGAGAAAGGGTCAGGCTCGCGCTGTCCAGGATATTCCCTTCGCTATCGATAGACCTCCCGATAGCGGCGAGTATATCAGGAAATCCGGTTAAATCGCCGGCCAGGCCAGCCAGCCCGGGAAGGGGACCTGCATCTGCAATCTGCGCGGATATTTCAGAAATTATCCGCAGAACAGGCACAAAGGCTATAAGTTCGCCGGGCTCAAGGACAGCGCCCTCAAGCCTTGCCTGCTCAAGGACCTGGGATATGTCCTGGAAATGAGATAACCTAAGGGGGGTGCCGGCCTGGGCAAGCTCCTGGATCTCTTTGACCTGCCCGAATCTTTCTTCTATATCGCCCCGGTTATTTAGCGGGGAAATATCCAAAACAGCCTTCCGCGAGGCATCGCTGTGGGAAAGGCCGGAAATTGTATCCAGGATTTTATCGAATTCCAGTATGTGCAGTGCTTCTCTGCTTATCATGAGGACTCAGGATCGATGCCGTACTTACTTTTTGTTTTCTTTCTCTTCCTTGCCTTTTTCTTTCTGATCTTCTCCTGCCTCTGGTCACGCACAGTCACATCGCCGGATAATACCTGAATCTGCTCTGCAAGCTCACGCCGGGCCAGGAATCTATTCACAGACTGGCTCCGATCCTTCATGCACTTTACCTCTATTCCGGTAGGCAAGTGTTTCAGATAGACACACGTGGAGGTCTTGTTCACCTTTTGCCCGCCTTTTCCTGAGGAGCGCACAAATTTCTCCTCGATATCCTTTTCCTGGATACCGAGGGCCTCCATAGTCTCCTTTAGCCATCTATTCTTCTCTTCACTTACAGCAAAAGCAGGCATTATAAAGGTCTTTGGTTATGATAGGGTTGGAAGCTAATGACATATGAAGATGTGACCCCAAGAATATATAATTGGCCTTGATCAATTCCTGAAGAGGGAATGGGCCGTTTACCGGGCCAATATCCTCGTTAATCCCATCAAAACGCCAACCGGTTGCATAATTCTCATACAGCTCTTCCAGACCAGGGCGAAGATTACCGTCTTTTTCCTTTTTTATCAATTTCTTAAAATGTGGTCTGAAGACGAAGATAGACGGCGGTATTACGCGCCGTTCAGAGGTGGCCGGGCTAAAATATTTATCCAGGACCTCTGAAAGCCCTTCCCCGTGAAGATCTAACGTTGTCTCTATCACATCTCTTTGCATAAAACCCCACCCATCTCCTGGTATTATATAAATATCTTTCTTTCCGAATATCTTTTCAGGAATAGGCCTATTTACATATTTTTTATAGGCCTGGCCCATAAAAAATGCCATTTGTCTGGCAAACCTATCCCAATCAATCAAAGTTGATACACCTGTGCCGGCAGTATCTGACTCCGTAAGGGCCTTATAGGCCGTGGCGTATATCTTCTTAATAAGATTCGCCAGTCCTTCAGGCTTGTGCCAGTTCAGCTCACCGGGCCTCTCTTTTAAGCGCCTTCCTTCAATAAGCACCCAGGCCAGGAGATAATTACCCATAAAGTGGGCCAGGAGAATTTTCTCCCTTTCCGGAAGAAAGAACCTTCGCAGATTAAATTTCATATATGCAGAATGGGGATGATCTAAGGACACAAGGGCCTCGAGCGACACCATCTCCGCAAAATCCGCCGGCCCCGAGAGCCGCATATTCGGATAACTCACAGCATGCCTTCCGCCATGGAGCCTGCCTGCGCCAGCCCGGCCAGCCATCGGCCTTATTATATCCACATTCCACAAAAACCTTCCTTCTTCGGGCCTGCGTATCTGGATTAGATTATGGAATAAGTCTGTTATATCCGGGTGGATTAACCCATATCTGGCCAGGGTAAACAAATCATGTATGTTCTTCTCTGAGGCCTCCTCTATGCGCGCCTCGTCAGCTTCGTGAAGATAAGTAAAATAATCGGGCGTGCCTATCGTATACGCCATAAGGGTATAGTATCCGTCGGTTGTGTCTGCCCAGGCTACTTCATGTGATTTGGGCTCAGTAGAAAGTTCCTGAAGCCAGGCCTTCATCTCCTCCGGCAGGTCATGGCAACTTATGCGAACCGCTCTTTCCCCATGGATAAACAAGGGTGAGGGATAGTTTCCCTTTAGATTTACTCCCTTATCTCTTAGCGCATGTAAGTAATCAAGGTATTTACTTTCATAGATAAGCCGGCCGGGGTCTTCCCTTTCGTCCTGTATAGAGCGACCGGGCCGGGAGGCCCTGGAATGTTTAAGAAATTTAATAGCTATAAATTTACCCCGGGCAGTCTTATACACTAACGTCCTGCCCAGTCTCTTGTATAGTTGGATATTTCCCAGGGCGGATTTTAAGGACGGGCCATCTATTTCAGGTATGCTGTTTATAGCTTCTACACGTTGAAATGCCGGAGGTTCAACCGGGGGCTTTTTGAATTCTAAAGGGGGAAGACTGGTTAGCCAGGCCTTGCTTATTCCTACGGTTGTGGTGGGGCTGTTTCCCCCATCTTTAAATTCAATATTTAACAGCCTGAAGGCCTTTTTTATTTTATTGCACGCTAATGGACCTTTATTTTTTGTGATATACGCGACCAGCCTGCCCAGGGTCGTCTCTATAACCGGGTCGCCTTCAGACAGGCTGGCCAGGCGGACAGCCAGGAAATCCTGCAATCTTTCAGCCAGGATCTTATGTGTACCCTTGACTGCCCTATCCTTTTTTATCATTTTGGCTAATTCATTATAGAAAAAATCCTTCTCAGATTTACCGGTCAGCAGGTTAGAGAGGGCTAACAGATCGTAAACAAGGTACTTTTCTATCCGGAGTAACGCCCTATGCTCATTTCTGAGCAACTCAAAAAGCCTTAGAAAATAGTAATTAAATTTTGTTTCCAGGGGCTTATTATAAGCCTGCAAAAAAATCTCTTTAAACCCATCCAGGATAGTTTTTCTTATTTCCTTTTGGCTTACCACGCCTGATTCAACAAGGTATATGAGCACTTCTGCGTTTCTTGCATATAAAGGCCCGTCCGGGCGTTCCAGGCCTTTAAGGGTTCTTTTTACTAATAGATGTCGCCTTACTCTCCCCCGGGCCATAGCGCCTACCTCGATAAGGCATCTAAGCATCTTTGCGTTTATGGCCCGCACATACCGGTCCGGGTCTTCAAGACCTCCAAGGATACTCTTTAAAGGGATTTTTCCTTTTATTTCGGCCTGATTAAGAGCACGTGTTTCAAAGAGGTATTTGAGTGTTTCAACGCTTCTTACCCGTACATACCCGTCTCTATCTCTTGCGTCTGCGAGGATGACACCTGGCGGGATACTTCCTGTTACTGCTTCCGGGCTAAGGATACCGGCCTCCATGAGGTCTTTAAGGGTCTCTGCGTTTATGGCCCGCACGTGCCTATCCGAGTCTTTAAGGCCTCCCAGGATACCCATTGATAGAATTCTCTTCCTTACTTCTTCCTGGTCAAGGACGCCCATTTCAATGAAACATTTTAGCGCCCTCGTAGTTATGGCGCGCACCTGCCCATTTTTACCCCTTACATGTTCGAGGACGGCATCTAGCGGGATATTTCTTCCCACCTCCTTTGGATCGGCAACGCCGGCCTCTATCATGTACTTGAGGGCCTCGGTGTTTCTGGCCCGTGCATATCCTTTGCTATTTATTATATCTTTTATAATCGCATCTAGCGGGACTCTTCCCTCTACCTTCTTCGGGCTTAAAACGCCTGCCTCTACAAGGTATTTGATTGCTTCAGCGTTTCTGGCCCGCACATGCCCCTCTTCGTTTCCTAAGCCAGCGAGAAGGGTCTCTGCGGGAATTTTTCCACCTACGTCCCTTGCGGTTACGATACCGGCTGCCACAAGATATTTCAGTACTTCAGCGTTCCTCGCCCGCACATAACTATCCGCATCTTTTAAATTTTTTAGAATCTCATACAGGGAAATCTTCTTTTTCACTTCTTCTGTGGCTATCACCTCTGCGTTGATAAAGTAGTTAAGTGCCTCTGCGTTTCTGGCCCGCACATACCTGTCCGGATCTTCTAAGTCTTTTAGTATCCGGTATATTGAAACTTTCTCTCCTACCTCTTCCGGGCTTACAATTCCTTCCTCTATAAGGTACTTTAGGGTCTCTATATTTCCGGCCCGCACATACCTATCTTGATCGCTTAAGTCGTCGAGAACGGCCTCTATGCCCTCTAAGAATTGAATCGTTCCTCTCAGGTGGTTTTCTGAAATTAATCCAGACAGGGTCTTAACTTTTCCCTCCTTAGTCATAGGACAGGTATCCCTCCCGGCTATATAAGGCGGTTCAGGCGCGGAGTTTATTGTGCTTTTGGTCTATGAGTGAGATAGGAGTTAGCCAGACGCTCCTGGCGCTGAAGCTGAAAATTTCCGAACCGGCAGTGAGCCGAAATCCCTCTTACTTCTTTCGGTAGACGTTCAGGCCTACCTTCTTATCCTCAGCATCAGGGACGCTGACGTTCCCTTCCGTGGAGGCAATAATGATGGTCTTGCCCGAGGATGACGGGCCGAATTCCTTGGACAAATCCACTGTAATGGTCAGGATATTACCTTCAACTTTCATCTCTACATTCTTCATGTTCTCTGCTCCTGTATGAAGGTGTAATTTGTGTTTGTGCTGCCCGGTAGTCCGCATCACCATCATTCCACTAGAATGATGCGCTCTTGGGAACCGGGGGGAAGGGATCACGTCGCGGATGCTGTACCAACTGCTGCCCGCGTCTCAGAACTTATATGCTCCGCATAGAGAAAAGTCAAGAAAATGGGATGGCCACCAAGTCCCCTATCTCACTATGGGTGATGCGTCTTTGTCAAATGGATTGGTTCTCATGGCCAGAGAAAAGAGATAAGGGTAACCTGTTTTCCTCGCTTGTTCAACAACGCCTCCGTGGCGTTTGCCACTACTCCGAGGAATGTCCCAACGCCCATTACAATGAGGAGGATGGTCAGCATTTTGCCTGTCTGCGTGGCGGGGTGGATATCTCCATAGCCCACCGTGGTTATCGTGACCATTGTGAAGTAAAAGGCATCCGACAGAGAAAGTCCCTCAATGGCCATGAAGCCGGCGGTTCCCACCAGCAAAATGCCCAATAGAAGGATAAGAAATATGCGCAATCGAAATCTTATGTGGTTCATATCACAACGCCTTATTCACACATTCGTTTTTTAACAAAATAGCCCTATAGTCCAAGAGGGCTAATAAGAAGGATTCTGCCGACCGCAAATAAGTTTCCACGATGAGATATTCCGGTTCTTTGTCAAGGTGGGCTTCCCTGCTTAAGATGCTGTATTTAGTATCCGCCTCTTGTCCTAGTGCTTCGATGTACTTCAGATTACCCTTACTGGGTACTTTTTCTTTCGAGCCAAGCAAAATATATTTTATTCTATGTTTCCTTGTAATCTTGTCAGATCCACCATTTTTAAACCAAGTTGTATTTTTTACCTCTTGTTCAGGAGCCAATTTATCAAGCACTTGTCTAATAAGCTCCCTCATAGAATGAGCCGCTTGCCGTACTTTATCTTGGCTATTTGACCTAAAAGTCTGCCAAGCTCCTTTTCTTATGTTAATAAACCTATCACTGATCTCATTCAGCCTTTCATCTAAACGTTCTTCACTGGCAATTTGCTCTGTGCTCATATCAACAGATTCTACTTCGATAACAGGCGGAGTCCCATGTTTGTAATTATTAGGCAGTAAATTGTGCGCAACCGTACACATTCCTTTACTCAGATCAAATATTGAGCCAGCGGAATAGGCGAGCGACGTTACAACTGTTCCTACAGAATAATCTACCTGTGGTTGTCCGTCCCATCTTGTTATGGCAGCTTCTCCAGAAGCCGCGACTGAACTTGCTGTGGATCCAGCAGCTGTAATCAATGAGGTAAAAACTCCATAATTTTCTATTCCAGCATCGTTAAGAGAATTAAAATTTACGGAGGCTCCGTCTAAAAGCTTTGCAGCCCTTCTAGCATCTTCGCTAACCGAATAATAAAAGTCACCCCGTTGGCGGGCATCTCCTGCAATTCGTTCCAATCCTTCTTTTGTCTTGATTAACTTTTCGTTAATACTTTTAATCTTAGAATCCTTTCCCATGCGTGCTCCTGAGACTACTATTACTTTATGTGTTTCAATGTCTTAATAGGCCGACGCTTCGCGTCGCCCTAACGGGCCGGATGAGGACGGATTGACAGCCCGCGCGAAGCGCGGCCTATCAATCCGAATCGAACAGACACCCCTACGGGGTGCTCCTCATCCGGCCCGTTAGGTGGTTACTAAGCATCATATAATCTTGACCGGGATGGGAGCCCCGCCTTGAAGCAAGGCTCCCGGTTAGAGATTTGTTATGTAACGTTCCAGATTTCTGCCTGGATTCCCAGTTGTGCTAACCTGGACTTGGCAGAAGCCTCCGAACCTTTCGGAACGACAACCATAAAGGTTTTTCCATATTGCGCGGCGTTTGCCGCAAACAGTCTCCACTGGTCTTCGGTGTGCTGGTCGAAGATTGAGTCGCCTGTCTCTGCCTCAAAAATTGCACTAGTTCCATTCCAGCTAGCTGTCACATCAGGTATGTGTCCTTCTCCGGTTGACTCCCAATATATAAGATCCGGCTGTGGGAAGCCTTTCAGATCGGCCTTCACGTTTTTATACCCCTTAGAGATGAGATAGTCGTAAACATCCCGTACAATTTGGTCGTGCTGTGATTGCGATTCTCGTTTTGCCATAATAACCTCCCTTACTCACTTAGGATCTCAAGCTTCACTAAAGCCCCAAGACAGTTAATACATCTGCTACCAGAATCTGAACAATTCTGACAGCCGCCTAACTAATAGAATAACTTAGGGAAATCACGAATACATTTTGGACACTCCTTCCCTCGGCAGGATTTGAGTGATGCCGGGGAGGAGATGAATTTCGAACGGCTCCGCGGAAAAAACCTTGACAGACAAGGTCCTTTTGAGCTACATAGTGAGTAATGATTCACTGCCGGAACTTTCCGGCATCACTCAGCCGAACCCCGGCCGTTGCAGCGACCGGGGTTTTTCATTGTCGATATATGCTACCTTGAGCAGGGTAACCGTACCATATATTGTATGTCAATCAAAAAATTTGCCTAAATCATAATTTGTTGATTTTTCGGATATAAAATTAAATGCCTTCTTTGCACGGTCGGGGTTTGGAATGGAGGCGGGATGCCCGCCCCTTTAAAGAATAGTTAATTATTTTATATGGTTATGAGTAAAAGGGGCTGATTATGATAAAAACCATAGGACGGGACGCAAGAAAATGCTAGGCAGGAGTGAACATCCTATCCATCCTGTTTTGATTCTTAATAATTCCAGTCTTCATGTCTTACCGGTAGTCTATTCAATTCGTCTTTATAAAATATCCACTTGGGCATAAACTCATTCATAAGTGAAACGAACCTGCCGTTGTGGTTTCTTTCCAGTAGGTGAACCATCTCATGCACTACGATATATTCCAGGCATTCACCCGGTTTTTTAGCAAGCTCCAGATTCAGCCAAATCCGTTTTGCCTCCCGGTTACAGGTGCCCCATTTGGTTTTCATTTTTTTAATCCCAAATTCATTGACCCGAACATTCATCTTCTTTTCCCACTTTTCAATTAGGGTAGGTAACGAAGTTTTTAATTGCTTCCTGTACCATTCATCTAGAACGGTTTTCATTTTCTCCCTGCTGGTATGCGGCCTTACATGCAATTCTATTTTATTGTGTTTCAGATCAACTCTGGGCGCCGCATCCCGTTCAATCACTTTCAGCAAATAGCGTTTGCCGTTGAAATAATGGCTTTCTCTGCTCAGAAATTCCCTCGGGGCCTCCCGCTCTTGATTTCTGAGTTTGGTTTGCTGCTTTTTGATCCAGTTTAGTTTTGAAATGGCAAATACTCGAATAGTATCAATATCCATTCTAAGAGGAGCCGAAATCCTTACCCGTCCCGTGGGCGGATACACACTCAGGTGGATATTCTTGATGTCTTTCTGCACAACATCAACGGTAATATTTCCCAACTGCAATTGCTCCATATCAGTATTCGCTCTGCTGTTTCACGATGGGGAAAATTCTTTCTACCTCTTTTTCATCACCCAGAACTTCATACAATTTGCTCTTAATAACCCGTTCCTTGGTTTCATTCCCTTTCCAGTTGTCCGGCCTGTATGTGACGACTTTTTCATGAACTGCCAATGCCAGGTCTTCATTTTTATCTAAATTGTTATATAGCGCCCTCTTGGCAGGCGTATTTAAAGCATCCGGGGTGCTTTCGCTTTTCCCTTCGTGCACCTTTTTCGCCAGTTCGGCAATCTTTTTTAAATACTCTTCATAGCTGATGGCATTGGCCTTCCGCTCTTTGATGATTACAGCCAGAAGCTTTGACATTTCCTCAAAAAAGGCCGGGTCTATTAAATGTTCTTTGATGATTCTCTGGCGCACATTGTTTTCGATGGTCTCGGCAACGGCTTCCTGACTGCCCTGTATGCCTCTTGGCAAGCTATTTATGGCGTCGGCAATACCTGTGTTAACAATAATGTCTAAAAGAGTAAGGTCTCCGAAAGGTGAAATCTTTTGCGGGTCTTCGGCCTGAATGTAGTTATCAATCAAATGCCGCATGTCGGCTTCGTAGGTCTTCAGGTCAAGGGTTTCGCCGCTTGCCTTTCTGATTTCCTCACGCAGCTTCAGGTAAAAGTCGAGTTGTTTCTTAATGTCCGCAATCTCTTTTTCGGTATAGCCTGCCGCTTCCATCTCATCGGCGATGTTGGCATAGGCTCGTATTAAAGCCACCGTTGCCTTGTATAAGGCCGTCCTCTGCACTTCACGGCTTTTCAGTTCTTCGGGGATTTCCGTATTGCCGCAGAAGTAGCGGATATACGTCAGGGTATCTTTCGGCGGGGCAACGGGTTCACAGAGCAGGGCAATTTCTTCCAGGGCATTATCAAGGCGTTCACGGCCTTTCTTCAGGCGGTCTTGCAACAGAATATCGCAGTCTGCTTTTTCAAACTCGTCATAATCCAGCTCAGAGGTATATACCGCTACAGCATCCTCAACTTTCCGGAAAAGGTCTTTGTAGTCCACGATGTAGCCGAACTGTTTATCGTCTGAGTCCAGCCGGTTTACCCGGCAGATCGCCTGAAACAGTCCATGGTCCTGCATACTTTTATCTATGTAAAGATATGTGCAGGGAGGCACATCAAAACCAACGAGAAGTTTATCAACTACAATCAGCAGTCTCATATTCGCCGGTTCTTTTACAAACTTTTCTTTGACGTCATCTTCGTATGATTCGGTTTTAGTCTTGTTTGGCTTTACTTTTACGTCCTTCAGTAGATCCGTATAAATCTTGAAGATGAACTCTTTTTCCGTTTCGGTATTGGCCCCGGTGTCTTCGGTGGTGATGTCACGGGTGACTGGGTTATAGGATGTAACAACGGCGCATTTGCCTTTCAGTTCAGTTTTTTGAAATAGTTCGAAATAGCGGCATGCCTCGTAAATACTGGAAGCCACTAAAATGGCATTTCCTCTTTCAGAACTGAGCCGTGGCTTGACGCTGAAGTCGAAAATGATGTCGCTGACCACTTTCTCCATACGGGAGCGGGAACTTAGCACCTTCTGCATGGTGCCCCATTTCTTTTTCAGCTCCGATTTCTGAAAGTCGTTCAAGCCTTTGGTTTTGGAGTCAAACCAGACGTCGATGCGCTCCGGCGAAGAAATCTTCTGGTCAATATCCCGCGCTTCATAAACCAGGTCCAGCACCACTTTATCAGCAACGGCCTCATTAAACTTGTAGGTGTGAATATATTTCCCAAATACTTCCAGGCTGGTCTGTTTATCCGTTTTCAGGAGTGGTGTGCCGGTGAAACCAATAAAAACGGCGCTGGGCAGCATGGCTTTCATGGTGCGGTGCAGCTTGCCGCTCTGGGTGCGGTGACATTCATCCACAAACAAAAAGAGTTCTCCAACCGCCTTGGTGCGTTGGCTCTCCAGCTCTTTGATGAACTCCTCAAAGTTGTCGACGTCCTTCTTGCCGAACTTATGCACCAGCGAGCAGAGCAGTCTCGGCTTGGCCTCTGCCAGTTGCGCCATTAAATCACGGCCGCTGGTGGTGCGCTTGATCGGCTCCCCGGCATCGTTAAAAACCCGTTCGATCTGCTTATCCAGTTCGTCACGGTCAGTAATGACTGCGACACGGGCCTTGGGGTTGTTTTCTAATATCCACTTGGCAAGGAGCACCATGACAATACTCTTGCCGCTCCCCTGTGTGTGCCAGATGATGCCGCCCTCACGTCTGCGGATGTGTTCCTGTGCGGCCTTGATGCCAAAGTACTGATGTGCACGCGGGAGTTTTTTTATACCGCCGTCAAAGAGCACAAAGTCGTAGATGATTTCAATGAGCCGCTTTTTATTGCAAATCTTAAGAAGGTATTTATCCAACTGCAAACGGCTGACGTCCTCTATATCTTCCTTCCATTCGAGGAAGAACTTTTCCGGCGTGCCGATGGTGCCGTAGCGCAGGCCTTCCGTGTCGTTTCCGGCAAAAACAAACTGCACCGTGGAGAAAAAGGAGCCGATAAACTCTCTCTGCTGGTTGACTATGCTCTGCCTGATACCGTCACCGATAGAGACGGTGCTGCGTTTGAGTTCCAGGACACCGATGGCAATGCCGTTTACATAGAGGACAATATCAGGCCGTTTTTCACGGTTACCGAGAACAGTGACCTCTTCGGCAATGGCAAAGTCGTTCTTTTCCGGGTTTTTCCAGTCGATGAGCCGGACAGTTTCAAAGTTATCGCCCGCTTCCGCTTTCACCGGCACGCCGTAGCGGAGCAGTTTATAGATTTTTTTATTGTTGGTATAGAGACTTTCGTTATAGTTATTGGCGGTAACCCGCAGTTCGTAGAGTGCCTTTGTGATCTGGGTTGGGTTGTACCCTTTTTTTGTGAGATAGCCGGTTAAAAGTTCTTCCTCAATATTGCTGTTGTCCGGGCGATCTTCCCAGTTGCCCAGATAGGTGTATTTCAGCTCATCTCTGAATAATTGCACCACCCGATTTTGGGTGCGTCGTTCTATTTGCCCCACTTCGCTCATACCAAGCGGATCCTTCCTGTCAAAAGCTCCTGCATCATCCCTTGCTTTATCTGTTTGTATTTGGCGAGCTTGGTTTCCAGAGCGGATATTTCAGCATCCATGTCGGAGAGGATTGTGGCGATGCGGGTTTCTTCTAGCTCATCTTTTGGTAAATTTATTTCGAGAGCTTTTACATCGGCGGAATTTACAGAATCGAAAGTCGATCCTTTTGATAGCTTTGCCCAGGTCGCCTCTTGATTTATGAGGTAGTAGTATAGATATTCATTTCGATATCTAATTGCACAAACTCCACGCCCTATGCAAGCATCAAATACCGCTTTTGAAATCTCACCAACAGGTGCTCTAACGGTCATTATGATGTCGCCAGAAAAACATTTCTTTGTAATTTCCGATGTAAAAAAACGGATTATTGTTTTTCGATTATCCACATCGGCATTGCCCTGCACCAACGGAAGACCAAGACCCTGTGAGTTATAGTTCGCTGAGCTTGGAGACTGGCCCATAATGACAACTGCAATCTCCCCCAACTTCTTTACTACCCACCTTCTTTGGGTTTTAGCAGTTCCTGCATGGTGCCCTGCTTGATGTTGCGTTTTTTGGCAATGAGATTTTCCAGGGATCGGATCAGGGCATCGGCATCGCTTAAGGCAGTAGCAATGGCGGTTTGTTCGGCTTTGGCGGGAGGGAGAGCAACGGGGATGCCGAAACATGTTTGCTTGTTTAGCTTCGGCTGAGCGGTTCCGGAGTTATATCGGTCGTAGTTAAGAGATTCAAGGTAGTCTGCCAAGAAGCCAATATTAATATCTGGATTTGGCCTAAGAACATGGGCGTGGTTGTTGACCCATGCTTTCCCTGAGATGCGAAATGCAAGGCGACAATTGCGGCTAAGAATATTTTCGCCATCTTCGCCTAAGAGGATTAAATCTTCGTTGAAAAGGTAGTCGTTTACATAATCGACAATTCCGGAAGCCCCGTAGTATGGAATAGTTCCCCGCATCTTTGCACGATCGGCATCTTTCACAGGCCGTCTCTGACCATCAAGGAAAGTAACGACTTCGCCAAGTGGCCTAAGCTCCCAATCCTCCGGAATCAGCCCCACCTCAGTCTGTTTGTAGCCAGCCGGAATGTTACTCATCGCCGCCCCCCCCTGCATCTTTCAGTCCGCCAAGTTCCGCTTCTATTTCTTCAATGCTCGGCAGGCTCGATTTCAGGTTTTCAGGGAGTAATTGGGTAAGCTGATATTCCGAAACGCCGATGGGCTTGTTAATGTCACTCAGGGCATACTCCGCCACCAGCTTGTCCCTGTTCTTGCAAAGCAGTATGCCGATGGTGGGCTGGTCGCCCTCTTTGCGGAGTTGTTCATCTATCGCCTTGATGTAAAAGTTAAGCTTGCCTGCATGTTCCGGTTCAAAGTCTGCGGTTTTCAGTTCAATTACCACGTAACAGTGAAGCCGGGTATGATAAAAGAGGAGGTCGATAAAAAAATCCCTTTCCCCGACCTGGATCGGGACCTGCCTGCCGATATAGGCGAATCCTGCCCCCAACTCCAGCAAGAAGTGGGTAATGTGTTCTACAAGGCTTTTTTCCAGTTCCCGCTCATCATAATCCTTGCTCATAGTGAGAAAGTCAAAGATATAAGGGTCTTTGAGCGTCTGGAGGGCAAGGTCGGACTGTGGGGCGGAGAGTGCGTTGGCAAAGTTGGAAACTGCTTTCCCTTCCCGACGGTACAAGCCGCTCTCTATCTGATGCACCAAAACACTGCGGCTCCAGTTGTGTGCAATAGTGTTCCCCACATAATAAAGGGCTTCATCCATGCTTTTGCATTTGGAGATAATGGCAATGTTGTGCCCCCAGGGGATATGGGTAATTTGCGAAACAACCTGTTTCGCAAATTGGGCAACAGGCTGTTTCCCGATTGTCTTTTGCCGACTATAAAATAGATACCATTGCCAGATAAGTTCAAGATTTCTTTTGGCTAATTTTTCGAACATAAAATTAAATGCCTTCTCTGCACAGCCGGGGTTTGGAATGGAGGCGGGATGCCTACCTCTTTAAAGAATGGTCAATTATTTTATATAGTTATGAGTAAAAGAGGGCTGATTATGATAAAAACATAGGACGGGATGCAAGAAAATGCTAAGAAGGAGGGGATATCACATAGGCCCCTTACCAAGAGAAGCATTGCACCTAAGTGGCATCAAACGCACCACGGTTTGTCTATGAAATCTCCGGACCTGTTACAAACTGAGGTACCCCAAAAAGGAGATTGCAGTTCGAATCCACATGGCATTCCAAGCACTTAAGGAATACGCCGCAATCGCAGATCGTTCGACCGGTTCGATCACGCCCTAATCAGAGTTTTTATATGTTCCAAACATTCCGATGAAAGTATTTTAGGACCTGCGCTGTCCAAAACCTTCGCAAATATCTCTTTAAAAGGCGTCTTCATGAACACGATATCAAATATGAATGTACTTCGTGCTATATCGGTAGCGTCTATCAGTATTTCCATTAAGGTCATATTGCCCATATGCAGACCGCAACGCCACAGAAATCTCGGATAGTTTTTTACGAGGAGCCGCAAACGTTCATCCGGTTCCAATATTTCCGAATCAAAATAGGAGGTTCTTACTTCCCGCACGTCTGACAGGTACACATCCCATGTAAGAGGAATCTCCTTGAGCGGCGTCATCCTGAAACCGGCATGAATTCTTCCTATCAACATCATGACATCTTCAAACGTAATCCGAATTTTGTGATATACGGGTATGATGACGGCTTTTGGTTCAACAACAAGGGTCTTGCCTGAGTGGGGACATACCCAGTCTGTTTGAATCCTCTCCGTCCTGTTTGGCTTGTCGAAGACTATGCGTGAAAAAGGTCCAATCTGATCATCATGGACATATAATTTCCGAATACGGTGTGCAAAAAGCGGGACATTCGCAGATGGAAGAGGGATCTGCGTACTCTTAGGATCATTGTATCCTACAACTGCCACACCGTGACGGCCAAATGAACGGCCATTTGAGGCTATCAGGTCAACTATTAGAATAACAGGAATGCCGAATCTCAAATAGCCGTAAACCAGCCCCGTGAACTCGTCAACTTTGGAGCAGTCTCTCAGTTCCGGTTCCAGGCCGACATCTCTAATCGCCTGGCACATTTGGTAGACATTCAATCCCTGGGAGGGCAATGGCCGAGATTTTAACAGAAAGTGATTTGCAGCTGATCTGGTTATGCCCGCAGGCGACGGAAGGGTTGTACGAAACATCTCCGAAGTCTTATGGAAAGTGGACCACAGTGCGCTTGTGGCGCATGCAGCCAGTACCGTATCTTGCTCCTGAAACGCCAAGCTGGAACAAGTCAGACCAATGCCAAAAAGATTAACATCGTAAGTACGTAGGGTGGGGAAAAATCTCCCGTTTCCGGTCGGGTAGGTTACCAAGCAGGTACGGCCTACGAAGGCCTCTGGAAGCGGCTTTACGACTATGTGTCCAAGGTACGATTTATTTAATAATTCCTTCGATAGAACGTTTGTGCCTGCTTCGTTTCTTAGTAAGGTAACAAACTGTTGGGCATCAAATGATAAGTTAAAAAAATGGATTCTCTTGCAGAATCTCTCATAATGGTGAAAGCATTTTACATAATACTCTGAAAAATCGTCTAAATAGTCCTTATCAACGTACTCCTTCTCGACAATGATCGTTTTGCAGCCTAATTCCTTAAGATAGCCCTGTAAATACGATATGTGTTTCTTTTGAAAGAGATTGATGTGTCGTTCTAAATGAGGGGTAATGCTTTTGCAGAAATTCTCAGGACTAAATGAAAAAACCTCAACTAAGTCTTCGATCATTAGGCACAATCGCTTTTAGATGCTGACTTCCATCTCCAATACCTTCTGGCTGATGGACAATTGCCTGCACATGGCTTCATCAAACTTCTGGACGGACTCTTTCTCTTTATTCAAGTCCTTGGAGGAAATTCTGAAGACCTGCTGTTTAGCTAGCTTTTCCAGTAGTTCCGAGTAGCAAATTACTTTTTTCGTTTTTTTCATAAAGATTCCCCCTGCTGTTTTTTGGTCAGACATAGGGAGGGTGAGCGTATAGTCCTAAAGTGTCCATGGTTAAATCATAAACCAAGATTCGTGTCAACAACAAAAGTGAACTATAACTCACCCAAGAGTTCATTAAGATGCATTGAATATTGTATCGGCAGGTTACGAGCACATGATAAATGGGAGAAAATGGGCACAATGAATAAGAGTTTTACCGTCCGCCCCCTTGATCTCTTCTACCGGTCAGATCGGTCTGCGGTCGAGGCTGCGGTATTGGATGGCCTCGGAGATATGGGCAGGTTTGACGGACGTCTCCCCTTCGATATCTGCAATAGTGCGGGCAATCTTTAATATGCGGTTGTAGGCCCGGGCGCTCAGGCCCAGCTTGTTGACCGCTACCTCCAGAAGTTTGTGTGATTCGGCATCAATAGCACAAAATTTTTTGATAAGGCGGGTATTCATCTGGGCATTGCAGTGGATGGGCTTGCCTTCAAACCGTTCCTTTTGCCTCTGGCGGGCCAGATCAACCCTTTTTCTTATCTCCTCTGATGACTCGCCGGGATGGATAGAGGCCAGGTCTTTGTAGTTGAGCGCCGGCACTTCTACGTGGATATCTATGCGGTCGAGAAGCGGGCCGGAAATCTTTGACCGATATTTTTGTACATAAAGATGCGTACAGCTACATGTGTGCTTGGTACTGCCGTAATAACCGCACGGACAGGGATTCATGGCCGCTACCAGCATAAACCGGGCCGGATAGGTAAGGGACATAGAGGCCCGCGAGATCGTAACCCGCCCATCCTCTAATGGCTGCCGCAGCACTTCAAGGACGTTCTTTCTGAATTCCGGCAGTTCATCCAGAAAAAGCACGCCGTTGTGGGCCAGACTGACCTCTCCGGGTTTAGGAATCTGACCGCCCCCGATCAGGCCAGCATCAGAGATGGTATGGTGCGGCTGACGGAACGGGCGGATAGCAATGAGGGCGCTTCCCTGGGGCATTAGTCCCAGGACACTAAAGACCTTAGTCGTCTCCAGGGCCTCCTCAAAGCTCATGGCTGGTAAGATGGTCGGCAGGCGCTGCGCAAGCATAGTCTTGCCTGAGCCCGGGGGGCCGATCATTAACAGATTATGACCTCCGGCCGCAGCAATCTCTAAGGCCCTTTTGACATGTTCCTGCCCCTTAACCTCATTAAAGTCCATATCGCTTTTACCGGCGGTGCAAAAGAGGGCATCCGTATCCACATCTACCGGGGTCGGGGTTTTTTTCCCATTGAGTAATTCCACTGCCTCGGAAAGCCATTCTACCGGTAACACCTCGACGCCCTTTACGACCGCTCCTTCCAGGGCGTTTTCTTTGGGCACCACGATGCCGGACAGCCCGGCGGTGCGTGCGGCCATAGCCATGGGCAGGACACCTTTCGTCGCTTTTATGCGGCCATCGAGCGAGAGTTCGCCGGATAACATATAACGGTGGAGATTATCTTTGCTTATGGTCCCGGTGGCAGCCAGAATACCAGCAGCTATGGGCAGGTCATATCCTGTGCCTTCCTTCTTTATATCCGCCGGGGCCAGATTAACCGTGACGCGATGGGTGGGAAACTCATAGCCTGAGTTCTTGACAGCGGACTTGACCCGGTCTTTGCTTTCTTTTACTGCGCCCTCGGGTAAGCCAACGGTGGAGAAGGCTGGCAGCCCGAAGGCAATATCTACTTCCACTTCCACTACATAGGCCTCAACACCCAGAACGGCGCTACTCAGGATCTTTGCCAGCATGAAAGACTCTCCTCTCTGTACTACTGACGTGAGAATTCTTAAAATTCTGTTAAGAAAATTCGGATATGTTTAATGACAACATGATGTTAAGAAGTTCAAAATGCAAAGCTCAAAATTCAAATGAATGTCAAATGTCAAAGCCTAAAACGTCACTCGTCACTGGTCATTAGTCATTGGTTAAGTCGGGAGAAAGATAGCCCCCTTTTACCAGTGACAAATGACTATTGACTAATGACTTCTACTTTAGTCATTTGGATTTCATTTGAAATTTGGATTTTGTCATTTGAACCTTGCGGCAAGCGCTTTTGGTTGCGGCTATGCCGCGCTGTGTTTACCTGTATGCTTATCGGCTAGAGATGGTTATAAAAAAAATGGTTAAATGGCGTAACAGGCGGGGGGGCCTTATGATCGGCTATAGGTGGAGATTATCTCCATAATCAGTTGAACGGTCTGGGCCATGTCTTCGAGATGAATATATTCATTTGTGGTATGGACGGACTGCATACCCGTGCCCAGTATCACGGTGGCGATGCCATGGGCGTTAAAGATGTTGGCATCACTCCCGCCGCCGCTTTTTTTCGGTGTGAGCCGGCGCTCTAGATTCTTCCCTGCTTCCTGTGCCAGGATAACTACAGGGTGGCTGTCGCCAACTGCCATTAATGGATATTCCGTAACTATCTCCATATGCCAGTCCGGGAGATTGTCATCTGGCTGTCGTTTTTCAAAGGGGGGTATATGTTTCTCTTTATAGGCTAAGACCGTCCTCTCAAGACATCCTCTTATGTGTTCTGTGTGATCGGCCAGTTTTTGCCGGTCGTGGCTGCGCACCTCACCTTCCAGCTCTATATAGTCCGGTATAATATTACGGGCCGTCCCCCCGCGCACTAACCCGATATTGGCGGTAGTCTCATGGTCGATACGCCCTAACTGCATGGCAGCCAGGGCCGCACCGGCAATCTGTATGGCATTTATGCCTTTTTCGGGTTCGAGGCCGGCATGGGCCGCCCGCCCATGGACCTTAATGTAAAGGCTGTTGGCCTCCGGGGCCCCGCTTATGATGCGGGTAGTGGAGCTGGTATCCAGGGCATAACCCATCCGGGCCTGGAGCAGACTATAATCAAGGGATTTAGCGCCGAAAAGCCCTATCTCTTCACAGACCGTAAAGACAAACTCCAGCGGGCCATGCGCTGTTTTGTTCTCCTGTAAAGACCTTACCGCTTCTATTAAGATAGCTATACCTGACTTATCATCTGCCCCCAGGATGGTTTGACCATCACTCCTAAACGTTTCATCCTCTTGGATTACTTTTATGCCCTTTCCGGGTTCCACAGTGTCCAGATGGGCGTTGAACATAAGCGGCGGAAGGTCTCTCCGCGTGCCCGGTATGCGGACGATCAGATTACCGCTTTCGCTGCCGATGGACGGTCCGGCCTTATCTTCTATTACCCCGGCGCCCAGGGATTCAAATATCTTTCGTACATACTGTGCGATAGCCCCTTCCTGCCTCGAAGGGCTGTCAATCTGCACCAGGCGCAGAAACTCCCCGGCTAGTCGCGGTCTGTTTATCATCTTCCTGACCCTTCCGTTTAACAATAACTTCCATCTCTTCTATGGCTCTGGCCTCGGCCTTCCGTATAGTAAATTGTAAATGCCTATAAGGGAAAATATGGCCTTGTTTAGGGATGAAACCCAATTCTTTTAAGATAAAACCGGCTATGGTCTCATAGTCGCCTTCCGGGATTCCCAGGTGCAACTGTTCGTTGGCCTGGCTTACCTCCATACGCCCTTTGATCAAATAATGGTTTGGGCCCAGCCTGGTAAAAAGAGCGGCCTCCTTGTCAAACTCATCCGCTATTTCCCCCATTACCTCTTCGAGAATATCTTCTACGGTCACCATTCCTATGGTACCGCCGTATTCGTCGACTACTATAGCTATGGTCTTGCCTTCTCTCTGCAGATCAACCAGAAGCTCATCCACCGGTTTGGTCTCCGGTACATAGAAGGGTTTGTGCATAAACCGGCTGACCGGTAGGCTTTCTTCCACCACGCCAATTAAATCAAAGGCATTTAATATCCCGACTATATTATCGATACGCTTACGGTAAACAGGCAGCCGCCCATAACCCGTTTCCCGGAACTTCCGGACGGCATCGGACACCAGCGCACTCTCCGGCAGGGCAGAAATTCTCACTAAGGGTATCATCACCCGGCTCACGTCCGTCTCCATGAATGAAAACATCTTTCGTATGAGCCGCTTCTCGGCCTTGTCCAGTTCGATCTCGTCTTCATCCATACGAAGGGTTAGTTTCAGCTCATCCCGGGTGACAAACGGCTGCTGCTTTGCTTCCGATATATTTGTCAACAAATGAGAAAAACGGGCAAAGAGCCAGACTAAGGGATAAAGAATATAAGATGCCGCCGTAATGCCATAGGCGGCCTTCGGGGCGAGCTGTTGTGCTTTTTGCTGGAATATAGTCTTTGGGATAATCTCTCCAAAAATGAGGACGAATGGCGGCATGAGCAAGACAGCCAACCATTCACCCCCATATCTACACTGCTCTACCATCCAGGCCGTCGTCAAAACGGTATTGGTTGCCATAGCCAGATTGGTCCCAAGAAGCGTAGTGGAGAATAACCAAGTCGGCCTGCCTAAGAGATGCACTGCCATGGCCGCCCCCTTATGGCCATCATACGCCATGTGCTGCATCTTTTTCTGGTCAGCGGCTATCAAGGCTATCTCTGAACCGGAAAAAAATCCTTCCAGCAACAGTAAACCGATAAACCATAGCAGGGGCTGGACTATGTTACTGAATGTCATAAGAGTTGAGGGGAATTATATCTGTTTTTCGCTCTACCTTTAGCTGTAAGATACGCGCGCCTTTTAATTTAACCACAGTAAAGAGAAGGCCGTTATACGTGATATACTCCCCTTCCCTGGGTAGTTCACCAAAAAGGTTAAGCACAAATCCACCGATGGTTTCTACCTCTCCTGCCGGAATCTGTGCACCGATTGTTTCATTGAAGTCTTCTATAAGCATTCGCGGAGAGACCCAATAAATGCCTTTCCCTTTCTCTTCAAAGGTCACCCTGCGCTGGTCGTATTCATCATATATCTCCCCAAAAAGTTCCTCCAGGATATCTTCCATGGTCACCAGTCCGGTCAAATCCCCGTACTCGTCAACTACCATGGCCAGGTGGGTGCGGCGCTTCTGAAAGTCTTGGAAGAGGTCTTCTACCTTTTTGGTCTCTGGGACGTAATAGACCGGCTTAAGGCGGGAACGCAAATCAGCTATCGTGCCTTCGTCTAGTTTTACCTTTATATCCACGAGGTCTTTAACGTGAAGGATTCCGACCGGCTCGTTGATTTCATGCTCATATACAGGCACCCTTGAGAACCCTTTCGCTTTGATTTCTTCTATAGCGGCGGAAAGGCCGGTATCAACGGGCAAGGCGAATATATCCGGACGCGGGGTCATGATAGCCGCCACTTTTGTATCGCCGAATTCCACTACTCTCCTTATGAAATCCCGCTCCAGGCGCTCAATGATCCCGGCGCGGTGCCCATGTTCAACCAGCCGTAGAAAATCCTTCTCCAGCAAAAATTTTGTCTTTTTCTTCCTGGGCAGCCCGGCCGCCCCAAGGATAAAATCGACTGCAGACTGGACCAGCCAGCGCAGGGGAGCAATCCATTTGATAAACAGAGACATCGGTCTTGCCGTGAGGGAGGCTATAGATACCGGCTGGGATATAGCCAGTACCTTGGGGGAGATATCACACAATATGATTATAACGCCGGTCATGATGGCTATGGCTACCCAACGTCCGGACGTACCAAAATGCCTGACGGCAAGGGGGGTGGCCAGGGCGGAGGCGATCACGTTACACATGTCGTTGCCGATGATAATGGATATCAGGAGACGCCGCGGCCGGGCCAACAGGCCGTCTATCAGGCTGTACTTTGGGTGACCCTCTTCCCGGAGACGAATCAAACGCCACCGTCCCAGGGAAAAAAGCGCTGTTTCTGATCCGGAAAAAAGGGCCGCGCCAAGAAGGCAGAAGATTATTATTGGTATATAAATGGACGGCATAGGGTCCAAATGTCTTTCCTTATTTCTCCCTTTTCCCGCCGGATTTCGTCTTTACAAGGGCTAATTTCAGGATTTCATCAACGTTCTTAACTGGATAAAAGGTGAGGCGGCGGCGGATTCGATCCGGTATTTCCTCTAAATCTTTAGTATTTTGCACTGGTATGATAATCTCTTTTATTCCGGCCCGAAGTGCTGCCAGGGCCTTTTCTCTTAAGCCTCCCACCGGTAGGACTCGGCCTCTTAAGGTTATCTCTCCTGTCATAGCCACTTCCCTGCTCACCGGCACCTGGGTTAAGGCGGAAACCAGGGCAGTGGCCATGGTTACCCCGGCCGACGGACCGTCCTTAGGTATAGCGCCAGCCGGTACATGTATATGGATATCCAGATCTTCGTAAAATTTCTTATTAAGCTTAAGCCTACTTGCCCGGGACCGGGTGTAGCTTAAAGCGGCCAGTGCTGATTCCTTCATTACGTCTCCAAGCTGTCCGGTGAGGGTAAGATTTCCTTTTCCTTTCATGGTGGTGGCCTCAATATGGAGGACTTCTCCGCCCTCCTGGGTCCAGGCCAGGCCGGTTGCCAGTCCTATCTGGCTGGCTTCCTGCTCCGCTTCCGGCAGGTATTTCGGGACGCCCAGGTATTTGTGCAAATTGGCACGCGTCATGAGAAACGGCCCTTTTTCGCCCTCGGCCAGACGCCGGGCTACCTTTCGGCATACAGCCCCTATTTCTCTCTCCAGGTTTCGCAGGCCTGCTTCTTTCGTATACTGTGAGATCATGTGGAGGATAGCGCTGTCGGCAATCCTTATTACCTCCTTACTGATTCCATTTTCTTTGAGCTGACGGGGGAAAAGGTATCTCTTGGCAATGACCAGCTTTTCTTCGGCCGTATATCCAGGGAGTTCAATTACCTCCATCCGGTCTTTCAGGGCCGGAGGGATGGTATCCGTTACATTGGCCGTAGTAATAAACATAACCTTCGAGAGGTCAAATGGTACGTTGAGATAATGATCGCTGAAGGAGTAGTTCTGCTCCGGGTCAAGAACCTCAAGAAGCGCGGCCGATGGATCTCCTCTAAAGTCTGCACCGATCTTATCTATCTCGTCCATCATGAAGATAGGATTATTAGTGCCCGCCGTTTTGACCCCCTGGATAATCCTGCCTGGAAGGGCGCCCACATACGTCCGCCTATGCCCGCGTATCTCGGCCTCATCCCGCACCCCACCTAGGGAGATGCGCACAAACTTCCGTCCCATAGCCCTGGCGATAGAACGCCCTAAGGAGGTTTTCCCGACGCCCGGCGGGCCAACAAAACAGAGGATAGGCCCCTTACTCTCTTTGTTCAATTTACGGACACTTAAGTATTCCAGTATCCGGTCCTTGACCTTGTACAGGCCGTAATGGTCCGCGTCCAGTATCTTCTGGGCTGCCTTTATATCCAGTTTATCTTTAGTTTTCTTACTCCAGGGCAGTTCGACCAGCCAGTCGAGATAAGTGCGAACTATAGAGGATTCTGCGGCATCCGGATGCATAAATTCGAAACGACCTAGTTGCTTAAGGGCCTCTTCCTCTACCCCCTGGGGCATCCCGGCCTTTTTTATCTTGGCCTTGAATTCTTCTATCTCCTTGCCCCGTTCGTCAATGTCTCCCAGCTCCTTTTTGATCGCCCGGAGCTGTTCCCGCAGAAAGTACTCCCGGTGTGTCTTGGACATCTCCTCTTTGGCCTCGGATTGTATCCTGGCCTGCACCACGGAGACCTCCAGTTCTTTGTTCAGATACTCGTTTACCTTTTGCAGTCTCTTTATCGGGTCAATAGTCTCCAAAATAGTCTGCGCCGCCGAAGTCTTTAGGCGAAGATTGGATGCAACCAGGTCAGCCAGTTTGTCGGGCTCTTCTACGCTGTTTAAGATAGCCCCAATATCTGACGAAAATATCCCTTTTATAGACAAAAACTTTTCACTTTGTTCCCGCACATTGCGCATAAGGGCTTCGAGTTCAACAGAGATTTCCGCCGGCCCCTTTTCTTCAATTACTGCCAGTTTGACCCTATAATAAGGCTTTTCCCGTACATATTTTAATATCTTCGCCCGGGAAAGGGCCTGCACAAGTATCTTTTGACGGCCGTCCGGCAGCTTAAGAGAGCGCAGAATTATGGCTACGACACCCATGTTATATAACCCGTCCGGCCCTGGTTCATCTTCCATCTGGTCTTTCTGCGTTGCCAATACAATGAGGCGCTTTTCCTCCAATGCCTTATTCACGGCATTGATTGAGGTCTCTCGTCCCACAAATAGCGGCAACATCATCGAAGGTAAAATAACCACATCCCGCACGGGCATAAGCGGCAATGAATCCGGTATCTTAATCTCTTCCTGGTCTTTGGTATCGCCAAATCCAATCAGGCTTTCGTTGATGTCCACCATCACCTTCTCCACATTAAATCCGTAATGTCTGCATCTTAACAAAAAAACCCCTGAAGTCAAGCAAGGTGTCCATAACCCATTCCTGGCTTGACATTTGCAAGACCTCCTTGCTATATTCACTACATCGTGAAAAAAACTGAACAGACGTCAAGTGAAAGCCGCATGCCTCCCAAAATAAAATTCATTTTTATTACCGGCGGGGTCTTGTCTTCCCTCGGCAAGGGCCTAGCCGCAGCCTCCATCGGCGCGCTTCTTGAAAGCCGCGGTCTCCGGATAACCATCCAGAAACTGGATCCCTATATCAACGTTGATCCCGGCACCATGAATCCCTTCCAGCATGGCGAGGTTTTTGTCACAGATGATGGGGCCGAGACAGACCTCGACCTGGGCCATTACGAACGCTACACACACGCCAAACTTGATCGTAATAACAACTATACCACCGGCCGAATCTATTATTCAGTGATCAACAAGGAACGCCAGGGTGAATACTTGGGAGGGACCGTACAGGTTATACCCCATATTACGGATGAGATTAAGCAAAGCATATTAGCGGTTGCCCATGATGTAGATGTGGTCATTGTCGAGATTGGAGGCACTGTAGGTGATATAGAGGGTCTGCCCTTTCTGGAGGCCATCCGCCAATTTAAGCAGGATGCAGGCAAAGAAAATGTGCTTTATATACACCTTACTTATGTTCCTTATATCAGGGCCGCCGGTGAAGTCAAGACCAAACCCACCCAGCATAGCGTAAAGGAACTGCGTGAAATAGGTATTCAGCCGGACATTCTCCTCTGCCGTACCGAACAGTTTCTAACTAGGGATCTTAAGGCCAAGATAGCCCTTTTCTGTAATGTAGAAGAAGATGCGGTAATAACCGCCAAAGATGTAGAAAGCATCTACGAGGTGCCGTGTGTCTTTCACAAAGAAGGCCTTGACGACAAGATAATAGAAAAGCTGAATATCTGGACCAGGGCCCCGCGGTTAAAAGACTGGGAGGATCTGGTCCATCGGCTAAAACACCCGGAATTTACGGTGCGCATTGCTATTGTAGGTAAATATGTCGGCCTCAGAGAGTCATACAAGAGCTTGAACGAGGCCCTGGTTCATGGGGGGCTGGCCAATCGCTCCAGCGTAGATCTGTTTTATGTACGTTCGGATGAAGTGGGTGAAGACGACCTAAAAAAAGTGCTGGCGGATGTGGATGGGATATTGGTTCCAGGAGGGTTTGGCGCACGCGGCATAGAAGGTAAGATCGCCGCCATCCGTTACGCCCGGGAGAACAAAATCCCCTTTTTTGGTATATGCCTCGGCATGCAACTTGCGGTGGTGGAATTTGCCCGCAACGCCGCCGGTCTCTCCGGGGCACACAGTACAGAATTTGATCCCAAAACGCCTTATCCGGTAATTTACCTGATGAAGGAATGGTACGACTTCCGGACCGGGCAGGTTCAGGTCCGGGATGAAGAAAGCCAGAAGGGGGGGACCATGCGTCTGGGGGCCTATCCCTGCCGCCTGGTCAAAGATTCCCTGGCCTTTGCCGCCTACCACACCGGGGAAATTTCCGAGCGCCATCGCCACCGCTACGAGTTCAATAATCTGTACCGGGAAGTCCTGGAAAAGAAAGGCATGAGGGTAACCGGTCTTTCACCGGATGGAGAACTGGTTGAAATAATAGAGATTCCTGACCATCCATGGTTTTTAGCCTGTCAGTTTCATCCGGAATTCAAGTCACGCCCCATGTCTCCCCACCCGCTGTTCGGGGCCTTTATTAAGGCCGCATTGGAGCAAAGGCAGGTGGTGGCCGAACGACAAAGAAAAGTTATTGGAAAATGATACCAGAACTGGCTATTGGACCGATTAAGGTAGGAGGTGTCAATCCCCCTCTGTTAATCGGAGGGCCGTGTGTCTTGGAGTCAGCAGAGTCTGCCCTTCATATAGCCGATACCTTGCAAGAAAGCGCCCATCGCCATGGTTTTTCTTACATATTCAAGGCGTCTTATGATAAGGCGAACCGTACCTCGCTGCATTCCTATAGAGGACCTGGTTTAGAAAAGGGCCTGGAAATGCTGGCCAGGATCAAAAAAAGAGCAGGGGTTTTGATCCTTTCTGATGTGCATAGCCGCGCGGAAGTAGCCCCTGCCGCCGAGGTCTTAGACGTCCTCCAGATCCCTGCGTTTCTCTGCCGGCAGACAGACCTGGTGCTGGAAGCGGCGGCTACCATGAAGCCCTTAAATATTAAAAAGGGGCAGTTTCTGGCCCCATGGGACATCGGGCAGGTAGTAGAAAAGGCCAAATCCACCGGTAACTCGCGCGTCTTGCTAACAGAGAGAGGGACTTCATTCGGCTATAATAACCTGGTGGTGGACATGCGCTCGCTGGTTATCATGCATCAGTGTGGCCTACCGGTCATCTTTGATGCTACACATAGTGTACAGCTTCCTGGCGGAAGCGTTACCTGCTCCAGCGGTCAAAGGGAGTTTATTCCTCATTTGTGCCGGGCGGCCCTGGCGGTAGGAGTGGAGGGCATATTTATGGAGGTGCATGCGGATCCTGACCGGGCGCTGTGCGACGGCCCTAATTCCTGGCCCCTGGATAGGGTGGATGAATTACTGGCAGGGCTTATGCGGATACATAACACTATGCAGGGTCTCAGATTTGAGATTTGATGGACTCGAAAAAAGTAAAATTTCACCGCAGAGATCGCTGAGAACGCTGAGATAACATGCAGTAGTCAATAGTCAGTGGTCAGTAGTCAGTAGTCAGTTGCAACGGACAACGGACTACAAACAACGGACAATAGGTGCTCGGCGGTTAAACATCTTTTTTACGAATTGTCAAATTTGAGATGAAAATAGAGATTTCAAAGAGGCTCTCGGATAAGGCGAGACAGGTCAAGGTCTTGCTTCTGGATGTAGATGGCGTCTTGACCGATGGGAGGATTACCTATAACGACCGCGGTGAAGAGATAAAATCCTTCCATGTACGCGATGGTCTTGGTATAAAGTTGCTACAGCGGTGGGGAATAGAAGTAGCTATTCTAACCAGTCGAATCTCCGAGGCGCTGCTCCATCGGTGCAGGGAACTTAAGATTGAGACTGTACTGCAGGGTATGGAGCCCAAGTTGGCTGCCTATGAATGGCTTCTCTACAATAAAGGATTGGTGGACAGCCAGGTAGCTTATATCGGCGATGACTGGGTCGATATACAGATATTGAAGCGCGCGGGATTGCCTGTAGCAGTGAAAAATGCCGATAAAGGGGTAATGGCGTACGTTGACTACGTGACTCAACAGGATGGGGGCCGGGGAGCGGTGCGAGAGGTATGTGAGTTGATCTTAGAAGCTAAGGGACTCAAGGAGCAGGTATTAGCGGCTTTTACTTAAGACAACCTTAGTTTGGTGAAGCTCAAAGCTCAAAGTTCAAAGCAATGCCAAATGTCAAAGTTCAAAACGTCACTCGTCACTGGTCATTAGTCATTGGTTAAGTCGGGAGAAAGATAGCCCCCTTTTACCAGTGACAAATGACTATTGACTAATGACTTCTACTTTAGTCATTTGAACTTCCTTTGAACTTTGGATTTTGGTATTTGACATTTTACAATTACTTTTTTGATTCTCTGCCTTCGGCGGATTTGGGTTAGAATTTATTTTGCAACATAGAGGGTAACAGGCTTAACCGTGACCGGTAAGAGGCTCTCATGGGCTGTCTTGGCCACTGTACTTATTCTGGCGGCCGGAGTTTTTTTGATGTGGCCGCGGCCCCGGCAAGCCGGTTATCCTCCCGACATACCTAAATGGTTTCTTAACCCGGAACAAAGGGATGCCGATCTTAAGATGGAGAATGTAGAGTATACAAATAATCGGGATGGAAGGGATGAATGGGTACTTTATGCCAGGGTTGCCCGGTACTTTAAAGGAGAAGAAGAGGTTCTTTTGGATAGTGTGCGGACAAATTTTTTCTTAAAGAGCGGCAAGACGGTAAGTGTATCTGGTGAACATGGCACCTACGATACTCAATCCAGGGACATCCATCTTTGGGGCCGTGTCTCAGCAATAGCCTCGGACGGAGGACGTTTTTACACCAACGCTATCACCTATAACAGCAAAGAACGTGTGCTCCGCACGCCGGAAGAAGTAACCGTTCTCGGCTCAAAGATTGATCTGAAGGGTAAGGGTTTGCTTTATGAGCTGAATACCGGTAAGATGTCTGTGCTGAAAGAGGTACAGGTGGTTACACAAAGAAGTCTAAAATAAGCGCTCGGCTTTCAGTCCACCTGGACAGATCGGTCACTGAGTGCCAAATGTCTGAACGGATACAAGAAGGGAAGTTGTGGAATTAAAAGGTCGTTTTCTTCTTTTTAAAACGGTTTTAGTGTGCATCCTGGCCTTATTTACCCTGAATACGGCTTCGTATGGAGCGGAGACCCCTAATCGGAAGGCCGTACCTATCCATATTAAGGCTAACCGGTTAGATTCATACAATAAAGAAAATAAAATTATATTTACCGGTGATGTCATAGCTAAAAAGGCCGAGTTGACTATCTATGCCGACCAGATGACTGTTTTTTACCACAAGACCGCGGGAAAAGAGGCTGGCCAGGGAGAGGATGCAAACCAGGTGGAAAAGATTTTTGCCAGGGGGCATGTCAAGATTACAAAAGGCAAGCGTATTGCCACTGGCGACGAAGCGGTTTATTATGAGGCCGAACAGAATGTTATCCTGACCGGTGACCCAAAGGTCTGGGAAGGTAACAGCATGATCAAGGGCAGCAGGATTACCGTCTTTCTGGCTGAAGACCGCAGTATAGTAGAAAGTCAGGAGGAAACCAGGGTTGAGGCTATAGTTTACCCGGAAAAATGATGCAAAGGTTGATTTATGGGTACCCTTGTCGCTAACAATCTGGTCAAATCTTACCGCCAGCGCCGGGTAGTGGATCACGTCAGTATCAGGGTCGAATCCGGCTCAATAATCGGCCTGCTTGGACCCAATGGAGCGGGAAAGACAACGACTTTCTATATGATTGCAGGCCTGATCAAGCCGGATGAAGGGCAGGTGGTTTTGAATGGCGAGGATCTGACCCGCTATCCCATGTATCAGAGGGCCCGTCGCGGCATTACCTACCTGGCCCAGGAACCGTCAGTATTTCGTAAGCTTACGGTTGAGGAAAACATATTGGCTGTGCTGGAGACGATGAAGCTGTCCCGGGAGGAAAGAGGGGCCCGGTTAAGAAGCCTGTTAGAAGAGCTGAAAATCGATCATCTGGCCGGGCACAAAGCCTACTCACTTTCCGGTGGAGAACGGAGGCGGCTTGAGATACTGCGCACGCTGGCCATTCAACCCTCGTTTATTTTACTCGACGAGCCATTTGCGGGCATAGACCCCCTGGCCGTTTTGGATTTGCAGGCCATCGTCCGGCAACTTAAAGAAAAAGGTCTGGGCATACTCATTTCTGATCACAATGTACGGGAAACATTGTCTGTCTGTGACTGGGCCTATATCCTGACCGAAGGAAGGATTCTGGAGGCCGGGGATCCGCAGCATATCGCTGCCAGTGAGGTGGCGCGCAAGATTTATCTGGGCGAACAATTTACGCTATGATGGAAAAGTTCAAAGCTCAAAAATCAAATATCAAATGTCAAAGCCTAAAACGTTACTCGTCACTGGTCATTAGTCATTGGTTAAGTCGGGAGAAAGATAGCCCCCTTTTACCAGTGACAAATGACTATTGACTAATGACATTTGCTATTGTCATTTGGACTTGTTTGAACTTGGGATTTTGTCATTTGAAATTTCGGGCAGACCTTTTTGATTCTGGCTTATCTAGGTCGGGGATCTAACGTGGTTTTAGAACTCAAACAACAGCTAAAGCTTACTCAACAATTGGTAATGACTCCGCAATTGCAGCAGGCCATCAAGATGCTGCAGTTGTCCCGGTTAGAACTGCTGGATACCATCCACCAGGAATTGGAGGCCAACCCGATACTGGAAGAAGCGGTAGAGGAGGATGCCGAAGGTTCCCTCGCAGCTTCCGAGATAACTTCAGATGAGGAGGTAAGAGTTCAAGACAGCCCGTTGCCCGAAGTGATGGATGGCCAGCGGGCCATGGAAGAAGTTAACTGGGAAGATTATATTGATGAATATAGCACCAGTAGCGCCGGCTATTCTGCCTATTCATTTGAGGAGAAGGAAGCGGCTTCTTTTGAGGCCACGTTAAGTCTAAAACCCTCGCTATCCTCGCACCTCATGTGGCAGTTAATTATGTCACCTTGTACGGAAGAAGAGAAAATTGTTGGTGATTTGATTATCGGCAACCTGGATGCTGATGGGTATCTTAACGCCTCCCTCTCGGAGATTGCAGCCGCTGCACATGTCTCTGAAGAGCTGGTCTTAGAAGTCCTTAACAAGATTCAAGAGTTTGATCCGGTCGGAGTTGCCGCCCGTGATCTTAAAGAATGCCTGTTGATACAGACCCGGCATCTGGGATTAGAGGGCACGTTAGTCGAGACCATCATATCAAACCATCTCCACCAGTTGCAGGTCAAAAACTACCAGGCCATCGCCAGGGAGACAGGGTCTCCATTGGCCGACGTTACCAAGGCGGTGGAAGTGATCACCCGGCTGGAGCCAAAGCCGGGACGGGCTTACAGTGGCGAAGAGACCCACTACATTAGCCCGGACATCTATGTCTATAAGGTGGGAGATGATTTCGTTATTGTTTTAAATGACGAGGGACTGCCAAGGTTGCGGGTGAGTCCATTCTACCGGGGTATCTTGAACCAGGCATCGGATGTTGATGCCCCGGTCAAGGACTACATCCAGGGCAAGTTGAGGTCCGCTGTCTGGCTTATCCGAAGCATTCATCAGAGACAGCGCACCATCTATAAGGTAACCGAGAGCATCGTCAAGTTTCAGCGGGAGTTTTTGGAAAAGGGCATAGCTTGTTTAAAACCGCTTATACTCAAGGATGTGGCTGAGGATGTGGGGATGCACGAGTCAACTGTAAGCAGGGTAACCACGAATAAATATGTTCACACTCCTCAGGGCTTGTTGGAGCTTAAATTCTTCTTCAATACCGGGATCAGTTGCGCCCGCGGAGAAGTTATTGCTTCCGAAGCAGTAAAAGATAAGATCCGGCGCCTGGTCCAATCTGAGGATTCAAGCCGTCCGTACAGCGATAAGGAAATTGCCGAGATACTGAATAAAGATGATATTCATATTGCGCGGCGAACAGTAGCTAAGTATAGGGAAATAATGGGAATTCTTCCATCTAACCGGAGGAAAAAAATCGCATAATAGCAGTCAGCGCTCAGCTTTCAGCAGTCAGCAAAGACCTCATGGCTGAAAGCTGATAGCTCAAAGCTAAAAGCGCGAAGCCGGAAATGGTTGTTTCCGGATGGGCGCAAATTTGAATTTAGCCACATGGAGGATTAACCTATGCAAATTTCGGTGACTTTCAGGCACATGGAACCATCGGAGGTTTTACGCAATTACGCTATTGAACGGGTGGAAAAACTTAAAAAGTTTTTAGAAGGATTTGCCGAGGCCGATGTAACCCTTTCTGTCGAGAAGTTTAGACATATAGCCGAGGTAAATATCCTGGCCAATGGAGTAAAAATCGTAGGCCAGGAAGAAACCAACGATATGTACTCGGCCATCGATCTGGTCGCGGACAAGATAGAAAAACAGGTCAAAAGGCACCGGGAAAAGGTAAAGAGTAAAAAGTCGGTATCCAACACCAGGCCTGGCCGGACCGTGGGTATAAATATCTTAAGTTACGACCGTTCCGAGGGGGAAAACGCTCCCAGGATAATAAAAAGCGAGAGATACCTGGCCAAGCCCATGTACCTGGATGAAGCCGTGATGCAGCTCGATGTCTTGGATAACGAGTTTCTGGTCTTTACTAACGCCGAGTCAGAAGCCATTAATGTCCTTTATAAACGCAAAGATGGTGACTATGGGCTTATTGAGCCGGAGCTAAAATAAGGTTTAAGAATAGAGAAATCTGTATATGCAAATCACTGACTTAATATCTTCGGATCACATAATAACCAACCTTAGAGCCAATTCCAAGCGAGATGCCCTGGCAGAGCTGACGGAAGTATTGGTACATAACGATAAGATCCTAGATAAGGAGACCGTAGTCTCCATTTTGTTGGAAAGGGAAAAGCTGGGCAGTACCGGAATTGGAGATGGAGTAGCCATACCCCACGGCAAGCTAAAAGGCCTGGACCGGGTTATCATATCTCTGGGGCGCAGTCTTTCCGGTGTGCCTTTTGATTCTGTCGATGGGAAACCCGTGTATCTCCTTTTTCTACTTCTAGCCCCGGAGGAATCAGCCGGCCTGTACCTGCGGATTCTGGCCAAGCTTTCGCGTTTTTTAAAGAATCCCGTCTCTAAGGAAAAATTGCTGAGGGCAAAATCGGCAGAAGAAATGGCCGAGATTATCAGGAGCGAGAGCGAAGAAATTTGACTATTTTTCTAGTTTGGCGTGCATGTTAAATCCGGTCCAGGTCGTTATCATCACAGGGCTTTCCGGATCCGGCAAAAGTACTGCGCTCCGTGCCTTTGAGGATCTTGGCTATTACTGTGTTGATAACCTCCCCGTTGTCCTTCTTCCCCAGTTCTTGCACATCCAGAAACCCGCCCCTGGTCAGACTGTCCGGGCGGCACTGGTGATGGATATGCGCGAACAGGATTTTCTGAAAGAGTATGCTGCTATCTTTGCCAATCTTAGAAAAGAGGGCTTTAAATTAGAAATACTCTTTCTGGAGGCTTCAGACGAGGTACTTTTAAGAAGATTTAGTCAGACCAGGCGACACCATCCCTTGATCCCATCTCCGGTAACGACAGTTATGGATGCCATAGCCCTGGAACGGAGGCAATTAGCCCTTCTAAAGGAAGAGGCGGACCGGGTCATAGATACGAGTTTCTATAATCTCCATCAACTCCGCGGGGCTATTGGTAGTTTGTATGGCTCCCGCGTTGATCTCAATCGTCTGCTCATTCATCTACTTTCCTTTGGGTTTAAATATGGTGTCCCCGGCGAGGCGGACCTGGTTTTTGATGCGCGCTTTTTGCCTAACCCCTTTTTTGTGCCAGATTTGAAGGAGCTTGACGGGACAAGCCGGGAAGCCAGGGACTACGTCCTAAGAGATCAGACCACACAGACTTTTTTGAGTAAGGTCTCCGGGTTGTTATTTTTCCTTATACCGCTTTTTAAAAGGGAAGGCAAAATGTATCTTACTATAGCCACTGGTTGTACGGGCGGCAGACACCGCTCAGTGACGATAACAGAAGAATTAAAGAATATCCTTACGGAGAAGGGCTACGAGGTTGTAGTCCATCATCGGGATATCCTACTGGGCTGATTTTACAGGGGGTGACCATGGTCGGTATAGTATTGGCCACACATGGCAAGCTGTCAGAAGAATTAGTTAAGGTATCTGAATTTATCGTGGGACAGATGGAACAGGTTACAGCCGTATCTATAGACCCGACACAAGACGTACAGGCTTTGCGTAAGGAAATCCAGAAAGCTATTAAAAAGGTAGATAGTGGTAACGGCATCCTTATTTTGACGGACATGTTTGGAGGAACACCTTCCAATATCAGCCTTTCCTTTCTGGAAGAAGGGAAGATTGATGTCGTCACCGGTGTTAACCTGCCTATGCTGATGAGGTTGACCCATTCCCGCGAAAAATTAACCCTGGCCGAGCTAGCTGAACAAGCTAAATCCTACGGCCGCAAAGGCATCTCTCAAGCCAGCGAAGTACTCAAGAAATAGTTTAATAAACCGGATGCAACCTTGCTTGATGGAGGCTGTAATGAACGCCTTCCTCAAACCAGCTCATAATGGCCAAAGGCACTTCTCACAAAACTTCCTGTAGGATCATCCGGATGACTGAAAATGATTTACCCGAGGTTATGCTTATTGAAAAAGGCTCCTTCCCTGCTCCCTGGACCGAACAGGCCTTCCGTGACGAGTTAGTCTGTCCTTTTTCTTACCCTTACGTAGCAAAAGTCAGAGACATTCATCCATCTCCTGTCCTGGGGTACGTCTGTTTTTGGGTGATCCTGGATGAACTCCATTTACTCAACCTGGCCGTTCATCCGGCTCACCGCCGACAAGGGATCGGCCGAGAGCTGCTTTCCTTTGCACTTAAGATGGGAAGGAGAGCAGGGACAAAGTTCGCTACCCTAGAGGTCAGACCATCCAATATTGCCGCTATAACTCTTTATAAAGATGCGGGATTCATTCCGGTGGGCAGAAGGCCGGGATATTATTCAGACAGCCATGAAGATGCAATTATCATGGAGTATGACTTTCTTAAAAAGGTGCCGGATACCGAAGATATATATTGACTTAACTGGCCAGGTTTTCTAATATTTTTTGTAACACTTTAGCTGTTTGAAAAGAGCTAGTCGTCCAGAAAACGGCGCCTCGAAAATCCCCCTTAATCCCCCTTTTTCAAAGGGGGAATGTAGGGGGATCCCCTTTTTCAAAGGGGGAAATGTTTCTCCTCCCTTTGGAAAAGGGAGGTTGGGAGGGATTTTAAAATACTTTTTCAAACAGCTAAACTGATACTATTTTTTTATGTTTTCTGTACTACTAACGTTATTTTTCTTTAAATTTTATTAAAGTTTCCGGATATCGTTAATGAAAACGAGCCATTACAAGTTCAAAGTTCAAAGCTCAAAGTTCAAATCAATGTCAAATGTCAAAGCCTAAAACGTCACTCGTCACTGGTCATTAGTCATTGGTTAAGTCGGGAGAAAGATAGCCCCCTTTTACCAGTGACAAATGACTATTGACTAATGACTTCTACTTTAGTCATTTGGACTTTGTTTTGAACTTTGGATTTTGTCATTTGGAATTCGCGCAAAGCGCTTTTGGTTGCGGCCTTGCCGCGTTGTGTCCTCTGTGGTTAATCTTTTACAATACTCTAAACACCGAAAGGGGGAAAATATGCCGATTAAAGTAGCCATTAACGGATTTGGTAGAATAGGCCGATTCTTACTACGTATCATTGCCCAACGGCAGGAGAAAGACATAGAGGCAGTGGCCATAAACAGCCGGGCTGATTCTTCAGTCCTGGCCCATCTGCTAAGATACGACTCGGTACATGGCCCGTTTAGTGGCACTGTGGAGGCGAAGGCCCATGCCCTGATTGTCAACGGCAAAGAGGTTGCTATTACCGGTATCACCGATGATCTATCCCGTCTGCCGTGGCGTGACCTTGGAGTGGATATCGTCTTTGAATCTACGGGTAAGTTTAGAGATATGGAATCGAATCTAAAACACCTACAGGCTGGAGCGCAGAAGGTCATAATTAGCGCACCGGGCAAAAACGTAGATGCAACGATAGTCATGGGTGTAAATGAAGATAAATATCAGCCGGACAAACATCACATTATCTCTAACGCCTCCTGTACCACCAACTGCCTGGCACCGGTGGCCAAAGTACTCCACGATGCCTTTGGTATTGAACGGGGCCTGATGACTACGGTTCATTCTTATACCATGGATCAGCGCATCCTCGATGGCTCCCATAAAGATCTGCGCCGGGCCCGTGCTGCCGGGATGTCTATAGTACCGACTACCACAGGGGCGGCCGTAGCTGTAACCAAAGTCATTCCAGAACTTGAAGGAAAGCTGGATGGCCTGTCCGTACGGGTCCCCACCCCTGACGTCTCATTGGTTGATCTGGTCGCCGAGATGTCTAGAGAGGTTAAAAAGGAAGATATTAACAATGCCTTTAAAGAAACGGCACAGGGTAAGCTGAAAGGGATTCTGGCATATAGCACTGAACCCCTGGTTTCTGTAGATTATGCCAGTAGCCCTTACTCCGCCATCGTGGACGCTCCCTTAACCAATGTCATTGGCGGGCGGATGGCCAAGGTCATCGCCTGGTATGATAATGAAAGCGGCTTTTCCTATCGCATGGTTGACCTTGCCCTTTACCTGGGCAAGTATCTCGGGTAGCCAGGCATGCGCAGATAGTTCTTGGTATCCACCATTGGGAGTATCTTTTAGTTATGATATAGACTATAAGCAAGGTTCACTGGTCATTAGTCATCAGTCATTGGTTAAGAATATAAAATTGGTCACTTTTACCAGTGACAACTGACTATTGACAAATGACATTCACTATAGAAAGGGAGTCTTGTGTGAAATACATAAATGAGGTCGATATCAGGGGAAAACGCCTTTTAATCCGTGTGGATTTCAATGTCCCCTTAGATGAGCATGGCAATATAACCGATGACGCCCGTATCCGAAGTGTCTTGCCAACTATCAATCACGCCTTGGATGAACATGCCAAGGTCATCCTTACTTCACATATGGATCGGCCCAGGGGGCAGGTGGTGGAAAAGTATCGACTCACGCCGGTTGCCAGGCGGCTTTCCAGATTATTGCGCAAGGATGTGACCATGGCGCCGGACTGTATAGGTGAAGAGGTGAAGGCGCTTATTGCCAAAATGCGGCCTGGAGACATAATACTTCTCGAAAACTTACGCTTTCACCCGGGTGAAGAAAAAAACGATCCTGAATTCGCAAAACAGTTGGCTGAACTGGGAGACATCTATGTAAACGATGCCTTTGCCGTGGCCCATCGGGCCCATGCCTCGGTGGTCGGGGTTACGGATTATTTCAAGGAATGTGTGGCCGGTTTTCTTATGAAAACGGAGATGGATTATTTCCGTCGTTCCATGGAGGATCCGGCCAGGCCCCTTGTAGCGGTTATTGGCGGGGCCAAGGTATCCGGTAAACTAACCGCCCTGGAAAATTTACTCTATAAAGTGGACAAGATGATCATCGGCGGGGCCATGGCCAACACATTTCTGAAAAGTGTTAACTGGAACGTTGGGAAATCAAAGGTAGAAGATGCCCTCCTGGATACCGCCAAGCATTTGCTAATGCTGGCCAAAGAGAAAGGAGTCAAGCTTTATCTCCCGGTTGACTGCGTAGTGGCCGACCGCCCTGATCTCAAGGCAGAGACGAAGATTACAACCGTTCAGGAGATACCTTCCGACTGGTATGTAATGGACATCGGCCCGGCAACCGGGACACTCTTTTCTGAGGCCCTGCAAAATGCCAAAACCATTATTTGGAACGGGCCTATGGGGGCCTTTGAGATGGATGCCTTTAGCCGGGGCACCATGGCCATGGTGCGGGCTATCGCCAACTCCTACGCCCTGACCATTGTTGGCGGCGGAGATACTGATGTGGCCGTGCATAGGGCCGGCGAGACCAATAATATCTCTTATATATCTACAGGCGGCGGGGCCTTTCTGGAACTCCTGGAAGGGAAAAAACTGCCCGGAGTTGTCGCATTGGAGCGTTTCAACCGGAATATGGAGGACTAATAGATGACCCGCAAACCCATAGTGGCCGGCAACTGGAAGATGTATAAAGTGATCCCGGAGGCCGTGGCCCTGATCAATATGCTAAGGTCCGGGGTCTCCGGGATATTGGATCGGGAAATAGTCGTGGCCCCGCCTTTTACCGCCCTTGCGGCCGCAGCCAAAGCACTCGAGGGGAGTGGAATCACCCTTTCCGCCCAGAATACCTGCTGGGAAAATGAGGGGGCCTACACAGGGGAGATCTCTCCTTTGATGTTGAAGGACGTAGGCTGTCGGTATGTTATCATCGGGCATTCCGAGCGCCGTAATATTTTTGGGGAGAGGGATGAGACGATTGCCAGGAAAATAAGGGCTGCCCTGGATGCCGGTCTTCAGCCTATTTTCTGTATCGGAGAAACCTTAGAAGAGAGAGAGGCCGGAGAGACCCTGGCCGTCCTCAAAAGGCAGGTTAAAAAAGGACTTAAGCTGGTACAGGGCGCAGATATGAACAAGGTAGTCATTGCCTATGAACCCGTATGGGCTATTGGCACGGGAAAAACCGCCACTAATGAGCAGGCCCAGGAGGCCCATCATTTTATCCGAAACCTCATAGAACAAGAGTTTGAGAAAAATATTGCGGCAGATTTGAGAATATTGTATGGTGGAAGCGTTAAGGCAGGGAATGTGGACGGTCTCATGGCCCAACCGGATATTGATGGTGTGCTGGTTGGGGGAGCTTCACTTGAGGCCGATTCTTTTTTACGCATCATTAATTTTCAGCGTTAGGGTCTAAAATGTACACGCTTATTGTTGTGCTGCATGTTTTGGTTTGCTTGTTTCTGATTGCCATTGTGCTCTTGCAGACGGGCAAGGGTGCGGACATCGGGGCTGTTTTCGGCGGCTCAAGCCAGACGCTTTTTGGGAGTGCCGGTCCAGGCACCTTTCTTAGCAAACTTACAGCCATAGCAGCAATTGTTTTCATGGTGACTTCTCTGGGGTTGGCTTACTTGATCAGCCATCGCGAGGTCGCCTCGGTTGTGAAGGGTGTACAGTCGGCGCCTGCTCCTCCGGCGCCTTTACAGACACAGCCGGCTGTTCCTAAACCGCCTGTGCCAGCACAGCCCCAGACCAAGTAAAAGGTTATATGCAAGATTTGCCGAAGTGGTGGAACCTGGTAGACACGCCATCTTGAGGGGGTGGTAGGCCATGCCTGTGCGGGTTCGAGTCCCGCCTTCGGCACCAAAGACCAAGATATCCCTGAGATTTTTAAGTCTCAGGGATTTTATTATACAGCCGCATCATCTTGAATCCGGCAACGTTACCTCTTTCTCACCCCACGTCACCACATCCGGCACATAGAAAAGCTTAATGGCCTTATACGCTTTTTTGCGCAGGTATTCAAAGAGGCCCTCCGCCAGTGTAAATCTGGCCATATCCGGGCCGCATTCCCAGGAGGCCAGGCAGGACAATTCTACCAGATACCAGTCGCCCCTTGTTTCATGGCGGTAAAGCCCCCAGAGGAGCTTGGATTTCTCTCCTCCTTCTTTATCCTTTTCGTACTCATAAAGCCTGAGAATCGGCCCGTAATTGCGTTCGAATCCCTCGTCTTCAAGCGGAATGATGGCCGGGAAATGGAGAAAGGCCGAACCGTCCCGCCGGGTTTTGAGATAAAAGAGCGGCCATAGCCGGGTAACGCTTTCCTCTTCCTTTTTCTCCGGCCAGACCGTGGTTTCTGACTTGTTGATGATTAAAAAACGGTAGGTGGTCTTTTCTGCCTGGTCCTCCTCCAGCTTCTCTTTGGCGTATTCATACACTGGCCAGAGAAGAGAAAATTCATAGCTGTCCGGCTTCTGTTTCTCTGAGAAAAGGGGCCAGAACTTTTTGACATTGTAATCTTCACTCTTTGCATACTGGATAAATGGCCAGGGCATATCCCATTGTTTATAATTGTTGCGCCGGTCATGGTAGTAGTTGAAAAAGGGCCAGAGGACTATCTTCTTATTTTCTATAACCGATGTTTCTGAGATATAAAGGGGGAATAGCATCCATTTTGTCTTTGGCTCATCAGTGTCAAGGTCTTCTTTGTAATGGGAAAAAAGCGGCCAGAGGAAAAAGGAGCGGTCATATTCATCCCTTTTTTTCTCATAACCGTAAAGCGGCCACAAGCGGAAGGCCTGCTCCTCGTCACCTTTTGTCCAGGAAAGGATGGGCCAAAGTATGGTTGTCTTTGTGTTCCCTTCCCATTTGGCTGTAGAGTAGAGAGGCCAGAGGAAAAAGGTTATCTCATCCCGCCCAAACCGCTCTTTGAACTGGCCGTAAACAGGGAAAAAGCCGCCATAGGGCTCGCCGCTTTTCGTCCTGCCCCAGAAGACCGGAAAGATACCGAAATCCCTTTTTTGTCCGTCTTCGGGTGTTTCTTTTAAGCTCCTATGGCCCGAGATAAGGGGTATGAACTGGGTATATTTTTCCTCCGGGGTAAGCCTGTATTTACCAAGGGGGTAGAGAAATTGCCATTCTTTAGTCTCTTTTTCACGATCGTAATGATAAGAGAGAAGAGGTCTTACGGCCCACCCTTCTTCCTTTGGATTGGAATAGGCACTATAGAAAGGGCCAATAGCATCTACTTCTTGTTTTGTCTTTTTCTGGTCTACCTGGTGGAAAAAAAGGGGTGAAAAATTGTCACGCCGGCCTTGCCCGTTGAAAGCGGCACAACCCGTGATAAGCAAGCTGAATATGAGCCCTATAGATAAGAAAAATCCCTTGACCCACTCCACTAACGCAACACCGTTCCCACCACGGTCCCGAGGACTGTTATGGGTACCTGCTCCTGTATGCCGGTAGTGGCCTTAGTCACGCTTTTAACGGCCTTCTTGGTCTCATCATAAAGGCTGGGATCATTGACCAGTTTGCCGAGGGTGCCTTCGCCTTTATCCACCTTCTGAGCTACATTGTGTAATGTATCCACAGTATCCTTGGCCTTATTATAGAGCGTCTCATCGCTGACTAATTTACCCAAGGTGCCTTCGCCTTTTTCCACCTTCTGGGCTACCTCGCTCAGGGTCCCCATCGTCTCTTCTAAGGTGCTGACTGTTTTTTCCGCCTTGTTATACAAGGTCTCATCTTTGACCAGCTTGCCCAGCGTACCCTTACCGGCTTCTACGTCACCGGATATGCTTTTAAAAGAGGCCGAGGCATCGCGCAGATCCGCCATAAGGCCCTTAAAATTTGTCTGGTTTTCTTTATCACCCACAAATTCGTTAAGGCCGGCGGCCACGGACTGGATATCATCCAGGGCCGGTTCCACCTTGACCAAAAGCTGGTCAAGGTCTGCAGCAGAAATGGTTTTGGCAATGGTACCATCAGGAGGAAGATAGGCCTTCTCTTTGCCCTGTGTTATTTCGATGAATTTATCTCCCAGAACTCCCTTGGTACGGATCATGGCCTGGGCGTCTTTTCTGATCTTTACCTTAGGAGAAATCAACATGTCGACCCTAGCTTGGCCATCTTTCAAAGTAACGTCCTTGACCCGTCCGATCTCTATCCCGGCCATTTCCACCGGACTGTCTTTTACTAACCCGGAGACAGAATCAAAGACCGCGGAGACATGGTAGCCCTTTTCTTTAATCAGGTCGATTTTGCCGAGGCGTATGCTCATATAAGCTAAAACTATCAGTCCGATCAGCACAAAGATGCCAACCTTAATCTCCGGGCCAAAAATTTTTTTATCCATAACCAGCCCCTCCTTTTTCAGGATTCTATGATCTGGTCTTCGGGAATCCCTTTGAGAAACCCCTGGACGATCGGATTCCTGGAGTTACGGAAAACCTCTGGATCCCCTTCCTCTACGATTTTCCCCTTGTAAAGCATGCCTATCTTATTTGCAATCTTGAACGTACTCTGAATATCGTGACTGTTGGCTACACAGGTCAGGTGAAGCCTTCTCTGTATGTCTAGGATAAGCTCATCTATCACGGTGGTCATTATGGGATCCAGACCGGTGGTTGGTTCGTCAAACAAAATTATCTCCGGGTCCATCGCTATAGCCCGAGCCAAGCCCACACGCTTTTTCATGCCACCGGAAAGCTCTGCCGGATACTTATCTTCGATTCCGGACAGTCCTACATCGGCCAATTTACCGGCCACTATTTCGGCTATCTCCCTTTTACTCAGATCGGTGTGTTCAGCCAGGGGGAAACCTACATTTTCACCCACAGTCATGGAATCAAAAAGGGCCGCACTTTGGAACAGCATGCCAAAACGGCGTCGAATCTTGTCGAGGTCTTTTTCCTTCAACTCAGTAATATCGATATCATCGACGAAGACATGTCCGGAATCTGGCCGGATGAGACCAATAATATGCTTTAAAAGGACACTCTTGCCACAGCCGCTACCGCCGATAATAACCGTTATCTCGCCTTTCTTTATTTCTAGGTTGATCCCGTCCAGTACTTTAAGGCCATCGAAGGATTTGTGCAGATCCACCAGTTTAATCATGGTCAACGCCTTCTTAAAAGAGTAGCGAGGTCAGTATGTAGTCTCCAACCAGTATGCTGATAGAGGATATTACTACGGCTTCTGTAATAGCACGTCCAACCCCTTCCGCACCGCCTGTAGCATGGTAACCCTTGTAACAACCGATTAAAGTAAGAAGAAGCCCAAAGCATACGGACTTAAAAAGACCGTTAAAAATGTCGGATAGCTCGACCAGGTCTATCATCTTGGCTATGAAAATGCCGGGATTGATCTTGAGGAGACCCACGCCAACCATGTATCCCCCAACGATGCCAATAAAGTCAGCGATAACCGTGAGGACAGGAAGAACCAATATCCCGGCAATAATACGCGGCACAACCAGATATTTGACCGGATTTATAGCCATAACTGCCAGGGCATCGATTTGCTCGGTAACCCGCATGGTCCCCAGCTCTGCGGCTATGGCCGACCCGGCCCGGGCGGTAACCATGAGTGCGGTCAGAACCGGCCCCAATTCCCGGGTCATGGAAAGGGCAACGGTTGCCCCGAGGAGTGATTCCCCGCCGAATTTGCGGAAGCCATAATAACCCTGAAAGGCCAGAACCCCACCAGTAAAGAGACCGGTTAGGCTAACAATAAAGATAGATTTAACGCCTACGAACTCCATTTGCTTGAAGACATTCCGTATGCGTAGTGGAGGTATAAATGCCCAGCTAAAGGCACTTATAAGCATAATGGTCATGGCACCCATCTGGTTAATGGCGGAGAGTGTTTTGTGACCAACCGCAAAGAAAAATTTACGCATAGTAATCATTACATCGGAACAGAAGACTTTTACCTAAATTGTTCTTCTACTATACCACAAAAGGACAGTTCAACAATTTTTTAAGCAGGGCGGGCCGAAGATCCGCCTCTGGCGGTGCGGACAGTGATAAATTGATTTACCGTTTTCTGTATCTCGGCCTGCACGGCATTGATGACATTATGTCCATCAATCCGGTGTATGAAGCTATCGTTAAGGCTTAAGAATATATCCTGTACTCGCCTCAGGTAATCTACCTTTTCGAAATTATTAGGTTTTTCCCTGCGATTATTCCTGATACGTTCGACAGTTTCACCTGGCCGGGCTATAAGCAGGATGACCAGGTCGGGAACGGGTGCGAACTCCTCATTTCTTCGTCTGATGTCCGGCACGGACAACCCCATCGCCCCCTGGTAGGCCATGGTAGAAAAATAATAACGGTCGGTAATAACAATCCGGCCCTCATGCAAGGCCGGTTTTATGACCTCTTCCACATGCTGCCAGCGGTCATTGATAAACAAATCCAGCTCTTGCTGGGGGGTAACCTTTTGTCTGCTCACGAAGAGTTCACGGATTTTCTGCCCATAAGGGCCGTCTGTGGGTTCCCTGGTCAGAAGGACATCATACCCCTGGTCTTTAAGATAGTTGTAAAGTAACCGCGCCTGAGTCGTCTTACCGGCGCCGTCAATCCCTTCAAAGGCAATAAGGCATCCGCCTGCGGAGGACATCTTCGAAAGGCTGTTTCTTTTATCTGTGTTTTTTAGTTTCGAATTCCGAATTTTGAATTTCATGGTCATGGCTTAACCGTCCTAAGTTATTTGGAGATGCTGACAGGTTGCAGCCATTATATCCGAACCCTTGCCATCTTCTTAGCATTTTCTTGCGTTCCGTCCTATGGTTTTTTTATCAGGACCAGCCCTTTTTACTCATAACTATATAAAAATAATTAGCTATTCCCTGAATAGGCAGGCATCCCGCCTCCATTTCAAATCCCGGCCATGCAGGGAAGGCGTTTCATTTTATATTCGAGAAATTAGCAAATTATGATTTAAGTATTTTTTTGGCTTGACATACAATATATGGTGTGTTTATCATTTTCCACATACTAAATAAAAGATAGGAAAAAGAATGGGAACTGTTGCGGAAATAAACAAGATGGCAACTGCATCGGCCTCAACCGGCCCGGAGAGAGTGGCTGTAAATGAAACTACGGATATGGCGCTTTTCGTGCGTACGTCCCAGGAAGATATCATGGGCTGGGACCGCAAACGCATCGTAGAGGCCCTTCTCCGGGAGACGTTCATCGATAGAGATACGGCAGAAAACATCAGTTGCCAGGTAGAAGAGTTTATTCGTTCATCCAGCATAAAGATGGTGACCGGCCCTCTTATTCGTGAACTGGTAAATGCCAAACTCCTGGAGCTTAACCTGGAGGATACCCGGCGTATGCACACCCGCCTGGGGGCCCCGCTTTATGATGTTGACCAGCTTCTCGTCCACCCCAACAAGGAAAATGCCAACGTGCCGCATGGTCCGGAGGCCACCAATTTGACCCTGGCCGAGTGGATTAAGAAAGAATACGCCCTCCTGCATGTCTTTACCCCTGAGGTGAGCGATGCCCACCTCAGGGGCGACATCCATTTACATGACCTTGGTTTTATTGACCGTCCTTATTGTTCAGGGCAGTCATTGGAATACATTAAGAAATTTGGGTTGAACCTTCCCCACTCCCTGGCTATGGCCAAGCCGGCCAAACATCCGGAGGTCCTCCTGGCCCACATGGTAAAATTCGCCGCCGCTCTCCAGAGCCACTTTGCCGGGGCTATAGGCTGGGATGCGGTCAACCTCTTCTTCGCTCCCTACCTGGTGGGCATGAGTGATAGAGAAGTTAAGCAGATAGCCCAGATGCTGGTCTTTGAGTTTTCTCAGCAGGCCGTTGCCCGCGGAGGTCAGGCTATATTCTCGGACATCAACCTCTACTGGGAGGTCCCCAAGCACTTTGCAGACGTACCGGCCATCGGTCCGGAGGGGGAATATACCGGCAAGACCTATGGAGAATATGAACAAGAGGCCCAGCGTTTTGTCTGGACGATATTTGACGTCTATAAAGAAGGTGACGGGGCCGGGCGTCCGTTCTTCTTCCCCAAACCCCTGGTACATATTACAGAGAAATTTTTCCAGACCCCGGGACACATGGAGTTTCTGCATCATATCTGTGACGTGGCTTCCAGTATGGGAAATACGTATTTTGTCTTCGATCGGGGCGATACGGCCAAAATCTCCGAGTGTTGCCGACTCAGCTTCAAACTGGAGGCCACGGACCTTGAGGATGCCCGTGAGCCATGGCGCATGCGTTATTGCGCCCTGCAAAATGTGACCATCAACCTGCCGCGTATTGCCTATGAGGCGGACGGTGACGATACTAAGTTCTTCACGCTTCTGAACGACAGGATGAAGCTCGCAGTAAATGCCCATCGCCAGAAGAAGGCTTTTATTGAAAAGCTCCTCTCATACGGGGAAAACGGTCCCCTGGCCCTTTTGATGATGGACCAGGACGGGTCCCCCTACCTCCGCCTGCAGCGGGCTACCTATCTTCTGGGCATGGTAGGACTCAATGAGATGGTCCAGTATCATACGGGCAACGAACTCCATCAGTCACCCGCGGCCATGAAGTTCGGCCTTAAGGTCATCGCCCATATGAAGCTCCTGGCAGAAAAGTTATCAAAACAGCATAATATGCGGTTCGTTCTGGAGCAGACGCCGGCCGAGAGCACCGCTTACCGCTTTGCCAAACTGGATCAGCGTTACTATCCTTCGGCGGCACAGAAGGCAATCAAGGGAACCCTTGCCTATGGTGAGATTTACTATACCAACTCTACTCTGTTCAACGTCTCCCATCCTATGAATCCTATAGAACGCGTCCGGGCAGAAGGGCTTTTCCATCCGCTCATCGAGGCCGGGTCGCTTACCCATATCTGGTTAGGCGAATCCCATCCTGATCCCAAGGCCCTGGCCGATTTCGTCATAAAGGTCTTCCGCTGGACACAAAATGATCAGATCACGTTTTCTCCTGAGTTTACTTCCTGCCGTGACTGCGGGAAGACCAGCCGGGGCCTCAAGGAAGCGTGTCCTTACTGTAAGTCGAGGAACGTAGATGGTATTACGCGCATCACCGGTTATTTCACCAAGGTATCCAGTTGGAATAAGGGCAAGCTGGGAGAACTTAAAGACCGTTACCGGAGTAAGATGTAGGGTAATTAATAATTTGAGATTTCAAATTTGAAATTTGAGATTTATTTAGGGAGGTATTCAGTATGACTCTCTTCACCAAATCGGACTGTACCCGCTGTATGGAATTAAAAAATCAGTTTGACCTGAAGGCCCTGGGCATTAAGGTCGAAAAATTAGACTCTGATAATGCCGAGGCCCTGTCGCACCTGGCCTGGCACGGGCTGGTAGAGGCCGCCCGAAAGCATCTGCCGATACTTGTCCTCGATGATTGTTCCTCGCTGACCGACTATAACGAGATCCGCAATCACCTTGCTCAGGAGGCCCAGAAAACCGGAATTGCCTGCGTCAACCTGTTCGTATAAGATCAAGGGGTTTATTGAAACCTCTTTTGTCGATTGGCCGGGCCGGCTGACCGCCGTTCTGTTTCTCCCGGGCTGTAATTTCAGGTGCCCTTATTGCCATAATGCTGGCCTGGCCCTGGGCGGTCGAGGGCTTCCCACCTGGCCCATATCATCCATATTGGAGCGTCTCAAACAGCTTCGGGGCTGGGTGGATGGTATCTGTATAACTGGAGGGGAACCTACCCTTCATCCCTACCTTCCAGAAATATTTACCCTTTTTAAAAATCAAGGCCTTAAAACCAAGCTCGATACCAATGGCTCAAACCCTGAGATGCTGGAAAGGCTTATTGACGGAGGCCTGGTGGACTATGTGGCCATGGACGTCAAGGCCCCGCTCCACAGTTTTAGCTATGCACAGTGTACAGGTGTCGTCCCTCCCCTGGATAATATCCGGGAAAGCATCCATATCCTGATGAAGGGGGATATATCTTACCAGTTCCGCACAACCATTTTGCCGAAACTCCATCCCATAGAGGACATTCTTCGCCTCGCTGAACAATTGCGCGGGGCTATTGGCTACAAGCTTCAGAATTTCAATCCAGGAAATACCCTTGATCCTTCCTTTGAAAACGAACCCCCTTATGACCATACGACCTTCTGCGAATTACAGCGAAGGTCTCAAGATATAATATCCCTCTCCGGTCAAAGATGCGCCGGGGCGTACTCGCCACTGGCAGGCCGTAGCCTGGAGGCCCGCCTTCAGGCATAATGCAGGGCTTTGCATAATGTCCACGCTGTCATTGCGAAGCAATCTCGTCCTCAGATTACTTCGTTCGCAATGACAATTTAGGAAACGGTAACACTTTAGCCCTAACCTTAGAAGCCCGGGGCCGCCGGCCCCATAACACTAACATAAGGAGGAAAAGGCATGGCTACTAAAACAACCGTTAAAAAGACAACAACCAAGGCTAAAACAACCAAAACCAAAAGCACTGCCAAGCCCAAGGCCAAGAAGAAGTAATGCCAAACCCCAGAATCCCCCCTCCCTCGCCCGCCCCTGGCGGGCCGAGGACGGAGGGGGGAGGGCCGGGGTGGGGGTGTATGCACACTTAACGCCCCCCCGTCAGACTATAGCCTGCCCGCTAGGCCACGGCCCGCCGCAGGCAAAGTCGGCGTTTTTGTATCTGCCTCAGGCGGAGGACCTGGATAGCTGTAGGCAGGGAAGGAGGATTCGAAGGGAAAACTTCAGGAGCAGATTCAAAAAAGATTGGGAACGGGTAAGTTATAAACTATTTATTACGGCTCCGGGCTTGATTAATCAGTATGCATGGTGAAGAGGCAGTCTAGTGTAGTGCGCTATAAGTTCCGTTACTTTAATTGCCATTCCGGGCCTGACCCGGAATCTAGTCTTTTTGTCTTTCTGGATTCCTGCTTTCGCAGGAATGACGGTTTTTGTTACCGGAATACCGG
>JBFMAZ010000092.1:0-6054 GCA_040755415.1 Thermodesulfobacteriota bacterium | reverse complement strand
CCCTCCCAACCTCCCTTTTCCAAAGGGAGGAGAGACGTTTCCCCCTTTGAAAAAGGGGGATTAAGGGGGATTTTTGAGGCGCCGCTTTCTGGACGACCAGCTTTTTTCAAGCAGCTAAAGTGTTACTTGTAAATTAATTTAACACAAAAACTGTTGAATATGAAGCTATTACTACGGCAATTACATATATAGTAACAGTTTAGCTGTTTGAAAAAGTATTTTTAAATCCCTCCCAACCTCCCTTTTTCAAAGGGAGGAGAAACGCTTCCCCCTTTGGAAAAGGGGGATTGAGGGGGATTTTGGCCCTTATAGCGCCTTGCTTAGGTATATTTTTCAAAAACCTAAAATGTTACGGGGATTTAAGTTTTTAATTGCCGTAGTAATACAATACCAACATGATGAGTTCAGGTAACTATTCAGCCACGAAGGAACACGAATTTACACAAATAAGGAAGAATCAATTGCAGTGAACAAATCTTTCATATTAAGGAGAACAAAAACTGAGCCAGAGTTCCAACATCATATATACCCATAATCCGTCCCCGTAATACGATGTGGTGTCCGTCTCAAAGGCCGACTTCATCTCTTTGATAAATTCCGGCCGGACATATTCGCTAATCCTTGGAACCCCGCTGAAAAGCGTGTCATTCAGCAGTCCTGAAAGGCCGGGATCGGTCTTGAACCAGGGCGCGATGGGAAGTCCCATGCCGTGTTTTGTCTTTTTGATAATTTCATGCGGCAAAAATCCTTCCATGGCTTGTTTGAATATGTAGCGGTTTTTGCCCGGTTTGACCTTGAGTGTCGGAGGGATAGTGGCCGTGAAGTCCACCAGATCCCTGTCCAGAAGGGGATACCGCACCCTCACGCCTGCCGCCTCGACCATCTGGGTGACCTTGCGCAGGTCGTTATCCGTAATGGTAAACTTCATGTCGATATAGAGAAGCCTGTCCGTGTCGTGGGCCGGGGCGGCCCGATCGTAATGTGATCTGGCGAGCTTGATAAAACAGTTGGTGTCAAGTTGAGAGAGATACCCAGGCTGAAAGATCCCTGCCGGGTCTATTTCGGCCAAAAGATTGTATGAAAAGAAACGCTCGGGGTTATGAATGTTGGCCCTGCGGATGTAACGGCCTGCCTTGTATAGAGGTCCTACAGCCGGAAGCTTTGCCAAAAGAGGCTCCAGGAACGAGATGCGCACGGGGCGGGGCAGTAAATAGTATTTTTCAAACAGCAGATTGGTGACATAACGCTCGTTTCCGCCGAAAATCTCGTCTCCGCCGTCGCCGCCAAGCAGTACCTCGACACCGGCTCCCTGGGCCATGCGGGCACAATAGTAGGCCGGAACGACCGAGGCGTTACCAAAGGGTTCGTCGTAGATCCGGGGCAGGACATCAACCAGGGCAAGAACATCTTTAGGGGTTACGTAATAGTCGCTCTGTTCGGTGCCAAAATGACGGGCCGCGATGTGGGCGTAACCGAGTTCGTTGTAACCTGGTTCGTGAAAGCCGATGGAGAACGTCTTGACAGGCCTGCCGGTAAGCCTTGTGTAAAAGCCTGCTACAGAACTGGAATCTGTGCCACCGGAAAGAAAACAGCCGGTTTTTTGGGGCGGTGACAGCGGCAGATAGACATTTACAGCCTTTTCCAGTTCGAGAGGGATAGTCCTGATCCAATGTGACTCATCCAGGGAGATATCCGGTTGATAACGGATGTCGTAATGGACAAATTCCTTCAAAGAATCATTTTCGAAACAGAGCGCTTTTCCGGGTTCGAGCTTGCGGATATCTTTGTATATGCTGACCGGACTGCAAACGGCCTGGAAAAAGAGGTAGTGGTAAATAGCCTCAGGGTCTATATCTCTTGAAATATCCGGTGCCAGGAGGATGTGCTTTATCCGCGAGGCCGCAATGAGTCCCCCGGATTTATGGGAATACGCGACAGGCTTGATGCCGTAAGGATCTGTGGCAACAACCATCCTGTCTCTGCCCCGGTCACAAAGCGCAAAACCGAAAGCGCCCCGCAGCTTGTCCAGGAAGTCGAGACCGAATTTCCCATATAAGGCCCAAAGCAGGTGGCCGGGGTCAGGCCTCTCACTATGGCCCCGATCAACCAGCTTTAAAAGTTCAGCCTCGTTGGTCAGGTCAAGGTCATAGACGACAACAGCATTTTCGCTTGACCACAGTCCCTGACCCGAAAATTCTGTCCAGGCGGCAAAGACAAGCCCCTGATCATGCAAAACCAGGGCTTGGGCGCCACTTTCCTTTAACCGATGCCCCAGATCGTCCGGTTTCTGGTTTTTATATCTCGCGGCAAAAAAGCCGCCTTTGGGAATGCAGGGTTTCATGTTTCCTACATCAATGGGTTACTTGGGTTTGTTGCCCGGTTAAGTAAGTTTTAGCGCTTAACGGGGTAAAGGTTGCGAGTTATAGCGAATGTCATTAGTCAATAGTCATTTGTCACTGACAAAATTGATTAATCTTCCATACTTAACCAATGACCGATGACTAATGACCAGTGACGTTGCCTATAGGAGTTGCTTGTTTCTTGAGGCCTCTTAGGAACCCACCAGGGGACGTTGACGAAAATTGATACTTCATATTAAGCTGAAAGGGTGAACTATTTTGGATTTGAGATTGCAGATTTCGAATTTACTTGTTTTCAAAAACACCCGTCAAAAAGCCTTTATCCCGGCCTATCTCCGGTAAATATCTCTTCTGTGTCCCACTCTCAAAACTACAATCTCATCGTCTTCAAGGTCAAAGATGACCCTGTAGTCCCCGATTCTGAATCGATATGTACCGAGCTTGGATTCTGTAAGCCTTACAGCATATTTAAGAGGATTTTCTTCATATCGAAGGAGGACCCTGCCTATGCGCTTTTTAACCGCTGGTTCAAGCCTCTGAATATCTTTGATTGCCCTGTTAGCATAAACAAGTCTGTACTTCAATGGCCAAAGACCTCCTCATGAGTCTTTATTCTCCCGGCCTTGTAATCGGCCCTCGCCGCTTTGATGCTCTCAAGATACTCTGGAGATGTAGTGGCAAGAAGGTCTTCCAAAAACGCATCCCTCTCTTTTCTTTTCATTCTTTTTACAGCTTCAATAATTTCTCCTGGTTTGACTTCCACCTTTATAGCTTTAAGCATATCCTACCTCCTGGATAGTCGGATTTCGAATTTACCAACTGTCTATTTCGGATTGCGGACTTAATTTCGGATTTCGCATTGCGAATTTACTATTGAAAGCTGCATAAACAATGTCCGCATTAGAGTTTTTTTCTGTCATTCCCGCCCCGTATCAGGTACGGGATAAACTCCAGCGGGAATCCAGCAAGGAACTGGATGCCGGATCAAGCCTGTCCTCAACTTGATTGGGGATCCGGCATGACATTTTTTATATATTTACCTGCCGGAGTAATACCGTCAAGCCGCATTCTACATAATAAATTGTTTGTCCCTCAGGTAGTTGAGAATCTTATTTACACATTCCTCAACTGATTCAATATTTGTCTTGATTACCACGTCAGGCTTTTCTGGCGCTTCATAGGGGGCGTCGATGCCTGTGAAATTTTTGATTTCGCCTTTAAGTGCCCTTTGGTACAGGCCTTTAGGGTCTCTTTGCATACACACCTCTACGGGGGTGTTAACATAGACTTCCACAAAGTTTCCGTTTTTGGCCAGCTTCCGGGCCAGATTTCGCTCTCGCCGGTAAGGGGAGATGAAGGCGGCGATATTTATCATTCCCGCCATGCTGAAGAGGTTGGCCAGTTCAGCGATACGGCGGATGTTCTCTGATCTATCCTCCGGCGAAAAACCAAGGTTGCTGCTCAGGCCCTGACGGATGTTATCGCCGTCCAGGACAAAGGTCAGATAACCAAGGTCAAAGAGCTTCCTCTCCAGCGTCCGGGCAACAGTTGATTTGCCTGAGGCGGAAAGCCCGGTCAGCCAGATGGTCACGCCTTTTTGCTTGAGACGCGCCTCCCTTTCTTCCTGGCTGACTAAGTTATTTGTCCAAAAAAGGTTTTCGGTCATGTTCGATTCCTATGCCATTTCCAGGCCGTTTTTACCATAGTCTTCAGATCCGGATACCTGGGCTTCCAGCCAAGCTCCTTACTAATTTTCTCAGAACTGGCTATCAGTATGGCCGGGTCTCCTGCGCGCCGGGGCCCCTTGACCACGGGAATACTGCGGCCTGTAACCTGCCCCGCGATCTCGATTACTTCCTTTACCGAGTATCCCCGGTTGTTCCCCAGGTTGTAGATGCGGCTGGACTCACCGTTTTCCAGGGCATTCATGGCCAGGAGGTGGGCCTGGGCCAGGTCATTCACATGGATATAGTCTCGGATACAGGTTCCATCCGGCGTGTCATAATCCGTACCGTAAATTTCTACCAGGGGATATTCACTCCCCCTCCCCTTCATCCCCTCCCGCCAGGGGAGGGGAGTTTCCGGAGGGAAACTAACCGATTTTACCACATGCAAGATTCTTGGGATAAGATGGGTCTCGGGGTTATGGCACTCGCCGATTCTCCCCTTCCCGTCAGCGCCCGCCGCATTGAAATACCTCAGAGAAACATATTTAAGACCATATGCCTTATCACAGTCCTCAAGCATATTCTCTATAGCCAATTTCGTTTTTCCGTAGGGATTAGTGGGTACTGTCGGGTGTTTTTCGTCAATAGGCACGTACCCCGGTTCTCCGTACACGGCAGCGCTTGAGGAAAAGATAAAGCGTTTGATGCCATGCTCGAGCATGACCTTAAACAGGGTTATGGTCTTTGCTACGTTGTTTTCATAATATTTGAGCGGGAACGCCACGGACTCTGCCACGAGGGAGAAGGCCGCAAAGTGCATGACGGTGCCGATGGGATAGGTCGTGAAGAGTGAACGTAGAAGCGTCTCGTCCCCTAAGTCCCCTTGCACGAAAATCCCGCCTGGAATGAGCCCCTGGTGTCCGGTAGAAAGGTTATCGAGTACAACCACCTCCCGGCCATGGGAAAGGAGTTCCTTCACCATGTGGGTGCCAATATATCCGGCTCCGCCAACAACTAAGATCATGGGCCTGTCAAAGTGAGACGACCTTCCCGTTTCTCACTTCCATCTCCTTCCTTCTTACCTCATTGCGGTCCAAATTGCTGATTCATGTGTCCTTCAAATCCCCCTTGATCCCCCTTTTCCAAAGGGGGGAATGTAGGGGCTCCCCTTTTCCAAAGGGGGAATGTAGGGGCTCCCCTTTTCCAAAGGGGGAATGTAGGGGCTTTCCTTTTCCAAAGGGGGAATGTAGGGGCTCCCCTTTTCCAAAGGGGGAATGTAGGGGCTCCCCTTTTCCAAAGGGGGAATGTAGGGGCTTTCCTCTCTTTCAAAGAGGGAAAATACCGTTAATCCCCCTCTTTGGAAAAGAGGGGGCAGGGGAGATTTTAAAAAATCGTAACACTTTAGCTGCTTGAAAAAAGCTGGTCGTCCAGAAAGCGGCGCCTCAAAAATCCCCCTTAATCCCCCCTTTTTCAAAGGGGGAAACGTCTCTCCTCCCTTTGGAAAAGGGAGGTTGGGAGGGATTTTAAAATGCTTTTTCAAACAGCTAAATTGATACAAAAAATCTTATTTGGGACAGATGTGTTCTTACCTGTCTTTGCAGACATAGCTCCGCCCCGTCGGTTACATGGGTAACCACTTTGAAGAATGCGATATGTTGGCTTATCGGCAACAAGGTTGCTTATCCGCAAGTATGCATATTATGCGCCAAAACCGTCTAGATGTCTGGCAGAAAGTCGTCGATATTATAACTAGTTTTCATCCGGAAAGTCTCCGAAAACTCCCCCCTCGACGGGAGGGGTAAGGGGGGGGTGAACTGAAGCAACATCATCAGGTTATCCCCCCTCACCCTAACCCTCTCCCGCCAGGGGAGAGGGGAAAATCAGGGTTTCCGGATGAAAACTAACTAGTGTAGTACGCTATAAATAGCGCAACATATATTCTGGTATTCTGGTAACAAAAACCGTCATTCCTGCGAAAGCAGGAATCCAGAAAGACAAAAAGACTAGATTCCGGGTCAAGCCCGGAA
>JBFMAZ010000091.1:0-7685 GCA_040755415.1 Thermodesulfobacteriota bacterium | reverse complement strand
ACCCTGTGAACTCAAATACTTACAAGAATACGAAGAAGAGAAGAACAGTATTGATTGAGCATTTTGGGAAGAAGACCGGCATTTTCATGTTGCCAGATCTGATGCATATTCAGATTACCGCTGACAGTAGTGAATCGTCTTTCCTTGGAGATTCGCGAAATTCAATTGTAGCTATAAGCGGATTGTCCTCTCCTTCGGGAAAAAGGACGGGTCGCATCAAGTAGCCATGGGAGCAGGCGGCGATGTCCATGTTTTCCAGGACAGCGCCGTGGGCGATAAAAGAGGCCCTCTGCCTTGAATTGTAAAGGGATGTATCCCTTTCCGGGACATTGAAGAGAAAGAGTTTTTGGCCATTCCACTTGAAGCGCCAGGGCTGGCAGTTGTCGCCCGAGGGTGCCCAGGTCCCGGCTTCAACGATTTTGGAGATTATATCTTTTGGGATCATTTTGTAAAACTCTAAGGCGTTAACTCCACTTATAAAGTCCTGAAGGATTAACTCCAGGATTTAAGGCCTTAGCCTTGTAAAACCCTAAAGGGTTAACTCCGAATAAAACCCTGAAGGGTTAAGTCCGGATTTAAGGCCTTAGCCTTTTAATCTTTTTAGTCATTCTTAACTGTAAAATCCTTTATAGGATATTGCTCAAAAAGCGACATTACCCATTCACTACCTTCTTTCTTCACCCACGAATTGAAACTGGAAAATTCATACTCGCTCATATCAGTAGCCAGTCCATGCTTGACGGGATTATGATGTATGTAGTTAAGATGTTTATAAAAGTCTTCTTCATCTCTTATGCACCAATCCCAGTAATTCTGCCATATTTTGCGTCCGCGGAGACTTTCTTGCCTATTAATTTTATAGGTGAATCCACCATGGATGGTACCGATAGCACGGCCCAAAGATGCTGCCCTTGAAGCATTGAATAAGAGGTGGTAGTGGTTTGGTAAAATTACCCAGCCATAAATCTGAAACCCATACTCTTTGAAGACCTTTTTTATGGTGGCAAGTAAAAGGGCCTTTTCAGTATCTACAAGGCAGAAACGATCGCGATAAGTGTGGCTGGTTAAGAAGTAGATCTGGTTATCAAGATATAAATGTCTAGGTTGATGACGCTTCATATGTAAAACCCTAAAGGGTTAACTCCCGGAATTCAGGCTTTAGCCTTTTATAAAACCCTGAAGGATTAACTCCGAATAAAACCCTAAAGGGTGAAATCCGAAGTTAAGGTTTTTAGCTTTTTAAAGGGTTAACTCCTGGATTTCTGGATTTAAGGCTTCAGCCTTTTATTGTCTTCACTGTTTTTAAGAAAATATTTCTTCACATACCACCTTTTCAATCGCTGAATTGGATTGCGATTACCCCAAGAAAGATAACCCTGCTTATAAACCTGAAGATAGGGGTCGAATTGAAAATAGTACGGAACGGCCCTTATTTTTCTCCTTTTCAGGATGATGTTCATGACTTCGGTGGTCACCAACGCACTGCAGAACTGGCAGGCCAGCCCCAAGGAAGGCCCGGTTTGTTTGGTAAGGTCTATTGATGATGACTTAATGTATTTAAGATGTATGGCCCTGGGTGCCAGACCCAGGCCAAAGGCTATGAGTTTATCGATTTCAGATAGGTTATCATTAATGTCAAAATATTCATCGAAACCCATACCCTGAGGGGCGAAGACCTGCAGGGTGGCGCTGAACCCCATAGGCCCTGAGGTAATGGCGTAGATGCCGCGTGCTCCGGCTTCCCGAAAAAGCAGACGGCGGGTCTCTATATTGAAGAAATCTACACCGTCCAGTACGACATCTACGTCTTTCAAAAATTCGGTTATATTATCCTTGCTTATACCCTGGTCAAAAACTTTTATATCGGCTTGTGGATTTATAGAAAGGGCCATCTTCTTCATGGCCTCGGCCTTATGCATGCCGATGGTTTCTATGGTAGCTCCCGCCTGCCGGTTGAAATTGGCCACTTCAAAATGATCAAAATCGGCAATATTAAAGTGCTCGAAGCCTGTGCGGGCCAACGTAAGAAGGTAATGGCCACCTACGCCGCCGACTCCGGCAATGGCTATTCGGGCCTTCTTAATCTTTTGCTGTTCTTCAGGAGATATGAGTCCTATGTTTCGGCAAAAGGCTTCGTTGTATGACCAGGAGATTGCGGGGTTATCTTCCATAACCATTCAGACGCCTATAGCTTCTCCAAGTACATACTATAATCATCAACCGTCAGGTCTATCTCCCGTAAAATTTCTCTTGTCAAAGGACGGGCTAAGACTCTTCCTTTATGGTGGGGCACTGTGGTTGTTCTTCCATCAGGATGTCTATAAAATACATGACTTCCCCTTTGTCGGGTTTTCTCAAAACCCAAGAGTAAGAGCAATCTTTCCATTCGTTGGGCATCAATCAGTTTAAGTCTACTCAAACTGCCACCTCAACCTGCTGAATCCCCACGAACTCCGGCAGTTGTTTTTTATCTTCCGGACTCATTTCCTCCAGGCACAGTTCAAGCACCTCCTTAAGATTTTTCTGAAGTTCATCCAAGGTTTCAGCCTGGGTATGAGCACCGGGAATACCCGGAACGATTGCTACATACAGCCCGGTTTCCGGATCCCTTTCAATGTATCCGACTGTTTTATACATTTTTCCCCCTCCCTCATTATTACTCCGGCAATTAAACACCGTCATTCCCGCAAAAGCGGGAATCCAGCAAGGAACTGGATGCCGGATCAAGTCCGGCATGACATTTTTATATATTTACTTGCCGGAGAAATAGCACATGAACGAATCAATACCCCGTTGTTTCATCGACCGAAGGTTACCGCTTCCCGCTGTGGCTATCCTTCAAGATATCTTCCACATTTTCAAAGTCCTTATATCGGCCCTCTTTTAGGTCTTCATCAGCTTTTCTTTCCTTTTCTTGCCACTCCGGAGTCCAGAACCATGCCTGGTCCCTTGGCACCTTGATGGTTTTTATGGGTATTATTTTAGCCGTATTTCCTTCTACTACGAAATCTATTTCGTCGCCTGGTCTTAACCTTAAGGCCTCTAAAACTTTTTTGGGAATGGCTACCTGTCTTTTGGAACTTATTTTCATGGTAAATGATAACCCCCTACTTTACTATTTTACAGTAAAATATATCCGTTAATTTATCAATGTCAAGAGTTAGAAATCATATCTTAGCTCTAGGTAAGCCCTGTCTTTGTTATCAAACTGGCCGAAGTTCCCATCCGGCCTGCCGTCAAAGACATCGATACCCAATACCGCTGTCCATTTACCTTTAAATTTGTAACTAATTTTAGGTCTAAACATTGTGTCACTTTTTCTTAAGCTAGTAACAAAAAACAGTTCTGGTTCCAGTGTGTTGTCAAAAAAGCCTGTTTTAAGCCAGACGGAAACAGAGGTGGTCATTTTATTGTCGACCATGTTGACATCATGATTGAATATAATTCGCTGCATGAATTGGAAATTGAAATCTATTTTCTCGAAAAAGGTGTAATCAACCCCGATCAGATAGTCTAAAAAATCCTTTTTTACTACGCCGTCTATATCAGTGAGGTCATTTACGAGAAAGTATTTGTTATTATTATATATAAATTCTCCCTTAAAAATTACATCTTCTACCTCCTTGGCAAAGGTTGCCCCAAAGAGCGTTAATCTTTCGTACCTAGGCTTAAAGGTGATGATCGTGGTTGATGGGTCTGTAGTCAGGGTTCTGAAATAGGTGGGGAAATAGTCGTATCCGTATAGGCAGAAGGCAGCCAGGTCCCAACCTTTTATGGATCGTGACAAGCGGATACCAAATTCGCCGTTTTTCAAGTCGTTGGATGGCTCTCTTTCGTTTTCGTAGTAAACTAATGCACCACTGGGCACTGTCGGCTTCGACAATTCAAATTCAGAGCCACTAACTCCTAATCTGTGAAATTTGAGTATGGGTATCCATACAAATTCGAAGTGATTACCATCCCTATAATATTCCAGATCTGCTGACCATAAGGGTATTCTCATCTGGTCGAATTCCGGGAGTATGAATTCTCTCAAATCTTGAGGATTCACGACATCGGCGAAGAAAAGTCCTACCGCTTCTCCCCAGACGATCTGCTGCTTACCGATTCTCAAATCGAGGTTTCCACTTGAAAAATCAAGATAGGTATCACGCAGTTCGGCCTCGTCTTCCTGGTTCTTTTCGACCCCCTTGCTGTAATTATTTATCAGATCAAACACCGCATCATAATAAAAACGTCCGGTAGCCTTATATCCTATATTGGGAGTAAACTTACCTTCTTTAGTAATAAAGAGAATGTTCTTGATTTTGGTAAATTCGTGAGTAGAACAAATCCGATAGGCCGTCTCGTTTTTTACAAAACCATGGATGTCCAGCAGATAATCGCCTGTGGACTCGCGGGCATTGGCATTGGTTGGTAAGGCAATTATTATCAAAAGAATAGTGGCTATTACAACGGCATTTAAATATATGAATTTGCCAAATCCCCCTGTATCCCCCTTTTTAAAAGGGGGACGTGACGAATTCCCCCCTTTTCTAAAGGGGGGTGAGGGGGGATTTAATCTGTTTAATTCCCGTAGCAATAGCTTAGGGCTCATTCCAAATGGTCAGTATTTGAGTTTTTTTAGATAATCCTTGGTAAAGTATTTTTCTGGTAGTTGTGTTAAAGCCATGTCTGAGTATTCGAGAATAGATTTTTGTCCACGGACTAGTGGGTCATCAAGGACAAGACGCGTGGGTCTCAATCTGCCTAGCACCTGTTTATAGTTTTCATATAAGCACGTTTTTAAGATTCGGCCGGAAACGGCGTAAAATTCTGCTCTGAATGGATGAAAGTTATCTTTTTGAATCCACAAAATAACCTTATGGTAAGTGACTCGCTCATCTTTAGCAAGCAGTTCTAGTACATAGTACTCTTTCCTGTTGGCACTTTCGATCTTAAGAATCTTTGGAGTGTAATCTCCGGAAAAATTTGCCCGGGCGATATCGCCATTGGCAACCTCTCCAATAAGTCTCTGCTGCAGAGAAATCCGGAGAGGTTTTGATATGTTCTGAAGGAATACCCATAAGTCATAGTCGATCATGAGCAAGGATGTACCCCTATCCATACTGGGTTCGAGTGTTTTAATAATGGTTTTATCTTTTCCTTTTATGAGCACCTCATATTTTGCCTTTTTGGGTTCTTTACCGGGTCTTATACTGGTAACGTCCACAAATACTTTATAGTCCAGTTGAGGGCTTCTTACCTCGTCAGCTTTTTCAAGGACTTCTTCAGCGGAAGGATGTGCTATGCATGGGACAGGAAGGAAAAGTAGCAGAACCATGAAGAAGGCTATTTTTACTTGAAAATCCCCCTGTATTCCCCTTTTCCAAAGGGGGAATATGATATGCCTCTCTTTTCGAAAGAGGGGCGCGGGGGTATTTAAGGGGATTATTTTCTTTGTTTTTTGTGTTGCTATGCGACATGTATGTTTCATTTTACCTATCCCGGGCATGGTGTATCCTTTTAAAAATGCCTCAAGGCATCAGCTATTACCAGTCTGGAGGCCTTGAAGGCCGGATAGAACGACGAAAGCAATGACGAGACTAGAGCTATAAGGAACGAAGAAAAAAGCAGTTGAGGTACTATTCTAATGTGGGCTACCCAACCGACAGTAGCTCCCGGAGGCGGGGGCATGGGGATTCCAATAAGGGAAATGACGTACCCAAGTCCAGTTCCGGCAGCAACGCCTATCAGACCTCCGAGAATGCCTAGAATAAGCCCTTCTAGCAAAAATAGTTTTAGGACTTCATATCGTTTAGAGCCCAAGGCCATGATCGTGCCAATTTCTCTTGTTCTCTCCCATATTGACATGTTAATGGTATTAAAAATACTCAAAATAACAATAGCCGCAATTATTAATTTAAGAACAAAAAATTGTCGTCCGTATAACTCAACGGTTTTGTTATAAAAATCTGCCATTTCATACCATGGCTTAAGTTCCAAATTCAAGCCTTCATCTCTAAATAAATTTACAAGCTGATTCTTCACGAGATCAGTATTTTCGGTTTTGTCTAATACCACTACTAAAGTTTGCACGCCATTTGTGCGGAGAAGGGTCTGGGCTGCTGTGATCGGCACTCGAAGAGCAGAATCATCAAATTCTTTGGAGGCGGTAAAAAAAGTGCCCTTCACTTTCATATCCAAGGCATTTAAGGCACCGCCTGCGGTGTTAGAGACCAGTATTATAAAATCGCCAACCTGTACACCCATTGCTTTTGACAGACCCCTGCCCAGAATAACGTTATAGGGATCGCTACTTGAAAGATTTTCTCCTGCCTCAATTTGTACCCCAGGGGTCGCCCCTTTAATTGTATCAATTATGCTTAACGCTTCTTCTCCGCCAGGATCAACTCCTTGACAAATTGCAGATATAGTGTTTTCGCCTGTACTTAAAAGACTCGAAAAAATAACCCTAGGTGTGACCAACTTCACGTGTCTGACGGAGTTAAGAAGCTTATTGATCTTATCAGGATCTTCAATCATATAATCAAAAGGATTTGTGCTTCCTTTTTCCAGGTAGCCTTTTTTATAGACTTGGATGTGGCCGAGATGACTATGGATGTACGCTTCCCGCATTTGGAGGAAGGAGTCTTCAAAAAATCCCCCAGCGATAATGAGAGACATGCAACCAAAGGCAATCGCTGCCAGGGTGATCAATGACCTAACCTTATTTCTGAAAACATTTCTAAAGGCGAGTTTTAGATTTAAAAGTTCCATATATTATTAACCAAATCAACCTATTAAGGAACAATTTTCCCGTCCGCTAATTGTATAATTCTGTTTGCCATTTCCATTACTTTAGGATCATGAGTAGAAAAAATAAAAACCGTTCCTTGTTCTTCGTTGATTTTTTTCATTACCTCTAGAACCGCAGTGCCAGTTTGGTGATCCAGGTTGGCCGTAGGCTCATCAGCTAATATAATTTTAGGCTCAGAGACAAGAGCCCGTGCTATAGCTACCCGTTGTCTTTGGCCTCCGCTCAGTTCATCCGGCCTATGTTTGGCAAACGTCTCGAGACCTACACTCTTCAGAGCATTCATCACCTTTTCTTTTCTTTCGTTCTTTTTGATTTTTCTTTGCAAAAGCGGATATTCTACATTTTCAAATGCTGAAAGGACCGGGATCAAATTAAAGGTTTGAAAAATAAAACCTATCTTCGCCGCCCTAAGCTCTGCCAACTGGTCCGAAGAAAGACCACTGACGTCTATATTATCAATCTTGATACTTCCCGAGGTGGGTAAATCTATACAGCCGATTAGGTTAAGCAGAGTGGTTTTTCCACTACCGGACGGCCCGGCTATTGCAAGGAATTCCCCTTCTTTTATCTTAAGGTCTACACCCTGTAAGGCATGGATTAAGGCCTTGCCCAGATAATATTCCTTGGATAATCGTTTTACTTCTACTATGCTCATAGGATTTATAACCCTAACCTTGCTGAACCATTAGTATTATATGTGTTTTTTGGACTTCAAACACTGTCTTGTACTGGCTACACAAATCAGTCGTCAGGAAACCTGTTCCTCTTATCTCAGCCGGGCTGTTAAAGCGGATCAGCGTCTTTTTTAACTCCCCAAAATCCCTTCGCCATATCTCCATTTCTCTGACACGGCTCCGGCCGTCTTTTTCAATAAGCCTCATAAGTA
>JBFMAZ010000090.1:0-3436 GCA_040755415.1 Thermodesulfobacteriota bacterium | reverse complement strand
CCTCCTCAAACCGCATCTTCCGTACCTCCTGTAGCAACTCCGTCCGTCTCATGGCTCACCTCCCGGCTCACCATGTAACCGGACAAATCATGTGCTACAAGTCCGGACATTTTACTTGTTCTCTACATGGTCACAAAAAACTCTTGACAAGATTTTCTGCCTAGTGTATGGAAGAAACCGTTTTGTCAACGGTGCAGGTGTACGTACGATGAGTGAAGAAGAAATCAAAGGTTTTTTGCAGTTAAGTCCCATCTATGACCGGCTGTCTGACACCGAGAAAGAAGCCCTTCTAGAAGATATAAAGTTACGCTATTTCCAGCCGTCCCAGCCTCAGCCAAATTCCTCTGAAAGTAAATCTGCGCACTAAATCTGCGCACTAAATCTTACCTTTTTATCTACTTACTTTGTTCGGCGAACTTTGTTATTATTACTCCGGCAATTAAATAAAAATGTCATGCCGGACTTGATCCGGCATCCAGTTCCTTACTGGATTCCCGCTTTCGCGGGAAAGACGGCAGTCGGGTATTCTGCTCTGGAGTAACAATGGTGTGGTATCTCTTGCATATTGGAGATATTTTTTGATATAGTTATGTTAGCCTATTGAACTTATGGTGTGTAAATGAAACAAAAGAAAATCCACTTTTCGATCTGGTACTTTATCGTGGCCATGGGGGTATTGATGCTGTTCCAGTATTTCTTCCTGGCACGTGAACAGGCAACGATATCTTATAGTGAATTTAAGGCCTTAGTTCGGGAAGGTCAGGTTGGAGACCTGCTCATTGCCAAAGACTCCATTCGCGGCAAGTTAGGTCCAGGGGCAGCAGAAACCCTTGCCAAGATGCGGGCCGGTGAAAAGGACAAGACAGCGGTTGCCCAGTTAGTCAAGGAGAAGACTTTTTATTCTGTGCGCATGGAGGACCCGGATCTCATAAAGGAACTGGAGGCCAATCGTATTAAATTCACTGCCCAGCCGGAGATGACCTGGTTGACTACGTTGCTTTCATGGGTTGTGCCAATATTCATATTTGTTGCTATCTGGGGATATTTTCTCAGGCGGATGCGGGCCGGTGCCGAAGGCGGTTTTATGGCCATCGGCAAGAGCAAGGCCAAGGTCTATGTTGAGGATGAGACCAAAATCACTTTTGAAGACGTGGCCGGCGTTGATGAGGCGGAGGAGGAACTGAAAGAAGTCATCGAATTTCTAAGGAATCCGGGTCGCTTTCAGAGTTTGGGAGGGAAGATACCCAAAGGGGTCCTGCTGGTCGGCCCGCCCGGCACCGGTAAGACCCTCCTGGCCAAGGCCGTGGCCGGAGAGGCAAAAGTCCCTTTTCTGAGCCTGAGCGGCTCTTCTTTTGTGGAGATGTTTGTAGGTGTAGGAGCGGCACGCGTCCGTGACTTGTTTGCCCAGGCCGAGGAAAAGGCCCCGTGCATAATCTTTATTGATGAGATCGACGCCCTGGGGAAGGCGCGAGGTATCAGCCCGGTCTCCGGGGTTGATGAACGCGAACAGACATTGACCCAGCTCCTCTCTGAACTGGACGGGTTTGATACCAAAAAGGGCGTAATAATTATGGCGGCTACAAACCGGCCGGAGATTTTAGATCCGGCCCTGCTGCGGCCCGGTCGTTTTGACCGTCATGTTCTGGTTGACCGTCCAGATCTCAAAGGACGGGAGGCTATATTGAAGGTTCATGCCCGGAGGGTAAAGGTAGCTCCCGACGTGGATATAAAAATTATGGCGGCCCGTACCCCGGGAATGGTGGGGGCCGACTTGGCCAATGTTGTCAATGAAGCGGCTCTTCTTGCGGCCCGGAAGAACAAATCCCAGGTGGAAATGTCGGATTTCGAAGAGGCGGTTGACCGTGTAATGGCGGGATTGGAGAAGAAGAGTCGGCTGATTACCAAGAAGGAAAAAGAGGTTGTGGCCTACCACGAGTCCGGGCATGCCCTCGTGGCCATGTCCCTGCCGCACGCTGACCCGGTCCACCGTGTCTCTATTATTCCCCGTGGTATCGCTGCCCTCGGTTATACGTTGCAACTCCCCACAGAAGACCGGTACCTGATGACCAAGTCGGAACTGATGGACAAGATTACTGTTCTCCTGGGAGGCCGGGTCTCCGAAGAAATAACCTTTGGAGAGGTTTCTACCGGTGCTCAGAACGATCTTTTTAAGACCATGGACATAGCCCGGAGTATGGTTACCGAGTACGGCATGAGCGATGCGCTTGGTCCGTTAACTTTCGGCCGCGAGAGGAGACCCCTGTTTCTCGAGATTATGCTTCCACAGACGAAAGAGTACAGCGAGGAAACAGCCCGCCAGATTGACGATGAGGTCAGGAAACTGATCGGTTCATGTTATGAAAGGGCGAAAGAGATACTGACGGAAAAAAAGGAAAAATTGGATATGCTTTCTAAACTCTTACTGGAAAAAGAGGTTGTAGAAGGAGAAGAGCTTAAAAAGTTGGTCGCCTGAGATGGCGAAGATGTGGATAGCGAAAAAGGGCTTGACAAAATATGGTGATATTGTCATGATTTCGAACGCTTTTAGATACTTACCAGCCGTGAGAGGAGTTTCGCCATGTTAGTAAAAGGGTGGATGGCCAGCGAGGTTATAGCTATAGATGAAAACACATCTATGATGAAGGCTACACAGATAATGAAAGAACACAACGTTCGCAGGCTGCCGGTCTTACGCAAGGGAAAGCTGGTGGGGATTATCACCGACCGGGATTTAAAGGACGCTGCTCCTTCCAAGGCTACTTCTCTGGATGTACACGAATTGTACTATCTCTTGTCCGAAATAAGGGTTAAAGATCTCATGGCCAAGGATCCTATTACCATTAACGGGGATGATACGGTAGAAAAGGCGGCCGTTATCATGCTCGAAAACCGTATCTCCGGCCTACCGGTAGTGAACAATAAAGGCGACCTTATCGGTGTGATTACACTGACCGATGTCCTCAAGGTACTGGTGAGTATCACGGGTATATATCAGGGTGGAATCCAGTTTGCGTTCAGCATTGAAGACCGGGCGGGCTCCATAAAAGAAGTGGCTGATACGATCCGGGCCTACGGAGGGCGGATGGTAAGCATACTCACCTCCTGGGACTCATGTGAGAAGGAATGCCGCCACGTCTTCATTCGGATTATGGATATGGAAAAGGAGAAACTGGTAGAGCTGAACAAAGAGCTGGAAAAGCGTTTTATTGTCCTTTATACTACAAGGGACGACCTGTCAAACATCCCCCACCGCCAACTGGAAAAGGCCAAATAGGGCCGACTGTCAGGTAAGTCGTGTAGGGTGGGCTCAGCCCCATAAGCGCTAAAATAAGAAGGTTGTATTTTAGCAGACATTTGTATATCATGGCGCCATGAAAACTACAGCGAATGATGGCGATTGGAAAATCATGTTGAGGTTTTTGCCGGCACATTGGGC
>JBFMAZ010000089.1:0-10526 GCA_040755415.1 Thermodesulfobacteriota bacterium | reverse complement strand
AAGCGGCGCCTCAAAAATCCCCCTTAATCCCCCTTTTTCAAAGGGGGAAACGTCTCTCCTCCCTTTGGAAAAGGGAGGTTGGGAGGGATTTTAAAATGCTTTTTCAAACAGCTAAATTGATACGAAAATTCGAATTTGTTTGGAATTTCGATATTCGGATTTCGAATTTAAAATTATACCGAACGCAATAGCTATGCGTATTTAGGATAACTTTCAAAAGGCTAACCTACGACAAGGAAAGGATATGGCTGGGAATACATTCGGTAAGGTATTTCGGGTTACCACGTGGGGGGAATCCCATGGCCGGGCCCTGGGGGTAGTCATAGACGGCTGTCCTCCTCTCATTCCTCTGAGCGAGGCGGATATACAGGTCGATCTGGAGCAGCGCCGGCCGGGAAAGGCCGGAGTGGTTGCGGCTACCAGGCGTAAGGAGCCGGATGTGGTAGAGATTCTATCCGGTGTCTTTGCCGGGAAGACTACAGGAACGCCGGTTTCACTTATTATCTTTAACCGTGACGTGGACACCTCAGCCTATGAGCCTATCAAGGACCTTTTTCGTCCGGGTCACGGGGATTATACCTACCTTAAGAAATACGGTATCCGCGATAACCGGGGGGGCGGCCGGGCCTCCGGGCGGGAGACCGTGGCCAGAGTGGCGGCCGGCGCTGTAGCACGTAAGCTCCTGGAACGGGAGGGGATAGAGGTCATAGCCTATACCCTGGAACTGGGCGGTGTGCGTGCGGAAAAGATCGATTTGGCCAGGGTCGAGGATGACCCTTTCTTTTGCCCGGATCCAGAGGCGGCATTGCGCATGGAGGAAAGGATAAAAGAGGTACGTGCGCAGGGAGATAGCCTGGGCGGCATAGTGGAGATAGTGGCCAAGGGTTGTCCGGCTGGTCTCGGCGAACCGGTCTTTGACAAACTGGATGGTGATCTGGCTAAGGCTATGATGAGCATCGGGGCCGTCAAGGGCGTGGAGATCGGCTCTGGTTTTGAGGCCGCGCGCCGCCTCGGCTCACAGAATAACGACCCTATCCTACCCCACGGTTTTGCTACCAATAATGCCGGGGGCATATTGGCCGGTATCTCAAATGGGGATGACATAGTCGTACGGGTGGCGGTAAAACCCATCCCATCCATTGCCAGGCCCCAGCAGACCGTAAATATTAACATGGAGCCGCGGGAGATAACGGTCGGCGGCCGGCATGATATCTCGGCCATCCCAAGGATCGTTCCGGTTTGTGCAGCCATGATGCGGCTTACCCTGGCAGATCATCTCCTGCGGCAGAGGGCCATCAGCTTTCATGGATAAGAAGTCCGTTACTATCGGCCTGGTTGGCGGCAGCGGAAAGATGGGGCAATGGTTTAGGCGTTTTTTTACTGCCGCCGGCTATAGTGTGGAGATAGCCGGTCGAAGAACCGCCTTGACCCCGGTTGAACTGGCTAAGAAGAGCCAAGTTCTTATTGTTACTGTGCCTATTGCCGTGACCTGCGCTACCATCAAAGAATTGGGGCCATATCTGGCGAAAGACGCCTTGTTCATGGATCTGACCTCTCTTAAGAAGGAGCCGGTGGAGGCCATGCTTAAGTATTCTGAGGCCGAGGTTGTCGGTACTCACCCTTTATTCGGGCCGCGGGAAAGGTCACTGAAAGGCAAAAATATTGTACTCTGCCCGGCCCGGGGCAAAAGATGGCTGCCCTGGTTGAAAGATCTCTTTGGGTCTTACGGCGGCCATGTACAAATAATGTCTCCGGATGAGCACGACCGGGCCATGGCCATAGTGCAGGGGCTTGTACACACGGCACACATGGCCGTGGGTCTGACCATAGCCGGAAGTAAAATACCCCTTTACACCCTTGAAGGGGCGGCTACGCCCAACTTCAGGAAAAAAATGGAGCAAGTGCGGCGCCTCTTTAGTCAGGACCCCGCACTTTATGCCCAGATGCTTTTTTACAATCCCTACGTCCTGCCGGTCCTTGAGTCCTATATGGACAATCTGCACCGCCTGGTTTCGGCTGTTCGGCAGAAAGATTCCGCAGCTATCGAGAAGGTCTTTGCCGGGGTCCGCCTCTATATCAAAAGCGGAAATTAGCAAACCATTCTATAATTGATGGTTTCGTAAAAAAGGCTTTTCACCGCTTAATTGCCATTACCTATCTGGTGCAAAAAGCAACTCAATGTTACCCTTGAATTGCACTATTGCAACCCTCCCGGATCTCTGGCCCCTCCTATAAATCCAGTAATTAAGGGATGTTAGATACTTTTCCGTGCAAAATTTTATTGGCACGTTTTATGCTTTACAGCATGTTTAAATTGCTAATTAATGTTCATCCAGAAACCCCAGTTTTTTCCCTCTCCCCTGGCGGGAGAGGGTTAGGGTGAGGGGGATAACCTAGCGATTTTCCTATCAGTTCACCCTCCCCCCAACCCCCTCCCGTCGAGGGAGGGGGGAGTTTTTCGGGGTTTCCGGATGGACACTAATTAGTCATCTCTTAGACGGTCTTTATGAGGAGGATACGCTTATGGCAGTACCTGCAACCAAGTTAAAAGAAAAGAAAGAGATTATAGATGAGGGATTGGAACAAGGAGCAGCCAAACTTACGTACGAGAGAATAGAGCAGGTTATCAACCAGGTACTAAAGGGAGAGACCGGGGCGCGGATGAAGGTTTATGTGAACACCTGCATCCACTGTGGATTATGCTCCACCGCCTGTCATCAGTATCTCTCTAATAATGGCGATCCCGAATTTGCCCCGGTAGCAAAAGTCAAACGGACCATGTGGGAGATGCTCGATAAAAAAGGAAAGGTCAGCCCGGCGTTTATAAAAAGGGCTTCTGAGATTGCCTCTACAGAATGTAACATGTGCCGGCGCTGCAGTATGTTTTGTCCTTATGGTATTGATATAGCTTATATTATGTCTGTAGTGCGCAGGATTTGTCACCTGTTGGGGGTTACTCCCCTCTATATTCAGGATACAGCCCACAGCCACGCGGCCACCATGAATCAGATGTGGGTGAAGGAGGATGAGTGGGCAGATACCTTGCAGTGGCAGGAGGGTGAAGCCCAGGGTGAGATACCCGGACTTCGCATCCCCCTTGACAAAGAGGGGGCGGATATCATGTATTCGGTTATCGGTCCGGAACCGAAGTTCCAGGCCCAACTTATCTACAACGCAGCTATTATTATGACCGTAGCCGGCGAGAACTGGACCATGCCTTCGCTTCCGGGCTGGGACAACAGCGATATGGCCATGTACACCGGTGACTTTGAGGTCATGGGGCGGGTCAAGAGGACCCATTTTGAGAAGGCTGCTGAGCTAAGGGTGAAAAAGATAGTCATGGGCGAATGCGGTCATGCCTTCCGTTCGGTATATGATGTGGGAAACCGCTGGGTAGGTTGGAAGATGCCACCCATACCCATAGTCCATGGCATTGAGTGGTATTATAACCTGATTAAAGACGGCCGGATAAAGATAGCCAGAAAATTCGAGGAGCCGGTTACCCTGCACGATCCCTGTAATGTTATACGAGGGCGGGGGCTGCACGAAATGGCAAGGTATGTTATTAAGGCTACCTGTAAAAATTTCATAGAGATGTACCCCAACCGGGAACACAATTATTGCTGCAATGCCGGGGGCGGGGTTATCAACTGCGGTCCCCCCTGGAAAACAAAGCGGGTAGTGTCCAATAAAATAAAGGCCGAACAGCTTGCTGCCACCGGTACGCATATTTTAATCGCTCCCTGTCACAACTGCCATTCCGGACTGGAAGATATCGTGAAATATTATAATCTGGGGATGCATGTGGTATTTATTAGCGAGATACTGATGAAGACCATGGAAATTCCGGATTCATTGCGAGCCTAAGGCGTTTTTGGCTCAACTAAATACGGATAAGACAACGGCCCATTAGAGATAATGGGCCGTTGTTGTTTGTGGACGAGGCTTTTTATTATTGTAAGAAGGAATCTTTTTATTCTGGTTTAAGGCAAAATACAAAAAAAGAACTTGACCACAGCAATTAAGACATGCTAGAAAGATATGAATCTTTATTCAGCGTGCTATGTTTTAATGAAGGGTCAACCTTGGTTATGCAGCGGTGAGCGATTAGCCATTAACTTCATGACTGGCAGCCTGAGTGAATAACATGAGACCAGCCGTCTCATGCAGTAAGGTTAGCTTTAGATGTAGGAAAAGGAGGCGGTACAATGTCCGAATCAAAAAAGTGGGATTGGGATACGAGCGAAGAATTAATCGCGACTCCCAGTGAATGGAAGACTAAATTTGCCCGGGTGCAAGAGCCGTATGTCAGCCCTGATGGTAAAAAAGTGGCGGCCATAGTAAGAAACGAGGATGGAACTTATACGGCCTGCGTAAATGGGGAGGCATGGGAGAACACCTATGATAATATGTGGAACCTGAGATTTGGTCCGGATGGGCGACTGACGGCTATAGTTTCAGAAGCAGGTGAGTGGACGTTAGCTGTAGATGGTGTGCCCTGGGAGAATAAGTTTGCCTATGTCTGGGATACCAAGTTCAACGAAGACGGACAGGTCATTGCGGTCAAGATTCAGCAGGATATGCGGTATGGCGTGGCGGTGAATGACCAGCCGTGGGAAAATTTGTTTGAGCATATTGGCAAGTACGTCATGACCCCGGATGGCAGCCGGGTCGCGGCGGCAGTGCAGTCAGTTCCATTGGGCCAGGCCGAGATTTATAAGTTTCAGGAGGGTACCTGGACGGTGGCCGTGGATGGCAATGCCTGGGATAAGATCTTTACCAATGTCTGGGGCCTGGATATAACCCCTGACGGCAAACATGTGGCGGCCGAGGTAAGGATGGGTCTTTATGATTATACCATTGCCATGGACGGGGAGACCTGGGCTGAGAAATTTAATTGTGTCTGGGAACCTATATTCCGGCCTAAAACGAGCGAGGCCCTGGCTATTGCCCCGGTAAGGGCGGCTGGCAAGTGGACTTTGGTAGTCAATGGCAAACCGGTTTGGGATAGCAAATTCGTGCAGTGCTGGCATCAACAGTACAGCCCGGATGGTAGAAAACTGGCGGCCATTGTGGCCCCGTCTTTTGCACAATGGACGGTAGCCATTGATGGTAAACCCTGGGCAACGACGTTTAATGAATTGGTTCAGGATCTCACCTTTAGCCCGGATGGTAGTCGTGTGGCAGCCATTGCCAAGGACGACGGGCACTGGAAGATTGTGGTAGATGGTACGCCGTGGTCGGCGCTATACGATATGGTATGGCCGCCGGTCTTCAGCCCGGACGGTCATAGGGTGGCGGCCAAGGTAGAAAAAGACGGCAAATACACGATTGCCCTGGATGCAAAAGCATGGCGTGAATGCGAGGCCATCTGGGATCCGGTCTTCAGCCTGGACGGAAAGAAGGTCCTCGTTCGATCCATCGAAGATGGGAAATACTATCGCCGTATCGTGCCAGTATCAGAATTTTAAGTAAGGGGGGAAATATAATGCAGGGTATTTATGAGTTTGTACGGGGTCCGCTACTGTGGTTAACCTTTGTTGTTTTTATAGGGGGCAGTCTGTATAGGGTGATTTCCATGTATTATCTGGCCAGAAAAAAAGAGGCCTTTATCTTTAGTTATATGAGTTTTAAGTATAGCCTGCGCTCAATTCTGCACTGGATTATACCTTTTGCCAGCGCAAATATGAGACAGCGACCGATAATGACCGTTATGTCGTTTGTCTTCCACATCTGTCTTCTCGTGACACCTGTTTTTCTCCTTTCCCATATTGTTCTCTGGGACGAATCGTGGAATATAAGCTGGTGGGCCTTGCCGGATTGGATTGCCGACATCATGACCCTTGTGGTGATTGGCGCCTGCGTTTTCTTTGCTTTCCGGAGACAGATACTTCCCGAGGTGAAATACGTAACTTCTGCCGCGGACTACGTGATACTGGCCGTTACCGCCGCTCCGTTTATCACCGGCTTCCTGGCTTACCATCAGTGGATTGAGTACAGGACTATGCTCATCCTGCATATTTTGTCCGGGGAGATTATGCTGATGGCTATTCCCTTCACCCGGTTGGTCCATATGTTTTACTTCTGGTTTACCAGGGCCTATATGGGTTCTGAATTCGGTGGCGTCCGGCACGCCAGAGATTGGTAATTTGCCCTTCTAATTTTGGGAGGTTTTTTAAAGGAGGATATACGCATGGCAGTACCTGCAACAATGTTAAAGGAAAAGAAAGAGATAATAGATGTAGGCCTGGAAGAAGGGGCGGCCAGACTTACTTATGAGCGGATAGAACAGGTCATAAATCGCGTGATTACGGGTGAGATGGCGGCACGCATGAAGGTTTATGTGAATACCTGTATCCACTGCGGGATGTGCTCCACGGCCTGTCATTATTACCTTTCCCATGGGACTCCCGAATGGGCGCCGGTAGGTAAAGTCAAGCAGACCATGTGGGAGATATTGGATAAAAAAGGCAAGGTAAGTCCGGAATTTATAAAGAGGGCCTCGATAATTGCCTCTACAGAATGTAATGTATGCCGGCGCTGCAGTATGTATTGCCCCTATGGTATCGATATAGCTTATATCATGGCCACGGTCCGGCGTATCTGTCATCTGTTAGGAGTTACACCTCAGTACATCCAAGATACTTCACACAGTCACTCGGCGACCATGAATCAGATGTGGGTGAAGGAGGATGAATGGATAGATACCCTCCAGTGGCAGGAAGGAGAGGCCCAGGGCGAGTTACCGAGCCTTCGCATCGCTCTCGACAAAGAGGGCGCGGACATCATGTATTCGGTCATCGGTCCGGAGCCCAAATTCCGTGCTCAGCTCATATATCAGGCAGCGATCCTCATGACGGCAGCAGGAGTAGACTGGACTATGCCTTCTGCTCCCGGCTGGGATAACAGTGATATGTCCATGTTTACTGGCGACCTTGAGATGATGGGCCGCATTAAAAGGACCCATTTTGAGACGGCTGCCAAATTGCGGGTGAAGAAGATCGTCATGGGTGAATGTGGTCATGCCTTCCGTTCGGTCTATGACGTGGGGAATCGCTGGCTGGGCTGGAAGATGCCGCCCATCCCGGTCATCCACGCCACGCAGTTCTATTATGAACTCCTTAAGGAGGGAAAGATTAAGATAGCCAGAAAGCTCAAGGAACCGGTTACCCTGCATGACCCTTGTAATATTGTCCGGGGGCGGGGTCTCCATGAGATGATGCGTTATCTTGTGAAGGAGACCTGTGAGGAATTTGTAGAGATGTATCCCAACCGGGAGCAGAACCATTGTTGCTGTGCGGGTGGGGGCGTAATCAACTGTGGCCCACCCTGGAAGGGAAAACGTGTGGAGTCAAACAGTATCAAGGCGGAGCAGTTGGCGGCTACCGGGGTACACCTTTGCATCGCTCCGTGCCATAACTGCCACGGAGGACTGGAGGATATCATCAGTACTTATAAATTGAACATGCATACCATGTTCTTCATCGACGTGCTGATGAAGACCATGGAGATCCCCGATTCGTTGAGGGCGTAGCGAACTGTTTTCTAAAGTGCAAGCACAAAATGGCCTATCTTCGGATGGGCCATTTTTTTCTGTATTAAACAAGCAGGATTGACGAACACGTAAGAAGTAAAATTTTACAACAGAGATCGCTGAGAACGCTGAGATAACATATTGAATAGTTTAAGATTTTTCTCTGCGTCCTCTGTGTGCTCTGCGGTGAGATATATTTTTACGAATTAACCAGGATTTGCAAATCAATAAAATAAGCGCTAAATTAATATTATGTTGTTCCGAAAACAACCAGATTGCAGACACGAAATTATTCTAGACAGCATAGCGGACGGTGTATTTACGGTAGATCTGGAATGGAAGATTACCTCCTTCAACTGTGCCGCTGAGAAGATTACTGGCATACCAAGGGAAGAGGCCCTGGGCCGGTTATGCAGTGATGTCTTTCGAGCTAATATATGTGAGACGGATTGCGCCTTGAAAAAAACTATGCTGACCAAAAGGCCAATTATCAATAAGCCTGTCTATATAATAAAAGCCCGCGGCAAAAAGATTCCGATAAGCGTGAGCACGGCTGTATTTAAAGATGAACTCGGGAAAATTATAGGTGGTGTGGAGACCTTCCGGGACCTTTCCATGGTTGAGGGGCTACGGAAGGAATTGACGAAACGTCACCGTCTGGACGACATTATCAGCAAAAATCACAAGATGCAGAAGATTTTTGCCATCCTGCCGGAAATAGCCACCAGTGAAAGTACTGTCCTTATTGAAGGCCCCAGCGGCTCCGGCAAGGAACTCTTTGCCAGGGCCATTCATAATCTAAGCCAGCGCCGCAAAAAGCCGTTTGTCGCGGTAAACTGTGCTGCGATGCCGGATACTCTATTGGAATCGGAGCTTTTTGGTTACGTAGCCGGGGCCTTCACCGATGCCAGGAAGAATAAGCCAGGCAGATTTGCCCTGGCCCAGGGGGGGACCGTTTTCCTGGATGAAATCAGCGATATTTCTCCGGCCCTTCAGATTAGGCTGCTACGGGTTCTGCAGGAAAGAGAGTTCGAACCGTTGGGGGGCATACGACCCGTCAGGGCCGATGTCCGGATACTTGTCTCAACGAACAAGAGCCTGGAAGTGTTGGTGAAAGAAGGGAGATTTCGGGAAGACCTTTACTACCGCATCAACGTCATGAAAATCATCCTGCCGGCACTTTCGGAACGGAAGGAAGATATACCCTTGTTGATTGACCACATAATCGATCGTTTTAACCGGTTACGAGGAAAGGATATCTCCGGGGTGTCAGAAGAGGCCCTGGCCATCCTTATGCATCATGATTACCCGGGAAATGTTCGCGAACTGGAAAACATAATCGAACACGCCTTTATACTTTGTAAGTCCGGACTCATTAATCCGGACCACTTGCCCTCTTATCTCATACCAAAGGAGTCGGGACAAATGCCGGTAAGGGCCAGTTTAACTGCAATGGAACACCGGTTTATTTATGAAACCCTTATGAGCAACAATTGGAACCAGTTGGCCACGGCCCGGGAACTCGGCATCAATAAAACCACCTTATGGCGTAAAATGAAGAGGCTGAATATCACCGCGCCGAAGCCGGTTAGCAGGTAAATGGTCATGGAGAGATTCCGTAGTTATATAGGCAAGACGGTTGTCCTGGAGAGGGTTAAGGAGGCCGTGGCGCAAAATGCCTATGAGCTGGCTGGCCGGTACCTGCCTGATCCACCGGAAGATTTTGATGAATTCGAGTTTGTCACTGATTGGGATGGAGAAAATAAATTGGCGTTGATGGTAACCGTGGAGATGATGAAGATTAAAAGAATATTTTTTGGGATATTGTCCCCTCAAAATCCCGATGTTGTTAGAGGCTTATCCGGTACAGAGCTTAAAGAACTCCTGGAGAAAAAAGGGGACGCGTTCATAAGCTTTTTTGATTATATTACTCGAGGCTAGCCCGGCTACCTGCCAGGATCAGGCTGGATTCTAATTCTTGTTCTTCCTTTATTTGCCTTGATAGCCCTACGGTTTCCAGTAACTCCAGGGCGATATGAATGGCACCGGCAATAAGTGGGGAGCAGACCTCAGTTGGTATTTTTGAAGGATCATAGTCCAGGATATCGGCACACCGGTTACCCGGATATTTGTCGATTAACTTATTAAATCGGGCCTCCAGCTCTTCAATCAACAGATAGACACCTCTATCTACCCTGTCCACGGCAGCAAACGTTAAAAGACAGGCCGCTCCGGTCAAGGCTCCGCTTTCAAAGCTCAAAGTTCAAATCAATGACAAATCCTAAAGCTCAAAACGTCACTGGTCACTGGTCATTAGTCATTGGTTAAGTCGGGAGAAAGATAGACCCCCTTTTACCAGTGACAGATGACTATTGACTAATGACTTCTACTTTAGTCATTTGAGCTTCATTTGAACTTTGGATTTTGACATTTGGAATTTAAGCAAAGCACCCTGTGGTTTGTTTTTTATAAAACTTTTGACATTACCTTTTTCCCAGTTGATGTCCCTGAAATTCATTAGCTATACAGAACGGTTACATATAATGGATGACATCGTTTAGGTCAAGTTTTTTTATGGCAGTTCTCAGGGGCTGAATTTACTTGACCTTGGTCCGCCATCAAACTATTGACAGAGAGCGATGGGTGATCTCCGATTAGCAGGCAGCCGGGTTCAAATCCGAATATCGAATATCGAAATCCGAAACAAATTCAAATGTCCAAATTCCCAATGTTCCAAACGACAGCAGCGCTGATTATTTTGGATTTGAATAGGAATTTTCACCGCAGAGCGCTCGGAGAACACAGAGAAAAACTACAAGCTATTCAATATGTTATCTCAGCGTTCTCTGCGTCCTGATAAAATTTTTTGTAACACTTTAGCTGTTTGAAAAGAGCTAGTCGTCCAGAAAACGGCGCCTCGAAAATCCCCCTTAATCCCCCTTTTTCAAAGGGGGAAATGTTTCTCCTCCCTTTGGAAAAGGGAGGTTGGGAG
>JBFMAZ010000088.1:0-7935 GCA_040755415.1 Thermodesulfobacteriota bacterium | reverse complement strand
CCCTCCCAACCTCCCTTTTCCAAAGGGAGGAGAGACGTTTCCCCCTTTGAAAAAGGGGGATTAAGGGGGATTTTTGAGGCGCCGCTTTCTGGACGACCAGCTTTTTTCAAGCAGCTAAAGTGTTACTCAAAAATGAATTGACTTCGCTGCTGTTTTGAACGTTGAGACATTAATAATTTGAATTTGTTTCGATTTTCGATATTCGGATTTCGGATTTAGCTCCAGCCCAAGTAATCGGAGTTTTCGGGATTTCAAAGAGATAAAATGTTTCAAAAAAATAAATAGGAGGGATTGCTTATGCCGATTGTCAAATGGGAACCTTTCCGGGATTTATTGTCTTTACAGGAAAGGATGAATCGACTTTTCGAAGAAAGCCTGGGTCGCACGGGAAAAAGGGAAGAATTAATCCAGGGCAGTTGGGTGCCCCCGGTGGATATTTATGAGACAGCAGAGGCGATAGTCATACAGGCCGAACTGCCTGGATTGACTCAGGAAGACATCCGGGTGGAGATGAAGGATAACACCCTTGCCCTGAGCGGGGAACGGAGATTCCAGAAAGATGTTAAACAGGAAAATTACCACCGTATCGAGCGTTCTTACGGGGTATTTAACCGTTCTTTTGCCCTGCCCGCTAGTCTGGAGGCGGATAAGATCAAGGCGAAATTCTCAAATGGGATACTGGAAATCATCGTTCCTAAACGGGAAGAAGCCAAGCCTAAACAAATAAAAGTGGATATAGAGTAGTCGCTATCGGGCGTGCGCACAGCACGCCCGGTATCCTTTTATTTTGCCTTTTCCACGGCACCATATTCCGTCGTTTTCAGAATATGAAAAAACTTGACACGAGTTCCTCGCCATGTTAATGGGCAAGTAAGTACACAAAACCTCATCGTACGGTGATGGAGTCCACCTAAACCGCTCTAAAAAGGGCTGATGACTCCTACCAAAGCTGAAAACTTAGGTAGGAGATGGTGGTGACATCACGAGCTAATCCTCTATATTCCCCTCCGATTTTCCAACAAAATACCTGTCCGCGTATTTATCGTCTGGGTTCGAATCTCTTTTCTTTTGCCGCTTGGGAGGAGTGAGTATGCCCCGATCCCACTGCCCAAAATGTTGGCAAGAGCTTGGTGAAAACGCAACAGAATGCCCCGCGTGCGGGTTTAATATCCAAGAGTTCTGGAGTTCAAAAGACTACTTTGATAAACTTGTTCTGACGCTAAATCATCCTGACCCGAATGCTCAGATCAACGCCGCCTGTGTGCTTGGCAAGCTGAAGGATACGCGGGCCGTTGATCCACTCATCAATTTAGTCAAGAACACCAAAAATGATACCGTGGCCAAAGCGGCCGTAACGGCGCTTGGTGAAATCGGTACTCAAGAGGCCAAGACATTTTTGTGTACTCTGGTCTGTCACCCTGTAAAGATGGTTAGAGACGAAGTAATGGCCATATTTGCCCCGTTGCCCCTACTGAATAAAAAGAAAGGAGACAGCAATGAATCGTAAGATCAAATCGGTGCATGCCATGGAAATTCTCGACTCCCGTGGAAATCCCACTCTGCGGGCCTTTGTCACCCTGGAAAACGGGGTCACAACTTCGGCATCTGTTCCTTCCGGCGCCTCAACGGGAGAAAATGAGGCCGTTGAGCTGCGTGACGGGGATAAAAAACGGTATGGCGGTAAAGGTGTGCTGAAAGCATTAGCCAATGTCAACGAAATCATTGCACCCGCTCTCATCGGCAAAAATCCCAGGCAGCAGGCCGAAATCGACCGCCTCATGATTGAAATGGACGGAACCCCGAATAAGGGCAAACTTGGAGCAAACGCTATCCTAGGCGTCTCCATGGCTGTCGCCCGTGTAGCAGCCACTTCTGCCGCCCTGCCGCTCTATGCTTATCTGGGCGGGCCGGGCGCCGTACAGATTCCGGTCCCCATGATGAACATCCTAAACGGCGGCAAACATGCCGACAACAGCGTAGATTTCCAGGAATTCATGGTGATGCCGGTAGGTGCCCCGACCTTCGCTGAGGCTTTGCGTTATGGCGCGGAGACCTTCCATGCCCTCAAAGGCATTCTCAAAAGAAAAGGTTACGCTACCAGCGTGGGCGACGAAGGCGGGTTTGCTCCCAATCTCAAGAGCAATGACGAAGCCTGTGAGGTGATTGTCGAGGCGATCGAAGCCGCCGGATACAGGCCCGGCCGGGACATAGCCATTGCCCTTGATCCTGCCGCCAGCTCTTTTTTTGAAAAGGGTGCTTACGAACTTGGCAAATCAGGTCAGGGGAGGAAAACAAGCAGTGAAATGACCGCGCTTTACAGAGATTGGATTGAGAAATACCCCATTGTATCCATTGAAGACGGACTGGCCGAGAATGACTGGGAGGGATTCCGCGAGCACACGGCCGTTTTGGGAGACAAGGTCCAGATCGTGGGTGATGACATCTATGTTACCAACACCCGGTTCATAGCCCGAGGGATCGAGGAGAAGACGACCAATGCCGTGCTCATCAAACTTAACCAGATCGGTACGGTCACGGAGACCATCGAGGCTATTCAACTGTGTTGCAAAGCCGGATGGGGTTTCGTCATATCGCATCGTTCCGGGGAAACTGAGGACACCTTCATGGCCGATTTTGCCGTGGCCATGGGCGGCGGCCAGATCAAGACCGGCTCGGCCTGTCGCAGCGAACGGATAGCCAAATATAACCGGCTGCTGGAAATTGAGGCGGAACTCGACAGATCGGCGGTCTTTGCCAATCCTTTTCTCCCTACCGGACGATAGTGAACCAGAATTGACACGAATTTATTGGGCCTGATTCAGACTTAAAAAGGGTTATCGGACTCTCTGTGGCTAAGCGTGCCTTGAACTATGCTTTTCTTCCCGGTTATTTTAGTATGATAGTATTTGGCTTAAAGGCTCTCAGGATATGAAAAAGATCTTTTTGGTAATGATGGGTGGGAGCCTGGGCGCATTGTGCCGGTACGGGGTCTCGTTGCTGGCGGTCAAACTTTGCGGAAACAGTTTCCCGTGGGGTACTCTGTTGGCTAATCTGTCCGGCTGTTTTTTGATTGGAACGTTCTTTGCTCTCGGTGAACGCAATATTATGGATCCCTCAGCACGCTTGTTCTTCATTACTGGTTTTCTGGGCGCCTTGACGACCTTTTCGGCTTTTGCCTTGGAGACCATGAACGCTATGTATGGGGGAAGCAACGTAATCGCGGGACAGAATTTTCTTTTTAACAATATCGGGGGCATGGTCATGGTATTCGTAGGTATGTGGCTAGGTCGCATGCTATAAGGGGGGGTTGCCGTGATGGAATACAGTCTGATAGAAATATTTACAAGTGAAGGTGCTCGATGGCGTGGAAGCCCCCTGCATATCGCCGTTCTCCAATATATTCAGGGCTTAAAGATAGCGGCACGTTGTATGGTAACTAAGGGGACGGACGGATATTATGAGAACGGGGAACTTGCGACAAAGCGGATTGAGGTACTCTCTTTCAATATGCCCCTTCGAATTGATATTATCCTGCCTTTGTCCGAATTGGATCGTGTTTTACCGGGGTTAGAGAAGATGGTGACTGACGGCATTATAGCAGTCCAGAGCCTCCGGGTGGTAAGCCACAAGACCGGGGAGTCCCTGATACCAAGACACGTCAGAGTAAGAGACGTCATGACCCCTTGTCCAAAGAAGGTTACTTTGTCAACTCCTGTCAGTGAGGTAGTAAGACTCTTATTGTCTTCAGTTTTCACCGGCATTCCAATAGTCGACGAGAAGGACCGGGTGGCAGGAATAATAACCCAAGGAGATTTAATTTATAGGGCCGGTATGCCGTTGCGACTGGGTCTCCTGGCCGAATCCGATCAAGAAAAGGTCGAAGCGGTTCTTGAGTCCCTTTCGCTCAAGCGGGCTGAGGAGATTATGAGTCGGCCGGCCATATTCATACAAGAGGATAAGCCGATAACAGAGGCCGTGCATTTGATGCTGAAGAATGGATTGAAGCGCCTCCCGGTCGTCAATGCAGAAGGAAGGCTTGTGGGGATACTATCGCGAATAGATGTATTTCGCACGATTATGAGGGAATCGCCGGATTGGAAGACCTTCGCGGCGCAGGATATAGTGGTGATCGATGTGCATTATGTTTCGGACATCATGCGCCGGGACACACATACGGTACTACCGGAAACATCCGTTGAAGAGGTCATCCGCGTCATAGACACCAATGACATCCAAAGGGTAGCAGTCGTGGATAAGACCGGCCGGTTTCTAGGACTGATTTCTGACCGGGATTTGCTTACGGCGTTTTCCGACTACCGGGCCGGCATATGGGACTATCTGGTAAGCAAGGTACCTACGGGATCCGGGCGAAAACGAAAAGAATTCGTGGAACGGCTCCAGGCCCAAACTGCTGCTGAAGTCATGAAAACGGAACTGATAATCGTAACCGAAGATACGCCCATTCACGAGGCCATAAAGCTGATGACTGAAAACGGGCTGAAACGTCTGCCCGTAGTTGACTCCGATGGGCTCTTCAAAGGGATGATCAGCCGTGATTCCCTTTTGCGCACGGGGTTTGCATACTCTAAATCCAGGCTTCAGTGAATAAGAAAGGAGAGCGATCATGATTGAGATAGACGTACCCGGCTTTGGACTGATTCATCTCGAACACCTGGTTTCGGACTTCACAGGGACTCTTTCCATGGACGGGAGACTCCTGCCCGGTGTGCGTGAACAGTTGAATAGCATAGCCGAGTTTCTGAAGATTCACATACTAACGGCCGACACCTTCGGCAGGGCCAGAGCGGAATTGGAGGGGATTCCTTGTGAGATTCATATCCTTACAGGGGAAAACCATGATGTTCAAAAGGAGAAATTTGTCAGGGAACTCGGCGCTGAGAGAGTGGTCGCCTTTGGGAACGGTAATAATGACCGCAAGATGTTGGAGATCGCACGAGTCGGCATTGCCGTCTCCGAAGGAGAGGGGTGCGCCGCCGACGCCATCATGGCCGCCGACGTTCATGTCACCAGAGCAAGAAGCGGATTGGATTTGTTGTTCAATACCAAGCGGTTGAAGGCGACACTGAGATTTTGAGCCGCGATGGGAAACAGACCGGTTTTTCACCGGTGTGACGACTTTTGAGGCTCGATGGGTATGGAATACACGAATAGCCTACACCACACACACCAAAGGCCACCAAGAAAGGACAGGAATTTTTTATGCATTGGTAAGAACGTCTTCGTCACCGGACTGGTAAGTTTCTTTATGGACGTGAGTTCAGAGATGATTTATCCCTTGGTACCGCTTTTCCTGTCCAACGTGCTCGGGGCGAATAAGTCTTTGTCGGTCTAATAGAAGGTATTGCGGAATCCACTGCAAGCCTGCTGAAGGTCTTTTCCGGGTGGCTTTCGGATAAGATAGGCAGTCGCAAGGGCCTCATGGCCGCAGGCTATGCCATATCTACATTGAGCAGACCCCTGGTGGCGCTGGCTTCCGGATGGCACCAGGTGCTCGGTTCCCGATTCATGGACCGGTTCGGCAAAGGCGTGCGCACCGCCCCGCGCGATGCCATAATCTCTGAATCGGCAGACAGGAGATTCCTGGGCCGGGCCTTCGGGTTTCATCGTTCCATGGACACCATGGGTGCGGTGGTCGGACCGGCACTGGCCTTCTTTTTCCTCGGCATATTCTCGAACGACTACCGCAAGGTGTTTTGGCTCTCCATGGTGCCGGGAATACTGGCAGTCCTCTTGATTGTTTTTTTTATAGCCGAGAAAAAGGCACGCGCGGTTGAGCATGTCGACCGGCCAAAGCTCACCCTGAGGCATTTTGACGGCCGGTTCAGATGGTTTCTTCTAGTGGTGACAATCTTTGCCCTTGGAAATTCAAGCGATGTCTTTCTTGTCTTGCGGGCACAGCAAGTCGGTATGCCGCCAGTGACCATCCCTCTGGTTTATCTGTTTTTCAATCTAGTCTATTCCCTGACATCGGTTATCGCCGGGGTGGCGGCTGACAGGTTCGGAAGGAAAAGGATTATAATCTCCGGATTCCTTCTATTTACACTTGTCTACTATGGCTTTGCAACTGTGGGGCATACCAGGGTCATCTGGCTTCTATTTGGTTTGTATGGGCTGTTCATGGGACTTACAGAAGGCGTTCAGAAGGCCTTTCTCACCACCATAATCCCGGCCGACTTCAAGGCCACGGCCTTTGGGGTGTATAATACAGCTATTGGACTGGCCATGTTTCCGGCAAGCCTTGTGTGGGGGATGGCTCTGGGACCATATCTCGCCCGCAGCCACATTCTATTTCGGGATGACGACGGCTCTGGCGGCAACGGCACTGTTTCTGGGTTTCACCATGCGACACGGCCGCAACCGATTAACGTAAACGCCCCTATGTCCGAAGGCTCCTGGACTCCCACGAGAAGCACGGTTCAGTTTTTCTGCCCGAATTGTTTCCATGAAGTGGGTTCGCCGCATGGCAAATGCCCGGCTTGCGGTGTTGACATGGACACTTGGCAGCGGCGGCATTCATATACGGAACGTCTGATTCACGCGTTGAACCATCCGATTTCAGAAGTCAGGATGGGGGCAATCATCAGCTTAGGGCATCAGAAAGCCGTATCAGCCGCAGTACCCCTCGCGCAGTGTGCCATGCGGCATGCTAAAGACATTGTACAAGGTTTGGAGATCGTTCGCAGCCTAAGCAAGCTGCCGAACAGCCCGGAACGAAACAAGGCGCTTGCCATGTTGAGACAACATCCGGCACGTGCGATTCAAGAGGCGGTATTTAAAATCGCAACCGCTCCTGATTAAGCGGAAAACTTCCGGCAACATTCAGGCTTCAAAATCGAATATCCATGACAAAACAATTCCCTATAAATGAAGACACGGTAAATGGGATTCTAAGGTTCGTCAAAGCGAGACGGAAAGAAACCGGCGGTTACGGGGCTACCCCGAAGCTCCCGGCGACCGTAGAAGACACCTACCACGCACTTTGTATCCTTGAAACACTTAGGAGAGGCCGTAGAAAAACAGCCCTCGCCTACTATGAGGACGCGGCCCTTAAAGACTATCTTTCACGGATGGCGGAAATAGAATGGATCACGCCATGGACTACCTTCCATGTCCTGTACGGATGTCGCCTGGCCGGGATGTCGGTGGATGAGGATAGAACGACGGCTTTCCTAAAACGCCGCTTGAAGGAACCGTTGGATCTGGTCGAGAGGTACTACTGCGCCAGGATTCTACGGGAAGTCCCGAAGATCACAAATGACATTACGGGGAAAATAGCCAACGATCTTGCCCTAGCCCGCTGGAGAACGGCGGCCGAACTTTGGATGATCCTATATCTTGTGGACAGGAAACGAATACATCAGATGCCGCACCGAGCTGTCCTGGTTTCCTGGCTTCAGGCCTGTCAGAATGGCGACGGAGCCTTTGGATTTCTTCCCGGAACCACATCCTACATTGAAAACTGTCACACCTGTCTTCGCGCTCTGGCCCTGCTTGGTGTGCAGCCCATAGACCCCGATGGTGCGTGTGCTTTTATTATGGCCTGCCGGACCGCAAGCGGCGGATTCGCCCGCATCCAGGGCGCAACCGCCTTTCTAGACGCCACGTGGCATGCCGTGGCCGGCCTCTCGCTGCTCGGCAGCCTTTCGTCGTCGGCCTGATGAGCAGATGGCAAAAAAAACTACTATCCTTCTTTCCGAAGCGCCTCCATTGGTACCAAAACACTATATGTGTCTATTTCCACATCCCGCTGTTTTTTATTTGAAAATTACAACGGATATGTTAGAAATAATCAGCTTTGTCCGGTTAGGTTTTTGCATGTAAGTATTCCCATTGATCTTTGATATTTTCGGATGTGAGATCATTGTCCTTGTCTGCGTGCACCGCACAGGCAGCGAAATTGCGGGCTTCATTTTG
>JBFMAZ010000087.1:0-27157 GCA_040755415.1 Thermodesulfobacteriota bacterium | reverse complement strand
GAAAACGGCACCTCAAAAATCCCCCTTAATCCCCCTTTTTCAAAGGGGGGAGAGTGTTTCGCCTCCCTTTGGAAAAGGGAGGTTGGGAGGGATTTTAAAATACTTTTTCAAACAGCTAAAGTGATACCAAAATTATTTTTTGAAACTGCAGAAGATGTGTTTGACTAATTTCCGGCTGAAAGCAGGGGAAATAGAAAACCCGTCCCCCCGGCGAACCACTCCGGAGAAACGGGTTGTCTAAATCAAAATGGTGGAGGCGGCGGGAGTCGAACCCGCGTCCGAAGATACTCCATTTAAGCATCTACATACATAGCCTGGGGTTCAAATTTCACCCCCTGGTTCCACCCCGGGCCGGGCAACCAGGAGATTAGCCCGCATAAAGTTTCGCTTCCCCTCTCAGCAGGCGATTGAGGGAAGGCTATCCCGCTATCCGTCGTCCTTTCTGATTCCGCAGGATCGAATCAGAAGGACGCTGGCTTAAGCAGCCAGAGCGTATTCGCAGTTGTCTGCGTTTGTTTTTTCCTGTTTGTTTAACGAGCCAACAGGACCTCGGTATGCAGCTTAAACTTACATATCCCCGTCGAAGCCGTTTCGCCCCCCATGGATATGTCAGTTTCGACCTCGATAGCGCTTGGCTATCTCCCTTTCTTCTTCCCTCCTCTTTATACTCTCTCTTTTATCATATAACTTTTTACCCTTGGCCAGGGCCAGTTCTACCTTCACCCAACCATTCTTAAAGTATATCCTAGTCGGTATGAGCGTAAACCCCTTCTCCTGTATCTTGCCGATCAGCCTTCTTATCTCCTGCCGGTGGAGCAAAACCTTGCGGGTGCGGGTTGGGTCCTGCTCCACATGGTGCGTATGAGAATATGGGCTTATGTGCACATTATACAGCAACACTTCATCATCCACCACCTGCGCATAACCATCGGCCAGGTTTGCCTTTCCCTGCCGAAGGGACTTGACCTCACTTCCCGTAAGTACCAGACCTGCCTCATATCTTTCAGTGATAAAATAGTCATGTGCCGCCTTCTTATTCTGGCAAACTACCTTTACACTCAAGAATACACGTCCTTTTTACTAAATAATAATACATTTCATATAAAAAGCAATCGGCTTGAACTCCTCCTAAAAATATACATCAGGAATCCGCATCAAGGCAGGCCTTAGCCGCCTTGAGGGCATCAAGAAGGGACATATCGTTGCCACGTAATCTTCCCATTTCGATATCCGGCTTCATCTTCCGGCCGTGGAAATCGGAGCCACTAGTCATAAGGAGGTTGTGTTCCCCGGCTATGGCCTCGAAATGTTTAACCTGCTCCGCACTGTGGTAGCTGTTATAGACCTCCAGACCCATCAGACCGGCCCCTATAAGGACCATAATGGCTGTATCCGGCGTGTCCATGGGGTGGGCCAGGACAGGGATAGCCTTCCACTCCAGGACCTGCCTTATGACGCCAGGTGTAGCCAGGACTTTAATGGGCACGTAGGCTGGCCTCCCGCCCTTTAGCCAATCATGATAGAATTGATAATAAGGTGACCTGGCGCTGTTTCCTTCAGTATATGTCCTGAGCCTGGGGTCGTCCTTATTTTCTTTTCGGTCCAAGATGGCCTTGAGATAAGAATATCCGGTTGGAATCTTACCGCCTGAATGCCGGCGTACGTCTTCCTCCGTGAGGACAAAACCCGATTCCTGCAGCCTGGCGATCCGTTGCAGCGCCTGCTTTTCTTTTTCTACCCGTATGGTAGCCAGCCAGTCCTGGATAGATGTGCCTTCATAGTCGATAAAATAGGCCAGAAGGTGCAGGTCAAGGTCTGCATAGAAGGTGTTGATCTCTATGGCCGGCACGAGCTCTATGCCGGTCTCTTTTCCCAGGCGAACCCCTTCCGGCACACTGCCCACGCTGTTATGGTCGGCAAAGGCAATAGCCTTAAGGCCATGACTTCCGGCCAGGGCAAATATCTCCTCCGGGGTGTGCTGTCCGTCGGAACTGGCTATGGTATGTATATGCAAGTCGATCATGCGGCAATTATTATTGACATGCCCCTGAAAGTCAATTAGATTCCGTGTCAGAGTCTCTTTAGCTTCGGGAACCATCTATGTTTCTGAGCGAAACTTGCTGGAGCTGCGGGGTACCCATCGAGGGCAAGCCGGAAGGGGAAAGCCAGCCTTTTAGAGGCTGGAAGGGGCAGATGTTCCCCACCGGCGTGCCCCGAAAGGGTCGCTGCGCAAGCCGTGAAGCGAAGAAACAGGGAGTTCACTTAAAGTACGGCATTTTCGTGACCTAAATCTACTCGCATAAGGCTTCACCTATGCTCCTGGAAGAACTTACTACGCCTGAATTTGCCGAAGGGCTGAAAAAGACCCGCACGGTCGTCATCCCTTACGGCTCGGTAGAAGAGCATGGTTCCCACCTTCCCCTCTCTACAGACACCATACATATCTACGAAACGGCTAGGTCCGCATGTTTGAAAAGGCCCCTATTTGTGGCTCCCCCCATCCATTACGGACTATGCCGCAGTACAGGCGGACATCCCGGCACAATCACCATAAAGGCCGGAACCCTGCGCAGGCTGACTATAGATATCGTTACGTCCCTCTATTACCAGGGGTTGAGGAATTTTATCCTTATCTCCGGGCATGCAGGCGGGACGCACCTGGCCGCTATTACCGATGCCGGAGAGGAATTGCTCTCTGCCCTGCCTGAGGCCAAAATAGCGGTTTTAAGCATACTCGACCTGGTTGGAAGGGCTGCCCGGGGTCTTGTAGAAACAGCCGGTGATTCGCACGCCGGAGAGGTAGAAACATCGGTTATGCTCTACCTGCGCCCGGAATGGGTCAAGGGAACAAGTCCGGAAGAATATCCGGCCTTCCCCAACCCCATCCTGGTAAGAAACAAGAGGAAATTCTGGCCAAATGGTGTCTGGGGCAACCCGGCCAGGGCCAATCCGGAAAAAGGCAAAAAATTGTTCTATGCGGTAGCGGACGAACTCATCAACCTGGTAGAAAGAATCGAACAGTTCAGGGAGTAAGGCATGGCAGATAACTTAAGGTGTTACTTTGGACATTCAGTAAGGTGGTTTGTTGCTTTAGTATTTGTCCTGTTAGTTTTCGTACAACTTTATACATCTCCTGACTCAGAGGCAAAAACCGTCAGGGCCCCCGATTTTTCCCTGGAAGACTTGGATGGCCGCATGGTAAGCCTCAGCCACTTTAAAGGCAAGGTTGTCCTGGTTAACTTCTGGGCCACGGGGTGCCCTGCCTGTCGGGCCGAGATACCCGCTTTTATTGCTGTGCACAAAAAATATAAGGGTAGGGGACTTGAAATTATCAGTATATCGCTTGACGACGCCGTCACATCTGCCGGCAGGAAAGTCCTGGCCGAATTTGTCAAAAGAGCCGGCATTACCTACCCTGTTCTAATAGGTAATAATGCGGTATGTAAGGACTATGGGGGTATCTACTTCATCCCCGCGAGTTTTCTTGTGGATTCAAAAGGAAATATAATAAAAAGATATATAGGCGAACTCAAAATGGATGCCCTCGAAAGGGATATGTTGCCGCTCTTTAAAAAATAAGGGGCGAGTCGTTAGGCCGGGTTCTCCTTCTCGGTAAAACTATTTGCATGCGAAAACAAGAAATCAAGAAAAGAACTGGCAATCGGAGAAAGCGTACGCCCCTTAAGAACTACGACATAAAACTCACGCCATAAGTCTAACCCTGTTACCCTCAGTCCATGCAAGGAACCGGCGGCGATATCGTCCCTGACTGCCCGTCGGGATAAAATACCAATGCCTATTCCCGCCTTCACGGCCTGACGCACGGCCTCGGTGCTGCCCATCTCGGCAACGACGTTAAGTTCTTTTACATCCACGCCCAGTTCCTCAAGGGCCCTGAGGCTGGTCATGCGCGTGCCGGAGCCCGGTTCGCGCAGCACGAAAGTCTCCTTCTTCAGCTCACCTGCCTCCACATAGCGCCGCCCAGCCCAGGCATGGGTGGGCGGGATCACAACCACCATCTCGTCCCTGACCAACTCCTGATACCTGAGCCTTTTATCCTCTATCTTAGCCCCTACCACCCCTATCTCGATCTTCCCTGCCCGCAGGCTATCTATGACGCCCATGGTATCAGCTATAGTCAGGGTAATATGAATGCCGCTGTGGTCTTTTTTAAAAGCCCCTATCAACTCGGGAAGGATGTATGCCCCCGGGATGGTACTGGCGCCGATGGTCATCTCCCCTTTGACCCTGCCCAGAAAAAGCTCTAACTCTCGCTGGGCCTCAGACCGCAGGCTCAACATCTGCTTAGCATATTTATAAAGTAATTCTCCGGCCCTGGTAGGTACAATCTTCTTGCCCAGACGGTCAAAGAGGCGGGTATCCAAGAACTGTTCCAGGGCCTGAATATGCCCGCTAACCGTCGGCTGGGTAAGATATACTGATTCTGCGGCCTTTGAAAAGCTCTTTAATTCCAGGACGCGGCAGAAAACTTCTAATTGGTGAAGATCAAACATGGCTTTTTCACCCTGGCGTAGATATGAGGCGTGATCGTAACCATAGCGGTAAAGTGAATACCTTGCAATAACTTTTTAATATGCGACCGGAGCAGACGCCAGCGCTGAATTTTGTCTTTACAAGGCGTCAAAATGTTGTTAAAGATAGCTACCGTACCATCTGCGCCTGTAGCTCAGTTGGATAGAGCAATGGACTTCTAATCCATAGGTCAGGGGTTCGAATCCCTTCAGGCGCGCCAGATCTTCCATGGTGGGCGTGGCTCAGTTGGTTAGAGCACTGGGTTGTGGCCCCAGAGGTCGAGGGTTCGAGTCCCTCCGCTCACCCCAGTAAAATCAAGGGTTATCCGCCTATGGTGGATAGCCCTTTTTCATTTCTTTAACAAAATAAAATGTAAAGTCATTCCCTGAATATGCCGAAACGTCCTAAAGGAGGTAATATCTTTGGGAAAAGAGCAGAGGACAGCCCCGCGCTTCGACTTTGGTCTCAAGGTCGTTCTCCTTAAAAGCGGAGAGTCTTATTTTACAAAAGACATCAGTGTAAGAGGCTGTTTCCTGCCTGCCTGCCACGTATTAATTTTAAATGATAAAGTAGATGTGGCTATAGATGTGCCGGGTTTTGGTTATGCCTTTGTGAGTGGGGAAGTACGGCATCTTGCCAACGGTGGTGCAGGCATCATGTTCCTTAGTTTCAAAGACCTCGAGGCCAAAGAGGCCCTGGAAGAATTTCTAAATGTAGTCTCTCTTTGTGAAGAGTCAAGCGGGGGTAGCGGCCTTCGATGGCTCGATGCATAGCTTGCCTTTAGCGCGCTAATCTCCCAGCCGTTTGTGTCGATAAGAAATCTGAAGTCCGTCTGTACCATACAAGCCTATGCTGATAGGCGATGTCATTAGTCAATGGTCATTTATCACTGGTAAAAGCGGTTAATCTTCCCAACTCAATCAATGACCAATGACTAATGACTAGTGACATTGCCTATAAAGAGATACTGGTACGGAGATCGCCTATGCAGCAGAATATCGAGCAAGATCACCTTTCCGCACACACACGTAATATCCGGGCACGATTTGATGAGACCCTGGGACGGCATATAGAACGGCTGATCGGTACCAGGTATGGAATTGGCTCATTGCCTCTCAATGTAGCGACCATACCGTGTCTTATCCTCGCCGTAGAACGTGAAACTGATATCGAAAACACTCTATCTCACAGATGCGCACACCTCGGCGCATCTACGACCGGGGCGTGCTCCCCGCCCGAACGTTATACAGAGGAAACATTCCTGAATGAATTGGCTGAATTCGGCCTCAACCCGGACGAAGACCTGAAGGCGTCCCTCCAGGATATAATTCAAAAAGGATATATTGATGCGGCCGCCGATGGTAGTTTTTCTGCCACGAAACCGGCCATCAGTATGGTCCAATTACTTGACCGCGTCTTCCCTAAAATGCCCGGGGGAAATCTTGTCGCCTACCTTGTTCAGGCCATGGATGAGGTATTGTCCGGACGTAAAAAACTGGAAACCGCGATCAGCCAGTTTGACCAGACATTACAGATGCAGGGAGCGTCCCTGCCAAAACAAAGACCCAAGCCAAAATCAGAACAAACATCTGTGCAGATATTCCGCCATCGACAGGAAGAGATAAGATCGCAACGGGGCTGTCTCTCTCTGTCAACTCCCAAAGTCCTGTCCCGCTGTGAAGACGCAGATCACTTTAAGTTTAAAGACCTTTTTACCAAGAAGGGCGTAATGGCTGAAGTTACGTCAGACACAGAAAGGAGGCCAACAGAGTTTGTACCCACCCGCGAACCCGGGGACCTGCATAATAAACCGGATGTGGCGGCAAAACCGGCAAAAATAATACCGGACATCCCTCCAGAGTCCGCTCCGCATGATTCGGATTTACCTGAAAAAGATGTAGAGGAGGCAACATGCCAGAGGGTTCTCCCTACCCAAGATGCGCCGTTACCTGCCTTGGAACCAGCAGAACAGGAAACAGCCCCTTCGACGGGCCCAGAGGCAGAAGCAATTACAGCAACACCCCATAAAGAAGAAGTATCACTACGGGCCACGCCTAAATATGAAACAGGCCCGGCACAGGAAGAAAAGGATGCCGATATAACAGATGAGCTCATAGAGAGCCGGATCGCAGCCTTTACAGAAGACCTAACAACAACCTGCCCGGTATGCGGTACCGGTAAGATACAAACGCAGAAGACACCGACGGGCAAACTCTTTTATGTATGTTCCGACAAGAGCTGCAATCTCATAAGTTGGGGAAAACCATATCATATCCCCTGCCCTCAATGCAAAAATCCGTTTTTGATAGAAACTTCCGACCAGTCAGGGAATATAATTTTGAAATGTCCCAGGGCGACCTGCCGCTATCGGCAAAACCCGGCCGGTGAAACCGAAAACGCGGTTTCCACCTGGCATGAAGCTGCAAGGCCATCTTCCCTGTCCCCCAAGCCTCGCCGGAAAGTGGTAAGAAGACGCGTTCTTGTCCGCAAAAAAAGATAGCAGCAAACACAAGCAGCAGGAGGTTCTTGTGGCCACTTTAATATCCCTTAAGGGGATCGACGAGGCGATATCCAACCTTAAATACAGAGACAATAAGACCTTAAAATACAAACTTATCCACACCATCAGAGAATTTTACGGAAGCGAAGGCGCCGTCGCCACCCCCCAGGCCATTGATACGGACGAACTCGTCAAGGCGCTCTGGGATACCGGAGATGATCCTTCTACAATTAAAACCAAGCGAAAAAACCTGAGCAGTATCAAATCCTCTGTCAATGCGGATTTAAAAATGCTTTATGAGGATGAAAAAAATCCTGAGGGCATAATCATAGGACGTAACAATGTCTTTGTTATGTCCGACGAGGCCAAAGACCTGATGCTCACCTCGTTTGCCGGCAGTGCGAAAAAGGACGGGGGCGTTACGCTGGAACAGATAAACGAGGTCCTAAATATTGTCCGCGAAGTGCTGTCGGATCCAGGGGTCCTGGCTAATACGGGGAATTCGGACAGGACAGGCAAGTTAAGCCAACTAAAAAACATAATCCAGGGGTTGTCGCAACAAATTGGTTTAAAAGTAGAATACGGCGATTTGACTAATGAGCCCGCCGCACCATCCGAAGTCAGGGCATATGAAACACACACCCGCCTAGGGCGGATAGAGGGCAATGATGATAATCCCCCCTCACCCCCCTTTACTAAAGGGGGGGATCCGTTTAATCCCCATTTGGAAAAAGGGGAATATCTGTTAAGCACCCCTTTGGGGAAAGACGGAGGCCCATCAATTCCCCCTTTGAAAAAGGGGGATACAGGGGGATTTTCAGGTGAAAAGAGTAATACGCTTTCCCAAATTGCAGGGAATGCAGCAGAAACGGACAGTGAACAGAATAAAGACGAAGTGAGGACCAGCATAGTCGAGTCCAGTGTCAAAGGCTACGGACCTGGTGTTGGTGAATCTGATGGGCAGGCGGGAACCACATCGAAAGAGGCGCCGGGAATGGAGTCAACCGAAGATGCCGCCGGTCCGGAAGAAACCGCTGCGGAAGAGGTTGACGCAGCCGATACAGTCGAGCTTGTCGAAGAGATAATCCCGGAAGAACCGGAACCTGAAAAACTCGAAGATGTCGGAGAGGTCGAGGAGGATCTCACAGAGGCTGAAATCGTAGATGACATTGAATCGGACGAGACCAGCGATGACCTTGACGAGGTTGAGGTCGTAAAGGACATCGAAGAGAAAACACCGGAAGAGGGAGAAGAAGACGGCTCCGAAGTAGTAGAAGAAGCCGATCTCATCGAAGACCTGGAGGCCGAAGAAATAGGGCCTGAAGAATCAGAAGAACTTCAGGAGACTAACGAAGTCGTTGAAGAAGTAGTGGAAGAAGCCATCCAGGAAATCGTGGAAGCGGAGGAAGAGGCAGAACTACAAGAGGGCACAGAAATAGTCGATGAGGCCGATCTCCTGCCGGATGTCGGACCGGAAGATGCAGGACCGGAAGAGATGGAGGAACTCGAAGAGGTCGCCGGGGATGAAGTCCAAGAAACCTTGGCAGAAGTTACAGACCAGGAAGAGAGCAAGGCTGAAATTACCGAAGAACTGGAATCACCTGAGATGGCTGAAGACCCGGAAGGGGCTGAAGTCACAGAAGACCTTGAGGAGGCTGAGCTCGTTGAAGACGCGGCACCAGAAGAAGTAGAGGCCGGGGAACTCGAAGACGTACCGGACATCGAAGAAATCAGCGAAGATGAAGTTAAGGAAGAGCTTGAGGAGTTGGAAGTCTCAGAGAATGATGTAGAGCTGGGCCTGTCCGCCGGCGGTTCAGAGGCGGGATATTCGGACGGCATTTTTGGGGAGGAGAATAAGATACTAAAGGCCAGACTCCTGGCCGAGGAATTTAATCAGTTACTCGGCGAGAGGGAAAGATTTTACAATCAGTATATTCTGATTCCGGCGGGAGAATATATCGTTGGCAATAAGTCCCCCGGTAAAGATGAACGTCCTGAACAAAAGGTGCGTTTAGAGGCCTTTTATATGGGCAGGTTCCCGGTTACAAATGCGCTCTTCGAGGTTTTTGTGGAAAAGACCGGATACAAAACCACCGCGGAAAGGCTTGGATACGGAAAGGTCTATTATGGACGTTTCACGAAAACAGTAGATGAAAAAATTGGTTTGGTTAAACTTATCTGCCGGTCCGGCCTTAGTTGTGAGACGGTATATGGAGCCTGCTGGCATCAACCCTCTGGGCCCGGAAGCACGATCCACAATAAAAGAAATCACCCTGTGGTTCAGGTCAGTCTGGAAGACGCCATGGCCTTTGCCGCCTGGACTGGCAAAAGACTGCCTACTGAAGATGAATGGGAGGCCGCGACAAGGACGGCTGATGGTCATGCGCTTCCCTGGGGAAACGACTGGCGAAGAAATGCCTGTAATATTGAGGCCAGCTCCATAGCAGACACCACGCCGGTGGACAGGTACATAGATTTTGAAAACGATCTTGGGATAGTTGACGCCATAGGAAACGTACTGGAGTGGACAATGGAACCTTGTGAACCGCCTTCCCACACCCGACACGACGTTAAATACTATATAGCCAAAGGCGGCAGTTGGATTTCCGGCAATGACATATGCCTGTTCAACCGCTTTAAATTGGAGGCTACAGTGCACTCTAACATACTCGGATTTAGATGCGTGGCATATTGAGAGATGGACGCGATACAGATGTTATCAGAAGAGTCCTTGCAATTTATGTGGAGACGTAATAATAAAGACTGACACCGAATTGGCCGAAGAGTGTATTAAAAAATGTCAGAGATTGGTAAGATCAAGGCGCAGCTAATAGAATCGCCCAAAAGCTGGCTGGTCACCGGTGTGGCCGGATTCATCGGCTCGGGCCTCCTGGAAGAGCTGCTTAAACTGGGGCAGACCGTTGTCGGGCTGGATAATTTCTCCACCGGCTATCTCCATAATCTGGAGGATGTAAAAAATACGGTGGGTGACGAGGCCTGGAACCGGTTTACCTTTATAGGAGGCGACATACGAAATCTAGATGACTGCCGCAAGGCCTGTGCTGATGTTGATTATGTATTGCATCAGGCCGCCCTTGGCAGCGTGCCCCGCTCTATCGATGATCCTATCGCCACTAATCAATCGAACATCGACGGCTTTATCAACATGCTGGTAGCAGCCCGGGACGCTAGAGTCAAACGCTTTGTCTATGCGGCCTCCTCCTCCACCTACGGGGATCACCCGGGACTTCCGAAAAAAGAGGATGTGATCGGGCGCCCCTTATCCCCTTATGCCGTCACCAAATATGTAAACGAACTTTATGCCGACGTCTTCGCCCGTACGTATGGAATGGAGTGCATGGGACTGAGATACTTCAACGTCTTTGGCAGGCGGCAAGATCCCAAAGGGGCTTATGCAGCCGTAATCCCTTGCTGGATCGGCAACCTCCTGGATGGAATAACCCCCACAATAAACGGCGACGGGGAAACCAGCCGGGACTTCTGCTATATCGACAATGTCACCCAGGCCAATCTGCTGTCTGCCATGACAGAGAAACCTGAGGCATTAAACCAGGTTTATAACGTGGCCTTTGGCGAGAAGACAACATTAAACGAGCTTTATACAATGATCCGCGACTCTCTGGCCCGGCATTACCCTGTTATTGCGAAGATTGAGGCCGTATATGGGCCGTTTCGGCCTGGAGACGTGAGGCATTCCCAGGCGGACATTGAAAAGGCCAGGGTACTTTTGGGCTACAGGCCAACCCATGATGTGAAACAGGGGATGGAAGAGACCGTGGCGTGGTACGTCGATAAACTAACAAAGAAAACGAAAAAACGAGGCAAATGAGGTCATGACCCTATTAAATCGCATCAAAAAACGGCAGGCCCAGGTCGGAATCATCGGCCTTGGTTATGTGGGCCTTCCCCTGGTACTGGAATTTGTAAGGGCCGGGTTTCCGGTCACCGGATTTGATATAGACGCAACAAAAACCAGGGCCATTGAGGCTGGAAAATCATATATAAGACATATCCCGGGCAGCAGAATCAAAGAGGCCCTCTCCACCGGCCGCCTTGGCTGCACTACTGATTTTTCAAGGCTGAAAGAGATGGATTGTATTCTCATCTGCGTGCCCACACCGCTAAACAAATACCGTGAACCGGATCTTTCTTATGTCTTCTCTACTACGCAGAGCATCCGGGACAACCTGCGCCGGGGGCAGCTCATTATCCTCGAATCAACGACCTATCCGGGCACAACGGATGAGGACATGCGCAATATCCTGGAAGAGACCGGCCTCAAGGCTGGAAAGGACTTTTTCCTGGCCTTTTCACCAGAGCGGGAAGACCCCAACAACAAGGATTTTTCTACCGGAACCATCCCCAAAGTGGTGGGAGGCTACACCAAAAACTGCCTCGGGGCAGCCTGCGCCCTCTATGATACTGTCGTCGTTAAGACCGTGCCCGTCTCCTCCACCCGTGCGGCAGAGGCCACCAAGCTCATGGAAAACATCTTCCGCTCCGTAAACATCGCCATGGTCAATGAGATGAAGATGGTCTTTGACCGGATGGGAATCGATATCTGGGAGGTGATCGCCGCCTCATCCACAAAACCCTTCGGCTACATGCCCTTTTATCCCGGGCCGGGGCTGGGCGGCCACTGCATCCCCATTGATCCGTTCTATCTCACCTGGAAGGCGCGCGAATACGGTATGGCCACGAGATTTATCGAGCTGGCCGGAGAGATCAACACATCGATGCCGGCCTATGTAATAAACAAACTTATTGACGCCTTGAATAGCCGGGGCAAGAGCCTGAAAGGGTCAAAGGTACTGGTCCTCGGACTGGCCTACAAGAAGGACATTGATGACGTCCGGGAATCTCCTTCCCTGGAGCTTATTGAGATGTTAAGGGAGAGAGGGGCCAAGGTGGATTATAACGACCCGCATGTCCCCAGGACCCACAAAATGAGGCACTATGACCTTAAGATGGCCTCAGTGCCCCTCACCGAAAAAAACCTGAAAAAATACGACTGCGTCCTCGTCGCCACCAATCATTCCGACTATGACCCGGATTTTATTCGAAGGCACGCTAACCTCATAGTCGATACGCGAAATCTGATCAAAGCCGACGAAAATACAAAAAATGTAATTAAGGCCTAGGCAGAGGAAGGTGTTTTGACTCCTCCTTTTGCTCAATTTTGCTTCCCCCGATCAATGAGGCCAGTTGATCTACATAGTCCCGCAGGGTCTTGGCCTGGGCATTCAATTCCTCGGAGGCAGAGGCGGTTTCCTCGGCATTAGCCGCATTTTTTTGCACCACCTGGTCCATCTGGCTGATAGCATTGCTTACCTGGTCTATCCCCTGGCTTTGTTCACGGGAGGCGGCGGCTATCTCGGCCACCAGACCGGCTACCTTTTTGGCGCTGGTCGCCACTTCCCGGAAATCGGATTCCGTACTGCTGACTAGGCCAGAACCCTCTGCGATCTTTTGAATCACATCTTCTATGAGGCCGCTGGTATTCTTTGCCGCTTCTGCCGCCCGCTGCGCCAGATTTCTTACCTCATCAGCCACCACCGCAAATCCCATGCCGGCCTCACCGGCCCGCGCCGCCTCGACCGCGGCATTAAGTGCCAGGAGGTTGGTCTGAAAAGCGATGCCATCAATGGTCTTGATAATCTTGCCAATCTCCTCTCCGGCCACAGAGATCTTGTGCATAGAGGTGCTCATCTGGGACATGGAAGTATTGGCCTTTTCTACGACCTGCTTTGACTCTTCCATGAGCATGTTGGCCTGCTGGGCATTGTCCGCATTCTGCCTGGTCATGCTCGCCATCTCTTCCAGGGAGGCCGAGGTCTGTTCCAGGGCTGCGGCCTGCTCCGAGGCCCCCTGAGCCAGTTGTTGCGAGGCCCCGGAGACCTCTCCGGCGGCTGAGGAGACCTGGGCTGAAGAGTTATTCAAACCGGAGATAACCCTTTCTAAGTATGTGTTAATAGACCGGCTGATCCAGCCGCCCACCACAATGCCAAAAGCGATAGAGATGATACCGGCGATGGCCAGGGCCGTTGTGGTTAGGGCCGCCACCTTTTCCACGGCCTCCACCGCCTTCTCCTGGCCGGCTTCAGCCGAGCGCGTCTTCTCGGCACTGGTCTGGGCAATCTTTTCAATCAGCTTTTTTGCTTCGCTGAATATCTGGATTGAGCGGGTCTGTGTGGCCAGATTTTTTGAGACCGTGGCTACGACCCCGCTCTCACCCAGGAGTACTTTCTGCATATTCCCGAAGGCGGCTTCCACGTTCCGGACCGTGCCGGTTTCGCCCCGCCCTTTTAAGGATCCGAGGTTCTTTTTAATCCGGTTCAATCCCCCGGCCACCCTCGCAAACTGGGTATCCAACTGGGCCTTAAGCCCGTTTACTTCTTCCAGGGAACCGGCCAGCATAACCTGTTTGGCAGTGCTTTCTATGGTTCGGGCTAAAGTGGCTATATCCCCTCCGGCGCTGGTTATCTCACCCACCAGACTGACCGTGGTAATGGCCCGGCTCATCCGGGCATTTTCCTGGGGGAGGACCAACTCCAGGCCGTCTATTTCTACCGCCATCTTACCGCCCAGTGCCTCTGTCTGTCTCAGGAGGTCCCGGCGTTTTTCCTCGAATCTGTCTTTTGCTTCCTTATCCTGCGGGTTGGCCAACATATCCGCACGAACGGCCAGAAGGCCGCCTTCGCCCGAATATCCCCTCTGCAGCTTATCTACAAATTCCTTGAGCTGGCTTCCTAAACCGCCATTTCCAAGGTCTATCTGGGCTATGGCATCCAGCTCGGCCTTCATCTTATCCTTGAGCGGAGTCAGCCGGAAACGGTTATCCACGGCGCTTACCTGCATGAGCAGGGCATTGGCATTACTTAATTTTTCCTGCACTACCAGCATCTGCTTGATCCGGGCGTTAGCCTTCAGGTTGGCCTGTTTGGATCTCTCCACCGAGGCATAGCTTTCCTTTTGCAGGTTGTGCATAGCCGCATCAAGCTTTTGCGTCTCGCCCACCACTACGGCAATGCCCGAGCGGAGCTGTTCATTGGCAGCCGCCAGCCGGTTCATAGACTGAAGCCTTTCCTCGGCCATCCGGCTTAATTCCTGATAGGATTTTTTTATGTCTTCGAAGACCTTTTTGTCCACATCAGCCTTTAGCTGGCTCAATTCTTTAGCCGTGGCATTAATTGCAGATAACGCGGCGTCAGTTCTTCCCCGTATCTGGGAAAGTTCCGCCGCTGAAGTGGTCAGGGCCATCTGCGTAAAGTTAGCTGCCACCTTTTCAAACCCCTGCTGGAGGTTGACCATCTTTACCTGGAGAGGTGACGACTCCCTGGTCAGATAGTAGATCTTGCCGCTTACCATACGCACGGCAAAAAAACCTACCGTGCCGACCCCGGCTACGGCCACGAGAAGCAGGGCCACCAGCAGAAAAAGTTTCCTTTTAATGGTCATGTTTGTCTCCTGAATATAATATAGTCAGTTCACTTGATCCATTCCCTCTCCCCTGGAAGGGGAGAGGGTTGGGGTGAGGGGCGTTCTATTAATGCCGCCCGAATTACGCTTAACACGGCCTCCGTATCAGCCAATACCTCATTATTCCAAAATCTTATGACCCTGAATCCTTTGCGTCCCAAAAATGCTGTCCGCCGTGCGTCGTATTCAAGATGCTCCGCATGCTGTCCACCATCAATTTCTATTATCAGTTTCCGCTCTAAGCAAATGAAATCCACGATGTATGGCTCAATGATATGCTGACGTCTAAACTTGAAACCGGCAAGTTGGCGATTTCTAATATATCTCCAGAGTTGCCGTTCAGCCTCGCTTTGCTTCCTTCGCAGGCTTTTAGCGAGGAGTTTCATTTTTTAACTCCCCCTCCCCCTAACCCCCTCCCGCCAAGGGAGGGGGAGTTAAATGACCGGTGACCAATGACCAGTGACTATTGACTATTTAACCACCTTGGTCACGGGCTTGGCCTTTCCACCGCCTACCTGGGTCATATAGACCTTGTTCAATCCTTGATGGTTATCCTTGCTAAAAGATACACTTATACCACCGATGTCCACATTGGACATAGACTCAATAGTATCGATCAATCCTTCGCGGGTAAGGGCCGCACCGGCCTTTTCTAAGGCCGTAGTAAGCACCCGGGCGGTTACATACCCTTCTAATTTGACATAGGAGGGCGTCTCATTGGGAAAAGACTTTTTGAGCGCGGCCTGGAAGTCCCGGACCACGGGGACAGAAGTATCCTCTGGAGAGGGAACCACCTGGGAAATGATGATTCCATTGGCCGCATCGCCCAACTCCTTTATCAGATTCTCGGTGCCCACAAAGGAGATGGTAGCCAGGACTGGATTAAACCCGGCGGCCTTAGCCTCTTTTACAAAGGCTGCAATCGGTTTATAGGGGCCAACCATAACCACCGCCCCCGGCTTTGCCGCCATTATGGAGGCCAGACCTCCCTTGACCGCCTCGGTATTGCGGGCAAAGGTCCCGGTGCCAGCCACCTTTAGACCGCGCTTTTTAAGGGCCTTTTCCGTCCCGCTCAGACCGGCCAGCCCGAAGGAGTCATCCTGGTAAAATACTGCTATGTCCTTTATTCCAAGGTCGCTGGTTATCCTCTCCACCAGGGCCTCGGTCTCGTCATCATAAGAGGCCCGGATGTTAATGATATACCGCGAAACCGGGTTCCGTAACAGTCCGGCACCAGTAAAGAGTCCTATCAGGGGGACCTTCATCTCCTGCACAATAGGCAGGGCCACCTTGGCCGTCGGTGTCCCCACATAGCCGGCCAGGGCAAAGACCTTTTCGTTTTCGATCATGTTAAGGGTGCAATCCACTGTCTTGTCCGGCTCATAACCGTCGTCACTGGCCATAAACTTTATCTTGCGTGCATTGATGCCGCCCCTGGCATTGACCTCATCCAAACAGGCCTTCATGCCGATGTTCATACCCTTACCCAGCCCGGATGCCGGTCCTTCTAAGGCCGCACACTGTCCGATGACCACCTCGCTGTCTGTCACCCCGTCCTCGGCCCAGGCCGTCGGAATGGCAAAGACTATACCGGCCAACACGGCCACCATAAACCAAAACTTGTACCCCAAAAATCTCCTGATACTTTTCTTCATGCCTGTAAACCTCCTGTTTTTAGTTTTTAGCCCACCTACATGGCTTGTTGCCTGCTCACTGTGTCAATAACATCGGAAAAAGATAGCGAGACTTGAGGCTAATAATTTAGTTAGATAATAGTGAGGCAATATCACTATTAATCAATGGATTGAAGGTAGGATATAAGGTTAAGCTTTTTATTCTTCAGCCTGAGCTTGCTGCGCAACTTATACCGGTGAGATAGAATTGTATTCTCGGAGAGATGCAACAATCCTGCTATTTCTTTAGTCGTCTTTCCGTCCTTAATCAGACTAGCGACCCGAACCTCCATAGGGGTAAGGTTCAAAAATTTTGAAGATAACCTGGTAATAAATGGAGAAAAGAGGTCGTTTATATTTGATTCCAGAATACTAACACAGGTCATTTGATCCGTGTTTAATTGCCTCTTTTTCAATTCTTCAATGTACGGCATGATCAGGTTTTTCACGTTGTATAAAGTCTTTTCTTCAAACTCCTTTTTGTCTTCTTCCCTTTGCTTGAGCAAAACTCGCAAAGCTGTGTTAACTTCCTTTAGATGCTGAGTTTGCACCTTCGATTCGTTTTCGCTTTTTCGTAACGCCTCCTCCGCCCGCTTGCGCTGGGTAATGTCCCTGTCTATGCCCCTGTATCCTTTTAGTTGACCCTTTTCGTCAAAGATGGGGATTCCATTTGTCTCTAGGACCACTAAGTGCCCATTTTTATGCCGATTCACATTTTCCAGACCATAGAATGGTTTTCTGTTAATAACCTTCTCATTGAAAAATTTGCGAATTCTTTTTGCCTCTCCTTCAGGCATAAGGTCAAACGGGGTCTTACCCAATACCTCGCTGACCTCATAGCCCAATAGATCTTTGACCTTGGGGCTGGCATAAGTGTATACTCCCCGGGCATCAACCTCCCACACCCAGTCCGTTGTAGTCTCGATCAGGTCTTTAAACCTCTGCTCGGATCGCCGTAACGCCTCCTCCGCCCGCTTGCGCTCAACGGCTTCCTTTTCCAGCTCCCTGACCCTTTGTTTCAGCTCTTCGTAAGTCGGTTTAAGAGCCATTGCAATATTCCTTTCCACCAACCTCTTATCGGACATTTCCCGGTATTGTTAAAAATTGTTGCTGTTAGTTTAAAACATAAGGCGAATTGCGGTAAGGAATAGGTCAGGTCGGCCATATCAGAAAGGGTAGGCATGATAAGCGGCCATAAGACAAGGTCGGTATTTGACCGTTACATTATCAGCAATGACACTGACCTAAAATTTGCAGCACAGCAGGAAAGTTACTTACGGGCCCAGTTTCGGGCACAATCCATAAAAATAGGCATAAAAAAGGAGTTGCCCAGGATGGCCAACTCCCTGATATATCTGGTGCCGGAGGTCGGAATCGAACCGACATGACCGCGAGGGTCGGGGGATTTTGAGTCCCCTGCGTCTACCTGTTTCACCACTCCGGCACGTTATTGAACCTGTTTATCTATAATTTGTGACCGGCATTATGTCAAGAGAGAAAACTCTATTCTATCAGGTTGGTAAATACTTCCTCTACGGTGGTGACCCCTTCTTTGGCCTTGAGCAGCGCGGTCTCGGCCATAGTGCGCATGCCGTTCGCCCTGGCTAGGGCGCGTATCTCCTCTGTAGATTTCTTTTCCACAATAGCCCGCTTGATAGGCTCATTTATGCGCATAAGTTCATAAATAATGGTCCGGCCCTTATAACCATCCGTACAGTCCTTACAACCTTTCCCTTTATAGAAGGTATGCCCCTGGAACTTTTCAGGCGCAAGACCGGCGGCAGCCAAAGACTCCAGCGCCCTTGTATCCACCTCTCGACATTCAGGCGACTTACAGATTTTTCTCGCCAACCTCTGGCTGATTATGCCCAGCACGGTCGAAGAAATCAGGTAAGGCTCGATACCCATGTCCATTAGCCGGCTCAGGGTCTCCGGGGCGTTATTGGTATGCAGAGTACTGATGAGGAGATGGCCGGTCAAGGCCGCCTGAATAGCGATACGCGCCGTCTCTGCATCCCGGATCTCGCCCACCATAATCACGTCCGGATCATGCCTTAAGATCTGCCGCAAGGCCTTGGCAAAGGTGAGGTTTATATGGGGCTTGACCTGGATCTGATTCACGCCAGGCAGTTCATATTCTACAGGGTCCTCAATGGTGATGATATTTTTACCCTTAAAAACCGGCTCCTGGAGCAGGCTATAGACAGTAGTAGATTTGCCGCTCCCGGTGGGACCAGTTATGAGGAGCATGCCATAGGGGCGGCTTATAATTGAACGAACCAAGTTCAGATCATCAGGGAAAAAGCCAAGGTCTTCAAGCCCTATAACGGATGCGCTTTTTTCCAGGACACGGATAACTATACTCTCTCCCCAGATGGTAGGCAGGGAAGATATACGGAGGTCAACCAGCCTTTCCCCCATGCGCAGACGCGCCCGGCCATCCTGGGGAAGCCTTCTTTCGGCAATATTCATATTGCCCATGATCTTAATACGGGAGATAAGGATAGGATGAATTTGCTCTTTAATAACCTTTTCCTGCCGAAGGATACCATCGATGCGGTAGCTTATGATCGTTGAGCCGCGTTCCGGGTTGATATGGATATCACTGGCTCTCTTGGCCACGGCCATCCTTATTATTCCATTTACAAGCCTGACAATGGATGCCTCCTCCACCTGTTGAATGAGGTCAGCCACCTTGTCGTCCGTCTCTCCCTTTTCCGCGGCCACTACCTCGGAAAGACGCTGTATCTCATCGTCCAGGGCAGGCGACCCAAAGTACTGCTTTACAGCCTCCTCAATACTTTCGGGTGTAGAAAGTACCTCCTTAATGTTAAGACCGGTTGTTGACTGGATATAATCCTTGGCGGCGAAATTTATAGGATCAGCGATGGCTATGGTTAACGTGTCCTTGGTCTTAGTTATGGGGATAAACTGTAATCTTCTGGCTACCTCCTCCTTAACCGTGGCCACAGCCGCGGGATCAACCGGATAGGTCGAAACGTCAACATAGGGTAATCGGTACTTAAGAGCTAGGGCCAGGGCCAGAGATTCCGGGGTAGCCAGATTCATCTCTAATAGTATCTGGCCGAGTTTCTTGCTCCGGTTTTCCTTTTGAACCTTTAACGCCCTTTCCAGGTCTTCCTGGGTCAGAACGCCGGCCTGGACAAGTATCTCGCCGATTTTTTGTCCGACTACCGCCTTCTGTACCTTAAGTGCCTGGTCCACCTCTCTTTCAGACGTCAGGCCCTCCCTGATGCAAACTTCGCCAAGCTTTCTCTCTCGATTTTCTTGCTGCTCCTCCAGTGCTCTTGATAGGTCTTCCCGGCGCAGCATCCCCTCCCTCACCATGGTCTCACCCAGCCTGGGAGCTAGGCGTACGCTTTTTGCCGCTGTTTTAAGGACAAAAATCCGCAGGTTATTGTCCCGCCGGTTGAGCGGCGAAATAAAAAACCCCCTCTGTCCGGTTTTCAGTACTTCTGCATACCCCTGAATAATCTCGCCATCCACAAATTCTACCTGCACATGACGCCCCACCGACGAAACAGGCGAGGCCTGAAGCTGAACTGAGTCATCTGCAGCCCGGGCCAGGCCCTCAAATTCCCTCACGAAAAATACGGCTTTAAGATCGTCCCATTTGATGTCATAGGAGGTCGACCGGTCTACGGACTCGACCTTTATAACCGGATTCTGTTGATTAAAGGACAGACACCGTCCTTTGATCATACGGCCGTCTAAAAATCGAACCACAACCTTATTGCTGGTTATAACCGCACTACCCGCATCAGGATTCGCAACCATCTTACTTCCTCTCATCTACTCTTCGGAAACGTATGGTTTTACCTTGAACGGACTGAACCGAATCCGTTTGTTTTTAATTAGTCTTCATGCGAAAATCCCCCGTATCCCCCTTTTCCAAAGGGGGATTTCAATATTTCCCCCCCTTTAGCAAAGGGGGGGTGGGGGGATTTGGCAGTTTCCGGATGAAAACTAGTTAAGGGAATCTCGCCGATAGCCGATACGGAGTTGAAAGGGAACAAACAGAATTTACATTTGCATTTCATTCTTCGTTATTATATAAGCTCTTAATTTTGCGTACTTCGCGCCCTCTGCGGAAAGGACTTAAAGGAGAGTTCGTGTCCACCGTCAAGCAACCCTATCTTAAGTCCAGCCTGGCCCGCCGTCTTACGCTTTACATTGTGGGGTCTGCCGTATTTATCGCCCTGGTCGTCGCCTCTTCGCTTATTTATCTTCAGGCACAAACCCTTTATGAGAATCAATGTCAATCCATGGCTGTCATTAACCAGCGCATAGCCGAGGTAGTCCGGGAAGTGGTCAGAGACAGTCAGTCCCTCCTCTATATGGCGGTACAGGATGACTGCTTTCAGGAGATGAACATCCCGCGCATAAGAAACTATTTTGTCCGTGCCATGCAACGCTTCCCGGACTTTGTCTGCTTCTGTCTCCTGGATAAATATGGCAAGGAACTCCTCCATGTCAGGTCCTGCCCTGATTCCTGCCCGTTGGAAGAAGGCAGTCTTGAGAAAGCAGCAGTTATTGACCTGAAAAAAAAGGGCTCTGAATCTTATATCGGTCCGGTCTTTATTAGACAAAACCGGCCCATGACCAATATCATAGCCACTATCCATAATGATAAGGGGCCGGTAGGGATGATTTATACTACCCTGGACATAAGCAAGTATTCTGCCCTCCTATCCGCAGTAAAGATAGGCAATGAAAAAGGCTATGCCTATCTAGTGGATAAAAATGGCTATGTTATAGCCCACTCGGACTTCAGGCATGTATTAAAACATGAGAGATGGTCTGACGTCACCCCCGTAAAACATATCATCTCCGGTATAGAACATGCTGAAAACTTCAAATCAGACCGATACCGGGCCTGGAACGGCAGAGAAGTAATAGGTGTTCATGCCCAGATCCAACCTATGGGTTGGGGCGTAATAGTCGAACAGCCTTTGGACAGCGTCTATGCCCCCATAAAGAGAATGGTCATCAAGACCATATTATGGCTGCTGGCGGCTATCGGCGTGTTGATAGTCCTCACACTTTATCTCTCCCGGCGCATAACCAGGCCTATCCTTACGCTCAAGGAAGGCACACAGGAATTCGCCAACGGCAGGTGGGAGGTGTTTTTCGACTTTAAGACCGGAGACGAGATCCAGGCCCTGGGTGAGGCCTTTAACTCCATGGCCGCAAACCTGAAAAATCTCTATGGCAAGCTGCACCAAGAGATAAAACGGGTCTCCCTCTCCGGAGAGGCCCTATGTGCATCAGAGGAAAAATACCGCGGAATCTTTGAAAATGCGGCCGAGGGTATCTCCCGCAGCACCCTGGACGGAAAGTTTATTATGGCTAATCCGGCCCTGATGACTATGCTCGGCTATGATTCCCCGAAGGAGTTGTTGGCCCTCGATATTCGTAAAGACGTCTATGTATCCGCCGCAGATAGAGATCGCTTCATAAAGCTATTGATCGAACATGGTTCGGTAAAAAACTTCGAGACCACTTTTAAAAAAAAGGACGGCGACATAATCCGGGTCAGCCTGAACGCCCATGCCTTAAAAAATGGGGATGGGGAGGTAATCGGCTCGGAATGTATCTCCAGCGATATTACCCAGCGAAAAAAGGCCGAAGAGGCCCGCTATGAACTGGAAGAATTTAACACGCGGCTCGTGCACGCTATCCCCTCCTTTATATGCGTTATGGAACCGGACTTTAGACTCTCTTTTGTCAGCGACCACGCCGGGCAATTCTTCAACCGGCCGGTAGAGGAAATGCTGGGTAAATGGGGACTCTGCCATTTTGGATGTATTTACCGGAAAGGCCAAGAATGTGGCGACAGGCCGGACTGCTCCCACTGCCAGGCACACCGGGCCTGTCGCAATTGCCCACTCCGACTGGCATTAATGGCCCTCTTCACCCGTGGAGAAGAGACCGTACGTAAGGAAATGTCTTTAAAAAAGGAGGTAAATGGCGAGGAGGCAGAAAAGACTATCCTTTTTACCGTCTTATCCCTCAAGCGGGGAGAAAAAGAGATGGCCCTCCTTATTATGGACGACATAACCCAGTATAAGAAGTTAGAAACCCAGTTCTTTCAGGCCCAGAAGATGGAATCTATAGGGCTTCTGGCCGGCGGTATAGCCCATGACTTTAATAACCTGCTTACCGGCATAACCGGATATGCATCCCTCCTCTTGAACAAACTGGACAAAGGCAGGCCTGAATATACTTACATTACAAACATTGACCAGGCCGGCGGGCGGGCGGCTGAACTTGTCCAGCAACTCCTGACCTTTGGCCGCAAGGTGCCCACCAACCCGAGACCTTTTCAATTGAACTCGCTGATAGAGGAGACCCGAAACCTGCTTTTACGCACCATACCTAAAAATATAGCTATCGAGACTTATCTTGATCCCAGCCTTTCCATTACAGAGGCCGATCCAGTACAAATCCAGCAGGTGGTCATGAACATCTGTCTCAATGCCCGGGATGCCATGCCTAACGGCGGCAGGCTGATTATGGAAACCACCAATGCCATCCTGGATGATACCTATTGCAACAAATACCACGGTGTTCTCCCCGGACGCTATGTCTGCATAGCGATCTCAGACACCGGCATCGGGATGTCCAGGGAGATCACAGAGCGTATCTTTGAGCCCTTCTTTACTACCAAAGGACTGGGCAAGGGTACAGGCTTAGGGCTGTCGGTGGTTTATGCCATCGTCAAAAATCACCGGGGATTTATAAACGTCTATAGTGAAATCGGCCGCGGCACCATGTTTAAGATATATCTGCCAGCCGGTGGAGAGACGAGGCAGGAAATGGAAGAAAAAATTAAAAAACTGCCTACCGGGGATGAAAACATCCTTATTATTGATGACGAACCTCTGGTGCTCAGCGTGGCCCAGAACATCCTGGAAGACTTTAGCTACACGGTGATACCCGTATCAGACCCCCGGGAGGCCCTGGGCATGTATCAGAAACAACAGCAGGATATCGATCTGGTCATCCTCGACCTGATTATGCCCCAGATGGGCGGGATGGAATGCCTGGATGAGTTGTTGGGGATCAACCCCGGAGTCAAGGTAATATTGACCAGCGGCTACAGCTTAAATGGCCAGGGGAAAGAGGCTATGCGCCCTGAACTTAAAGGCTTTATCAAGAAACCATTTCAGGTGGCGGAGTTGCTCACTGCAGTGCGAAAAGCCCTAGATGCCAAAGAAATTTGAGATCTCAAATTTCAAATTTGAAATTCTTCACGTAGGTGGCACCCTTTTCCAGGCATTTAATATTTACCAGCAGCAGATCCCGATACTTTTTCTGTATAACCTCTGACAGGGCATCAACAAGGCTCTGTAAACGAACAACCCCGGTCTTTTCTACAAGGGCCCCCAGGGCTGCCATATTCCCTAAGCGGTCATCCCCGGCCTCCCGGGCCAGGTCATTAGCCGGAACGAACAACAGGTTGATACCCTTATAGACAACCTCCGCAGGATCAACAAGAGAAGAGTTGACCACCAGCAAACCGCCGCGCAGGAGGCGCGGGCCGAATTTATATAGAGATGGCCTATTCATGACGATGGCGGTATGCGGGTGATAAATGACCGGAGAACCGATTTCCTCATCTGCTACAACCACGGTACAATTAGCCGCCCCTCCCCGCATCTCCGGCCCATAGGCAGGCATATAGGTCACATTTTTCCCCTCGAGCATAGCGGCATGGGCCAGAAGATTGCCCATAAACAGTATGCCCTGGCCGCCGAATCCAGATATGATCACGTCAAAATACATGGCTTTTAGGAAAATTTCAAATGACAAAAACCAAATGTCAAATCAAATCCAAATGACTAAAGTAGAAGTCATTAGTCAATAGTCATTTGTCACTGGTAAAAGGGGTCTATCTTTCTCCCGACTTAACCAATGACTAATGACCAGTGACCGGTGACGAGTGACGTTTTGGGTTTCGGTAATTTGACATTCATTTGAACTTTGAATTTTGAACTTTGAACTTTTCAACTTATTTTCAAACCATCTCACCACATCAATTGGCTACAATCTACTTTGATGCCATGGTGACTACCTCCCGGCATCGGGCACAGATAGCCGGGTGGTCTGTAAAAGTACCTACGCTCTCAGAGACCGTCCAGCAGCGTTCACATTTGGTCCCTTTAGCCGGAGATACCGCAATGGAAAGCCCGCTTATCTCTTCAGCCACGTAGGCGCCGGCCGGGGCCGGCCCTTCGGCAACCTCGAATTGCGATACAATCAGTATGGTGCGTAACTGCTCTGCATTTTCGCTCAAAAACGAATAATCTTCAGAGGCAGGGTAAAACCTGAGCGCCGCGCTGAGGGTATGTCCGATCACCTTCTCCCTGCGTGCCACCTCCAGGGCCTTAGTAGCTCCGGCCCGGACGGTGAGCAGCCTCTCCCACTTCCCGGCAAGTGCCGCATCTTTAAACTCCGGCGGGAGGGATGAGAAACCGGCCAGATGGACACTCTCTTCCCGTCCGGCTACTTCAGGCATGTGCTGCCATATCTCCTCGGCAGTAAACGAAAGAACCGGGGCCATTAAACGCACAAGGGTATCCAGGATGTAAAACATGGCGGTCTGGGCCGAGCGCCGCTCTTTCGACTCCTTACCGCTGGTGTAGAGCCTGTCTTTAAGGACATCCAAATAAAAGGCGCTCAAATCCACGGCGCAAAACTGGTAGAGGGTGTGATAAACGGCATGCAGTTCAAATTCCTCGTAGGCCGAACGTATCTTCTCCGTTATTTGCGCAAGCTGATGCAGCGCAAAACGGTCTATCTCCATCATCTCACTATAAGAAACAGTATTCTCCCCCGGTGAAAAATCATACAGGTTGCCCAGTATGTAGCGCGCCGTATTTCTTATCTTCCGGTAGGCCTCGGTCAGCCGCTGCAGGATCTCCGGGGAAATCTTGATATCATCACGGTAATCCTCGGCCGATACCCAGAGACGAAGGATCTCCGCCCCATGCTTCTTTATGACCTCCTCCGGGGCAATGACATTGCCCAGGGATTTGGACATCTTCTTTCCTTCGCCATCGACTACAAAGCCATGGGTCAGCACCGAGCGATAGGGGGCCTGTCCCCGCGTACCCACTGCCGCCAGAAGAGAACTGTGGAACCAGCCGCGGTGCTGGTCGCTCCCCTCCAGGTACAAGTCGGCCGGGAAGGCCAGCTCTTTCCGGGCCTCTAATACGGCAGCAAAGCTGACCCCGGAATCAAACCAGACATCCAGGATGTCCGTCTCTTTTATAAACTCCGTGCCCTGGCATTTAGGACAACGGGTTCCCTCCGGGATAAACCCCTCGGCCCCGAGTTCAAACCAGATATCCGCACCGCCTTCGCGGAATCTGTTAATCACCCTTTCCACGATCTCTGCATTCATGAGCGCTTCGCCGCAACCGCGGCAGTAAAAAATAGTCAGAGGCACGCCCCAGGAACGTTGTCGCGATATACACCAATCCGACCGGCTGGCCACCATGTTGTAAATCCGCTCCCGGCCCCACTTGGGCACCCAGTTAACCTTATCCACCCAGGCCAGCGCCTTTTCCCGCAGGCCGTTTTTCTCCATGGAGACAAACCACTGTTCGGTGGCCCGGAAAATGACTGGCTTTTTGCAGCGCCAGCAATGAGGATAACTATGCTCGATCTCTTCACTCCCTATCAGACGCCCCTTCTCCTTAAGAAGATCGATAATGGCCCCATTGGCCTTGAAGATATCCTCTCCGGCAAAGTAGCCGACCTCATCCGTAAACTTGCCCCCGGCATCCACCGGCGAATAGATGTCCAGCCCGTAGGCCGAACCACTCTCATAGTCCTCACGGCCATGGCCCGGCGCGGTATGCACGCAGCCAGTGCCCGTGTCCAGGGTCACATAGGAGGCCATAATGACCAGAGAATCTCGCTCATAAAAAGGATGCCGGCACTTAAGGCCCTCCAGGCGCCGTGCCAGGAAACGCTCCAATATCCTATATCTCTCAATGCCCAAAGCCCCCAGCAGTGAAAGAAGCAGCCCTTCGGCCATTATCCATACCTCATCTCCCGCCTGTACGGCCACATAATCGAATCCGGGGTTTAAGGCCACGGCCAGGTTGGCCGGAAGGGTCCAGGGAGTGGTGGTCCATATCAGCATGAACACCTTCCTGCCGGCCAGGGACGGCAAGCGGGAGGTCAAATCCGAAACCAGCGGGAATTTGACATAGATGGACGGCGAACGGTGGGGATAATACTCGACCTCGGCCTCGGCCAGCGCCGTCCGGCACGAAGTGCACCAATAAACCGGCTTTTTGCTCTTATATATGCTGCCGTTAAGAAAAAGCCGGCCAAACTCACGGGCAATCGCTGCCTCGTATTCATAATTCATGGTCAGATAAGGATTGTTCCAGTCCCCCAGGACGCCCAAACGTTTGAACTCGGCCCGCTGGATGTCAATGAATTTTTCGGCATACTTACGACAATGCCGCCGGAGTTCAAGTCTGGATAAACCTTTCTTCCTGGCCCCTAGCTCCCTGTCCACCTGGTGTTCGATGGGCAGTCCGTGGCAGTCCCAGCCCGGCACGTAAGGACAATCAGCCCCGGCCATCTGCCTGGACTTTAAGACTATGTCCTTCAGTATCTTATTAAAGGCCGTGCCCATGTGGATGTGACCGTTGGCATAGGGCGGTCCGTCATGAAGTATATACCGGGGCCTCCCGCCCGACGCCGTGCGTATGCGTTCATAAAGTCCGGTCGCCTCCCATTTCTCAAGCATGGCCGGCTCGCGTTCGGTAAGATTGGCCTTCATGGCAAAATCAGTCTGCGGCAGATTAAGCGTCTCCCGGTAGTCCATGTATCCCCCCCCCCCGCAAAAAACACAATAATCAGATAGGGTTGTAAAGCTATCACAACAAGGTAGCTTGTCAAGCGA
>JBFMAZ010000086.1:0-3134 GCA_040755415.1 Thermodesulfobacteriota bacterium | reverse complement strand
AGAGACGTTTCCCCCTTTGAAAAAGGGGATCCCCCTACATTCCCCCTTTGAAAAAGGGGGATTAAGGGGGATTTTTGAGGCGCCGCTTTCTGGACGACCAGCTTTTTTCAAGCAGCTAAAGTGTTACGAGCTTTGGCATTTGAAATTAACCGGCCACTTTTTTGACTTCCCCGACCGGAACATCTCCCTCCCTCACTATTCGCGGCGGTGAAACAGTTACATCAATAATCGTTGAGCCTTTGATCCCTGTAGTTCCGCCGGCATCAAGCACCATATCTACTCCCTCGCCGAGCTGATCGCAGACGTCCTGAGCTGTGACCGGATTCTTACCGCCGGAGGGATTGGCGCTGGTGGCAGTGAGGGGAAGGCCAAAGGTCGACGCGAGAGAGCGGGCAACCGGGTGGGAGGATATGCGGATGCCCACCGTATCCGTCCCGCCGGTGAGAAGGGGCGGCAGGCCCTTTTTGGCCTTGAATATAATAGTCAGGGGGCCGGGCCAGAAACTATCCATGAGCTTTTCCGCTACGGCTGGAATGTCGCTTACCAGGCTATGCAGTTGGTCCTTTTCAGCGATGATTACCAGGAGGGGTTTGGCATAATCACGCTGTTTGAGGGCGAAGACCCTTTTAATGGCCTGTTCATTTAAGGCATCAGCACCCAGCCCATAAAAAGTTTCGGTAGGGAAGGCCACCAGTCCGCCTTCTTTGAGGATCGAGCAGGCCTTCTGTATCGTTTTCTTATCAGGATCCTGTGGATCTACCTTCGCTATCGTGGACATATTTTAAGTTAACGTATTTTGGAAAAATCCGAATATCGAATATCGTCGTGCCATAGGCAGATCCGCCGGGGCGGAAAAGCCGAAACTAATCCTAAATACAAATATTCAAATGATCAAAATATGATGATCTCGTAAAAAGTCGAAAAATCCCATTTTTTGTCATTCCGGCAAAAGCCGGAATCCAGTCTATTCAGATAGTTACAAAGGCTCTGGACTCCGGTTTTCACCGGAGTGACGACTTTTTACGAAGCCATCAAAACATAATTGTTTAGAGTTTTGGACATTTGAATTTGTTTCGTATTTCGTGCTTCGGATTTCGAATTTGGCTTATACCGGTCCCAGCCGGTTGGCCTTTTCCTCCACTTCCTGCGCCATATTCACTTTGTGTTTTTTCAATTCTTCCGCGATGTGTGGATACTTTAAGGCTAAGATCTGGGCGGCGAAGACGCCGGCATTCCTGGCCCCGGCCTTGCCGATGGCCATAGTAGCCACAGGGACACCGGGCGGCATCTGGACAGTAGAAAGGAGGGAATCAAGGCCGTTCAGGGCCGAGGAGTTTATGGGCACCCCGATAACGGGCAGGGTAGTTTCAGAGGCGATGACCCCGGCCAGGTGGGCGGCTGCGCCGGCCCCGGCAATGATGATTTCCAGCCCCCGCTCCGCAGCTTTTTGTGCATATTCATGTGTCCTCTGCGGAGAGCGGTGGGCAGAGGCGATGGTAATTTCATAGGGGATACCCATTTTCTTAAGTACGGAAGTTGTCTCAACCATGACGGGCAGGTCTGAGTCACTGCCCATGACAATGCCTACTAAGGGACTGTTTCCCTGATTTTTCAGGGCCTTGCGGCCAATATCCTTACGGAAATAGACGCCCTCCCACTTGATGCGGGTTACTGCCTCATAGGCGCGCTCAATGGCCTGCTTGTGATCGTTGCCAATAGCGGTTACTCCCAGGACCCGGCCGCCGTTCGTTACAACGCTGTTACTCTTGATGGCCGTACCGGCGTGAAAGACGGTAACATCTTTCATTTTTGAAACGGCCACGAGACCTCGAATGATCTTCCCTTTTTCATAACTCCCTGGGTATCCCTGCGAGGCCATAACCACGCAGACCGCTGGGCGGGGATCCCAGTCGATAGAAAGATTGCCGAGCGTACCGTTGATGGCCGCCTGCATAATCCTGACCAGGTCACCTTTCATGCGCACCAGGATGGGCTGGGCCTCCGGGTCACCAAAGCGGCAATTGAATTCCAGTACCCTGGCCTTTCCTTCCTTGATGATAAGGCCGGCGTATAAGACTCCGCGGTACGGCTGCCCTTCGGCAGCCAGGGCCTTGACGGTGGGTTGCATAATTTCTTCCATGATCTGTTTATGCAACTGAGGGCTGACCAGCGGCGCCGGAGAATAGGCCCCCATGCCCCCCGTGTTCGGCCCGCGATCCCCGTCAAAAATGGCTTTATGATCTTGCGAGGTGGCCAGCGGCAGAACGGTCTCGCCATCTGTCACCGCCATGAAGGAGCATTCTTCGCCTTCTAAAAATTCTTCAATAATTATTTTACTGCCGGCCTCGCCAAAGGCCTTTTTCCGCATAATGAGGTCAACAGCCGCCGCTCCTTCTTCATAACTTTGGGCGACTATTACGCCCTTGCCGGCCGCAAGGCCGTCAGCCTTGATAACCAGGGGGAAGGCAGCCTTTTTTAGGTATGCCATGGCCTTATTGGTTGATGTAAATACCTCGTACTTGCCGGTGGGGATGTGGTACTTATCCATAAGCTTTTTGGCAAAGACCTTGCTGCCTTCAATGGCAGCGGCCTTCAGGCCCGGACCAAAGATGGGCAGGTTTCTGGACGAGAAGAGATTGACGATACCCAAAGTCAACGGTGTCTCCGGACCGACCACAGTCAGATCTATCTTTTTATCCAGGGCAAATGCGCACAACCCCTTGATGTCTTCGGCAGAAATATTCACGCATTCAGCCAGTGTATCTATCCCGGCGTTGCCCGGCGCACAATAGATTTTCTTTACCAGAGGACTCTGGGCAATCTTCCAGACCAGGGCATGCTCACGGCCACCGGAGCCTACAACGAGGACTTTCATATTATGCTCCTTTTATCATAACCCGTATTGTCAAAAATTAACCACAGAGAACACAGCGCGGCAAGGCCGCAACCAAAGAAGTTCACGGTTCAGAGTTCCACGTTCACGGTTTTTTAACCCTGAACTTTAAACTTTGTAACACTTTAGCTGCTTGAAAAAAGCTGGTCGTCCAGAAAGCGGCGCCTCAAAAATCCCCCTTAATCCCCCTTTTTCAAAGGGGGAAACGTCTCTCCTCCCTTTGGAAAAGGGAGGTTGGGAG
>JBFMAZ010000085.1:0-42817 GCA_040755415.1 Thermodesulfobacteriota bacterium | reverse complement strand
TCCTTACCTGTTGATCAGTTACCATATCAGCCATCCTTTCTTTAAAGATGGCGGACAGTTTACAATTCCCTTCAGTTCCGGGAATTATAATTGTCGTCAGGCGGGAGTTTTAATTGTCGCACATCATTTGATTATTTTCCAGCATTAGTCACAGGGCCCGCTTTTATCGATTTCATAAGAAATTCTTGATAAATGAGAAATTTTCGGTAATATGCGAAGGCAATAAGCAATCTCCGCACATGCCTATCAAAAAATTACGGGAGCGTGTCAATGTCACTTGTCTTTGCCGACTCAATTAAGACCTATACGATTGATCAGGATAAGGCCGTTTCACCCCAGGAGACCGTGGCCAGGGTTAGGGACCGTTTAAAACAGGTCAAGGGCGAGATTCTAAGGGACGTGGTCCGAATAGACAAGGGCAGGCTGGGCATCCCGGTCTATATGAGCATCTGTGGGACAGAAGCCAGAGAGGTCGTCGGCACCATCAAACAGATGGGCAAGGGAGGGACTCCTGAACAGGCAGAGGCGAGCGCCCTTATGGAACTCATGGAACGGTATTCTCTTTTTAGTTTTATGAATGGATCTTTTGTCTGTTCCGAGGCCGGGGCGCTTCAAGGGGAAGTGGTGCCCCTTGAGGCGCTTATGCAGTCCGTGCATGATGACCCGGGTAATGCCCATGAATTGGAAAAAGCAAGAGGACTCTGGCCCACCCTCCCCTTTTATTGGACCCGGGCCTATGATCTTACGCATAATAAGGAGGTCTGGCTGCCTTTTCAGTGGTTTTATATGTTAAATGAGTATAACGGCTCCTCAGCCGGAAATACCTTGACCGAGGCTGCCCTCCAGGGATTATGTGAGGTGGTGGAAAGGCACGTATCCTCGGTCGTTACAAACGGAAGACTTTTTACCCCGGCCGTTGATCTTTTCTCAGTAAGGAATCCCATGGCGAAAGAATTGATCGCGAAATATGGCTCAAAAGGGATCAAACTTTACCTAAAAGATTTTACCCTAGAGATGGGAATACCCACGGTAGCGGCCCTGGCTATGGACCCCGCCACTTTCCCGGAAAAAAGTGAGATTGTCTATACCGCGGGGACAGCTACCCACCCGGAGAAGGCCCTTATCCGGGCCTTGACGGAAATAGCTCAGCTCGCCGGGGACTTTGACACCGAAGGCAGATATGCCGAAAGCGGCCTGCCCAAATTTTCCAGTCTGGAAGACACCCGTTATGTGACGGAGGCCGGGAATAGCGTTTCTATCGGGGAGATGCCCAGTGTCTCACATCTCAACCAGCGGGTAGAACTGGAACAGTGTGTCCAGGCCCTGGCTGAAAAGGGGTTTACTATTTATGCCGTGGATATTACCCATCCTGTCCTCCGCATTCCGGCCGTATATATGATCGTTCCCGGGGCCCATTTCCGCGAACGCACCCGGGATAACAGTTTTTGCCTGCATGCCGCCAAGCTGGTCTCGCAGTTTCCCGACAGCCGAAGGGCTGTCTATGAGCTTGAGCGGATGAAGACGATCTATCCCGACCATTACGAGGTCCATTTTTTCCTGGGCTACACCTATGAGCGGGAAGGCCGCTACGATGAGGCCCTGGCCTGCTATGAACGTGCCCTGGCCCTGGATACGACAGGCAAAGAGAGAGCCAGTCTTTATTGCCAGCGGGGGGTGTGCTACAAGGAGCTGGGGGACATCCGGCAGGCCCTGGCGGAGCTTGAAAAGGCACGGGAGTGTAATGCAGAACTCAAGGAAATACACAACCTGATGGGTTTTTGTCATTTTAAGCTCAAAGATCATGTGCAATCCATAGCCTGCTTTGAAAAGGCCATAGATCTGGACCCGTCTTCGGCCATAGATTATGCCAACATTGGTTCCAACCTGCGGGAGATGGGTCATATAGCCGAGGCCATTCGATACTATCAGTTCGCCCTGGATATTGATCCTTCTATAGACTTTGCCCGTGAAAATATCGAGAAGCTGAGCCGGTCTTAGCTCATAGCTCATAGCTCATAGCTCATAGCTCATAGCTCATAGCTCATAGCTCATAGCTGATGGCTCGTGGCTCATAGTTCAGAAGGTAACTCAACATAAGGAAACAATGAATGCATTCAACAAGCGATCCCCCTATCCTGCTCATCAACATTAATCGAACCTCTCCGGTCTCTTCATCGGATACCATTCCAATCTCACTAGGATACATCGGCGCCTTTCTCAAGGACAACGGTTTTGAGATCGCCCTGTGGAATGATCTCAAAGACAGGCCGTTGTCGCTATTGCGAATCAGGGAGTTCATCCTTGAGCGGCGCCCTTTGTATGTAGCTTTTTCTGCCTACCTGGAAAACATGGAAGGTATCCGCCTTCTGGCTAAATTCATAAAGGAACTGGACCCCCGGATACCCATTGTTATCGGCGGGCCGCAGGCGACGTTTATGCCTACTGAGGCCCTCCTTGACCTTCGCCATATAGATGTCATCTCCCGGGGTGAAGGAGAAATAGTAGCGCGGGATCTCGCCTGCTCTCTGCGGGAGGGGCTGCCCCTGTCCGCTGTCCGGGGAATATCCTATAGGGTAGAAAACCGTCTGTATGATAACCCCATAGCCGGAGAGACCGGAGATGATTTGGATACCTATCCGTCACCGTATCTGACAAACGTCCTGGACCTTTCGCACAAGGATACGGCCATCTTACTTACCTCCAGAGGCTGTGTCTATCCCTGTGTATTCTGCTATACGCCCAGGGCCTTCCATCATAAGGTAAGATTTCACTCCATCGGGCGGGTGCTAGAGGAAATCAAGTATTGTGTAAAAAAGGGCCTTAGGCAGTTCTGGTTTGCCGATCCAAACTTCAGTTTCTCCCGCGAGCGGCTGGAATGTCTTTTAGATAAGATTATAGAACAGGACCTTGATATCCGGTTCTGGTGTCAGACGCGTTACGACCTGGTCGATGCCTCTCTTCTTATGAAGCTAAAACGGGCCGGAGCCGCTACCATTGCCTATGGTATGGAATCAGGTAGTCCCAGGGTTCTCGATACCATCAGAAAAAAATTGGACTTACCCAGGTTGTCTCAGGCCATTAAATTGGCCCAGTCCTTTGGTGTCAATGTGGAGTTGTTTACCCTTTACGGGCTGCCGGGTGAGACCTTTGCCGATGCCTATGAAACCGTGCGTTTTGTGAAGAACCATGGGGTTCGTATCGAGGGAAATTCCTGTTCGCAGCAGCTTCAGGTCTATTTCGGCACGGAGATCCAGAGAGATTATAAGAAATTTGGGATCATACCCCACCCGCAATACAAACCCCGATACCTGTCCATCGGAGATGATTTTGAAACCGAGAACCTGACCTCTAAAGAGATAAAGCGACTGAAGGCCATCTGGTTTATTAACAACGCCTTTTTTCAGGAGAAGGTTGAGGCAAGAACCGATATTTTCCCTCTCCTCTCATATCTTGTTCACCAGGCTCATTATCTGGATGAGGAGCCGGAATTCTATCTTTATCTTACAAAGTTATTATGTGAAGTTGAGGAGTTTGAGTCACTCTACCAGTATCTAAGCACAGCCAGGGCCGCCAGCCAGTCGTGGCTGAAGGAATGGATCAGGCACGTACCTTTCTACCGGGACTCAAGCTCTGGAGCAAGGCCCGGGATGAAGGTAATTTTAGATATTGCCGGATACCTCGGGGAAAGACCCATTGCCAGTACAAGCGGACGCTTCTGGCCGCTCGTGATCGGTGAAGGCCGCTTTTTGCCTGAATTCGAGAGTAACCTGGTGGGACTTGAGGCCGGAGAAGAAAGGCGGTTTCAGGTCAGATTTCCTCATGAATATCCTGAGCAGGAGCTGGCCGGACAAGAGGCCACCTTCATGGTAAGGGTTCATAAGGTAATGGAACCTGTGTTTGTCCAGGGGATTGAAGATATCCCTTCTCTCGGCATCTGCAACACGTATAAACCGGACGATCTCGATTCTCTCAGAAAGAACCAGGAGGCATTATACTACATCTGGTTACGGTCGCTTGGCCCCGAAGAATTGATGCAAAGCCCGGAACGGGGTCTGGAGCTTATTAGTAAATATCTCTGCCTGGGAAAGTTTAATGAGGCTATGGCGCTCGCGGAGACAATTTTTACGATGGACGGCCTGGGGCCGAAAGTTAGCCGCGTCCTTATGGAAGGCGGATTATTTGAATTTGCCCTGGAGCTTATAAATAAGGCCGGGTGGCAGGACCATGAGGGCCTGATTCAGCAGACCCGTTGTTATTTGGGTCTTAAAGACTATGATCGGGCGCTGGAGATCTTAAAAAGAATAAATAATGCGCGAGACCTGCGGGTACCTTATTTACTCCTGGATACTTACCAGAAAAAGGGCGAGGCCGGGGAGGTAATAGAAGAATTAAAAGAAAAATTTCTGGCCGGCCAGATCAGGTATTCTCTCTTTAGAGAAGAGCAGAGACTTAAAATGGCCGGCCCTGTCTGCGTGCAACGCACGGGCAGGACGGTTTGACATTTCTCTCGGCCAGGTAGTCCACAGTAGTTAATGATCAGATACAGCCAGTTGGTTTGGGCAGTCCGGCAATCTTGCAGATAGCCCTTTCAGAAGTGGTCGGAAAGAGCTCATGTATCCGCCAAATGGAAATCTTGAGGTCTCGCTGCAACTTTAAAATCATAGGGGCAATGCCATGCTTGGCATAGTAGTTACGCACGTATTCAATTATTCGCCAGTGTTCCTCAGTTAAATCTTCTATCCCCTCCTGTTTGGCTATGGCCTCGGAGAATTCTGCACTCCAGCTATCGAAAGCCTTCAAATAGCCTTCTACATTAATCTCGAACTGCTTGTCTTTATAAGATACGCGCGGCATAGGTAATTCCTCTCCGGTGAGATTTAAGATATTGTTGCCGCTATTTTTAGCACACATCGTGCTAAATTTTCCAGTAAAATTTTAGCCCGGGCCTGATTGCGTTACACTCAAAGGTGCCGCACGATCTCCGAAAAGTCTTTGATAAATGAGGGAGAACGACCTAATGCCGGTTTTAGTTCCAGGGCTTGCTGAAACAGCCGTGCTGCTTCGTAATAGAGGCCTGCCTGGCGGTAACAGATTCCTATTCGGCATAGCATGGTAGGATTGTTCTTCTCTTCTGGATCTAAATCAAAGGCCTTTTCAGCGGCCTGGATGGCTTCTTGATATTTTCCCATTTCCATGTAGCTCCTGGCCAGGACAAAGTAAGGATTTTTTTGGGTAGCGGGCCGGTTTAATCTGGCCCCGGGAATAGTCACAATAACCGCCGGCATCCCCAGGCCGGGATGGGTGACATCTGTAACAAAGACCTCCAGACCGGCCCGGCTGAGGGCCGAAGTTATCCATTTTATTTCAGATCTAAAGTCTGTCCCGGGATAATCTGGTAAGTCATCCATGGAAATTATCGATGAATCGGCTATAAGAAATTCGGCCTCGCCCAGGTTCTGAAACCCGGGAAAGCAATATGTTGGCCCTCCCTGCTTTTTTTGTATGGTTTCCCTCTCGATAATCTGGCATCGGTGCTGGGCGATCTCGGTTAAGGCCCGGATTAAGGCCATATTTTTGTCTGTGTGGGTTCCGGCTGCATTGTATATCCTGATGGTACTGACTGGTGCCTCAGGGTCAAAGGCCAGGACCTCTACCGTAGGTATGCCAAGGTCCAGGGAGAAGTCTTTGATGTAGACCGAGATACCCGCCTGATGAAATTTGGAAATTAAGTCTCGAATTACAGGCTGGCCTATGGAACCCGGGTCAATACCAGGAGTGGATAGTTTTTTCATAACCACCGTGGAAATGGCGTGTCTTTCCACAACCTCGCAGATGGCCTGAAGGATAGCTTCCTCCAGGGTATTGCCAGCGGCAAATCCGGTGGTGCCATAGACGAATGTGAACCACTTTAAGGGGAACAGGAATGATTTGCCCTGAGTTAAGGAATAGGACCACGTCCAGGCGAGTGGACAAGTGCAAAGGTCGGTCAGGATAGTTTGCCGGTTATGACGGTATCTTTCAAAAGGTTCCAAAAATATCCCTGGTGACGGGGCATAGCGCCTGATGTCATCGTACCGGGTTATAAAATGACTGGCGTTATCATTTTCCAGGAATGATACCGCGCTATAACGCTCCACCAGTTCCATAAGGGCACTGGCCTGGGCCTGGGCCACGGTTATCCCTTTGCCCAACGTATCCGTAAGGCCCATGGATTGCCTGATCGCGGGATTCACTTTGCAGACGTAAGCCGGGATGCCGATGCGATCCAGATGGTCCAGTTGCGAAACACCTTCAAAAACAGGTCTTCCCGTACTGGCGAGACTTGAAAGTGCACGTTGTACGGTCTCTTCGGGTGAGATGGCCTTGTGCTGGCCATAGCAGTAGCCTTTAGGTGAAGGGTTAAGTTGAAAGCGTTTCGGGATTAAATTGACAGATGGCTCTGCCTTATTGAACTCGACCATGGGATGTATGTTCTTTCCCGGCAAAGATATTGTTAAAGGCAATATATGATGTTAAAGGTTTTCTTGCAACCAAAAGGAGAGATTAGGAGCACTAAGGGTTGACTTATCAAGACAAAGGTGTTAAAAAAACCACCACTTTGGCAATGTCATGCTTGGCGCCCGTAGCTCAGTTGGACAGAGCGCCGGACTTCGAATCCGTAGGTCGCCCGTTCGAGTCGGGCCGGGCGTGCCAAATCTCAGACCATTACCTTTGTCAAATTTTATAGTTCAAACCGGGCCGTTAGCTCAATTGGCAGAGCAACTGACTCTTAATCAGTAGGTTTGGGGTTCGATCCCCCGACGGCCCACCAGTAAGATCAACAGGCTGTAAGTAACTGGCTTATAGCCTTCTTTAATTTTGATACCCGGGAGCAAAATTTCAGATGACAATGGACTCTTTCCCTCTCCACTTTGCCACCTAATTGCTGACCATGTCTATAGTGAACGCCATTTGTCATTAGTCATTTGTCACTGGTAAAAGAGAACAATAATTAAAAATTTTCCACAGTTAACCAACGACTAGTGACTAATGACCGGTGATATTGCCTATATATAGGATATTGCATTAACATTATTTGATATTTTCCTTGACATAGCGTATAAATATTGTTACCAAATGATGGCTTTTACAGGCTGGCTTTGTCTCTTGTACAGGCACGTAGCTCAGGGGGAGAGCGCTACCCTGACACGGTAGAGGTCGGCGGTTCGAAACCGCCCGTGCCTACCATTTAAATATGAACATCCACAAGCGATAGCCGGGAGCAAGCTCTAGACAAAATTATATGTTTTAATTAACGGGCGGATTAGAGGGCATCTTTGTTGTCATCAGACAGTAAGATGCCCTTTTAACTGAAAAGATGGGAGAAAATCTCATTTCCATAACCAGCTCCAATGGCAGGCAGATGGTCGTTCCCCGGGATACGACCACGGGGGAGGAACTGGCTATCTTAAGGCACAGCACGGCGCATATCATGGCCGAGGCAGTAAAAGACTTATTCCCTCCGGTTAAGATAGCCATCGGCCCGGCCATAGAGCACGGGTTCTATTATGATTTTGATTATGAAGGGACCTTCACGCCCGCGGATCTGGAGCGCATTGAGGGGCGGATGCAGGAGATTATCGCTGAAAATAGACGATTCCAGCGGGAAGAGCTGGTTAAGGAAGCTGCCATTGAATTGTTTGCGCGGCTGGATGAACCATATAAGGTCGAGCTTCTTCGGGATATACCCGAAGAGATGGTTTCTATTTACCGGCAGGGTGACTTTGTTGACCTCTGCCGTGGGCCGCATATTGCCTCTACCGGGCTGGTTAAGGCCTTTAAGTTGACCGGCGTGGCCGGCGCTTATTGGCGGGGAGATGAGCGCAATAAGATGCTGCAACGTATCTACGGGACGGCCTTCTTTGATCGTAAAGTCCTTGAGGATTATCTTGAGAAGCTTGAAGAGGCTAAGAGACGCGACCACCGCCGCCTGGGCAAGGAACTGGACCTATTCAGCATAAGCGACGAGGCAGGAGCCGGGCTAGTAATTTATCATCCGCGCGGGACCATGCTGCGGTCTATTATTGAGGACTTTGAAAAGCGAGAGCATCTGAAGCGCGGCTACCAGCTAGTGATAGGGCCGCAGATATTGAAACTCGATCTCTGGAAGCGTTCCGGTCATTTTGATAACTATCGCGAGAATATGTATTTTACGGAGATAGACGGCCAGGAGTATGGCATCAAGCCTATGAACTGCCTGGCCCACATGCTCATTTACAAGTCCAGGGTAAGGAGCTACCGGGACCTGCCGCTGCGGTTCTTTGAACTGGGCACAGTGCACAGGCATGAGAAATCAGGCGTTTTGCACGGCCTTTTAAGGGTTCGCCAGTTTACCCAGGATGACGCACATATTATTTGTATGCCGGAGCAGTTGCATGATGAGATAAGAGCTGTAATCGATTTTATCACCTATGTCATGGGCATCTTCGGTTTTGATTACGAGGTAGAACTCAGCACCAGGCCGGAAAAATCCATCGGTAGCGATGAAGACTGGGAACGGGCCACCTCAGCCCTTACGGGTGCCCTGCGCGCCAAGGATATCCCTTTTACGGTCCATGAGGGCGAAGGCGCATTTTATGGACCCAAGATCGACATAAAACTTAAGGATGCCCTGGATCGGCGCTGGCAGTGCGCCACTATCCAGTGCGACTTTACCCTGCCGGAACGGTTTGACCTGGTTTATGTAGGGGCGGATGGCGGAAGGCATAGGCCGGTGATGCTCCACAGGGTCATACTCGGGGCCCTGGAGCGGTTTATAGGTGTCCTGATAGAGCATTACGCCGGCGCTTTTCCTACCTGGCTGGCACCCGTACAGGCTGTAGTCCTGACCGTTACAGACAGACAGATTGATTATGCCCGGGGCGTCCTAGTGGAACTAATGAATGCCGGCCTCAGGGCGGAAGGAGATTTCCGCAACGAAAAACTGAGCTTGAAGATCAGAGAGGCGCAGATACAGAAGATTCCGTATATGCTCGTTATTGGGGACAAGGAGGTCGCTTCGCACAGTGTGACGGTTCGCCTCAGGAATGGGGAAAATCTTTCGGCCATGCCTGTAAATCAGTTTGTGGCTATGGTTCAGGATAAATGCAGAAATTATCAGTAGTATAGATATATCACCGGGAACTTTTATTTACATCATAAAGGGAGGTGGATGGTATAGAAAAAAAGGTCAGGGTTAATTGGCAGATACGTGCTAAAGAGGTACGATTGATCGGTGCAGACGGGACGCAACTGGGTATTAAGCCCCTTGAGGAAGCCCTGAAGGCGGCAGAGGCAGAAGGGCTTGATCTGGTAGAAATAGCTCCCACAGCTCAGCCGCCGGTCTGCCGGATTATGGACTATGGCAAATTTAAATACGAACAGAGCAAAAAAATCCAGTTGGCCAAGAAAAAACAGGTGGTCATACAGGTAAAGGAGGTCAAGTTCCGGCCCAAGACCGATGAGCACGATTACCAGTTTAAGTTGCGTCACATTCGCCGGTTTTTGGAAGATAAAGACAAGGTTAAGGTATCCGTTCGTTTCCGGGGGCGTGAGATCGCCTTTTCCGACCAGGCCGTGAATATCTTAAATCGTATCCGTACCGAGATAGAAGATATTGGTAAGGTAGAGTACGAACCAAAGATGGAGGGCCGGGATATGGTGATGATAGTCGCCCCCAAGACGTAGTACCTTTGAGATTTCAAATTTGAAATCTGAAATTTGAGATTATTATATAGATTAGGGGGAGGAGATGCCAAAGATTAAAACCAATCGGGGTGCTGCCAAGCGCTTTAAAGTAACCGGTACGGGCAAAATCTTAGGGTTTAAGGCTTACGGCAGCCATATATTGACCAAGAAGACACGCAAACGAAAGAGAGGCTTGCGAGGCTCGAGTGCGCTTGATGAGTCCAATGCCAGGAATATCCGGCAAATAATACCTTATCTTTGATATCTGGACGGCTTCTGGAAATTTGGCCTGAAGAGTGGTATCTTAGGAAGTCAATGGACAATAAGCTTCGAGGCTGCGGCTATGCCGCGCTTTATTTGTGTGGTTATTATCGATGAACTTGTAAAAAAGCCTTTTCACCGCTGAGTACGTATTGTCTGTTGTTCGTAGTCCGTTGTCCGTTGCAACAGACCACTGACCACTGACTACTGACAATTGAATGTTATCTCGGCGTTCTCCACGGCCTCTGCGGTAAAATTTTACTTTTACGAAGCCATTATTATTTAAAAAACTTTAAAGAAAGGGTACTGTTATGCCAAGAGCAAAAAGGGGTTTTAAGGCCAGGAGACGGAGAAATAAGGTCCTGGCTTTAGCCAAAGGATATTGGGGACGAAGGAGCAGGATCTTCCGCACGGCTAAAGAAGCGGTAGACCGCGCCCTGACCTATGCTTATCGTGATCGCAGGGTGCGGAAGCAGGAATTTAGAGCCCTCTGGATTGCCCGAATCAACGCAGCGGCCAGGCTAAACGGCCTCTCTTATAGCAGGCTGATGGGTGGATTAAAGAAGACGGGGATAGAATTGGATCGTAAGATCCTTTCTGATCTGGCTATAAGCGATCCGGCCTGCTTTGCAAAAATTGCCAGGATGGCGCAATAATCCATTTCAAATTTCAAATTTGAAATCTGAGATTGATTCTGATGGAAGAAAGGCTGCAAAAAATAAGAGACGAGGCGCTTAAGGCCATCCCGGAGGTCAAGAGTCAAGAGGAGTGGGAAGCGCTGCGCATCAAGTATCTGGGCCGTAAAGGGATACTGCCTGAGCTGTTAAAACAGATGGGAAGCCTGCCGGCAGAACTCAGACCGCGTATCGGGCAGTTGGCCAATGCCGTCAAAAAGGAGATAGAAACTGCCCTTGATATCCGGCAGACAAGGTTTGCCTTTGAGGGCCAGGCAGCTCTAAAGACAGACATTACATTACCCGGCCGGTTTATACCCCCGGGCAAGCTCCATCCCATAACCCGGATAACCAGCGAGGTATGCGATATATTCGAGAGAATGGGATTTGCCATGGCCGAAGGGCCGGATGTGGAGCTTGATTATTATAACTTTGAGGCCTTGAATATTCCGCGCGATCACCCGGCGCGGGATATGCAGGATACTTTTTATATCTCTGAGAATGTCCTTCTGCGCACGCATACCTCTCCAATACAGGTGCGTATTATGGAAAGGCAGCGGCCGCCGGTGCGGATTATCGCGGCGGGCAAGGTTTATCGCTGTGACTCAGATATCACCCATACCCCCATGTTTCATCAGGTGGAAGGGTTGATGGTCGATAAGGAGGTCTCCTTCGCCGACCTTAAGGGGATATTGACTATATTTATTCATCAGATCTTCGATGAGCAGACCTCCCTCCGCTTCCGTCCCAGCTTTTTCCCTTTTACCGAGCCCAGTGCGGAGATAGATATCCTTTGTGTGATCTGTCGTGGTTCAGGTTGCCGGGTTTGTTCTCAAACCGGCTGGTTAGAGGTCATGGGCGCCGGCATGGTTGACCCCGAAGTCTTTCGGATGGTCGGTTACGACCCCGAGGAAGTTACTGGCCTGGCCTTTGGCATGGGTATAGAACGCATAGCCATGCTGAAGTACGGCATTGACGATATCCGTCTTTTCTACGAGAATAATCTCCGCTTTCTCAATCAATTTTAGACTTAAAATCAGGCTGTCACACTATGCGGGTTACGTTGAACTGGCTCAAAGAATTTGTGGACATTGATATTCCTGTGGAAGACCTGGCCGAACGCCTGACCATGGTCGGGTTGGAGGTGGAAAACCTGACGCATTATGATGCAGGCCTGGGTCAGGTAGTGGTCGGCCACATTACGGATATCTCCCCGCATCCTCATGCTGAAAACCTTTCTCTGTGCCAGGTGGTGTCCGGCAAAAATACATACCGCGTGGTCTGCGGGGCGGAAAATATCCGCATTGGAGATAAGGTGCCGCTGGCTTTAGAAGGGGCCGTCCTGCCCGGGCCATTAAGGATTTCCAGGACCAGCATAAAGGGCGAGTATTCTGAGGGCATGCTTTGCTCGGCAGCCGAACTTGGTCTGGGTGAGGATAAGAGCGGCGTCTATATCTTACCTGCTGCTATGGAATCTGGGCTTCCCCTGACCCAGGCCCTGGAGCTGGAAGACTATGTGCTGGAAGTAGTGCTGACCCCTAACCGCGCTGATTGCCTGAGCGTTTTGGGGATTGCGCGTGAGGTGGCGGCCATCTTACACAAGAAAGTTCGTTATCCCAGGATTAAGGTTTCAGAAAGCGGGGAAGACATCCGCGAGGCAGCCTCAGTAGAGGTCAGGGCCGTTGAGCTATGCCCCCGCTATGCCGCCCGGGTCATAAGGGATGTGGCGGTCGCCGGGTCACCTCTCTGGCTCCGTAAACGCCTCCTGGCGGTAGGTATCCGCCCGGTCAATAACATAGTCGATGTTACCAACTACGTGCTCATGGAATATGGCCAGCCCTTACACGCCTTTGATCTGGAGCGCCTGGCCGGAAGGCGTATTATGGTCGATCGGGCCCGGAAGGGTGAGACCTTTACCACCCTGGACGGGGTGGAAAGGACTCTTTCCGAAACTATGCTTATGATTGCGGATGGGGAGAAAACCGTGGCCCTGGCCGGGATTATGGGGGGCATAAATTCTGAAATAACCCGGGAAACCCGGTCGGTTTTTATTGAGAGCGCCTATTTTGATCCTATTTCTGTCCGCCGCACCAGCCGCCGGCTAAATTTGAGCACCGAATCTTCATACCGTTTTGAACGGGGGATAGACATGGAGGGAGTAGGGACAGCTCTGGATCGCGCTGTCTCTCTCATGGCCAAGGCAGGCGGAGGGAAGATTCTAAAGGGGCGTATTGACGTCTATTCCAGGCCGGAGGTGAAAAAACCTATTCCCATACGCGTAGGTCAGGTCAACCGCCTTTTGGGGAGCGATCTGAAAAAAGGCAAGATACGCCGGTTACTGGAGAGTATCGGCATCAAGGCGCGTACCGCGGGGAAAGATACCCTTTTGGTGACAGCCCCGTCTTTCCGTGGTGACCTCGGCCGGGAAGTCGATTTCATAGAGGAAGTAGCACGCCTTGATGGTTACGAAAAAATCCCGGTAAAACTCCCCCTTGTTTCGTTGACAACCCTAGCCCGGATAAAGAGTCATCCCGTTGTCAATATCTGTCATTCCGTCCTCAGCGGTCTTGGATTTTACGAAGTGATTAACTATAGCTTTATGGATAAGCGGGCAATTAGGCTCTTGAAGATCCCCGAGACAGACGAGCGAAATAGGTGCGTGCACCTTTTAAACCCGTTGACCGAAGAACAGTCGGTGCTAAGGACTTCTCTCATCCCCAATCTCCTTTCTACCGTATGCAGTAACCTTAACAAGTGGAATAGCAACCTGCGTCTCTTTGAGATAGGCAAGATCTTTATTGACCAGGGGGAGGGCCGGCAGCCGGTAGAAAAGACCTATTTAACCGGTATGAGTACCGGGCTGCGCTATCCGGAAGGGGTGCATTTCTCCAGGGACGAGGTCGATTTTTTTGATATCAAGGGCGGGATGGAGGCCGTTTTTCAGGCCCTGGGCATCTCTGGCTATAGCTTAGACCAGGCGGTGAAATCTGCCCCTTATCTCAGAAAAGAGGCGTCTGCCCGTATCGTACTTGGCCTAAAGACGCTGGGTTTTGTGGGTGAGATGGATCCCTCTGTCTGTGAAAGATTTGACGTAAAAGAAAAGGTATTTATGTTTGAGTTATCATTTGACGATTTAGTCGAGGCCTATAAGGGCCTAAAGGTCTTTAACCCACTTCCCCGCTATCCTGCTGTGATGCGGGATATGGCTATTATCGTTTCCGAAGACGTTCCCGCTGGCCAGATTTTGCACGTGATTAACGAACTGGGTGGAGATATAATAGAAAATGTTTTTATATTTGATGTCTATCAGGGCAGGCAAATTGAGCGAGGATATAAGAGCCTGGCCTTACGGGTGACTTACCGTTCTTCAGATAAGACACTGGAGGATGAAGAAGTAAATGCTATCCACCGGCGCATAGTGGATGATATATTATCCAGATTTAATGGACGATTAAGGGAGTAAGAAATAAAGGAGTTGCAGGAAGGGCTAAGATGACACTGACCAAAAAAGACATTGTAGAACATATTCATAAAAAGATCGGCTTCCCCCGACAGGCGACCGCTGAACTGGTCACATCAATATTTGATACCTTTAAAGAGGAGTTGTTAAAAGGAAATAGCGTTAAGATTGCGAATTTTGGTATCCTGAAGGTTCGGGCGAAAAGAGCCAGGCCGGGACGGAACATGCGCACCGGAGAAACAGTAGAGATATCACCCCGATCTGTAGTTACTTTCAAGGCCAGTAGAAAACTGCGAGATGCCCTTAACAAAAAATTATGAGTCAGCACTAATGAACTCATAAAAAGTCAAAGTTGGGACGGCACAGTAAAAATAGCTCAAGGCTTAAAGCTAAAAGGGGTAGGTGTAGGTACTGCAATTCTTCCCTTCAGCTTTGAGCTTTCACCTTTGAGCTGACATCAACGCAGCAAATGGACTTTTTACGAAGCCGTCGGCACTGGCTGATCCATGAATAACTCTATCCCGGACAAACGTTACTTTAAGATCGGCGAGGTTAGCCAGATTGTGGGGGTAGAACCGCATGTGCTTCGCTACTGGGAGGCGGAGTTTAAGGAAATCAGGCCATATCGTCCGCCTTCCGGCCAGAGGCTTTACAGGAAGTCAGACCTGGAACTGGTGATGGAGATAAAGAGGCTTCTTTATGAAGAGGGCTTTACCATAGCCGGGGCCCGCAAGGCCCTGGTCCAGGGTAGGGGGGGGCAACTGGAGATAGGCTTTTTGGACCGGGAAGGAGATAAGGACAGGACTTTATTGGCAGAATTAAAAAGAGAGTTGTTACACCTGCAGCGGATGTTTTGTAAGTAACGAGGGTAGATATAAGTTATCGTCATACAGTGGATTTCGTGTCCGGTGCGATTTCAAATTCGAAATCCGAAGCACGAAACCCGAAACAATATCGAATGACCAAAGCCCAAAATATTAAAACAGATTCTTTCCGCTGCAGTTTGGAACATTTTTAGATTTGAAAATATGATCGGCCGTCACGGTATATATGTTTTAGTGCTGGCCCTGCTTATCGGGAGCGCAGCCTGTACAACCACCCCTAAACGGAGAGACAGCGCTTCTCCGGGGATTGCTGTTTCGGTGGAAGGCGGGCAAGAGAAGTCTAAACCGGTTAAAGAAAAACAGACCCTGGAGGATATATCGGATATCAACAAAAAGGCGGGGGAAGAATCGGAACAATCTACCGGGGTTATAGACAGGATAAAGTCTCTTCTTTTTAAGTTGAAAGTACCTTTTTAGGAACTTAGTTCTAAATTTTTTGTTACGGCAAAAAAATGTGAGACCTTAAAGCTGAAGGCTGAAAGCCAAAAAGAATGACAAAGTTCAAAGCCCAAAGTTCAAATGAATGCCAAAGCTCAAACAAATTCCGGCGTAGGCGTCTGACATTTGTCATTTGAACTTCATTTGAACTTTGGATTTTGACATTTGAAATTCTTCCCCTTCAGGCGGGCATCTGCGAGCAGCAGATGTTTTTGGTTCCGCCCATGAGAGATCCGGGGGGGGTAACATTCCACAGGAGATATTTTATGAGCCGTAAGCTGATCTTTTTGATACCAGTTTTCGTTATCCCTTGTCTCCTATTCTTTTTGCCATCCTCAAGCCTGGCCAGTGAGCCGATTCGTATCGGTGTCTATCTTCCCATGACCGGTCCGGTGGCGGCCTTTGGTCAAATGGAGTGGGCTGGTATCCAGACCGCCCATCAAATGCGTCCCACAGTTCTGGGACGCCAGGTAGAACTCGTTTTAGTGGATGAAAAAAGCGACCGGATAGAGGCGGCCAATGCCGTGAGCCGGCTTCTCAAGAAAGAAAAAGTCCAGGCCATTATTGGCTCGGCCACCAGTTCAAACACTATGGCCGGGGCCGCCTTGAGCGAGAAGGCGAAGATTCCGATGGTCAGCCCGACGGCTACACTGCCGCTGGTGACTCAGAATAAGAAATATGTGTTTCGCGTCTGCTTTATCGACTCTTTTCAGGGGGAGGCGGCAGCCAGGTTTGCCTACCGGAACCTTAGGGCCCGGAGGGTGGCGGTTATCGTGGATCGGGCCCAGGATTACTGTGTTGGACTGGCCAGCTATTTCAAAAGGGCCTTTACCCATCTGGGTGGCAAGGTAGTATCTATGGCTTATTGTCAGACCGGAGACCAGGATTTTTCGGCCCAACTGACAAGTATTCTGGCGTCACAGCCAGGTCTCCTTTATTTACCTAATTATTACACTGAGGACGCCCTTATTGTACGCCAGGCGCAGGAACTTGGCCTCAATGTACCTGTATTATCGGCAGATGGAGCCCAGGCCCCCGAGTTGATAAAGATAGGCGGTAAGGCTGTAGAAGGGCTTTATCTCCTGGCCCATTTTGCACCGGAAGGGGCCACGACACCCCTGGCCAAAGAATTTATGGAGTCTTTCAAAAAAAGCAGAGAGGAGACGAGCGGCTTCCACGCCCTGGGTGCCGATGCCTACTTTGTCCTTCTGGATGCTATAAAAAGGGCCGGATGCACTAATGGTGATGCCGTCCGGACCGCCCTGGCCTCCACCAGGGGATTCGGCGGTGTATCCGGGGTAATAACAATCGGGCCGGACGGCAATGCCGTAAAAAGTGCGGTTATATTGCAGGTGCGCGGCGGACAATTCAGATACCTTACAATAGTTAAGCCCTGGTAAGCACCCCGATTACGCACGTGGACCTTCCCTTATTTTTACAGCAGCTATTAAATGGCATCTCTCTGGGGAGCCTCTACGCCCTTATAGCCATAGGTTATACCATGGTATACGGGATAATCCGCCTTATTAATTTTGCCCATGGCGATGTCCTCATGGTATCCACGTATTTTACCTATTTTGGCATATCCGTTTATGCCCTTCCCTGGTGGCTTTCGGTTATTATAGCTATCTTGCTTACGGCGCTATTAGGCATCCTTATTGACCTCGGGGCCTACCGGCCAGTGCGCCATGCCCCTCGCGTCTCGGCTTTAATTACCGCTATCGGCGTCTCCTTTCTTCTCGAAAACCTGGGGCTTGTGGTTTTTGGCGGCCGGCCCAAGGCCTTTTACCGCCCGGACTTTTTGAATAAGACCTACGAACTGGCCGGAGTGCATGTCTTCAGCCTCAGTATCTGGGTGCCGTTAGTCACCGCTCTCCTTCTGGTGCTGGTTTTTTTACTCCTCTACCGGACCAGGGTGGGGGCGGCCATGCGTGCCGTAGCCAAAGACATGGAAATGGTTCAGCTTATGGGCGTTGACGTAAATCGCGTTATCAGTCTGGCCTTTGCCGTAGGTTCAGCCCTGGCTGCGGCAGGAGGGATTATGTGGGCGATGAAATATCCCCAGATAAACCCGCTCATGGGCATTATCCCTGGGCTCAAGGCCTTTGTAGCCGCCGTTCTCGGAGGCATAGGGAATATCCACGGGGCTGTCCTGGGAGGGTTCTTACTTGGGGTAATGGAGATTCTCCTGGTCGCTTTTTTGCCGTCTCTCGCCGGTTACCGGGATGCCTTCGCCTTTATCCTTCTGATTCTCATCTTACTTTTCAGACCCACCGGTCTTGTAGGAAAGGGTGCTTCAGGTTAAAAAAACATGTCGGACTGGCGCGGAAGAGATCGGACATACCGGCTGTGCGCATATGGCTCAATCCTGTGCCTTTTTGCCTTTCTTTTCCTGGTTGAAAACTATGCAGATGAATACCAGATCCGTATCCTGAACGTCTCGGCCATTTTTGTTACCATGGCCGTTAGCTACAATCTTATAAATGGCGTAGCCGGCCAGTTTTCTTTGGGGCCGAATGCCTTTATGGCTGTGGGCGCTTATACTACAGCCCTTTTGACTATCAGCCCGGCTGAAAAGGAACTTTGTTTTATCATCGAACCCATTATATGGCCGCTTTCTGTCCTGCATCTGCCTTTCCTGCCTTCCCTCCTAATAGGCGGCACTTTTGCTGCTCTCCTTGGATTTATTATGGCCTTTCCGGTGTTCAGAGTACGCGGAGATTATCTGGCTATAGTTACTCTGGGCTTTGGGGAGGTGGTCCGGGTAGTAGCCAACAATACCCAGAGTATAACCAACGGCCCCCTTGGCCTTAAGGGCCTGCCCGAATACACGAACTTGTGGTGGTCCTGGGGGGTAGCGGTCTTCACTGTTTTTTGTGTCACCCGCCTGGTCAAAAGCAGCTTTGGCCGGGCCATGCAGGCCATCCGGGAGGATGAAGTAGCCGCCGCGGCGATGGGAATCAATGTATTCCGGCACAAGATGCTGGCCTTTGTGGTTCATGCCTTTTTCGCCGGCATGGCCGGTGGACTTATGGCCCATCTGGTTACTACCATTTCTCCCACCCTTTTTAGTTTTTTCCTGACGTTTAATCTCTTAGTCATAATCGTCATCGGCGGGCTGGGAAGTATGACTGGTTCTATTATCGCGGCTATAATTATTACCTATGCCGGGGAATGGCTCAGGGCTGTAGAAGAACCGATGGCTATCGGACCTTTTAATATCCCCGGCATACCGGGAATGCGGATGGTTGTTTTCGCTATAATGCTTATCCTGGTCATGATCTTTGCCCGGCAGGGACTCATGGGCCGCCGCGAGTTCTCCTGGGAATGGTTCTGCGGGTTTTTAAGGACAGGGGAAAGAAGAGGGTAAGGGCATATGTCCTTCTTTAAGGTCGAACATCTGACCATGAAATTTGGGGGACTTATGGCCGTTAGTGATTTTTCCCTAACGACGAAAGAAGGAGATCTAATCGGTCTTATTGGCCCGAACGGTGCCGGCAAGACCACGGTTTTTAACATGATTACGGGGCGCCTGTTACCTACTGAAGGGAAAATTTATTTCAGGGGTGAAGACATCACCGGCACACCAAGCCATATCATAAATGCCAGAGGCATTGCCCGCACCTTCCAGAATATTCGTCTTTTTAATGACTTAACCGTCCTGGAAAATGTAGTGATCGGTTACCATGGACGTCTTCATTCCAGTTTTTTGGAGGCGATCTTTCGTTTGCCGCGCTACAAATCTGAAGAAAAGAAGATGCGGAGTATGGCCAGAGAACTCCTGGCCGAAGTCCAGCTCGATAATGTCGCCGACGAGAAGGCCGGGACATTGGCCTATGGACAGCAACGAAAGCTGGAGATAGCCCGGGCCCTGGCCACTAACCCCAGACTGCTCCTTTTAGATGAGCCGGTAGCCGGAATGAACCCACGGGAAACAGGTGATATGATGGATTTTATAAACTCTATCCATGAAGCTTACGGCCTGGCCATTATCCTTATCGAGCACGATATGCGTTTTGTGATGGGCTTATGCGAGCATCTCGTCGTCCTCGATCATGGAGTGACCATTGCTACAGGGACTCCCTCCGAGATCCAGAATCATCCCCAGGTCATAGAGGCTTATTTAGGAGAGCCGGAAGGTGCTTGAGGTCGATGATATTCATGTAAGCTATGGCGGTATCCAGGCCCTCAAGGGCATAAGCTTCAGGGTAAAGGCCGGCCAGATAGTTACTCTTATCGGGGCCAACGGCGCAGGCAAGAGCAGTATTTTAAAGACTATCTGTGGCCTGGTTAAGGCTCAGAAAGGATCCATCCAGTTTGAGGGAAGGGAGATTAAGGGCCTCGCCCCGCACTGGGTCACCAGGTGTGGTATCACCCTGGTGCCGGAGGGACGGAGGGTCTTCGCCAATCTCAGTGTCTCGGAAAATTTGAAGCTGGGGGCCTATTTTCGTCAGGACCGGGAGGGAGTAGAAGGAGACATGGAGTGGATTTTTTCCACCTTTCCCCGGTTGAAGGAACGTCTTTATCAACAGGCCGGGACGCTTTCCGGAGGCGAGCAACAGATGCTGGCCCTAGGTCGCGCCCTGATGGGCAGGCCGAGACTTCTTATGCTGGATGAACCATCTTTGGGACTTTCTCCGCGACTGGTGAGTGAAGTATTTGCAGTTATGCGGCAGATTCATGAACGGGGGACAACCATCCTCCTGGTGGAACAAAATGCTTATGCCGCCCTGCGTCTGGCCCATTATGCTTATGTCCTGGAAACCGGCCGGATCGTACTGGAGGGAAGGGGTAAAGAACTTTTGGCTGATCCCGGTGTTCAAGAAGCATATCTGGGTAAGGTTGCATTAATGTAGGCCCGTTATCCATTATTTGAGTTATGTATAGCGTAAGTTCATCTCCTCTGGCTGACCGCATGCGGCCCCGGACTATAGACGAGGTCATTGGCCAGGGGCATGTACTTGCAGAGGGGAAATTAATCCACCGCCTGCTCAAGGCCAAAGAGATACCTTCTCTTATTTTCTGGGGGCCGCCCGGCTCCGGCAAGACCACCCTGGCCTACATCCTGGCCCGGGCCGTTGAGGCCCACTTTGTCAGCTTTTCGGCTGTGCTGTCCGGGGTAAAGGACATCAGGGCAGTAGTGGCTGAGGCCGAGGCCCAAAGAAAAGCCGGGAGAAAGACCATCCTCTTTGTCGACGAGATTCACCGATTCAACAAGGCTCAACAGGATGCCTTCCTGCCACATGTAGAAAGCGGATTAATCACTCTCATCGGGGCTACTACGGAAAACCCTTCCTTTGAGGTGATACCCCCGCTTTTATCCCGTTCCCGGGTGATTGTTTTAAAACCACTTACTGAAGATGATCTCAGGGCGGTGCTTAAACAGGCCCTTACGGATAAGGAAAGAGGCCTGGGAGATATCTGTCTTAAGTTATCCGGGGAGGCCCTTGAGCACATCATCTCCGCCGCCCAGGGCGATGCCCGCTTTGCCCTAAACAGCCTGGAGGTAGCTGTCTTGCTGGCTCCGCCAGATGAAAAAGAGGTTCGCCATATCGATCTGAAGCTGGCGGAAGAGGCGGTACAGAAAAAAGCACTCGCCTATGACAAGGATGGGGAAGAGCATTACAATATCATCTCTGCCTTCCACAAAAGTCTCCGTGGGAGCGACCCGGATGCTGCCCTCTACTGGCTGGTCAGGATGCTGGCCGCCGGGGAAGAGCCGCTGTACATAGCCCGCCGGATGATAAGATTTGCATCCGAAGATGTGGGTAATGCCGATCCCCTGGCCCTGCAGTTGGCCATGGCCGCCTTGCAGGCCTACCAGGCCCTGGGCAGCCCGGAAGGAGAACTGGCCCTGGCCCAGGCCGCTATATATTTAGCCACGGCCCCAAAGAGCAATGCCGTGTATATGGCCTTTCTGGAAGGGCAAAAGGACGTGGCCAAAACCGGCAGCCTGCCTGTCCCCTTACATATCCGTAATGCCCCGACCGGACTGATGAAGGAGCTGGGCTACGGACGCGGCTATAAGTATGCCCATGATTTCCCCGAGGCCCTAGCAGCACAGGAACACCTGCCGCCGGAATTAAGAGGGCGCACTTATTACCGTCCGACTAAGCGGGGTATGGAGAAGATTATCGGTGAGCGCTTAAAAAAGTGGCGCGAATATCTGGCCTCATTTCAACCGGGAAGTAGAGGTGGCAAAACATAAGCTTAAAGGAAGATAGCAATGATAATTATTACCCCATAAAAATTAAGTAATTACAAAAAGTTCCAACTGGAAGCAAATTTTCTGTTTTTTAACACTTGACAAAGTTTTCTGGCTATAGTAATGAAACTGACAAGTAAATGAAGTGCAGTTCATTTCCTAACCCAAGATATTATGTAAAAAGATAAGGAGGAGTATAAATGGCAACGGTTGATCACAAAGGAAAAACCTACGAGGTAGATGAAGACGGTTTCTTGGCCGGGGGGCTGGACAAATGGGATGAAAACTGGGTAGATTATGTAAAGGACATCGAAGGTATCAGCACGTTAAGTGATGAACATTGGAAGTGCGTTAATTTCTTGCAGGACTATTACAAGAAAAACGGCATTGCCCCAATGGTAAGGGTCTTTTCTAAGGTGACGGGCTATCCATTGAAGAAGATCTACGAGCTTTTCCCCTCCGGGCCGGGTAAGGGAGCCTGTAAGATGGCTGGCCTCCCAAAGCCGACCGGCTGCGTATAACCAGCGTTATCTTCTGTAGGAAAGAGAGACAAAGGGCGTAGGTCTGCCAGAAAGTGGACTTATGCCCTTTTGTTTGCGGAGGTACTTTCAGATCAGGATCTCAGGTGTCTTTTAATAAAATCCTGATGGACTTTGCTAATTAATGGCAGGTAGTTATCAGGCTTAATCTGAGACCCCTTTAGCCCGCCCCGAAGGTTTATTTCAGATAAGTATAGCTTATCGTTGGTTAGCATCAGGTCGATATGGGCGTATGGAAAATGCGCCTTTCTCATTACCTTGAGGCAGAAAGCCCGTTCTTTCTTACTTAAGGTGTAGGGGCAACTCTCTCCTCCAAAGTAGAGGTTGTGGCGGAAATTGTATGGGTTGATCCTCTCATAGGCCTCCACATAATCACCGATAATTATTACCCTTATGTCTCTAACATTTTTAACAAATGGCTGGACGACAAAGGGAAATTCCATCAGGCCTAATGACGCATGGTTATAGACTGCCTCAATAGACGGCCAGACGTTAATGCCCAGGCCGCAGTTGAGTCGATCCTGTTTGGTAACCACATCCTTAATGCTATGGGCGTTATAGTTGGTGATCTGCTCAATTAGATCTCGCTTATCCCGGGCTACAAAGGTATGCCCTACCATAAAGTTGCCCAGGATGTAGACCTGTGCGGCCTTTGAACGGCTGGTAGCCTGAGCGAGGGCTGGCGGGAACAGCCTGACCCCATTTTCAACCAGATGAAGAAATTTTGCCTCCTCATTTTTTTTAAGATTGAGCAGTCCAACCACCATATCGCCCCTGGTCAGGGTATGATATTTCTCGGAGAAGGTTTTCATGTCGGTGATAACCGTTCGGGAATGCATTCCTGTCTTTCTCGCTTTTTGACGGCTTCGTAAAAAGTCCATTTGCTACGTTACGCGGCATCTGGAGCTTGTTCCGAGCAAAGCGAGGAATCTCCGCGTTTGCTTCGGCTAAAGCCTCGCAACCACTGCGGCGTAGCTATAACTACGCCTCATTCCTCAGGATTTGCGCGCCTTGCAACTGGAGCTTTTTACTGTGCCGTCACAATTTTGACTTTTTAAGAATTCCTCGCTTTTTGGATAAGGGTTAAAAGAGCATTTCCAGAAAATGCTTATGAAATTGGGTTAAATCCTCATCACATTCGCCACAATAGAATTTAATCTCACCAAATACCTGTGAGTCATCGCTTATAGGCGTAAAACTACCGTCTTCATTTTGTGTATAGTGTGTGGTGAGGATCACTCCGTCGGCAACCTCGTAGAAATCTGTGTCATTGCCGCAATTAGGGCATACTATTCTCATTTTAGTTGGAAGCTTTATTGCGTTTTTTTTAGTGCTGGTTCGCATTAGTCAAAACCTGTCAGGATATTTTTCCCAAGCAATATACTTTAACTTATCTAAAAAACAAACCTTATTTAAAAAGAAGGCCCCTGCTCTTTTTCCTCTGTAGAGCCTTGAACCTAAGTAGTTCCCATCCGGAAACTGCCAAATCCCCCCACCCCCCCCTTTGCTAAAGGGGGGAAAATATTGAAATCCCCCTTTGGAAAAGGGGGATACAGGGGGGATTTTCGGATGGAAACTAAGTAGGAATGGTCCGGCACATAATTACCGGATGAAGCACTGTTGCTCATTTTGCCGATCGCTGAAAACTTATTCTACAAGATACTCCAGCGTCTTACCAGATAGGGTTTGGCCTCTTCAAAGACCATACATTCGCTTTCGATCTGCTCTTCTGCCTCCTGAATGGACATCTGTCTGGCCTTTTTAACAAAAGACAGCGTCTTACCAAAGTAAAGGGGCATAAGGGCCTCTAATAACCTGCTTCGGTCAATCTTCGCCTTGTGATACGCAACCGCAAAATCAAAAAGGATTAAGGCCCAGACCAGGGGAGGAATGTTAAATAAATCGGGAGAGAATCCCTTTATTTCGACCAGTTTCTTATAATTTTCTCTTTGCAGGACCTCTTCCCATACGCTGGGGTAATTTATAAAACCGTCCAGAAATTTCTGATAGAGATTATCCTCGTCCACCTTTAGCGGTGGAGGTTCCTCTACGTCGCCCAGGCCAAAGCCAAAGATAGCCGTGGGCTTACTCCACTTAACGTGGGCCCAGTAATTAGAAAACTGACCCATCATGGCAAAGATAGTCCCGATAACCTGCTTAAACATAGGCCCCAATTGTGCCCCGGGATCTTTTACCCGGTGTATCTTCGGCCGTCCCATAAAGGACTGACAAATCGGTATCTTTTGCATCATGGCTATGGTGGTCATCCAGATATCGATGCCAAATTGTGAGACGTCCTCGCTCCACAGCGGAAGATTAAGATAATAGGGCAAGAGCCGTCCTGAAAAACCAAAATCGCCGCCAATAGGTTGACGTACTCGCCGGCCGTAAAGCATGCGGCTGAAGGGGTAAGCAATATTGTTCGTTATAGTGCCATCATATTTATGCCTTACGTAAAGTGGGGCCACATATCCAAAGCCGCTAAAAATCGGCTCCCCGAGCATCTTTATCCATTTCGGCGTAATACTCTTAAGGTCGGCATCAACCATAATAATGGCCCTGGCCCCAAGCCTTCGGGCCATGATAAAGAGATTTCTTATGTTATTTCCCTTGCCGGTGACCCCCGGAGGGGTAGAAAGGTAGATCTTCGGCGTGGTAGTCTTTACGCCCAAGAATACCTCTTTTGTATTGTCCGTGGAACAGGCATCACAATCTATGATGGCCGCCTTTTTATTTTTAAAATAGGCCTGCAATCCTTCATCGGCTATAGTCGTAGGCAGGGCAATACCTTCGGCCTCGTTATATGAAGGAATTCCTACTACTATCTCAGCCTTTTCAAGGTCGTCCGGATTCTCCAGCCCCAAAAAAGTCGGGGGTTCGTTCGCTTTTTCTTTCGGCATAACAACAATCCAGTCCTAGTGTCTTTATTCTTATAACATGAAAAAATCAAAACAGGCAATCATATGCCTGTTAGTGTATAAAAATCAATATATCAAGACCTCCTTGATCCACCATCAAACTATTGACAGAGAGCAATGGGTGATCTCCGATTACCAGGCAGCCGGGTTCAAATCCGAAATTCGAATATCGAAATCCGTAACAAATTCAAATGTCCAAATTCCCAATGTTCCAAACGACAACAGCGCCGATTGTTTTGGATTTGAATTTTGGTGATTCGATATTGTTTCGAGATTCGTGCTTCGGATTTCGGATTTGAAATAACGCTGCACAGCAACCATAGTGTGTTTACGGTCAGGAGGTAACTCGTATGAAAATAGGCGGTGGATTTGGGACCTTTGCCTGGCAGTAACCAAGGTCCATATTTTAAGTCCTTTTTAAAGTATGCCGATAAGAATAAACGGGTAGAAAGGTTTTCTAAAAAGGAGGTGTATGTCGATGTTGAATGTTGCATATCCGGCCTTATCTGCCTTTAACGCGCTGGGACAGAAGCTTGGAGTCACGGCTAATAATGTCGCCAATGTGAACACAAATGGATTCAAAAAAAGTCGGGCCGTTCTCCAGGAAGCCAATCCGTCCGGCGTTACCGCATCGATAAACAAGATTAATACGCCCGGGGTTCCCTTAACGGCTGAAGACGGGACTGCAGAAACTCAGGAATCATCCAATGTAGCCCTGGAGGAAGAGATGACCAGTCTTATGACCGTGCAACGGGCCTACACCGCTAATCTCACGGCTATAAAGGCCGAAGATGAGCTCCTGGGAAAGCTGTTCGATGTGTTCGCCTGACCGCTCCCGGCGATAAAGAAAGCTCCTCGCCATCATGCATGCCTGACCGGAAGGTCTATAATAAACATAGCGCCCTTCCCCGCCTCATTTTCGATTTTTATTGTTCCACCGTGTCCCTCAACAATATTTTTCACTATAGCCAGCCCCAGACCGCTTCCCTTGTGCTTTGTGGTGAAGAACGGCTCAAATACCCTGGATATATCCTCCGGCGAAATCCCTGTCCCTGTATCTCTTACTGATATTTCCAGGCGCTCCGGCTTACCGGCGACGTTTACGCCAACTATCAAATCACCGCCGTCCGGCATGGCCTGAATGGCATTGACGAATATATTTAACAGCACCCGGTAAAGAAGGTCTGGATCGCCATCGATAATGACCTCGTTAGATGCAAAATTTTTCTCCACGCGAATACCGCTTTTATTCAATTCCGGTTCGAGAAAATTAAGGTTTTTTTCTATAATCTCTATTACATTACATCTGACAAAATGCGGAATCTGAGGGCGGGCAAAATCCAGAAACTCGGTCACGATGCGGTTTAAACGATTAGACTCAGCCACCACTATTGATGCCAGGCGATTCTGGGGATCAAAGGCCTTAACCTTATTTTCCAGTATTTCTGCCGTGCTCTGGATAATACCCAGGGGGCTCTTTATCTCATGGGATACAGCAGCCACCATCTTTCCTAAACTGGCCAGTTTTTCGGCCTGATGGAGCTGTTCCTCCAGCATGCGCTGCTCAAGGACTCGTTTGTAGATAATCCGGTCGGCCCGGGCCACAATAAGCCTCAGGACCACGAAGAGGATCATCATAATAGCCGTAGAGGTTATAACAACCATAATCAGAAATCTTTGAATGGTTTCATAATCCACGGAAAGGTCCTGGGTTATCTCAAAAACACCCATTATCGGCCCCGTCTTCCAGGTAAGGACCTTTTCATGCCGAAATGGTATATATGTCTTCAATTTTTTCTCTCCGCCACCGCCTCCGGCCCAGAAGAACCAGCTACCTCCCCGGGAAACGAGTTGCGAAGAATGCTGCCCGCGCAAGGCGAGCTTGTACTCTATTCCTCCCAGGTTCCTTTTGCCTACCATAGATGGATCGGTGCTGTACACGATAATGTTTTCACCGGCATCATAGATATTAACACTGTCAATGCGAAAACTGTGGATAGTATTGCGCACCACCCTATCTATAAGGGAAAACTGCTCCGGCTCACGCAGACTTATCGAACCATAGGCAATAGCCGTGGGGACCACGAATTGCAGATATACCTGGTGATTCAGATTCTCAGCGAGCAGCAAGGCATACTCCTCGCTCTTCTTGAGCAAGACCGTACGTGCCCGGTCGGATATTATGTAGGTAAGGGCAAAAGTAAAGATAAAGATGACCGCCAGGCTGCTGAATGAAAAAAACTTGACTAATTTAAAGGGCCTGACCGATTCTAACTTTTCCGGTGGTGGAAGCAAGTTTTCTCCTATATTATATATTTTTCGCTCTTCTTTGGTCTTTCGGCGAATTCTTTGGCCTTGTGCTCAAATCCCTTTCGGCCCATAAGGCCATAGGCGAATTGTTTGCCCTCTTCCACTCCAGGCTGATCCAGGGGATTGATATGGTATAACCCGCCGGCAAAAACCGTCTGTACCTCTAACATGAATAAAAGCTGGCCCAGGGTGAAGGCGTTCACTTCCGGGACAATTATACTTAGATTAGGACGCTTATTGCGCGTCAAGGCCAGTTCCGTGGCCTTCTGTTCCACGGCAATCAATTCATTCAAGGAGTGCCCTCCCAGATAGCCTACCCCCTCCACATCAGCAAAAGATCCGGGGAGGGGTATTCTTTTGTGGAACCTTTCTACTATCAAAAAAGTAATAAGCTTGTTATTGGGGCCCTCCATGTAAAGCTGTAATTGCGAATGCTGGTCAGTAGCCCCCAGGGCCCTGACCGGGGTCTGACCGGTAGAAACAATATTGCCATCCAGGTCTGTCCTCTTCCCCAGGCTTTCTGCCCATAGCTGCCTGAACCAGTCTGCTACTCCATAAAGGGCATCGGCATACGGCATCATGACTGCAATGGGTTTACCCTTTTTAGTATCCGCCAGGTAATACAGCGCAGCATTCAGATAGGCCGGATTTTTCCACAAATTTGAAATGCGGCACCGCCTGTCCATATCCCGGGCTCCGGCCAGGAGCATAGAAATATCGATCCCGGCAACCGCAGCGGGCAAAAGTCCCACCGGAGTGAGGACCGAAAAACGGCCGCCAACCCCGGCTGGCACGGGAAAGGTCAGGTAATCCTCCCTTTCGGCGATCTCCCTCAACCTGCCCTTCTCAGGGTCTGTAGTTACCACAATATGTGAGCGATGTCCTTCCTTACCCAATTTTTTAATCAACCTGTCCCGCACATAAATAAACTGGCTCATGGTCTCGGCCGTACCGCCGGACTTGCTTATGACATTGAAGACCGTTTCTCTCAGGTCCAGGATATCTAAAAGTGCCTGAAATCCATCCGGGTCGATATTATCGGCAAAGAAAAGGCGTGGCCGGTGCTTGCGTTCGGCATCAGATAACAGGTTATAATGAGGATGATTCAGGGCTCGCTGCAGGGCTATTCCACCCAGGGCTGATCCGCCTATACCGAGCACTATAAAGTTGCGGCAGGTCCGGCCAATCTTACGCCCGGCCGTAACAAGACGGGCGGACTCTTTTTCTTCATAAGGAAGATCGTAAAAGGCCAGTGCGCCCTGACTCCTTTTCTTTAGAAGCTGGTTATGGACGGTCTTGGCCTTGGGTTCAAGCTCCATTATCTCTTTATTGCTTATGCCATTATCCCCGCCCACGAACTCGGCCATGGCATAGTTAAAATCTACCCGAAGCCGCTGAGCTGACACCCATTTTTTATCTTCCCATTTCTTCATCAAGACCTCCTTTTCCAGTATTACGTATTGTCAAAAGATTAAACCAGGACACAGCGCGGCAGAGCCGCAACTAAATCCGAATATCGAAATACGAAATCCGAAACAAATTCGAAATCCAAATGTCGAATGTTCGAAACGTCCATTAGCAACCTCTTCGATTTTTCGTTTTGGTCATTGCTCTCATTTGGTCATTTGAATTTGTTTCGAGTTTCGTGCTTCGGATTTCGGATTTTCCATCTCTGTGGTTATTTTTCATAAGACCTTTGACACTACCCCGTTTTGTTTAGCTGTCATCAACCGTCAGCTATCAGCTATGAGCCAGTAGCTAACAACCCTCATCTTTTATACATAACACCGGATGGAAGGCAAGAAAAAAACCTGGAAAGTGGCGGGATTTGAGAAATCTCAGGAGTGCTTTTGCTTTCTACTGTCCAGAAGGATGGTAACCGGGCCATCGTTTACTAACGAGACCTCCATCCTGGCCTGAAATTCTCCCGTAGCTACCGGTACACTTCGCCCCGGCGAATCTGCCTTTGGCACGACCAGCCGGCGCACCTCAGTGACGAAAAACTCATAGAGTTGCCGGGCCAGGGCCGGCGGCGCGGCCTGATCAAAGGATGGCCTTTTCCCCTTACGGCAGTCACCAAGGAGAGTAAACTGGGACACGATAAGGCATTCACCACTCACATCCAGGAGGGAAAGGTTAAATTTGTCAGACCCATCGGCGAATATGCGTAAAGATACTATTTTTGACGCCATATAAGCGGCATCTGCCGGGGTATCATCCCTTTCTACTCCCAGAAATATCAAGAGGCCAGGCCCTATCTCTCCTGCCTTTTTTCCATCAACGGTAACCCGGGCTTCTTTAACCCGCTGCAATACAGCACGCATTCTTCCTCCAAATTAACGCCACCCTACCCTGGGTAAAAATTCTTCGGCTTGAGGAAGCGAATTATTTTTAGGGCGCTCCCCACATTCTTATGGAAGCCGTTGTTCCTGAGCGAAACTTGCTGGAGCAGGGGGGCACCCTTTGAGGGCGAGCAGGAAGGGGAAAGCCCGCCCTTCAGAGGCGGGAATGGGAAAGTGTTCCCCGCCTGCGAATCCCGAAAGGGTCACTGCGCAAGCCGTGAAGCGAAGGAATGATGGCTTCCATTTTTTTACCTATTTTCTATTGACAAAACCTAACCCATCGATTATAAAGCGACGTTTTTTAAAAAATATTTTATAAAATCTTTGTAAAGGGGGGGTGATTCCCATGGACTGTGTAACGGTAAAACCAGGGGTTGGCTGCGTCTTCATGAGCAAAAAAGGTTGTACTTTCAATGGTGGAGCCTGTCATCAGGTTATTGATAAGTGTGAGGGTTGCAACCGGATCATAGAATTTCCCACAGGTAAATACTGCAGCAGCTATCCTGATCCCGCCTCAAAATGGAAGAAGGGCAACTGTAACCTGGCTACCCATCTCAAGACAGAGGCACCCAAAGCTGCCGCTAAAATCAATCCGCTTAAGGCCTCCAAACGAGGTGCTGCAGGCCGCTAATGTTAATCCGGCCGCTGGCTCCTATTTATGCAACCTTGGCTCATGGAGAGCAACACGCCCGTGTTGCTCTCGCCAAAGGTTGTTTTATTCGGTAATCCTCTTTTGATTAATTCGTAAAAAGTCAAATTTTGATGAACTCGTAAAAAGTAAAAAATTACCGCAGAGATCGCTGAGAACGCTGAGATAACATACTGAATAGTTTAAGATTTTTCTCTGCGCCCTCTGCGTACTCAGCGGTGAACAAGCTTTTTTACAAAGCCGTCTCTTTTAAATTCAGGACAGTTTCTTTAGCGCCTCTTTAAATCGATCCATACCCTTAGCGATATTCTCCATAGACGTAGCAAAGGAAAATCTGATGTACCGGTCATCGCCAAAGGCTACCCCCGGAACAACGGCTAAACGGGCCTCCTCCAGCAGGTAATCACAGAGGGCTACAGAATTTGTTATCTTCCGGCCCTTATAGCCCCGGGAGTAATACGCAGAGACGTTCGGAAAGGCATAGAATGCCCCTTGCGGTTTGACACACGTTACATCCGGTATGGCTTTAAGTCGCTTAACGATATAGTCCCTGCGTTCTTTGAAGACAGATACCATCTTGGTAATGAAAGAATCCGGGCCGCTCAGGGCGGCGACCGCGGCCTTTTGGGCTATGGAGGTGGGATTGGAAGTGCTCTGACTCTGGATGTTGGTTACGGCCGAGATTACATCGGCAGGCCCGGCCAGATAACCAATCCGCCAGCCGGTCATGGCGTAAGTCTTGGAGACACCGTTTAGAATGAATACCTTCTCCTTGAGTTTGGGATTAAGGGAGAGCAGATTAACCGGCTTTTTGCCGTCAAAACGAATCTTTTCATAGATATCGTCAGAAATAACGTAACAGTTGTGATCTTGCACCAGGTCCCCCATTTGTCTGAGGGTCTTGGTGCTGAACACAGAACCCGTGGGATTTGATGGGCTATTGAGGATTATACCCTTTGTTCTCGGAGTCATCATCTTTTCCAGTGCGGAGACATCGAGATCAAAACCGTCTTCTTCCCTGGTCTCGATAATAACCGGTTTGGCCCCGGCCAGTTCGACAACAGGAGGATAGGATACCCAATAGGGAGCCGGGATAATGACCTCGTCGCCCTTGTCAAAAAGGGCCTGGGCCAGATTGTAAAGGGCGTGTTTACCCCCGCAGGAGATCACTATCTCTTGACGGGTATAAGACAAACCGTGGTCATCTTTCAGCCGTTTGATAACGGCGTCTTTTAGCTCTATGATACCACCGACCGGGGTATATTTGGTAAAACCATCTTCGATGGCCTTTATGGCGGCTTCTTTGACATAGCCGGGGGTATCAAAGTCCGGCTCCCCCACTCCGAAGTTGATAATGTCCACCCCCGCAGCCTTCATGGCCTTGGCCTTGGCATCTATGGCCAGAGTGGGAGAAGGCTTAATCCTGCGGGCCCTTCCGGATAAAGCTCCTTTAGACATGGCGGCAAAACCCCTTTCTCTAAATATAAGTTACAGCCTCAGGTGCTCTGCACCGAGAAAATTCTATAATCTTTTAGGATAAAGCGGGGCGATTGTCCAGCAAAAATCAATAAATCACTTCTTTTAAGAATAGCCCCTGAGGCGGTGCGGTCATCCCAGCCATATTTCGATCTCCGGCCTGGAGGATGTCCGTAAACCCTTCCGGAGTTACCCGCCCCTGCCCCACCTCAACCAGCGTACCTACAATATTGCGTACCATGTGGCGTAGGAACCCATCGGCCTTTATTTCAAATTCGATTATCTTATCTTTCCTGGTCAATTTTAAGGCGCTTACTATGCGAATCGTGCTCTTGACGGAGCTCCCGCTGGCCATAAAGGCAGCAAAATCATGCCCTCCCTGCAAAACCGGGAGGCATTTTTCCATGACTACAAAGTCCAGGTCATGGGGCACAAACCAGGTATAGAGGTGGTGGAGTGGAGACCTTATCCGATCATTCAGTATGCGGTATAGATATACCTTCTCTAAGGCCGAGTAGCGGGCGTGGAAATCGGCGGGGACTTCGCATACCTCTTTTACCGCGATGTCCTGAGGGAGGAGGCTGTTTAGCCCTCGTAAAAACCCATCTACCGGGATTTTAGAGGCAGTCTTGAAGTTTGCTGCCTGGTTTATGGCATGCACCCCGGCGTCCGTACGTCCGGATCCGATTACCTTGGCCGCCTCGCCGGTCATGACACCAATTTTTTCTTCCAGGACCTCCTGGATGCCCAGGCCGTTTACCTGCCTCTGCCAGCCGCAATAGGCCGTGCCATCATATTCCAATATGAGCTTGATGTTCCGCATGGGGCCGGCTCTTACGGAAAGAGCGGTATCCCCTTCAACCCTGTAGTCTCCTCCAGGCCGAACATAAGATTCATGTTCTGTACCGCCTGCCCGGAGGCCCCCTTGGTCAGATTATCTATAGCCGAGAGTATAACCACACGGCCGGTGCGTTCGTCCACTTTCAGGCCGATGAAACAATAATTAGACCCTTTGACATGGGCGGTTTGCGGGTAGGTGCCTTCTGCGCAGATCTTCACGAAAGGGGCCTGATGATAAAACTCTTCGTACTCGGAAATTAAATCCCCTGTAGTCTGCTGTCCTTTTAGATCGGCGTAGATTGTGCTTAGCATCCCCCGGCCCATGGGCACCAGGTGGGGTATGAAGGTTATGGTTAGCTCTCCCCCGGCCAGCAGGCTGAGTTCCTGCTCCATCTCCGGTGTATGGCGGTGGGCAGCTACCTTGTAAGCCTTAAGGTCTTCATGTACCTCGCAAAAGAGGTTGCTTAACACGGCGGATCGGCCCGCACCGCTTACCCCGGACTTGGAGTCCACCACAATACTTTTGTTGTCGATAAGGCCCTTCTTGAGGAGTGGGGCCAGGCCCAGGATTACGGTAGTCGGGTAGCAGCCCGGGTTGGCTACCAATCGTGCCTTCTTTATCGCCGCCACATGTATTTCAGGTAGTCCATAGACCGCCTCGGCCAGATATTCCGAAGCACTATGAGGCTGATACCATTTCTCATATACCCCGACATCCTTCAGGCGAAAATCAGCGCTTAAATCAATTACCTTTTTGTTGGCCTGCAGAAAAATTGGGACATGAGTCATGGCCGTCTGATGCGGAACGGCCAGAAAAATAACGTCGGCCGCCTCGATAACCCTTTCAGGCGAAGGGGACTGACAGACAATATCCACACTCCCTGAGAGTAACGGAAAGACCTTGTGCAGCGGCTGGCCTTCGTATTGGCGGGAGGTAGCTGCAGTAATAGTAACTTCGGGATGTGCAGATAATATCCTTACCAGTTCCAGTCCGGTATAGCCAGTAGCTCCGATTATAGCGGCACGGATCATAGTAACCTCCTCGCTGCGCTGGTAAAAAAAGAGGGCTTGCCCAAAAGGCAAACCCTCTTTTAAAAGATACCTTGATTATTCAGACCAAATCATCTCTTGGAATATTGGAAGCGTGCCCGGGCGCCCTTTTGCCCATATTTTTTGCGCTCTTTAGCCCGTGGATCCCTGGTCAGCAAACCGGCCTTTTTCAGCGTCAGCCGGTATTCAGGGTTAACTTCCAGAAGCGCCCTGGCAATACCATGACGAACAGCCCCGGCCTGCGCCATCTTCCCGCCACCGGTAACATTAACTGAGATGTCGAGATTACTCATGCTTTCCGTAAGTGTAAGCGGCTTTTTAAGGATGAGTACAGGCACTTCACCGTTAAAATATTCTTCCGGAGAGCTGTCGTTAATAACTATATTCCCCTTGCCAGAACGCATCCATACCCTGGCTATGGCCGTCTTTCGTTTGCCTGTTGCGTAATACAGTTTTTCTGCCATGCAAGACTCCTGCTTAAATAGATAATTCTTCCGGCTGCTGTGCCTGATGAGGATGATCCGCCCCCGTATAAACCTTCAGCTTCTTGAGCATACTGCGACCCAGGCTGTTTTTAGGTAACATACCTCTAACCGCATGCCGGATTAGTTCTTCAGGTTTTTTACTCAATAGTTCCTCGGCACTGGCGGTCTTTAATCCACCTATATAACCGGTATGATGATGATACAACTTATCAGACCATTTCTTGCCGGTCAATCTCACCTTGTCGGCATTGACAACGATAATAAAATCACCTGTATCCACATGTGATGTATAAACCGGTTTGTGCTTGCCGCGGAGCCTGGCCGCTATATTACTGGCCAGGCGACCCAGAATCTTATCGGTAGCGTCAACCACACACCACTTCCTTTTTATATCCCTGGCCTTCGCCGAATAAGTTTTCATTACGCTCTCCACTACCTATATAATGAATAGGCAGGCATAATTAATCGATATATATGGCTTTGTCAAGACAAAATTGTTCTCGTGCGGTCAACTTATTCTGTGTCTTTCTGAAGCGGGCGCGACCTTAGGGATTCTCAGTTCGGACCTTTTCCCCAATAGAAAACGGCTCCTTCGATCTTATAACCAGGGCGGCAGATGTTTCTGCCTGCGTCTGGAGCACCAGGATATTCCCCAGGGAGAGAATTTGCTGACTGCCTGCCACCTCTTTTGTCTTGAAGACCTCAAGACAAACCCCGGCTTCCAGGCCGTCTTTCTTTCCCTTATCCAGATAAACTATATAGTGCTGGGCTATTTTTTCCGCTGGCGGCTCGGACTTAATAATGGTTGCGGCTATGGGGCTGGAGGGAGTTTTTAAAGGTATATGAGTGGGCATCTCTTCTGAAGGCATAATCTGGTCGTCAACAGAGATGGCCTGATACGAGGATATAATTCGACCCGTGGCCGGATTGCCAGCCTTAATGATTTCAAGTATCCCCAGCGGCAGATAGTAATAGCCTATTCTCTCCCGGGTCAAAGGGCGGTACACCATATCCGGGGCGCGATATACAGTCCAAGTGCTTCCTTTCTGGAGCAGATCCCTATCATTGGTAAGATATACCACGTCACCCTGGCTCAGCAGCTCTTTGAACAAGGGCAGGTCTCGGATGGTCCCTTTTTCTTCCAGCCTCTCTTTGGAGATAAAGCCCAGAGTATTCATCCCTAAATAGGTAAAGGTCTTGACCGTTGGCCTTTCAGGCGGTTCCGCGGGCCTGGTCTCTATATGGGATATAGAAGGTGGCGGTACCGAAGGCTCGAATTCTTGTTTTGGGGCTTCTTTCTCTACAGAGAGTCGCAGCCGCCAACCAGGGAAGACCAGATGTGGATTGGTAATGTGGGGGTTGTTCTTCCATAGGTTGGGCCATAGCCAGGGGTCATGGAAGAACCGGCTGGTGATACCCCAGAGGGTATCGCCTGGCTGAACCGTGTAAACACCTGTCTCTGCGCCGGCCATAGAGGCGGTTATTAAAAATAACGAGCAAAACAGGATTAAAGACCTTATGGATACTCTTTTCACTGTTATCCCCTCAGAATCTCGATATGAGAATTTACTATACGAGACTGAATAAATTCAGTCTCGTATAGTTATCGGCACAACAGAAAAGAGCCTTAAGGGTTTTTAAGCGGCCAGCTATAGCGAAAGCCTGCGGCTGACCATGTCGTGACAGGCGGAATGCTGGATAATTCCCACCTGGAACCCCTATATTCCCTCCCCCTTTGACGGGGGAGGGTCAGGGTGGGGGTGGAAAAGATTGTACAATTTCAAATGGTTCACCCTCCCCCTCGCCCCCTCCCGTCGAGGGAGGGGGGATTTTGGGGGACTTTTCGGATGGAAACTATTTAGTTTCATCCGAAAACTACCAAATCCCCCCACACCCCCCCACACCCCCCCTTTGCTAAAGGGGGGAAATATTGAAATCCCCCTTTGGAAAAGGGGGATACAGGGGGATTTTCAGATGAAAACTATTTAGACTCCTTTTCGGCGCTTTCTCTCTGGGTAGGAGAGGCCCCGGCGATATAAGACCGGGCGACCTTAACCCTTACCTTATCTGCAATCTCCAGGGTTATCACCTGGTCCGTCAATCCGGTTATGGTCCCATGCAGGCCGCCCACGGTCAAGACATTGTCACCTATTTTAAGATTATCTAAAAACTTTCTATGTTCTTTGGCCTTTTTTTGTTGTGGCCTGATGAGTAGAAAGTAAAAGATAACAAAGATGATAATAAGGGGGATAAAGGCAGCAAATCCTCCCCCCTGAGCACCGGCTCCTCCCGGTGCAGCTCCCATGGCATACGCTGTGTCAATCATTCATTCTCCTCCTTTTGTTTATAGTATTTCCGGCGATATTCAGCGAAGTTACCTTGTCGTATGGCCTCACGTATCCCGGCCATGAGTTTCAGAAAATAATGGAGATTGTGTATAGTATTTAAACGGTAAGAGAGCAATTCCCGGGACACATATAAATGCCGCAGATAGGCGCGTGAATAGTGGCGGCAGGTATAACAACCGCAATTTTCATCAAGGGGGACCTCGTCATCCTTATACCGGCTATTCTTTATGACGACAGGCCCGGACGAGGTAAACAACATGCCGTTTCGTGCATTGCGCGTCGGCAGGACACAATCGAACATGTCCACTCCACGCCACACGCACTCTATAATATCCTCCGGCGTCCCCACGCCCATGACGTAACGGGGATAATTCTCCGGGATAAGGGGTATGGTTTTTTCTACCATCTGGAGCATCAGATCCTTGGGTTCACCTACGCTCAATCCTCCCAAGGCATAGCCGTCAAAACCGATCTCCAGGATTTCTTCCGCGCTCATCACGCGCAGGTCACCATACATGCCCCCCTGTATAATACCGAAGAGGAGCCGGTGGTTTGTCTCCTTGGCCTCCTTGCAGCGTCCGGCCCAGCGCGAGGTAAGCCTGGTGGCCTCCCGGGTCTCCTGGTAGGAGCTGGGATACGGGATACAGGTGTCCAAGCACATTATTATATCCGTTCCCAGCGCCTTCTGTATGGATATGGCCTCTTCCGGCGAAAGAAAAATAGGTGAACCGTTAAGGTGAGACCTGAAACTCACCCCCTCTTCCGAGGTCTTGCAAAGTTTGCTCAGGCTGTATATCTGGAATCCACCGCTATCTGTGAGTATCGGTCCTTTCCAGTTCATGAATTTGTGCAGTCCGCCCAGTTTTTCGATAGTCTCATGGCCTGGACGCAGATAAAGATGGTACGTGTTAGCTAAAACAATTTCTGAGCCAATGGATTGCAGCTCTTCGGGAGTTAAGGCCTTTACCGTAGCCTGTGTGCCCACAGGCATGAATGCCGGCGTCTGAAAGGTACCGTGAGGGGTGGCTACTTCTCCCTGCCGGGCAGAAGAGGTTTTATCTTTGTATTTAAGGGTAAAACAGTTGCTTGCGGTCATAGTAAAAACAAATTGTTCTGTTCGGAGCAAAGATTTTGTTCATCACTCATCACTCGTAACTCATCACTAAATTATCAACATGGCATCGCCATAACTAAAGAAACGATACCGCTTTTTAACAGCTTCCTGGTAAGCACGCAATATTTTTTCACGGCTGGCCAGGGCAGACACAAGCATGAGCAAGGTGGAGCGGGGCAGATGGAAATTGGTGAGGAGATGGTCTATGGCCTTAAATTTGTATCCGGGATAGATAAAGATATCGGTTAGCCCTCTGGAGTCTTTTATCCGACCCTTCTCGTCCGAGGCCGATTCCAGCGCCCTGGTAGCGGTCGTACCGACGGCCAACACAGAATTCCCTCCGGCCCTGGTCTCATGAATAATGCGGGCCGATTCCTCGCTGATCTCATAATATTCGGCATGCATCTTATGTTGGCGGATATTGTTTACCCGCACCGGCGCAAAGGTGCCGTAGCCGACGTGCAGGGTTATAGCGGTTATGTTAACCCCCCTTTCCTTTATTTCCCCCAGTAACTCCTCCGTAAAATGAAGGCCGGCCGTAGGGGCAGCCACTGATCCGGTCTTCTGGGCGAATATGGTCTGGTAACGCCGGACGTCCTCCGGGGAGGGATGGCCATTCCTCTTGATGTACGGTGGAAGAGGCGTTTGACCGAGTTCTGCCAGGATATCCTCGATATCTCTTTCCCAGAAAAGGGACATTTTGATCTGACCAGCCCCGACTGGTTCCAGCACCACGCCATGCAGAGAGTCACCAAAATGGATTTCATCGCCAGCCCTGAGTGCCTTGCTCTTCTTGGCCAGGCACATTACCCTGGCCTGGCCGGGGCATCCATTTTCCGGTCGTGGATGGCTTAGAAGGAGAATCTCGACTGTCTTATTGTTTCCAGTTCTTCCCTGTAAGCGGGCCGGAAAGACCCTGGTATCATTGATTACCAGGAGGTCTCCCTCCTTAAGGTAATATACGATATCCGGAAAAAGGCGATGCTCTATTCGGTTATTCCGGCGATCGAGGACCAGGAGTCGCGAGGCGTCTCTTTCTGAGGCCGGATGCTGGGCAATAAGGGATTCAGGAAGCTCATAATCATAATCAGCTAAATTGAACACTATTTTTATGGCCCCTGGGCAGATAACTTCCTGTTATATGCTTACAATTCGGGGACATGGAGAGAACCGGGGAATCCTCCTGGTAAGTGAGCACATCGGCCATGACCCTTAACGAGCTCAGCGCATAAGACGGAAACGCATCATCAAGCAGCGCCTTATGTCTTCCTGATAGGGTGTTTAAAGGGGATGACTTGGTCATGATTCGGACCGGATAAAGGTATAAAGATTTTCGGGAAAGATATAGACCCTTGTCCAGTTCCAGGACACTGCAAAGATAATCATCCATCATGGTAAAGACGGACTGTTCTTTTCTCCAGTATTGGCATGCAGATTTAATGAATAGGTTATATTTCCGGCAATTAATAGAACAGTCGGCCAACCATTCCCAGTAAAGGTGGGTCACTCTAGTCGGCAGGGGAGTGCATCCTGCGAGATGGGGGATGAAATGCCCGTGCGCCACGGTGTCGGCCGCTAAGTGGGCAAGAAATCCGGCCGCAAAGGCCCGCTCCTCATCTGTCTCTGCCCCATGCCGGATGAGTAGGCCGGTTTTCCAGTTGTGGTATTTTCCGCCATTGGCCCTATAGCCTTTTCCTACAAAGAAATCAGCGCTTAATGACCCATAGAGAAAATGCTGGGGAAACCTCTTCAGCAAAGAACCCACGGATGGCAGAAGGATGGCCGCACCGGCTAATAGCGTATTTCCAAGGTAAAGATGCATGGCCGGCCCCCAGGCCAGGGCCAGGCCCGGGCATAAAAACACAAATGCAAATAGTAAGAAGGTTATCCTGGCTAAATATATTTTCATATTCCGAATCCCGGCGTCCTGAACGACGCCGAGGCTATTTTTCACCATTTTTCTTATTTCCGCAAGGCAAAAAATCCCAGGCAAAAATCCCTAGAGGTTGTCAACTCATAATTCAAATTCACCACGAGACAATCCGGACTGCCGGATGATGGATTGAAGTGTTCCGATTCTGATTTCATCATGGTCTGGAACAGGAACCGTTATTGTGCTCTGGGAAAGCTTCTTTTGCATTACGATGTGGCTACCGCATCGACGCACTTCGATGAAACCGTGCCTTGACAGAATGGAGCATACCTCTTTGCCGGAAAGAATTCGAAGCCTACCCAAATGCCACCTCAACCTGTGTTATGAAAATCTCGCCGTGAAGACGTTGTTTAACCTCTTCGGGTGATGCTGCTTCAAAGAAAAGTTCCAATGCTTCTTTAAGATTGTTCCGCGCTTCTTCAACGCTCCCGCCTTGGCTCGCAATGTCTAACTCCGGGCATAACGATACGTACCCGTTACCTTCTCGTTCAATAATTGCTGTAAGTTTCATTTAAGACCTCCCGTCTTTTTGGGTCGTATTGTCAAAAATTAACCACAGAGGACACAGAGAATACAGCAATATCAATAAATTAAGATAACATCTGTTTCCTCCCCCTCTGTGGTCTCTGGATATGCTCGTCTTTGCCCCGAAAATGCCTTAGAAACTGTTTTAGAGAGCACAGAGCGTCAGGATTAACCAGAAAACTATTTCTTCTTTAACTGCTTTCTTTTTTTCTTTTGATTCTTTAAGAATCGCTTATTTTTCTCGGTGCACTCTGTGGTTTATTTTTCATAAAACTTTTGACATTACCCACTTGCCCACGTTATATATAGACATATCGACTCGACTTTTTTCGTCGAGATTTACATTTAGGGGTAATCATATAAGAATTTGCCATATAAGACAATAAGATAAAAGACAAAAAAAAGAGGGGCCGGAATCGATTCCGGCCCCTCTTTTTTTCATTTTATGGTCGGGACGAGAGGATTTGAACCTCCGGCCCCAGCGTCCCGAACGCTGTGCTCTACCAGACTGAGCCACGTCCCGACACCGGTATTTTATACTACGTTGCTTCGGGATTTGCAAGGACTCTTTGACTTATATCCTTCCATGTCCAGGGTGACATAGGTAAATCCCAACTCCTGCAGGTGTTCCGTAATGTGCTCGGTGCGATCCTGTTCCATAAAGAGGCCGATCTGCCCGGCTTCGGTCTCAATATGCGCCGTGTCTCCATAAGAACGTACCCGAACTGGATTATAGCCCAGGTTTTTCAGATACCCTTCGGCCTTTCTTACACGCTCCACGGCCTCAGCTACAATAGGCTGGCCATAAGGGAAACGTGTGGCCAGGCAGGGTGAGGAGGGCTTATTCCAGAAAGGTATGCCCATCTCTCGGCTTAACGCCCGTATCTCGGCCTTGGTGAGATTAGCCTCACTTAGCGGGCTGCGCACAGAGAGTTCAGCCGCAGCCTTCAGGCCAGGCCGGAAGTCCTGCAAGTCGTCAGCGTTGGTTCCGTCTATGAGGTCGGTTATACCCTGGTCTGCCGCGTGGTTCAAAAACAGGCGGCAAAGCGCCTTCTTGCAGTAGTAACACCGTTCCGCCGGGTTTTCAGCAAAGTAAGGGACTTCAAGGGGATTAAAGTCGATAAGGTGATGCGCCGTTTGGGTCTGCCGGGCGATCTCTTTGGCATCTTCCAGGTCGCCTTCAGGTAGGAATATGGATACGGCCGTCAAGGCCAGTATCCGGCCGGGGATTACCTCAGACGCCACCCGAAGCAGAAAGGCGCTGTCAATACCACCGGAAAGGGCAATAGCCACCCTCCCCATTTTACTCAATATATCCCGCAGGCATCTGAGCTTATTTTCCATGCACACCGGGGATGGGGCTTTGCGGCTCTCCAAGTAAAAATTTTCCTTCTGCTATCCAGCGCTTGAGTGTCTCGGCAATCTCCTTGGCCCGGGGGTAACTCGACAACGGGGCGGCAGGCACTTCCTTTCCGTTTACAACAATCGAGCCGCTTTTAAGCTGGGCATAACTAACCTCACCGTAGGTCTTTGGAATGCCGTTTGGGTAGTCATATCCATAATCGACAACTTGCGTAAAGATATCCTCATCAGAAACGCCGGTATAATTTGCTATCTCTTCATTTAATACGGGGATCGGCACGCCAATGCCTACGGCCAAGGAACAGCCATAACCCTGTATGCTGACCCCGACCAGCCAGCGCGGGCTCATCTCCTTTAAGTCGCCCATGACCATAAGCGTTCCCGCGGCCTTTTTGGGAACACCGCCCGGTGTACGGGGCACATCCGGATTATGCTGCGTCCCCGGGCCAATAATGTAACCCTGTGCGCCGCCTAGAAATATCCTGGTTCCCAGGCCGATGGTCTTATAATGTGGGTCATTCATGAGCGGACTTAACTGGCCAGATGTAGAATAATTGGCATTTCCAGCCCGTGGCCGAAGGGTTCCCATATAAGTATAGATAGTCCGGTTGGATAAATTAATGGCACAATTATAGTTTTGGTAACAGTTTCGCGGACTAACGAGAATGGCATTAGGTAGATCGCGAAGCGTAACTTCTTTTTCCAGCTTCCTGGAGGGATAGCAATCCGTACCATAGGCCTCGGCCCGCAACTGCACCTTCTGGCCGGCTATAAGGTCCTGGATTACATGGCCGCCTCCATATTTGAATTCACCCGGATAGACCTTATTTAAAGGGTCGTCTTCGGCCGGCTCTGTGGCGCCGACATATATATCTACTGCCGCCAGGCCTGCATAGGCCGGGACGCCGTTCAACCAGACCCTGGAGGCCTTTATGGTGGGAACGCTCTGGCCGAAGTTGAGGAATGCGCCGGAAGAGCACATCGGCGAGAATGTCCCGGTGGTCACTACATCCACCTTTTTAGCCGCGGCCACCGCCCCCTTCTTTTTAACGAGAGGGATCATCTCTTCTGCGGTCAGGACCACGGCCTTGCCCTGTTTAATCTTAGCGTTTATCTGCTGAATGGTCTTGTTTATCTGGTAGTTGCTCATATCAGGTCCTTGAGATAACAAATTCGTAACACTTTAGCTGTTTGAAAAGAGCTAGTCGTCCAGAAAACGGCGCCTCGAAAATCCCCCTTAATCCCCCTTTTTCAAAGGGGGAAATGTTTCTCCTCCCTTTGGAAAAGGGAGGTTGGGAG
>JBFMAZ010000084.1:0-15151 GCA_040755415.1 Thermodesulfobacteriota bacterium | reverse complement strand
AAAACGGCGACTCAAAAATCCCCCTTAATCCCCCTTTTTCAAAGGGGGAAGTGTTTCTCCTCTCTTTGGAAAAGGGAGGTTGGGAGGGATTTTAAAATACTTTTTCAAACAGCTAAAGTATTACATTAAAAATAATGTAAATACAAAAATGTGACAATTCTGTGACAAACTGATTACACCTGTCTGACATCCCACCTCCCTTCTAAATAGTTTCCATCCGAAAATCCCCCTGTATCCCCCTTTTCCAAAGGGGGATTTCAATATTTTCCCCCCTTTAGCAAAAGGGGGGGTGGGGGGATTTGGCAGTTTCCGGATGGACACTAAATAGTTTTCATCCGGAAACCCTGATTTTCCCCTCTCCCCTGGCGGGAGAGGGTTAGGGTGAGGGGGATAACATAGTGATTTTCCTATCAGTTCACCCTCCCCCTGACCCCCTCCCGTCGAGGGAGGAGGGGGTTTTTGGGGGGGGATTTTTCGGATGAAAACTAATTACTAATAACAACTACAGGCTTTTTACTTCAGCGTGATGACAGAAATGTGGCGGTTATGTGGAGTGTTTCGGAAGAACGATATGGAATGTGGAGCCTTCGCCCGGTTCACTTTCTACCCAGACCCGCCCCTTATGCGCTAAAATTGCGTGTTTGACGATAGAGAGGCCCAGCCCCGTGCCGCCGACGGCGCGCGAACGGCCTTTGTCCACCCGGTAAAACCTCTCAAATATCCTCTCCTGATCCTCCTTGGGGATGCCCGGGCCCTCATCCCGGACATCGATTCCGGCCTCTCTTTCGCCTTCGGATAGGGTAATTGTAATCTTCGTATTGGCGGGTGAGTATTTTACGGCATTATCCATAATGTTCAGAACGGCCTGAGATAATTTTTCATGGTCGCCCCGGACAATAATATCTTCCGGCGGGAACTCCCGTACAAACTTTATGCGCTTGCTTTCCGCCTGAGGACCTAAAGCCCTTAGTGAACCCTCCACTACTTCCTTCACGCTTACCCGCTCATTAGCTATCTCAGTTCCCTGGGCCTCAAGCCGGGCCAGAGCCAGTATATCCTGAATCAGATTATCCATGCGGTTTGCATGTTCGCTGATGATTCGGATAAACGATCGGGCCTTCTCCTGATCATCAATCCCCCCCTCAAGCAGGGTTTCCGCATAGCCCTTTATAGCGGTGAGGGGGCTTTTTAATTCATGGGAGGCATTAGTCACAAAGTCTTTCCGAATCTGGGCCAACTGTCTGATGTCCGTTACATCGTGGAATACGGCAATGGCCCCCTGTATGGTGTCTGCGGCAAAAAGGGGAACGATATGGACATCAAATACCCCCTCTCTCGGGTAAGCCACCGGGATTTCCAGCCTCTGCGGAGCGCGCTCCTTTAGTACAATCGTGAAGGCCTCCTGTAAGGGGATACTTCTTATAACCTCAACCGGCGGCCGGCCGGAAAAGTCCTGATCTATGGCAAAGGAATCCCGCAGGGCCTGATTCAACAGGATAATCCGGCCTTCTTTGTCCACTGCCATTATCCCGCTGGATATCCCCTTCAATATGGCCTCGTTCTTGCCCTTTTCAGTCATTATCTCCGCAATCTTTGTCTTTAGCTGGCTGGAAAGAGAGTTCAAGGCCTCGGCCAAAACACCCAATTCGCCCCGGGGAATCCTGCGAATCCTGTAGTCAAAATCGCCCTCGGCCATCTTGCGGGCCGCAAAGGTCATTTCACCAAGGGGCCTGCTAAGCCCGTGGGCGATGACCAGATTAAGAAAAAAGGCCAGCACAAGCCCAACGGCCGCCGCCATTAAAAAGTACCTTTGGGTAGCCGCCACCTTCTCTTCCACGTCATCTAGAGGCAAGGCCAGACGGACCACGTAAACCGGAAGGCCGTCTTTTTTGGAAAGGGCAGCAGAGTATATCAACTTCTTCCTCAGTGTGGTGCTGAAACGTATGCTGGCGGCAAAACCCGTCTTCAGGGCCTTCACAAATTCGGGCCGATGGGCGTGATTTTCCATGGCCCGGATATCTTTCTGCGGCACCTCTGAATCCCCGATCACTACCCCGTCCAGGCCGATAACCGTTATCCTGGGCCGAATAGTCCGCCCCATGTCTTTAACCATGGAGTCAATTTCGTAAGCGTGCACACCCGGCCGGGGATACCTTTCGAGGACGTTCTTTATCAAACAGGTCTTAGACTTTAGATCAGAAGAGACACCAGTAATGAGCGTCTCCTTGAATACAAGACTCACATAGAGCTGGGCAGCAGCAAATATCACCAGGATTACTGCCAGATAGGTAAGGAATAGTCTCCATTTAAACTGCTTCACCGGGAACTCTCTTCTTTAAAACGATACCCTACACCCCGTACCGTTTCAATGACCTCACCCGCTATGCCGAGTTTTTGCCGCAGTCTTTTAATGTGGGTATCCACAGTGCGGGCATAACCGTCAAAGTGGTATCCCCACACCTGGTCAAGCAGAATCTCACGTGTCAGCACCCGTCCACGGCCCTTCAAAAGGGTGTGCAGGAGATTGAATTCGGTTACAGTGAGCGATACCGGACCCCCGTCAACCGTTACCAGGTGACGTTCCGGATCGACCTTAATCCCGGCGGCATCAAGTATTTTGGGAAGCGGCTCCCGGGGGCTGGTTCGCTGCAAAACCGCCTTTACGCGCAAGACCAGTTCACGCGGGCTGAAAGGTTTTACAATATAATCATCTGCCCCTAATTCAAAACCTACCACCCGGTCTATCTCTTCACCCTTTGCGGTTACCATTATTACCGGAATATGGCGCGTCTTCTCGTTACTCTTAAGACTCTTGCAGATATCCGTGCCGTCGGCATCCGGAAGCATAAGGTCCAGGAGGATGAGATCCGGCAGTCTCTTTTGGATCAGAGAATGCGCTGTGCGTCCGTCCTCCGCCCCGGCCGCTTCAAAACCTGCTTTTTCCAGGTTATAGGAAATCAAGCCGGAGATATCGGGCTCATCTTCAATGACAAGTATAAAAGCCTTTTTATCAGCCATAATGATAACTACCGATCGCAGTCATTATTTTCCATCTATGTGTCAACCAGGTGACAAAATTAAAACTTTCGTATCACATTAGCCCCTTGAAACGGTTATTAGGTCCGAAAGCTGCGATTGCTTCGGGATCGGAGCTAAATCCGAAATTCGAATATCGAAATTCGAAACAAATTCAAATTCCTAATGTCTCAATGTTCAAAGCCGAAGTGTGGTCAATTCGTTTTGATCATTCGGATTTTGCTCATTCGATATTGTTTCGAGATTCGTGCTTCGGATTTCGGATTTGAAGCCACGCTGTATCCGGAAATCCAGCGTATTTCATGACCCATAGCGTTTCAAAAACCTAAACTGTTACAAACTTTCTTATAGCACTTTATTCTCATTGACAATTCAGGCTAATTTTAGTTAGTTAAGATGCATTCTGTCAATAAGAGAGATTTTTTATGCGTTTTAATGGCCGGGCTGCGCACGAAATCAGGGATATCGTACTTACCCGTAATTATATCTCCCATGCAGAAGGATCAGTCCTTATCGAAATGGGAAATACCCGGATAATATGTGCGGTATCGGTGGAAGATAAGGTGCCGAATTTCCTTAAGGGAAGCGGCACCGGATGGGTCACCGCCGAATATGCCATGCTCCCCCGGGCCACTGTTACACGCAATTTGCGGGAGTCAACGCAGGGACGCGTAGGCGGCAGGACTCATGAAATCCAGCGACTTATCGGCCGCTGCCTGCGTTCGGTGGTTGCCCTTCCGTCCCTTGGGGAACGGACCTTCTGGGTGGACTGCGACGTCATCCAGGCCGACGGCGGAACACGCACGGCCGCCATCAGCGGCGCATACATCGCCCTCCATGACGCCCTTACCCTCCTGTATAACCGTGGTGAGATTATGGACATACCGGTGCAAAACCACATAGCCGCTATAAGCGTAGGCATAGTAAAGGGAGAAGTCCTTCTTGATCTGAACTACGACGAGGATTCCCAGGCCGAAGTGGACGCCAATTTTGTTATGACCGACGATGAAAAGTTCGTCGAGATCCAGGTCTCTGCGGAGAAAAGGCCCTTTTCCGCCGAAGAATTTGGGAAAATGGAACGAATGGCCAGTCAGGGAATAAAAAAGATTATAGAAATACAGAAAGAAATAATCGCCCAACCACGCCTGAGATAACACCAAACATTTTCGATCCTTTCGTAAGCCCTACCCTTCCACACACCTTACAAATGGATACCCGCTTTCAAACAATCCGGAAACCCTCAAAGAGACAGGATAGGGCCTTAACTTGTAATCCTCTGAATAAACCTGACCGATAAGTTATAATAACATGCTGAGAACCCGGCAACCCCATCTTGATACACACGGAGGTGTAGCATGGAAGGCCAGCAGAAAGATATCGAGGTAACGGCAACGGTAACCGAGTTTTTCTATGAACGAATCAAAAGCGCCGTTCAGAAACAGAAAACATCCCTGTCTGAGACCTCAGAGTGGTATGCGGTAAATCTCCTCTCCCGATATGCGGCAGCCTATGATTCAGGTGAGGAGGCCGACGCGCTTGACCTGGAAAAGACGCCGGTCTGTATTGCCTACTATGAACTATTGAAGCAGCCCTTGCTGCAAAAAATAAAAGGCTATAGGGCCATCGGTGATTTTACCTTGTTTACGTCCGGTTTTTTCTCGGACAGCTTGATGCTGAAGCCCTATGATATAGACTACTATATGGCCTTTGGCATAAAGTCTTACGGCGCCCTTGCCTGCATCTATAACGCCGGATATTGGGACAAAACCCAAAAAGAACTGTTCATAGAGTTAACCCGGGAGTTCAGGACGATGGTTGACATCTTTGCAGACGTAAGGGAACAAACCGACATCGAAAGACAGGGCGGGCTTCTGAGACTATACGAAAGATGGGTGAAAACTCAAAGCCGGCGGGATGAGGCCTTATTAAAGGCCCAGGGCATCATGCCCAACCAGGACTTTAATATGGCGATCTTCCACTAACGTACCCATTGTTTGTTTTTCTGACACTTGCAGCCCGCTTCCCTTGCTGCCAACAATTCGTCCGCTCACTCTTGATGAACTCGTAAAAAACAAAATTTTACCGCAGAGAGCGCTGAGGACGCTGAGATAACATAATTAAATAGTATAGGAGTTTCCTTTTTGAGATTGCTTCGCTTTGCTCGCAATGACGGATGCAGAAGGTCATTGTGGGGAATCTGCTTGAGGTGGATAATGAAGCAATCTAAAATTACAGTTTAAAATTTTTCTCCGCGGACTCTGCGTGCTCGGCGGTGAAAAGTTTTTTTACGAAGCCGTCATTCTTTGCTCAGGCCAGGATAGAGTAGCCGCCATCAACCACTATCGTCTGCCCATGGATCATGGAGGCCAGATCACTGCAAAGCAAAAGCACTACATTGGCCACATCTTCCGGCGTCGTCAGCCGGCCGGCAGGCGTGCGCTGCCGGGTATTCTCAAGGATAATTTCCCGGGTAGGAAAGTGTTTCAAGGCCTCGGTATCCACGGCACCGGCCGAGACCACGTTGGCATTGATACCCCGTGGGGCCAGCTCTACAGCCAGATGGCGCACCAGAGATTCCAAGGCGGCCTTAGAGGCCCCCACAGCAGCGTAATTCTCGATAGCCCGCACGGCCCCCAGGCTGGAAACGGCAATAATGCGTCCCCCATTTTGCATTAACGGTATCGCGTGTTGCACCAGCGGGAGAAGGGCACGGGCATTGATATTCATTGTCCACTGCCAGTGCTTTTCCGTAAGTTCAAGGGCCGGCTTGAGTACTCCTGAGGCCGCATTGCTTATCAGTATATCCAGCCTTCCGTACTCATTTTTAACCTGCTCGAATATGTTTTTGATGTCTTCATCGTCTGCCACATTAGCCTTGACGGTTAAACACCGCACTCCTCTGGAGCGGATAGAATCGGCGGTATTTTCCGCCTCCTGGCGATGGCGGAAGTAGTTGACCACCAGATTGGATCCGTTTTCCGCCAGCCTGAGCGCAATAGCCTTGCCAATACCACGGGAACTGCCTGTAACCAGTGCAACCTTACCTTGAAGATCCAGCATATCCTACCCCGCTATCGTACAGATTAAAGGTTCAACTACTATACACCATCATGTGCCGCGCAGCAATTTAATGAAAAAGTTCACACGATAGTACCAATTTTTCTAAGCCCATGCCGAAAAGACTAACGGGAAAAGTACTTGTAAAACGCGAGGAAAAGGCATAAGATTCCTGGAAAAGTTCAAATGCCAAAATCTCCGCCGGAGGCGGATCAAATCAATTACAAATGACTATAGTGAATGTCATTAGTCAATGGTCAGTAGTCATTAGTCAGTAGCAAATATGATCTTTCCAATTTAACCAATAACTAATGACCAATGACCAGTGACAAGTGACGCTTTTAACTTTATACTTTGACATTTTCTTCTCGAGGTTCATAACCGGTGAATATGCCTGGTCCCGACGCAGAAAATAAATCCGCTAAGGTGGCCCTCCAACCGGTAATCCTGGCCGGCGGAAGCGGATCGCGGCTCTGGCCCTTATCCCGCCAGATGTATCCCAAACAACTCTTAAATCTCGTGGGCAACCGCACCATGCTGCAGGATACGATCCTGCGGGCAGTAAATATCCCCGGGGCGGTAATGCCAATGATCGTGGTCGGCAAGGAACAAAACTTTCTGGTTAAAGATCAGTGCGCCGAACTAAACCTCCCGGGCAGCCCTTATATTGTCCTGGAACCCCTTCCCCGCAGCACAGCGCCGGCTATAGCTGCAGCCGCCCTGCTCTCCCGAAACATCTCCGGCGATGACGCCGTATTGCTCGTCCTTCCTGCCGATCATCTTATCAAGAAGATACCGGCATTCCATGAGGCAGTGGCGCAGGCCGTGGATCTGGCCATGAAGGGGGATTTAGTCACCTTTGGCATCAAGGCCGACCGTCCGGAAACCGGCTATGGTTATATAGAAAAGGGAGAAGGCTTTAAGGTGGGCGCCTTTGTCGAAAAACCGGATATAGCTACGGCCGAGCGCTATGTAAGAGAAGGCAACTACTACTGGAACAGCGGCATGTTTGCCTTTTTAATCAGCCGCTTCCTAGAAGAAATGGAAAAATATGCCCCCGACATCCTGCGCCAGGCGGAATTATCCGTGGCCCGGTCCGAAGATGACGACGGATTTATCCATCTGGACCTGGAGGCATTTAATGACTGTCGCTCCGAATCCATTGACTACGCCCTGATGGAAAATTCGGCCTGTGTCTCTGTCGTACCGGCAGACCTGGGCTGGAACGACGTAGGCTCCTGGGCGGCCCTGTATGAAGTTTTGAATAAGGACGCCCAGGGAAACGCCGTCCGTGGTGATGTGATCCTAAAAGGCGTGGCCAACAGTCTCATTCATTCGGAAGGAAGGCTGGTGGCCGCCGTAGGCCTGGAAAACATGCTTGTAGTCGAGACCCATGATGCGGTCCTGGTAGCGCCCCTGGACCGCTCGCAGGAGGTCAAAAAGATAGTCCCGGAACTAAAGGCCGCAAACCGCCAGGAATATCTCCTGCACCAGACCGCCCACCGTCCCTGGGGGACTTATACGGTGCTTGAGGAACATCCCGGATTTAAAATCAAGCGTATTACCGTAAAGCCCGGGGCGCGGCTCTCGCTCCAGATGCACCATCACCGCTCCGAACACTGGATTGCAGTCCGGGGCACAGCCCGGGTGACCAGGGGAGAAGAGGTATTTCTGCTGAGGGAAAACGAATCAACCTATATCCCGGCCGGGGAAAAACACAGGCTGGAAAACCCCGGCATCATAACCCTCGAACTAATAGAAGTGCAAAACGGCTCCTACCTGGGAGAAGACGACATCATCCGGTTCGACGACCAGTATGGCCGGCTGTCCAAAAGCTGATGCCACATCTCATTTCTCATTCGCATGGCTGAAAATCTTTACTCCAAAATAGATATAATGTAATCCGGACAGCACGGTAAACACCGTGGTCAACCATACCAGGGCATCCCGCATCTGCCATATAACTGCCCAGAGATCCCTGCTCAAGATAACAAAAACAGTCATTATCTGTAAAAGGGTAGTGATTTTGCTTATTATGCTCGGTCTTATAGGCACCTCGGAACCACTGACAAATAACATAGCTATACCCAGGACTATGATCACGTCCCGGCTGACAATTATTACAGTCAGCCAGCTCGGTACAAGTTCCATGGTGGCTAAGGTTATAAAAGTAGCGGACAGAAGCAATTTGTCTGCTATGGGGTCCAGGTAAGCGCCCAGAGCGGTTTTCTGTCTCAGGTAACGCGCCAGAAAGCCATCCAGACCATCGCTCAAACCGGCGAGTGCAAAGACAGCCAGCGCCTTATTAAAAGAGGCGTTTAAAAGAAGGATAATTAATACGGGTGTTAGTAATATGCGTACGACCGTTATCAGGTTGGGCAGATTCATGGGACTTTATCTTCGTCTCTGACTGCATTGGGCGACAATCGCGCCACAGAACAGGAGCACACACGCCGAATAGTAAAAGGCGAACAGTATTACGATGGCCGTCTTAAATGAACCGAATACAGTGCCGTATGTCTCGGCGGTCAAGGCGTATGAGATAAAGATGCGCATGGCCGTCTCCCACAGGACAGTGCCGAGCACACCGCCTAATAAGGCATATTTAAACGGCACCTTGGCCGCCGGAACGAATTTATAAAGGGCGGTAAATGAGACAATCACCAGTAAAATGGGCACCATGCGCCCTATGCCCATCTCCACCATTGACGGAGTCACAAAAGATCCTCCGACAATCTCCACCTGAAACTGGCTCATGGCCTTTAAGATAGTAATAATAACTACAGCCCCAAAAAGGAGGGCTCCCATAATGGGAATCATAATCAGAGAACAAAAAACCGAATGGATAAAATGACGCCCCTTGTGAGTCTCAAATATCTCATCAAAGGCCCTCTCCAGTGAATGAAAGATCAGGGTGGCCGTCCATAGAAGAAAGCCAAACCCGAACCAGCCCAGTGAACTGCTATGAATGGTAATGTTTCTCAGTTCTTCAAGGAAAAAATCTGCCAGATACGGCCGGATCTGCTTCAAGAGCATGGTTACGCCGCGGACGAATTCTTCTGAGGTGCCCAGGACCGTGCCGACTATATAAATCGCCAAAAAAAGGAAGGGGAAGGCGGATAATACAGAATAAAATGAAACAGATGCGGCAAGATCAAAACCGTCCTTCCTGAGGAAAGTCTTAACCGCGCCACACAATACACGCCATCCCGTACGGACTATGCCCATCAAATTGGCCTCGTGTTAACCCAAATCCGGATAAGCTAACGCCAGAAGGCTTGCCGAAATTTCAAATGTCAAAATCCAAAGTTCAAAACGTCACTCGTCACTAGTCATTGGTCATTGGTTATTGGTTGAGTTGGAAGGATAGCTCACTCTTACCAGTGACAAATGACTATTGACTAATGACATCTGAACCTTGAGCTTTGAAATTTGTCATTGTTTCACCTATCAGCCATCTCATTTCAAACGTTCTACATAGGTATGGCTGCGTGTATCGACCCTCACCTTATCACCTGCATTGATAAAAAGCGGTACCTGTATGATGGCGCCGCTCTCTAAGGTAGCCGGCTTGCTGCCGCCGCTGGCCGTATCACCTCTTACGCCCGGTTCGGTATCGGTCACGGTCAACGTTACAAAGGTCGGCAGATCCACACCAATAGGTTGGTCCTTATAGTAAAGCACCTTGACTACAATCCCATCATGGAAAAAATCCCTGGCCTCACCTAACTGCCCTGCTGTTAAAAAGGGCTGTTCATAGGTCTCATTGTCCATCATGTGATAATTATTTTCCTCATCTTTATATAGGAACTGCATCTCCCGTTCCTGCAGGTCCGGACGCCCTACCCGCTCGCCTGAGCGGAAATTCTGGTCAACGACCCCTCCGGTCAACATATTCCGCAACTTGGTCCGCACGAAGGCGCCACCCTTGCCTGGTTTGACATGCAAAAAATCTACAATCTCATAAGGTTTACCTTCCCACTCAATTCTCAAGCCTTTCCGGAAGTCCGATGTCGAATACATTATCCCCTCTACCTCTTCCCTTCAGATTTTCCTTTCTTTTCCTCGAAACCGTAAATAACCTCGTTCGGTCTGACAAGCCCCAAGTCCCTGCGGGCGATCTCTTCCCGATAGCTGCGGTCTGTCTTGATGCGCTCTATTTTTTCATTTAGCTCTTTGTTTTGTTTTAACAATTCCTCGTTCACCCTTTGCAACTTTTTATTTTTCTTCTCCAGCTTCCGGAGATAAAAAATCCCTCTGGCAGAAAATAAAACATAAGCAAAAAAAAGCACGAGGCAGGACACCGCCAGGAACCAGCAGAGCCTATTGCCCGTGATCCACTTCTGGTAGAACCTCTTCCGCATAGTTAACTCGCTGTCTTCCCCTTCAGACCCATTTTGTACTTCAGCATAGACAGCAGATTTGAGAAACCTTCTCTGCCCGTCAACACCTCAATAAAAAGGCCTATCAATTCCCGGTACCTTCCAATGAGGCGGAAGTTTGCCCGGGGATGGCTGTAGAGCAGCCTGGCTACCCGTTCGGCCACCGCAAGCTGGGGATGGAGTTCTGTCCTTATCCGGCGCTCATAATTGTTTAAGGCCCGGGAAGGGTCTTTACCATGTTCAATAAGACAGGCGGCCAGGATCAGTCCGCTCCACAGGGCATAATAAATCCCTTCCCCGGTTAATGGATTAACCAGCCCGGCCGCGTCACCGATCAGCGCCACGCGATTACTGACCACTTTCTTCTTGCGATTCTCGGATGTAGAAAGGGGGATCCAGTAGCCGTTAATCTTCGCCGGCTTCTCTCCGGTTAACAGTCCATGACTGGTAAACAGGTTAGAAAATGCCTTCCTCAGCCTGGGCCCTTGGACTCCGAGATCAGCTATGCCCACGGAATATGAAGGGTGTCTGGGAAATATCCAGCCATACCCGAAATCAACCCATCCCACATCTATCCATATACGATTCTCCGGTCGAGGATGCGCCGGGGTGTAGGACATCCTGCTTATATCTGTTTCCGCCTCTAAGGCAAGAGAGCTTGAATGTCCATATTCCTCCCCCAATCTCCTGGCCACGATGCCCTGTACCCCATCCGCCCCAACCAGAACCCGGCCGCGGTAACAACCCGTTTTGGTCTCAACCGAGACGCTGTCCTCACTCGCGGTTAATGAAATGCCCCCTTCTCCCTGGCATACCATCGCCCCGGCCTCGGCCGCCTTTGCCGCCAGAAATTGATCGAACCTTTCACGGCGGACGATATAGGCAAAAGGATCATCCAACCTGTACGTAATCTCACCCTGCCCTTTGAAGGTAAAGACCACTTCATTTATAGCATGCTCAATCACCGAGGATATGGAAAAAGGCAGGATAGCATCTACCTTTCGGGACAGACAACCACCACAGGTCTTGGGCCGTGGGTGTATCCGCTTGTCCAGGGCCAGAACAGACCACCCGGCCCGGGCCAGGGTATAGGCAGTGATGGCCCCTGCCGGCCCCAGACCCACCACTACACAGTCAAAAAGAGTTTGTCCCATGCGCTCCTGCACGGCATTAAGTAACACAAAACTGCATATCTGACAATTACTTCTTGGCATCAGTCTTGTCATTCCCGCCCACCTGCAGCGGATAAACTCCAGCGGGAATCCAGGGGCTATGCTTACAGAAAGGGAGAGGTCCCTGTTAAAACAGGAGATAAGAATTTAACGATTCACAAATTAGTTCCGATACGGTCTTATATAAACATTGTCTAGCTCGTAATAATCGTATTAAGCGTTTTAATTTCTTATGGAAAATAAAGATCTACGCTACATAATAAATAACCGGATAACGTCGCTGCCCACGCTGCCCACCGTGATTACCAACATCCTGACCCTGGTACAAAAAAGTTCCTCCTCAGCCAGGGATGTGGCCGCTTATATAGCCCAGGATCAGGCCATATCTTCGGCTGTTTTAAAGATTGCCAACTCGGCCTACTACAACCTCTCGGGAAAGGTCGAGGCCATAGACCGGGCGGTGGTGGTCCTCGGCTTCGAAACCGTCAAAAATCTCGCCCTCGGGACCAGTGTCTTTTCCACCTTAAGATCCGACAAGGAGGGTGTCTTTGATCGGGAAGGGTTCTGGATACATGCCATCGGAGTGGGCACGGCAGCAAATATGGTCTCTAAGGAAATTTTGAAGGTCTCCGACCCGTCCTTCTTCGTCTCCGGACTCTTCCACGACCTGGGCAAGATAGTCTTTGACCGTTATCTGAATGAAGAGTATATGCCCCTCATAAAACAGGCTAAAGAAGAAGGGAAGCCGCTCCATAGCCTGGAAAAAGGGGTATTTGGCCTTAACCATGCGGACGTGGGCAGTATGCTTCTTAACCGCTGGAAGATCCCGCCGCCCATAATTCACCGCTTGAAATATCACCATAACCTGGAGCCGTGTCCGGCGGAATATCTCAGAGAGGCAGCGGTAACCGTAGTGGCCAACTATCTGTGTCATCTGAAAAATATAGGGTTATCTCATGACCCGGAAATAAACTTAAGCGAAACGGCCTTTAGGTCATTGCAAATTAAACCGGATCACCTGGTTCAATTAGGCGAAAAATTGGAAGAGATGCGAGACAAAATCAACAGTTTTGTGCAGGCCATGCAATGATGAAGAAGATGCAGGAAGTAGAATCTCTCAAAATGCAAAATGCACACCTCCAGCGGGCCCTCCAGGAGACTACTATAACTCTCCAGGAAAAGATCATTGAACTATCTGTAATCAACCGGATAAGCGCCTGTCTGGAAGATATCCACGACCTTCAGTCGCTCTGCGAAAAGGTGGTAACCATTATCGCAGAAGAGACCGTGGCTGAGAACTGCTCTATTATGCTATTGGATAACGAACAGGCCCGGCTGTACCTCCTGGCGGCCAATGACCAGATGGACAAAAGATACCTCCTGGACAGTAACGCTATCGGGGACAAGGGAAAGCGACTCTACTCCTTCAGAATGGGTGAAGGTGTGGCCGGCACAGCCCTTAAAGAAGGTAAAACCATCTATGTCCCTGACACTGCCGCATCGGAATTCTTTACAGAGGTAGATTCAAGCCGCATCAAAGTCCGGTCCCTCCTGGCTATCCCCCTGGTCGTCAACGAAAAGGCCATGGGCGTCATCAACCTAAGTCACCCCGATATAAATGCCTTCACAGACAACGACGTCAGAATCGTGCAGATGGTGGCTAATTTTACTGCCGCAGTAATCAACAATGCCCTGCTCTATAACGAATTATCTCTAAAAAACACCTACCTGAAAAAGACCCTGGAGGAACTCTCCGCGGCTCAAACTGAGCTCCTCCAGGCCCAGAAAATGGAAAGTCTGGGCATAATGGCCGGCGGCATCGCTCACGACTTCAACAACATATTGGTAGGTATCCTGGGCTACGCCTCTCTCCTTAAGAACCTCGTAGCACAGGACGCAAAACTCTATAAATACATCGACACCATTGAGACTTCAGCCTCGCGCGGCGCACAACTGACCCAGCAACTATTGCTTTTTGCCCGGTCCCAAAAGACCGCCTTTGAACCCACCAACCTCAATGCCGTCATCAAGGAAGTCTTGGCCCTTTTCGCCACAGGCGTGGATAAAAAAATAACCATAGAAAAAACCCTGGCCCCGGATATAGGCCTGGTGGATTGTGACAGCGGTCAGATGCATCAGGCCCTTTTAAATATCGTCATTAATGCCCGGGATGCCGTATCTGAAGACGGCAAGATAACCATAACCTCCGGCAATGTCTATGTAGAGGACACTTCTTCCCCGTCTTTGCCGGGCCTTGTTCCTGGAAACTATGTGCTCGTTTCCATAGCCGACAATGGCCAGGGAATGGACAAGGAGACTGTGGAGAAGATCTTCGACCCCTTCTTTACCACCAAAGAAAAGGGGAAGGGCACCGGACTCGGCCTTTCCATGGTGTATAACATAATAAAAAAGCATCGGGGAGCCATAGATGTAAAGAGTGAAATAGGAAAGGGCGCCACTTTTAATATCTACCTGCCCCATTCTTCTGTGCAAAATACGCCGGGCAAGCCTTTAGAATCTTTAGAGGATAAAACTGACCAGCCACAGGGCCAGGAAACACTTTTGCTTGTTGATGACGAGGAAGTGATAAGGGGATTTGCCACTGAAATCCTGTCCGCCCACGGATATCAGGTCATAGCCTGCCAGAATGGCCGGGAGGCCTCAGAAATCTATGCCGCATCTCCGGGGAAAATTGACCTGGTTATCCTGGACCTCGTCATGCCGGTCATGGACGGGAAAGAGACGCTGGCTGCCCTCAAAAAAATCAATCCGCAGGTAAAAGTTGCCATCTCCAGCGGTTACGCTGAAACCAAGGAACTGAAAGGATTGGAATGCGAGATAGGCGCCTTTATCCACAAGCCATATAAGTCCGCTGAGTTATTAAGAAAGGTTAGAGAGGTTTTAGATAAGGATAAAGTATAAAAAAGAAGGTTATTCGTTATGATTCTTTAGATTTCTCTATAATCTTCTTAAGAAAATTATAAACAGGCGAAGCCAGTCCATAGATAACCACTCCGACCCAGCAGACACCAAGGAAGGTAAAGGTAACCAGGGTCAGAATCTGAGCGCAACCTGAATCCTTCATCATGTTTTGTGCTTATCGGCACATCCCGGAAAAACTTGAATAAATGACCATGTTACCTGGCCTATAGAGGTTATAAGCCCCTATTTTCACCTGAAAATCCCCCTGTATCCCCCTTTTCCTTCATAAGTACTCTTTACTGCACTTAGACCGCCCATAAGTATACCCTGTCATACGACATGTTCCGCGCCGTTTTTATGACGTTATCATGTGGCTGTAATGTGGTCCAAATCCACCGCCTATTTTCGTACAAGTTAGCCCCTGACCGTAAACACACCATGGTTGCTGTGCAGGGTTATTTCAAATCCGAAATCCGAAGCACGAATCTCGAAACAATATCGAATCACCAAAATTCAAATCCAAAATAATCAGCGCTGCTGTCGTTTGGAACATTGGGAATTTGGACATTTGAATTTGTTTCG
>JBFMAZ010000083.1:0-4706 GCA_040755415.1 Thermodesulfobacteriota bacterium | reverse complement strand
CAGATTGATCAACCGTCGTCCAAAGCATCCCGCCTCTGATAGTGCCCTGGAACATAAGCCAAATTGTAAACCCGTCAGGGTAAGGGAGCTGTTTTTTCTCTTGACAACTGTCAGCCATATCAGGAAGAAAGGCGCCGCCCCTTTTGATGGTTCAGGGGAATACTGCTCTCCTCGACAACTTGTCTGTTGGTTTTTGTGGATCCCGAAAAGCCAGCCCCAAGGGTATTGCGACGGCGCGAGATTGTGCAGATCAGCTTGCTCAGAATGGGAGTACCACTTTTTGCCCCTGTTTACGAAGGCATGCCGGAAAGTGCAGTTGGAAACCGGGAACTATTACAACAGGGAGCATACTCTCTTCTGAAAAACCGAAGAACTGGTCGCGCGAATATGGGGACTGTGTTGTCCGTCATTAAAGGAAAAGTACCAGATTCTAGAGAAGAGAACGACTATCACGAAATCGAGACCTTAGTGACTGATCAATTGTCTCTTTTTGACTCCAGAAAAGATTATTTCCCAAAGAACAAATGCAAACGCCAGGAACCTTAATAATAAAGCGTATGGTAACACTTTAGCTGTTTGAAAAGAGCTAGTCGTCCAGAAAACGGCGCCTCGAAAATCCCCCTTAATCCCCCTTTTTCAAAGGGGGAATGTAGGGGGATCCCCTTTTTCAAAGGGGGAAATGTTTCTCCTCCCTTTGGAAAAGGGAGGTTGGGAGGGATTTTAAAATACTTTTTCAAACAGCTAAACTGATACAGCGTATGCAGTATGGGCTGGCCGTGAAATATTGATATTTACCTGCTTTCGAAGATGGCTAAAACTGTTGCAACTGCGACTTTCTGATCGGTGTTCATTACCTTCGGCATCTATAAAAGTGGAATCGACGTAACTTTAAACGTCCGAACGCCTAGATTACCTTTAATATCAGCTCCTCAAGCCCCTTGCGCTCCGACGTCTGATTGCGATGTGCGGGGTGGCCGATGGCTACAACCGCCATCAATTCCAGGTGCGAGGGCAGGGAAACGATTTCGCTCACCTTATCTTTATTTTTTAATATCTCTCCCAACCAGACCGCCCCCAAGCCCTGGGCATGGGCGGCCAGCAACATGTTTTGTAAGCAGGCCCCGATAGCCTGGATGTCTTTTACTTCATGGTACATGGCCTTACGGTCCAGGAACACGGCGATGATAACCGGAGCGGCCTCGATTATGGACCCATAGCGAGTTTGTCCAGCTATTTCTTCTTTTACCTTTGAATCTTTAACCACGACAAAGCGCCAGGGCTGATTATTCAATCCGGACGGGGCCCACCTGCCGGCCCGGATTATCTCCATCACCTGTTGTTCGTCAACCGGCATGGGGCTGAAATCTCGTATGCTACGCCTTTCGTAGATGGCCCTTAACACCTCATTGTTCATCTGAAAATCCCTTTTTTAACCACAGGGTACACAGCGCGGCATAGCCGCAATCAAATCCGAATATCGAAATCCGAAACAAATCCGAAATACAAATATCGAATGTTAGAAACGTTCATCAGCAACGCCTTCGATTTTTCGTTTTGGTCATTGCTCTCATTTGGTCATTTGAATTTGTTTCGAGTTTCGTGCTTCGAATTTCGAATTTTCCATCTGCGATTATATACGAACCTTAAGTATGTTATGGCAACATTCTTGACAGAATTTCAGGAAATCTAACGTTTAGTAGTACAGAGAAAATTAGCGCGGGAAGACCCCGACCACCAAAGGTATCCTGGCCTGGAGGCCCTTTAGACTAAGCTCTCCGGTATAATTCGGCATCTGGTATCCATAGTGCGTGTAATTCAGGCCCCCGGTTTTGATACAAAGCTCAGCCGCCATGCCGCCGTCCAAGTTTAGGGCGTATTCGATGTCCAGCGGCAATTTTTTTAAGAAGTGGGCCAGATCATAGAGCGTAAAGTACGTCTCTTCGGTATGCACTACAATTACGCAGCCATCTTTAGTCGTACATATAGCCGTGCGGCTGGCCCTAAGATCGCTCTGATTTACCCGAATAGCGCCATTTCTATCTATAAGCATAGGAAAAGATTGCAATCCCTGGCTCCAGGGCAAGTTGTCAGACACCAGACTCATTTTCGTCAGGTCAAGGATTGCGGCCTGTGGTGAATTATTTTTTTGGGGTTCTGCTACAAACATACCCTTCATATAGCGATTTCGGACATAGCCTTTAATCTGCCCGTCACTTATAATTAAGCCGCACGGGTCGAAGTTCTCGCGGAAGTAACTTCCATTAAAGATAACACTGGCGCCGGTGGCCTCCTGCCACTTTTCTATGGTCTTGACATTCTTATCATGCAGGACCCGAAATCTGTTCTTCTTCGGGTCTAATTTAACAAAGATCAGTGTTTCCACCTTTTGTCTTTCTTTATAGATAGTTACTTTCGCAAACCAAAGGCCAGGCCCAATTTCTTGATAGGTAAGCGGGGTATAAGTAACGCGTGACGCCGCCCAGATTGTTTTCAGGGGTAAAACAGCCAGCAAAAAGCAGGCAGATAATAAGACGGGATATATGCGTTTTCGCATGGGTAAACTTATAATATGCAGGGAGGGGGATTGTCAATTTATTACTCCGGCAGGTAAATACATAAAAAATGTCATGCCGGAGTTGACCCCGTATCAAGTACGGGGCAGGTTCCGGCATCCAGTTCCTTTACTGGATTCCGATCATGCCTCCGGCAGATTCGTCGGTGCGAACCAGATTAAGATACTCCTGGACACCGGTTTTCACCGGTGTGACGAGTTTTGCAAGGGTCTCTATTTTTCTCTAATCCGGGGAAAATGAACTCAAAAAAATCTGTTTAATCTGCGCAATCTGCGGCTTAGAAATAATGCGTCAGGACCACGCCCAGGCCATAATCCGGGCTGCCGTCAGAGAGGCCTTTTGTTACATAAACGGAGGCCTTGTTATCGTTATCGATTACGTACTCCCCGCTTAAACTGATTTCAAACGGGCTGTCGGATTCGGCCGAGGCGCTTTCTGCGGCATAGATGGAGACCGATCCTTTAAAGGCGGTGGTGCACTGGTGACTGACGCCAGCCACCACAGAGAAGAAATTATCCAGGTCTATTCCGCCAGGTGATCCAATGATATTATATTTTGCGTTTCCAAAGAGTGTCCACTTACCGATTCTTTTGTCCAGGCCAACGCCTAAACCATAATCATATTCACCTGTGCCCAGGCCCTTTTCCTCATCGGCGGTGGGAAACTTGATGCTTGCCAGGGCGTAGATGGCCGGTCCATCGGACGTCTCTTCAAATACTGTGTAACTTCCGCCGAGGCAAATGTCCCCGAGTCCGCTGTGCGAGGTGGTGTCGATATACTGTTGAGTAATTGTACTTGTACCACCGGTCATGTTTTTCTTTACACGGACAGGCTTCCCGGCCACGGTAACTGTGCCTGTTGTGCTCTGATGTATATACGGGATACTAAGATAAAAATCCCATAGCTGGCTGGGTGAATAGCCGAGAATAAGGGGTACGGTATATGTATCTGTGTCTGTGTTTGTTCCATAATCGCCGGTATAAAAGTTAAAACCGATCTCAGCGTACAGTTCATCGGTATTTGAAGTCTGCCCGTAGGTTATCCCGCTTCCGCAAAAAAGAATTACTACTACCAGCCCCACCAGCCATAATCTAACGTTATGAGCCATACCTTTCTCCATTAATCTGAATTCGTATTATCAGAAGCCTCACCCTGTCGATTACCGCCCCCGGCCGTGACCTCCACCGCGTGGGCCAGAGGGTAAACCGGTTCCTGCTCCATTTTCAATCCGGTTACGTATTTTATTCCCTTTCTGTTCCTCGTCACAGCTCTTTTCCTTTAACTGCTCTCTGGTTTGGATTCGTTCTCGAACCTGCTCACGTATCTGCTGCTTCTCCTTTTTCGCATAGCTACTTGAAAAACGCTCCGCCTGACCGCCGACGAAGGTACGGGCGCTTTTCATTTCCCTCACCACCGGCCCAAGTTTTACCCCTAAATCCCTGGCGACCACTCCCCAGCCGGTGGTTCGATTGCCCTTGCTCCTGAGGTCTAATACCTTTTGATATGCAGCATCATAAGTGAGATAGGTTGCCGGGTCTTTTTCATATAATTCGGCAGCCAGGGCCCCGGCTATCATGGTCTCTCCGTAGCCCATTTTTAAATCCCGGGCGGCTGTGACCGCTTGTGAAGGTTCCTTTGCCCCCCAACTTTCGAAAACCACGGTTACTCTTACATTGACTTCTGTACTTCCCCCTGGTTCTGTTGTCAACTGGTTTATTTGGCTAGCCTCGGTTTTTAATTGCGTCTCCTCATCGACAGCCCTTGCTGTAAAAGACCATAAAAGTGTCAATGTCAAGGTTAATACAATAAAGTATAATCTTTTCATGGTGTTGCCTCCTGTCAATTTTATTGTAAAGTACACAGCGCGGCGAAGCCGCAACTAAAAGAAGTTCAGGGTTCCACGTTCACGGTTTTTTAACCCTAAACCTTGAACTTTGAACCTTGAGCTTTGAAATTTGTCATTCTCTCCAGCTTTCAACCTTCACTCATTACTCATTACTCATTACTCATTGTCGGGTCGGAGGAGGCGCCTCGAAAGGCTGGCCTCCGTCCGCCGCTCAAACCCAGCGTGCGGTTTTCCCGCACTGGGCTTTCACAAGGGTTCCCTACTTGGTTGATGCAATAGACGGTATT
>JBFMAZ010000082.1:0-131300 GCA_040755415.1 Thermodesulfobacteriota bacterium | reverse complement strand
GCTAATACCGTCTATTGCATCAACCAAGTAGGGAACCCTTGTGAAAGCCCAGTGCGGGAAAACCGCACGCTGGGTTTGAGCGGCGGACGGAGGCCAGCCTTTCGAGGCGCCTCCTCCGACCCGACAGAAGAACTGCGCCCCCTGAAAAAGTTGCCCCCATGGCCGGCATTAAAGGGCGAAAAGACAACGGATGGCCCATCGGCCTGTATCCCTCAGGATATTTCGCCCGAAGAAAGGGATATTCTGGTGCTGGTGGAAGAATATCCTCAACATATTGACGAATTAGTCCGAAGAGGAAATTTAGTTGTGCAAAAAGTAAGCAGCATACTGCTTAATTTAGAATTAAAGGGTCTGGTCCAGCAGTTGCCCGGAAAACTATTTGTCAGGAAATGATATGTCCAAGTCGCTTCTGATTGTCGAATCGCCGACTAAGGCCAAAACGCTACAAAAATACATAGGGAAGAAGTTCACGGTAAAGGCCTCGGTAGGTCATATTAAAGACCTCCCGGAAAACAACCTGGGCGTGGATATCAAGGATAACTTCAGGCCTGAGTATAAGGTAATAAAGGGTAAGGCAAGGATCATCCAGGAATTGAAAAAAGCGGCCAGGGAGGCCAAGGACATCTACCTTGGCCCTGACCCGGATCGTGAAGGTGAGGCTATAGCCTGGCATATCAAAGATGAATTGGAGTCCACCGGCAAGACCTTCCGTCGCGTGCTCTTTAATGAATTTACGCCCAAAGCCATCGCCGAGGCGCTGGCATCGCCCGCAACCCTGGATATACACAAGTTTGAATCCCAGCAGGCCAGGAGGATACTGGATCGCCTGGTCGGTTACCAGATTTCTCCCCTCCTCTGGAAAAAGGTGCAAAAGGGCCTCTCGGCCGGCCGCGTGCAGTCCGTAGCGGTGCGTATTATCTGTGAACGGGAGCGGGAGATTCAGGCCTTTGTGCCCGAAGAATACTGGTCCATCACCGCCGGGTTAGAGGGTAAAGAGCCTCCTTCCTTCGAGGCCAGACTGCTCACCCTTGACCAGAAAAAAATAAAGATCAAGGATCAGACCCAGGCCGAAAAGGTACTGAAAGACCTGGAGGGACAGACCTACCGGGTCATAAAGGTAGAGCGTAAGGAGAAAAAACGTCACCCCAACCCTCCTTTCATAACCAGCACCCTGCAGCAGGAGGCTTATCGCAAGCTGCGTTTTCCGGCCAAGAAGACCATGCTCCTGGCCCAGCAACTCTATGAAGGAATAGACCTGGGCGAGGAGGGCCCGATCGGTCTCATTACCTATATGCGTACTGACTCTACGCGCCTTAGCGCCGAGGCCGTGACCGGCATCAGAGAGGTAATAAAACAGACCTTTGGCCCGGAATATCTTCCCGCCAGGCCAAATGTCTATAAAAGCCGTAAAAGCGCTCAGGAAGCCCATGAGGCCGTCCGGCCGGCAGATCCATCGCTTACCCCAGAAAAGGTAAAGGACTTTCTCTCTAAAGACCATTTCCTCTTATATGACCTGATCTGGAAGAGATTTACGGCCAGCCAGATGTCTTCAGCCGTTATGGATCAGATCATAGTAGATATAGAGGCCGGTTCTTGCGGATTCCGCGCCACCGGAACTATAATGAAATTCCCTGGATTTATGGCCCTCTATGTAGAGGGACTGGATGAAAACGGAGAGGCGGGTGATATAACCCTCCCCAAACTTGCAGTGGGTGAGGCATTAAGACTCCTGGACCTGACCCCAAAGCAACACTTCACCCAGCCGCCGCCCCGCTTTACCGAGGCCACCCTCATAAAGACCCTGGAGGAAAGCGGTATCGGCCGGCCGAGTACCTATGCCACTATCCTTTCACACATCCAGGGCCGGAAATACGCCAGCCTTGAAAAAGGATACTTCAGACCTACAGAGCTGGGCTTCCTGGTCACTGACCTCCTGGTCAATCATTTTCCGGATATACTTAATGTGAAGTTTACTGCCCGGATGGAAGATGAGCTGGATAAGATCGAAGAGGCCCGGGCCAACTGGGCGGACACCCTGCAGCATTTCTACGGTCCTTTTAAAGAGCGGCTGGACCAGGCTGAGGGCAATATGGTTTCTCTTAAGGGACAGGGACTGCCTACGGATGTGACCTGCGATAAATGTGGAAATCCCATGGTAATTAAGACCGGCAAAAGCGGTCCCTTCCTGGCCTGCTCCAACTACCCGGCGTGTAGAAACACCAAGGATTTTAATCGCGATCGAAATGGAAAGATCGAGATACAAAAAGACGAGGAAAAGTCTTACGGGACCTGTGAAAAGTGTGGACGGCCCATGGTGCAGAAGCGGGGCCGGTTTGGGGTGTTCCTGGCCTGCTCCGGTTATCCGGATTGTAAAAACACACGGCCTTTGGGTACCGGTATAAAGTGCCCTGAACCTGACTGTAGCGGTGAGATCATTCAAAAACGTACGAAAAAGGGACGGGTTTTCTATGGTTGCAGCAAGTATCCAAAATGTCAGTTTGCCACCTGGGAACAGCCCGTAGCCGAAGAATGCCCCAGATGCAAGTCTCCTTTCCTGCTCCTCAAAACTGACAAGAACGGCACCAAACAGATCCGCTGCCCGCAGAAAGAATGCGATTATAAAGAAAAACGAAATTAATTTTTCATCCACAGATTACGCATATTACACAGATTTTCGTGAGTCATTGGATTAAATTCCCCGAAACTTGCCTCGTTTAGGCGGGGTAGTTCGTTCATAAAAAGCCTTTTCACCACTGAGCACGTATTGTCCGTTGTTCGTCGAAGATCCGCCCATGTCGGGTTGCAACAGACTACTGACTATTGACTGCTGACCATTTCATAATACACGTACGGGACACAGGTAAGAATGGGGATGCCGTGCTACCTCCAAACGGGTCAGGTCCGGTGCTACGATGCGGTTGGCCATGAGATCCCCTGTGCCGGTAGCGGCCAGGATGCCGAATTTAAAAAGGCATGTCATGGCCGGAGGAACGCTTTACGGTTAACGGTGAGGTCGTGTTAGACCACCTGACCGGACTGATCTGGAGCTGTAATGCCAATCTGACCGGGTTCCCATTGCCATGGGGAGAGGCCCTGGACTTTGTAGCGGTTATGAACGGCGAGCGAGCCTTGGGGTTTACAGACTGGCGGCTGCCCAACCGGCGGGAGCTGCGTAGCCTCCTGAGCCATCAGGCCAGGAAACCCGCCTTGTCCGATGGGCACCCTTTTACCAATGTCTTTCCCGGCTGGTACTGGACCTCCACAAGTGCGGCCATTAACCCGGCCTATGCCTGGTATGTGCACATGGAAGGGGGGGCGGATGTTTTACGGCCGGAAAGATGAGTATCATCTCCTCTGGCCGGTGCGGGGAGAAAGTAGTGTACTGCCGGTTACGGGGCAGAGGCACTGTTTTGATGCAGAAGGGCTGGAGATCGGTTGCGGCGGCCAGGAGATGCCGGCGGCGTGTCGTGGGCAGGATGGGGAGATAAGGGCCGGTTGTCCCTGGCCAGCGCCCCGCTTCGACGTTGAGGGTGAAACGGCTATAGACCGTCTCACCGGGCTCAGGTGGATGCGGAAGGCGGATCTGGCCGGGCGCGGGGTAACCTGGCCGGATGCCTTCACAGTGGTAGAGTCGTTAAACCGGATTGGCCTGGGCGGGAGCAGCCAATGGCGTCTGCCGAATATAAATGAACTGGAGTCACTTGTGGATTGTTCGGCCCACAGCCCGGCCCTTCCTTCCGGGCATCCGTTTGAGGAAGTACAGGAGGTGTACTGGTCATCTACCACCAGTGTATTTGAACCAGACTGGGCTTGGGCGCTTTACCTGTATAAGGGTGCGGTAGGGGTAGGCCGGAAGAAGGTAGGACATTTTCATGTCTGGGCGGTATGTGACCTGCCGTAGGCGGCACAAATTTTTGCAGCCTCGCGTCGCAATACATCCCGAGAAGTCCCAACAGCCATTTCAAATATATTTCTTTTTCCAAAACAAGCTGCATATTAACCTGGCAATTAAGTACTTGTCATGCCGGATCCCCAATCAAGTTGAGGACAGGCTTGATCCGGCATTCAGGGTTTCCCATGAAAACGGGAAACCATCTCCTTTTTGCTGGATTCCCGCTCCCCGATCGGTGTCGGGGACAGGTTTCGCGGGAATAGCCTATTTGGATATTTTGTCGCCGGAGTAATAAAAAGATCATCTCATGCGAAGGATTTCTGTCCACAAGTTGTTTATACACATAAACTGAGTGAGAAAGGAGGTAGTCTATAATGGAGACGACTCCACCTGTTGACATACCCTGGACTAAGCGCTGGACCCTCGGTAAAAACAAGTACGACCGTGTGGAAATAGCTGGGGCCTTCGGGGACCTCGGCACGTTGATACCTTTCGTGGTCGGCTACATAGCCGTCATGAAGGTTGACCCACGGGGTATCCTCTTCATGTTCGGGCTTAGTGAGGTACTGGTCGGACTTTATTACAAGACACCCATTCCGGTCCAGCCCATGAAAGCCATTGGCGGAGCGGCGATTGCATCCGGAGGAGCTATCAGTGCGGGCATGATCTGCGGCGCGGGTCTCTTCACCGGCATCTTCTGGTTCCTGGCCGGGGCCACCAAGATGATAAACGTGGCCACGAAGCTTGCTGCCAAGCCGATCATCCGGGGCATTGTACTGGGATTAGGTCTCTTATTCATTACCCAAGGGGTGACGATGATGATGACCACTCCCTGGCTGGCTGGTCTGGGCCTCTTGATTACGTATTTTCTGCTGACTAATCCGAGGATACCGGCGATGTTCGCCCTCCTCCTGCTCGGTGCCGTGGCCGCTTACCTTATGGATCCGAACCTGGGCAAACAACTGTTGTCGATGCGTCCCTCCTTCCGGTTTCCCGACTTCACCTTCGGGCGTATGAGTTGGAATGAATTCGTAACGGGCATGTTGGTCCTCGGCATACCGCAACTACCTCTGACTATCGGGAATGCCGTGATAGCTATAAGGGCTGAAAACAACGAACTCTTTCCGGACAGGCCGGTAACCGACCGCATGATGGCCGTTTCGCAAGGGCTGATAAACTTGGCTTCGGCACCTTTCGGGGGGATACCGATGTGTCATGGCGCGGGTGGTATGGCCGGTCACGTGCGCTTCGGGGCTCGTACCGGCGGATCGCTGGTTGTGCTTGGCGTGATAATGATGCTGCTGGCCCTCTTCTTCAGCCACTCGGTAGGCATGTTGTTCAACGCCTTTCCAAAGGCGGTGTTAGGTGTTATTTTATTCTTTGCCGGGACGGAGCTGGCCATCACCACAAAAGACATCGGCAGTAAGAAGGAGGATGTGTACGTAATGTTAGTGGTGGCCGGTTTCGCCATGTGGAATATGGGGGCTGCATTCCTGGTGGGAATCATACTGTACCAAGTGCTTGAGCGGAGATGGATAAGGCTGTAGGCTGCGGAAATGGGTAGTACCCTCGAATACAACGACAAATCGGATGAGGAGCTGATGGCGCTGATAGCGCGACGGGATTATAACGCCGTTGCCACACTGGTTTCCCGTCACCAGCGGGGTCTACTCAATCTTTTCTATCGCTACACCAACGACCGGTTGCTGGCTGAGGACCTTACTCAGGAGGTTTTCCTGCGAGTGTACAAATCAGCGCCGCTATATGAGGCGCGATCACTTTTTAAAGTCTGGCTCTACCGCATCGCCAAAAACGTTTGTTTGAACGAGCTTAAGGCCCTGCGGATACTTGAGAAATTACCGGAACAGAAGACGGAAACAGAATCTCCGCAGGAGGAGATGATCCGGGCGGAAAGGGAGATCCGCGTCAGACAGGCCATAGAGATGCTACCGGAAAGACAGAGATTGGCCCTTATCCTGCGGCGCTTTCAGGGGCTTTCCCAGGAGGAGACAGCCGAGGTGATGGAGACGACCTCCGAGGCAATTGAGGGTCTGCTGGCCAGAGCCAAGGCAAAATTGAGGTCGGCTCTGGCTGACCTGCAACAGTAATGTATAGGAGAAGATGATGGAATGCAAAAAGGCAAGAACAATGATCGAGGCATGCAGGAAAGACAGAGAATTTGCTGCGCACCTGGAAGTCTGCGCTGATTGCCGGGGAGAGCTTGCCCTCTGGGACCTGTTAGGTGAGGCCCAGGGGCTTGAGCCCGGGCTCGAATTCACTGAGCGGGTGCTGGAGAAGGTGAAGGAGGAGGGGAGGCAAACATCCTGGAGAGACATCAAGGATATGTTGGGCAGATGTTTTATCTGGAGCGGAACCCTGGATGAATTCTCGGATTTCCCTCCGGACTCCTTCGGGGCAGTTCTCTTTGGTTCGAGGAGGGACTGAGTATGGTTTCGCTAAAAGGATTTCTCGTCGGCATATTTTTCGGGGCGGTCGCTGCCTGCGGCACCATTTACGGGGTCAAAAAGTGGTGTAAGCGAGAGATACGCGGCTATCTCGACCTGATAAACCTCACCGCGGATCAAAGGCACAAGGTTGAAAAGATACGCGAGGGTTTTCTGCCACGCGTAGCTGGAATCCGGCATGAGCTGCGCCGCTGCAGGATGCATCTGGCCGATCTGCTTTTCTCCACTCCATTGGATCGCGAGAAAATCAGGGCGGCGGTGGAGGAGATATCGGGTCTTCAGCTCAAACTAGAGCAGGAGGTTATCGCGCATATTATCGAGGAAAATGAAATTCTTACCTTGGAGCAGCAGCGCCAGTTCCATGCAGTGATCGTCCAGCAGTTCCGGGGCGGCGGCCTGGGCATCCACGACGTGCCAGGACGGCGATAGGGCTGAGGTCCTAAATCCGTTCATCCACGAATGGTCCCGGATAAGGAGAAAATACCTCACTGGACATTAGTCATCAGTCAAAGAGGATCGTTACAGGTCGCAGAAGTTACAAACCTGAAACTTGTAACTTTTGCAACTTGTGACCTTTGTAAGTGGCAAATGACTATTGACAAATGACGTTCAATATAAATACCGGCAAGGAGGATGCTTATGTTTAAGAAGGTTCTTTTTCCGACTGATTTCTCAGCACATGCCGAGAAGACCCTAGAATGCCTGGGCAACCTGAAGGGGGCGGGGGTCGAGGAGGTTGTCGTAGTGCACGTGATTGACTTGAGACCCCTGACCGATTGGCTGGATCTGGAAGGTTTTGACCGATGGAGACAAGAAGCCGCGGGCAAGTTAGAAGAGGCCAGGGGGAAGCTGGCGGCGCTGGGCTTCCAGACCAGGGGCCTGCTCAAGAGCGGTCCACCCTTTCTCAGTATTATTGAGGCGGCCCGGGAAGAGGATGTCTCGCTCATAATCATGGGCGCACATGGTAAGGGCTACCTTAAAGAGATGGTGCTGGGCAGCACAACAGAAAACGTCCTCCGCCATAGCCCGGTGCCGGTGCTGGTGGAGAAGTTCAGGACTATCGAGGTAGCCGGTAAGGCCGCTTGCGAGTTCATGTCCCGGAGGATGTTCACCAAAATCCTCTATCCGACCGACTTCTCGGTGCCGGCCAAAAGGGTCCAAGACTACATTGTACACCTTAAAGCCGCCGGGGCAGAGGAGGTGGTGGTGCTCCATGTGCAGGACGTTGGCAAACTGCGGCCGCACCTGGCTGCGCGGATGGAAGAGTTCAACCGGATCGATGCGGGCCGGCTGGACGACATCAGACGCGAATTTGAAACAGCGGGACTGAAGGCCAGGACCCTGCTAAGAGAGGGTGTGCCTTTCCAGGAGATCATGAAGGTGGCGGATGAAGAGGACGTTTCGCTCATTGCTATGAGCTTCCTTGGCCGCAGTATGATCAAAGAGGCCCTGATAGGCTCGGTCAGCGGCAAGGTCGTCCGCTTGGCCGCCCAGCCCGTACTTCTGGTGAAGTAGAGCGCGGCGGCCCTGTGGCGGAAGCAAACGAATCAAACAAGGAGCGCCTTGTGACATCCCTCAGGAATATCTTCCTGGCCTTCTTCAAAATAGGTACCTTTTCCTTTGGCGGCGTTTATTCCATGATTGCGTTTTTCGAACGCGAATTGGTCGAACGGCGTAAGTGGATTACCCATGATGAGTTCATAGAAAGCTTTGCCATCGGCCAGATGACCCCGGGGCCGCCCATCGTCAACACGGGTATCTGTATCGGTTACAAGTTGCACAGACTTCCCGGGGTAATGGTAGCTACCTTGGGACAGGCCTTTACCGGCACGGTACTGGCCATTATACTGGCGGCCTTCTACCTCCAGGCGAAAGACAATCCGTTGCTCCAGTCGGTAATGAAGGGTGTGGCCGCAGCGGTGGTCGGACTCCTGGGGTCTATCATATATAAGATGGCAAAGAAGCTGATCACCGGCTATAAGAGCGCGGCATTGGCAGTTGGCGCCTTTGGCGCGTTGGCTGTCTTTAAGCTTAACCCCATTGGCATCATCCTGGCGGCCGGTGTCCTCGGCCTGATTCTCAACTGGAGGCGCTAAAATGGAAATACTGAAGCTTGCTGCTATCTTGTTTGTGATAAACGGCCTTACTATCGGCGGCGGATATGCCATGGTGCCGTTGCTTCAAAAAGAGTTGGTAGAGAATCACCATTGGCTGACGAACAAGGAATTCATCGATGCCATAGCCATCAGCCAGGTGACGCCTGGACCGCTTACGGTCATGAACGCCTTCATGGGGTTCAAGGTCGGAGGTCTGACTGGGGCGATCGTAGCCATGGTGGCCAGCTACCTGCCGAGCATCATCATTGTCACTCTGGTAACGAGACACTACCTCCAGTACAAAGAGTCATGGATCGTTAAAGGCTCATTTGACGGGATCAAACCGGCGGTAGTGGGGCTCCTGGCGGCTGTACTCATCTTTCTGGGAAGGAGTTCCCTTACGAGCGTACCCTTAGGCGCTTTTGCGGCCGTGAGCTTCGGCCTTATCAGTTTTACCAGGATAGACCCGACCTTCATTATCATCGGGTCCGGCATCCTGGGGGCATTCCTGTTTTAGTGACACGGTACGCTGTGCCCTGCTCGTCAGACCCAAATCCATTAACCTTATAGAAAACTCTGATTAATTCCTCGATCGTCATTCCCGCCCGCCTGCGGCGGATAAACTTCAGCGGGAATCCAGCAAGGAACTGGATGCCGGATCAAGCCCGGCATGACATTTTTATATATTTACTTGCCGGCGCAATAACTATAAAACGGTTATACACTTTCCGGGACTACCAGCACTGCGCAGGGGGTATGGCCGATAACCCTTTTGGTGACGCTTCCCATTAACAGCTTGGTCAGTCCGGTCCGGCCGTATTTGCCCATGATAATAATGTCGGCCTTTTTTTCTCTGGCCAGATCCGCTATAACCTCATAGGGCTCGCCTTCCCGGACTATTCCTTCGGCCTGGATATTGGATTTGGCGGCGCCCTTTACGACCTTATCCACAATCTTTTCTGCTTCGGTCCTATATTTTGCCGGTCTTTCGCCCTTAACTACACATACTGCGCTAAGATTGCTGCCGCAGGATGCGGCAATATTTATGGCCTCATTTACGGCAGACTCGCTGTATGCCGAACCATCCGTGGCCACGAGTATATTTTTCAGACCTACCGGTCCCTTGAGGGGGATGACCATTACTGGGCATGGCGCATGGCCGATAACCCGGGCGGCCACACTGCCCATAAGCAGCCTCTTGAGGCCGGTCTTCCCGTGGCTCCCTATAACTATAACATCCGCCTTTTTTTTCTTTGCCTCGCCAACAATGAATTCATAGGGCTGTTCACCCTCGTGAACCAGGGTTTCACACCTTATGCCTTTTTGGAAGACACGTTCCTTTATACCCTCCAGCAGGGCCCTGGAATCTTTCTCCATCTTTTCCACGGCCTTAGGGGCCAGGGCCATGAACTCTGGATTTAGTTCGATCACGTTTAAGACATAAAGGCTGCTTCCGCACTTTCCGGCTATATTCACCGCCCCATCCAAGGCCCTCTCGCTATACTTTGACCCATCTGTGGCCACGAGTATTTTTTCGTGTCTGCTCAGTGGGCACAACTTACAAGTAGTGACGATAGTCTCCTCGCTTTTCATAACGTAAGTAACCTCCCTTTCAACGTTAGTAGACTATACTTAAGATACACGTCCGAAAAAAGCCCGGTCTGTTCTTCCAGATATAGAGAACTTTCCAATATTGCGTTTCAAAAGTCAACAAAAAAGTTGTAAATTGTAATGCCGAAACATCAGCAGGCCCACGCATAAAAAGCGGGCCTTTCTATTCCAGCTTGACACAAAAAAGCGACAGATGTCAAATCATACTTGACATTGAAGAACAATTCATTTATAAAATCGGCATATTGTAATTTTACAACACTGGAGATGCAAAATGAAACGATACTTGCTTCCAATTGCCGTTTTTTTACTCGTCTTTCTCTGGATAGGTCCGGCGCTGGCTGCAGTTGATCCGAACGCGGCGGCGGACGCCGGCGGGCCATGGTGGCAGTGGCCGATTATCCTTTTGGTGGTCACTTTTGTCATGGGGATTGTCGCTGTCTTGGGCGGTGTCGGCGGCGGGGTATTGTTCGTCCCGATCATCAGCGGATTTTTCCCTTTTCACCTTGATTTCGTGCGCGGGTGTGGTCTGCTGGTAGCCCTTTCCGGAGCCCTGGCCGCCGGGCCCGGTCTCCTCAAGAGGAACATGGCTAGCCTGCGCTTGGCTATACCGGTGGCGATAATCGCCTCTGCCTGTGCCATAGTGGGAGCCATGCTCGGTCTGGCCCTTCCCACGAACGTTGTCCAGACCGCCTTGGGGGCAACGATTCTTGGTATTTGTGTTATCATGCTCACCGCCAAGAAATCTGAATTTCCCGAGGTCAGGAACCCCGATGCCCTGTCCACCGCCTTGCACATCACAGGCATATATCGCGAGGAGAGCACCGGCAAGGATATCGAGTGGCGCGTACACCGGACGCCTCTGGGGCTGGCCACCTTTATTGTTATCGGTGTCATGGCCGGTATGTTTGGTCTCGGCGCCGGCTGGGCGAATGTGCCGGTGCTCAATCTTATGATGGGCGCCCCGCTCAAGATCAGCGTGGCCACGAGCAAATTCCTCTTATCCATCACCGACACCTCGGCTGCGTGGATTTATTTGAATCAAGGCTGTGTCATACCGATGATGGTAGTTCCGAGTTTGATCGGCATCATGCTGGGATCTCTTGTCGGGGTTAAGATTTTGGCCAAGGCCAAGCCCGCCTTCATCCGCTGGATGGTCATCGGCATCCTGGCCTTTGCCGGAATCAAGGCCCTGACCAAGGGATTAGGGATAAAACTTTTTTAATGAGACTTAAGGAGGCAACGTCCTAATGGGAGCAAAAGAAATAAAGAAACCGGGAGCATCCGGGGAACAAGTGGTATATGCCGGTGTCCTTGAAAAGGGCATGCTTGTAGGGCTGGGAATCCTGGTTGTAACCTTTGTTGTGTATCTCTTGGGTATCCTTGAACCATATGTACCGGTAGGAGACTTGAGTCGATATTGGTCTATGAATGTCCATGATTACCTCCATGTAGCTAATATTACCCCGGGCTGGTGGTGGGCCTCCCAACTGGGTAAGGGTGATTTTCTAAACTTCATCGGCATAGTCCTTCTGGCCGGTGTAACGATCATCTGTTATGCCGCCATCATCCCCACCTTGCTGAAGAAAAAGGACATTGTCTATGCCGTGCTGGCCCTGCTTGAGGTCATTGTCCTGGCCGCGGCCGCATCAGGTTTAATTGCGGCCGGTGGACATTAACGGCATAAGGTTGTAACAATGTTTCTAAAAAGCCGGCAAGATATGCCGGCTTTTTAATTTGCCGACAGTGACGTTCTCATAAGAAGGCCTTTTCACCGCCGGGCACTTATTGTCCGTTGTCAGTTGTCAGTTGCAACGGACTACGGACTACTGACTACTGTATCTCGGCATTCTCCGCGATCTCTGCGGTAAAATCAAAGAATCTCCCCCTTGTCAGCATCGGGCAAAAAGATTATAGTTAACCTAAGTGAAAGAGAAACAGGTACCCTTAAGATCCATATTTCGGAAGACGGTGGACCGATACGGCATGTTTTGTGCCGGGGATAACGTGGTGGCGGCGGTCTCCGGCGGCCCGGACTCGGTGGCCCTGCTCCATCTCCTGTGCGAATTAAGAGAAGCCCGCCCGTTCCAGCTCTCTGTGGCTCATTTCGATCATGGCCTCCGCGGGACAGAATCTGCCGAAGACGCCGTTTTCGTCCAAAATCTGGCCGAAGAACTCGACCTGCCCTTTCATTTGGGCCGGGGTGATGTCCTTACGTTAAAGAAACAAAAAGGGCTTTCACTGGAAGAGGCCTGCCGCGAACTTCGTTATAAGTTTTTGCGAGAAGCGGCAAAAAAAACAGGGGCGCGAAAAGTAGCCCTAGGCCACACGGCCGATGACCAGGCCGAGGAATTTTTATTGCGTCTGATTCGTGGGGCCGGGGCTAGGGGGCTATCCGGCATGCCTTTTATCCGGGAGGGTCTTTTTGTGCGACCCTTACTTGATGTCTCGCGAGCCGATATTTTATCTTATTTAACGGCCAATAAATTTTCTTTTCGGATTGATAGTTCAAACGAGGCCCGTGGTTTCCTGCGGAACCGTATCCGGCATGATTTACTACCCGTGCTGGAGGCCAATTTTAACCCGCGTATCCGTCGAATCCTGCTTCAGACTGCTTCTATACTACGGGAGGATGAGGGCCTGCTGGCGAGTATGGCCGAGGAGGTATGGACGGACCTCGTTAACTTGGACGAAGGGCCGGAGGGGCAGGTGATAACGCTGGATTTAAGGCGTTATCAGGAAATTCCATGGCCGATTCAGATGAGGGTCATGCAAAAGGGCCTTGAATTAAGCGGGACAAGATTGAAGGACATCGGTTTCAGACACCTGGAATCCGTTCAATCCCTGGCCATGAGAGACGGCCCCTATAGAAAGATTTCCCTGCCCGGGGGGGTAACAGTAGAGAGGATCTATCAGGAATTGAGATTTAGCCGGAAGAAGATCGCGGAGATGCCCGGAGATTTCTCATATGAGATAAACGGCCTGGGGAGGTATTTTTTGCCGGGGATCGGACAATCGGTCTCCCTCGAAGTAGTGGGGGTAGGGCCTTCTCTCCATGAAAATTCGCACCCCGCCTCTTGTTTTGATTACGGGCGAATCTTTTTCCCCCTGGTAGTGCGTAATTTTCGGCCGGGCGACCGGTTTTATCCAGACGGCCTGGGCGGCAGTCAAAAGGTCAAGGACTATTTTATTAACAAGAAAATACCACGGCCTCTCAGGTCGAAAATCCCCATAATTGAGCAGGACGGTCAGATTATAGGGATACTTGGATGGCGGGTTGACGAACGGTTCAAAGTTACCGAAAAAACAGAACAGATACTCAGGGTTTCATTAGACTGAAAAAGACGGAAGGCATATATTTTGCTTGCAAAATATGGCATTTTTCCTTACGTTAAGACCGTGAGAAAATAACGTAATCTTATAATTAATGTAAAAGCAGGGAGGACTTTTTGAATACGTTTTATAAGAATCTATCCCTCTGGCTCATTATCGGCCTGGTAATGATCCTTTTGTTTCAATTCTTCAATCGTCCGGGAGAGGATAGCAGTGAGGTAACCTATAGCGACTTTCTGGATAAGGTGGAAAAGGGAGAGGTGTCGCGGGTAACGGTGCAGGGAGAGCGCGTCCATGGGCAGTATGTTAATGGCCGGGCCTTCAAGACATACGCCCCAAAGGATGTTGACCTGGTTAAAATTCTGCGACAGGCCAACGTCAAAATAGCGGCAAAGCCGGCGGAGGAATCCCCATGGTATTGGACGCTGATTATCTCATGGCTGCCCATGCTGCTTCTCATAGGGGGCTGGATATTTTTTATGCGCCAGATGCAGGCCGGGGGCGGCAAGGCCCTTTCCTTCGGCAAGAGCCGGGCCAGACTTCTTTCCGGCCAGAATGTCAAGACAACATTTGCTGATGTAGCGGGTATAGATGAGGCCAAGGAGGAACTGGCCGAGATCATCGATTTTTTGAAAGATCCCAAGAGGTTCACTCGTCTCGGGGGGCGGATTCCCAAGGGTGTGCTCCTCATGGGAGCGCCGGGGACGGGGAAGACCTTGTTGGCCAAGGCCATAGCCGGAGAGGCCGGGGTGCCTTTTTTCAGTATAAGCGGTTCCGATTTTGTGGAGATGTTTGTAGGTGTGGGTGCCTCCAGGGTGCGCGACCTCTTTATGCAGGGGAAGAAAAACGCCCCGTGCATTATCTTCATCGATGAGATCGATGCGGTGGGCCGCCACCGGGGCGCCGGACTGGGAGGAGGCCATGATGAAAGAGAGCAGACCCTCAATCAGCTTCTCGTTGAGATGGATGGGTTTGAGTCGAGCGAGGGGGTTATTATCGTCGCGGCCACCAACAGGCCGGATGTCCTTGACCCGGCCTTGCTTAGGCCCGGACGGTTTGACAGGCAGGTGGTCGTACCCACGCCCGATGTCCGCGGCCGTGAAGGCATTTTGAGGGTGCATTCGAGAAATATGCCCATGGACGGTGATGTGGATTTGAGCGTCCTGGCGCGGGGCACGCCCGGCTTCAGCGGAGCGGATCTGGAAAACATGGTCAATGAGGCCGCCTTGCTCGCAGCCCGGAAGAATAAGGAAAAACTCCAGATGTCTGATTTTGAAGAGGCCAAGGATAAGGTCATGATGGGCACGGAGAGGCGCAGTATGATCATCACGGAGGAAGAAAAACGCATAACCGCCTTTCATGAGGCCGGCCATGCCCTGGTAGCCAAACTCCTGCCCGGGGCTGATCCCATCCATAAGGTAACCATTATCCCCCGCGGCAGGGCCCTTGGTCTTACCCAGCAACTACCCATCGATGAGAGGCATACCTATCAAAAGGACTATCTGATTAATAATCTCGTCATCCTCCTGGGAGGACGGGCGGCCGAGGAGCTTGTTTTAAAGCAGTTTACTACCGGAGCCGGCAACGATATTGAACGGGCTACCGAATTGGCACGTAAGATGGTTTGTAACTGGGGCATGAGCGAAGAGATGGGGCCGCTGTCTTTTGGTAAAAGGGAAGAGCATATCTTTTTGGGTAAGGAGATAGCCCAACACAAGGATTATAGCGAGGCAACAGCGGTCCGGATCGATGGAGAGATTAAGCGCTTAGTAACGGAAAGTTATCAACGCGCTAAAGACATTATACACGAGAATATCCAGTCCCTGCATAAGCTGGCCAACTCCTTATTGGAGCGGGAGTCTCTGGATGCGGAAGACATCGACAAGATCTTAGGATTAAACGGAAAAAGAGAACCAACAGCAGCTTAACGCCGGATCCACTTCTGCCGGATGTCATTAGTCAATAGTCATTTGTCACTGACAGAAGCGATCAGCACTCAGCTATCAACATTCAGCTTAAGGCGCTATTTGTTGTTTTTTTGCTGACCGCTGAAAGCGTGAAGACGGAAACGATAGCTTCCGGCCTACGGTCGGCCTAGAGCCGGATGAGCGCTAACTAATGACTAATGACCGGTGACGTTGCCTATAACAAAGAACCTTCCTTACATTTATTGGGTTTAGGTTTCCGGTATTTCTTTAAGACGGTCATCATGGGTGAACAGGGTTTGACATTGGTCTGCAAGGGCAGGGCGCTGTCCTTTGGCGCAAAGACCTATGTAATGGGCATACTCAATGTCACGCCGGATTCCTTTTCTGACGGCGGCCGTTATACGGCGCCGGATGCTGCCCTTAAACACGCGGAAGATATGATCGGGGCCGGGGCGGACATCATTGACGTAGGCGGAGAATCCACCCGTCCTTTTGCGCAGCCTGTCCCCGTTCGGGAAGAATTGTCCCGGGTGGTGCCTGTGATAGAGGCTATCCGAAAGCGATGGGATGTCCTGCTCTCTATAGATACTTATAAGGCCGAAGTAGCCGGGGCAGCCGTTTCTGCCGGCGCGGACATAGTCAATGATGTTACGGCGCTGCGTTATGACCCGGCCATGGTTGATGTGCTACTCAAACATCAAGTCCCGGCCATCCTTATGCACATGCAGGGAATGCCACAGGACATGCAGGTAAGGCCTTATTATGACGATGTGGTGGGGGAAGTAATGGCTTTTTTGCGTGAACGCCTGGCCTGGGCCGAGACAAGGGGAATGGATAGAAATAGATTTATACTCGATCCCGGCATCGGCTTTGGCAAGAACGCGGATCACAACTTAATGCTTCTTCGGTCTATCTCTGCCTTTCAGGAACTGGGGCGGCCGATCCTGATCGGGCCGTCACGCAAGAGTTTTATCGGCAAGATATTGGATATCGACGTTTGGGAAAGAGATGTGGCTACGCAGGCCGTAGTGGCTGTGGGTGTCTGGGAGGGCGCACATATAGTGCGGGTACATGATGTACGTTCTGCCGTACGCACGGTCCGTATAGTAGAGGCCATCCGGAAGGGCAGCATTCAGCATACGGTAGTCAGTCATTAACTAGTGTCCATCCGGAAACTGCCAAATCCCCCCAGCCCCCCCTTTGCTAAAGGGGGGGGAAAATATTGAAATCCCCCTTTGGAAAAGGGGGATACAGGGGGATTTTCGGATGGAAACTAACTGTAATGCTGGAAAGCACGCAGGAAAATGATTGAATATTTGACCACATTGCGCTGGCAGGATGTCCTGGATATTCTGCTGGTGGCCTTTATTATCTATGAGATAATCCTTTTTATTCGCGGCACGCGGGCTGTGCAGATGGTGGCCGGCCTGGCTATTCTGGTCGTTTTCTATTTCATGGCGCGTGAGGTGGGATTGCAAACCCTGCACTGGCTGCTCGGCACCTTTTTAAGTTCCTTTTTTCTTTTAGTAGTTATCATTTTTCAGGATGACATTCGCCGGGCCTTAATGCAGGTTGGCCGTACCCCATTTCTAAAAGCAGATACAGCCACGCTGCAGATCTTGGAAGAGGTGGTTCGGTCGGCTGTATCGCTTTCGAATAAGGGGATTGGTGGATTAATAGCCCTCGAGAGGGAGGCCGGCCTGAAGGATTACCTGGAATCTGGTGTGCCCATTGATGCCCGGGTCAGCCGGGAGATACTGTTGAGTATCTTTTATCCAACCTCACCCGTACATGATGGAGCAGTAGTCATCCGTAATGGCCGCATCTCGCACGCCGGGTGTTTTTTGCCCCTTTCTACCAACCCATTCCTGAGCAAAAAACTGGGTACGCGGCACCGGGCGGCAGTTGGCCTGACCGAGCATACCGATGCAGTGGTAGTAGTGGTCTCAGAGGAGACCGGGACTATCTCCGTGGCTATTGATGGTAAAATAACGCGCGATCTCGACGCTGTGACCTTAAGAAATATGCTTCAGGGTATCTGGAAAGAGGAAAAGGACGGCAGGCAGTGGTGGAAAAAACTCATAGGTACAATGATTAAAAAATGAAGGCCGGTAAGACGCAGAGATTCTGGAGAAAGAATATCGGGATTAAGCTCTTAGCCCTGGCATTTGCCCTGTTTTTGTGGTTCTTTGTGGTGGGAGAGGAAAAGGCCGAGGTAAGTCTTAGTGTCCCCCTGGAATTGGTTAACATGCCGGATGATCTGGTTATCAGCAATGAGTTTAACGGCATGATTGATGTGCGTGTCTATGGGCCACGCAGTCTGGTGCGTGAACTGGTCACCCGGCGTCTTAGCCATGTGGTGGATCTGGCCAAGGCCACACCGGGAAAGATGACATTGCATATTACTTCCGAAGGTATTCGTCTCCCGAGGGAGGTCCAGGTAACACGTATCCATCCTTCCCAAGTGACCCTGGTCCTGGAGCCGCTGGCCTGGCGGGAAGTGCCGGTTGAGGCCGTATTAAAGGGTGCAGTAGCCACTGGTTACGAACTAAAGGGAGTGGAACTTAAACCGGCTAAAGTAGTTTTGGTTGGTGCAGCCAGGGAAGTGGCTAAAGTTAAAAAGGCCTTGACCCGGCCTATTGATATTTCAGGACTTAGTATAAGTACGAAGGCTGTAGCAGGACTTGACTTGCACAGGTATCACCTGAGGGTAGCAGGTGAACCGCAGGTGACTGCCTATATACAAGTTGAGGAAAAGATTATACGAAAGAGCCTGGTTATACCTGTGGAGGGTGTGGGGACGGCCTATGGCTATAAGATTAACCCCCGTAATGTAGAAGTATCAATAAAGGGGCCGGTGAGTGTACTGCAAAATGCGGCCTGGAAACAGGGTATCCGGGCCGTGGTGAAACTGGAGGGGCTGCGTCCCGGCACACATGTGAGACAGCCTGTTATTGAGGCCCCCTCAGGTGTAGAAATAGAGAAGGCCGAGCCGAAATCGGTCAGGATAATTATTTTGAAGAAGTAACTTACACGACAAGTACAAATGCCAAAATCTCCGCCGGAGGCGGATCAAATCAATGACAAATGTCAAAGCTCAAATGTCAAATGAAGCCCAAAGTTCAAATGACAAAACATACCCATGCGGATAAGTTTGGGCATTTAGTCATTTGGATTTCATTTGAACTTTGAGTTTTGAAATTTGTTTCGGATTTGTCCTTGGCATGAAGTGCTTAAGGTTTTTGTATAAGGTGTTGATATATGCGTAAACTTTTTGGTACGGACGGTGTGCGCGGCGTAGCCAATGTCTATCCCATGACTACGGAGATAGCCATGCAACTGGGGCGCGGCTTGGCCTATGTATTTAAGGATAAAAACCGCCGGCATCGTATAGTTATTGGAAAGGACACGCGGCTTTCGGGTTACATGGTTGAAAATGCCATTGCCGCCGGTATCTGTTCCATGGGAGTGGATGTGCTCCTGGTCGGTCCGCTCCCGACCCCCGGCATAGCCTTTCTTACCAAGAATATGCGCGCTGACGCCGGAGTGATTATCTCGGCCTCTCATAACCCGTTTCAGGACAACGGCATAAAGTTTTTTGCGGGCAATGGATTTAAACTTCCGGATGCCACGGAACAGAAGATCGAAGACCTTATTTTTTCCCAGGAAATTGATTCCCTGAGGCCTACGGCAGATGAGGTGGGTAAGGCATTCCGCATCGATGATGCCACCGGGCGTTATATCGTTTTTCTCAAAAATACGTTTTCTTCAGCTTACAGCCTGGATGGCCTGCGGATCGTGCTGGATTGCGCCCATGGGGCAGCCTATAAAGTGGCCCCGATCGTCTTTGAGGAACTTGGCGCCGAGTTGACCCTGATCGGAGTTAAGCCGGATGGGACAAATATCAACCGTGGTTGCGGTGCCCTCTATCCGGAATTGGTTCAGAAGACCGTCAAGGAGAAGGGCGCTGACCTGGGGATTGCCCTCGACGGGGATGCAGACCGTGTTATCTTCGTGGATGAAAAAGGAAATAAGGTTGACGGAGATCATATCATGGCCATCTGTGCCTCTATGATGGCCAGGGAGAAAAAACTACGCAAAAAGACCTTAGTTACCACGGTCATGAGCAACATGGGGCTCGAGGTGTGCATGAGGAATATGGGGGTCAACCTTGTCCGTACCCGGGTTGGTGACCGTTACGTGGTGGAAGAAATGGTCAGGGGTGGATACAACCTTGGGGGCGAACAATCCGGACACCTGATTTTCCTCGACCATATCACCACCGGCGACGGCATATTGGCGGCTTTGCAGCTCCTCGCGATCATCTGCAAGACCGGCCGCCCCCTCTCCGATCTGGCAAAGATCATGAAATCATATCCCCAGAAGCTGATAAATATGCGGGTGAGCGTGAAAAAAGACCTGGATGAGATTAACGGCTTCAAGAAAAAGCTGGCCGCGGTCGAGGGTGAGCTTGGGGGCCGGGGACGGGTTCTGGTGCGTTTCTCCGGCACAGAGCCGTTAGTCCGCGTGATGGTGGAGGGGGAAAAAGAGGATCAGATCGAGGCCCTGGCGCAGGATCTGGCTTTGTTTCTGGAAAAGGCCTTGAAATAAGGAAAGGGATGCCCTGTGCTCCTGGCGATAGATATAGGCAATACAAATATCGTGTTCGGCCTCTTTAAAGGAGGCCGTCTCCTTAGAGACTGGCGGTTGCATACAGACCCAAAGGCGACCGCTGATGAGCTTTTTATCAGCTTTTCCCACCTTATATCCCGTGAAAACCTAGCCGTTTCCGAGATTCGCAGCGCAGCCATCTCCTGTGTGGTTCCTTCCATGCTTTATGCGATCGAGACCTTTTGTCAGGAATACCTGAAGGTCAAGCCGCTGGTAGTCGGGCCGGGGATTTCGTCCCCTATAAAAATTTGTATAGATAACCCGGCAGAACTGGGGGCCGACCGCCTGGTCAATGCCGTGGCCGCCTTTGCCCGGTATCCGGGGGGCGCGATTGTCGTGGATTTCGGCACCGCCACCACCTTTGATTATGTCTCGGGGCGGGGGGAGTACCTGGGCGGGGCCATCGCGCCCGGTGTGCTCATCTCCTGTGAGGCCCTTTTTGCCAAGGCCGCCAGGTTGCCCCGCGCCGCTGTATTTGCCGGACCACGCTCGGTTATGGCCAGGGATACGGTATCGGCCATGAACGCCGGCATTGTCTATGGTTTTGCAGATATGGCCGACGGCATCGTTACCCGCATGAAGAGGGAGATCGGAGGCCCGGTCAAAGTAATTGCCACAGGCGGGCTGGCCTCTCTGATCGTCTCCGAATCCAGGACCATAAAGGCAGTCGAACCCCATCTTACCCTGGAAGGGCTACGCCTCATCTATGAGCAAAACGTCTAAATATCCTGAAATAATCAGACCCAGGAAATTGAGCAAAGGCGACCGGATCGCCCTGGTGGCTACCGGCAGCCCCTTTGAGAGAGAGGATTTTGACAGAGGCGTACAGCTTCTGGTCTCCCTGGGTTTTGAAATCAAGTATCATCCCCTGTTGTTCGAACGAAACGGGTATCTGGCCGGTTCTGATGAACATCGGGCCCGCCTCTTGAACGAAGCGCTTATAGATGATGAGGCCCAGGCCGTGCTCTGTGTACGCGGAGGCTATGGCACGCTGCGTATGTTGGGTCATATAGATGCCTCGCTATTTAAGACCCATCCCAAGATCATCGTAGGTTTTAGTGATGTCACCGCCCTCCTGAACTTTGCCTTTGACTCCAGCGGCTTACTTACGTTTCACGGGCCGATGCTGACCGGACTGCCCGGTCTTTCTGATGATGGGTTGCGTCGCTTCCTGGACCTCCTTACCAGAGAGTTGCCTCTAATTATAGCGCCTTCGCGCCGGGAGATTATTCAGAAGGGCCGGGCGCAGGGCCGGCTTATGGGAGGAAATCTTACTACCCTGGTTCACCTGCTAGGCACGCCTTACGAGCCTTCCTGGGAGGGCCGCATCCTCTTTGTGGAAGAGTGCGGGGAAAAGCTCTATCGCATTGACCGCCTCTTTACCCAGCTTAAACTCGCCGGCAGGCTTTCTAAGCTGGCTGGATTGGTCCTGGGGCAATTCACGGAAGGGGTCGAAGAGGAAGAGGTATGGGAATTTGCCTATCAGAACCTGCGGGACTTGGATATTCCGATTGTTGCGGGCTTCCCCTTCGGACACGGCAGGGAAAATATGGCCGTGCCCATCGGCGCCATGTTCAGATTGGATGGATACGAAGGGACGCTGGAATTGGCCGAGCCTTGCGTACAATAGGCCTGCATTAACAGCTAACATGCCTGTCTTTTCAAAAGTTGACACCCTTATGCATCGGGCTGTAGAAGAAGGCACTTTTCCAGGTGCCGTGCTCTATGTGTCGGCTGAGGCTGAGGTCTTATCCCATCGTGCCTACGGACATGCCTCCCTTATTCCGTCCAGACAAAAAATGACGACAGACGCGCTCTTTGACCTGGCCTCGCTTACCAAACCCCTGGCCACCACCATGGCGATTATGACCCTGGTGGCCGATGGTGTGCTTACGATCGATCAGGAAATAGGGGGTATCTTAGGCCTCAGCCGGGATAATCCCAAGGCGGGGATTACCTTAAAACAGCTTCTCTCCCACTCTTCGGGTATGCCTGCCTATCAGCCTTACTTTGCACGGTTACGAGCTTTTCCTTCGGGGGAACGAAAAAAGATATTACGCGGGTGGCTCCTGGATGAACCCTTGGCTGCTGCCCCGGGAGAAGCGGCTCTTTACAGCGACCTGGGGTTCATGCTGCTCGAGTGGATAATTGAGGAGGTCTCCGGCCAGGGACTGGATGAGTTTGTCTCGGCCAACATTTACCAGTCGCTCGGCCTGGTTTTTACCGGATTTCGGCCCCTTAATAGTCGCAGTTTACCTGAACCCGGGGTGATAGCGGCCACGGAGGAGTGCCCCTGGCGCAAAAAGATTTTATGCGGCGAGGTGCATGATGACAATGCCTATGCCATAGGCGGGGTGTGCGGTCATGCCGGCCTCTTTGGCACGGCAGAGGAGTTATATGGTCTGCTTAAGATGATATTAAAGGCTTATCGGGGAGAAGTAGAGACGGGAATCTTTAGGCGCGAATTAATGTCGGTTTTCCTGACGCGGCAGGAGTCGCCCCGTGGAACCACCTGGGCACTGGGCTTTGATACCCCATCCGAAGAGGGCTCCAGCGCCGGCCGGTATTTTTCCCGGAAAAGCGTGGGCCATCTTGGGTTTACCGGTGTATCTTTCTGGATGGACCTGGAGCGAAAAATAATCATTCTCCTGCTCACCAACCGTATTCACCCTAGCCGGACCAATGAAAAAATAAAGGTCTTCCGGCCGCTCATCCATGATGCTATAATGGAAAACTTGATTTAAGGATCAAACGGGAGATCGCGGCAGTGAGGTTCTACAAAATTCTGATAGAAGCGTTGGAAACGGCTGGGTTCCGTGAGATCGGGAACTTATGATGGCGATTCATAAGAAAACTATATTTGTCAGCAGCGTTCAGAAGGAATTCCGGGCAGAGCGACGTGCCATCAAAGAGTTCGTTCAGAATGATCCGTTGTTACGACGTTTCTACGATGTTTTTCTGTTCGAGGATTTACCGGCACAGGATCGCCGGGCGGACGATGTGTACCTTGAGGAGGTCGAAGAGTGCGATCTCTACGTTGGCCTCTTTGGTAACGAATACGGCTCGGAAGATGCCAAGGGCATTTCTCCCACGGAGCACGAGTTCGACCTTGCAACTGATCACGGCAAGGTTCGGCTAGCTCTTGTTAAGGGCTTGGACGATGCCGATCGTCATCCAAAGATGCATGCGCTCATCGCCAAGGCCGGCCGACAGCTTATCAGGAAAAGGTTTGACAGTATTTCCGAGTTGACCGAGGTGCTTTATTCAAGTCTTGTGGATTATCTCGAAGTTTGCGGCATCATTCAAGCCCGGCATGTCGAAGATAGGCCATGTCCGGATGCTAACCTCCGCGATGTGGACGTTCATGCTGTCGAGGATTTTGTGCGTTTGGCCAGGCTTGAACGCCAGTTTCCGCTTCCGATCAAGACCCCCGCAGCCGATGTGCTTGCGCACCTGCATCTTCTTTGCGGGGATCATCCAAGCAATGCCGCCATACTCCTTTTTGGCCGGGACCCTCAGCGTTTCCTTCCGGCCTCCGAAGTGCGCTGTATGCATTTCCACGGCACCGAGATTCAGCGTCCTGTCCCCTTTTACCGCATTTTCAAGGGCACCCTCTTTGAGCAGGTGGATATGGCAGTGGACTTTGTCATGTCAAAGCTCAATAGAAGTGTAGGCACCCGGTCTGAAAGCACTCAGGCCCCTGTTCGTTATGAAATACCGCCCGATGTGATCCGTGAGGCTATTGTCAACGCCATTGCCCACCGAGACTATACCTCGGCTGGAGCGGTACAGGTTTCCGTCTTTGCCGACCGCGTGGAAGTATGGAACCCCGGCACGCTGGTTCCGCCGCTTACCCCGGAAAGCCTCCGTCAGCCCCATGGCTCCATAGCCCGTAATCCCCGTATCTGTGAGGCTCTATTTCTCGCCCGCTATATCGAGAAATACGGTACCGGCACTCTCATGATGATCCGGGAAAGCCTTGCCCATGCCCTTCCTGAGCCTGATTTCGTTCAGCGAGGCGGAGAGTTTACGAGCACGGTCTGGCGGGACTGGCTGACACCAAAGGTTCTGGCCGGATACAAGCTGAATGAGCGGCAGATTCAGGCCCTGACCCATGTTAAGAAAAATGGTCGCATCTCCAACTCCGCTTATCAGAAGTTATTCGGTGTTTCGAGGGCTACCGCAACGCGGGATCTCGACGATCTATTCACCAGGGAACTTCTGAATAAAGTTGGCGTCACAGGCAAGGGAACTCATTATACACTTATGAGGAAACGCATCACAAAGGACTCAAAGGATTCATGAATATAAACGCATCACAAACGCATCAAACGCCTCATAGGGAGACAATAGGGACATTTCTTAATCGCGCCAGAAATGCGCCAAATGCGCTATTCAAAGAGACGAACAGACCAATACGTACTAGGGGCACTCGAAAAGGGGCTAAAAAGAGAACATGAGTGGGGACAGGTATAAAAGAGATTGCGGGCGAAACCAAAGGGGGCCATATATGGGCCAATTGGGCCAGGATTGCCTCATATGTGCCTTCAACGACTCGAGGGAAAGAGGGCTGACCTTGAGAAACCCGTCATAAACCAGTCAAACCCGTCATCCGGGTATCAACGGCGGTCTTATAGAGGATTTAAGCCGGAAAGACAAAAGAATCCCAACAGGGATCTTATAAAGAAGCGGATTGTGAATGATGATGCTTTTCGGGAATGGGACATTTATCGGACATATGAGACATGCGATTATGCCGCAAATGGTTTGAAACCAAACCAGCAAAGGGGCAATAAAGCCATGGGGATTCAATCACCCGTCTTAAGACTTGGATTATTCAAAGGGGCCGTAAAGGGGCCAAGACATGCTTGAAGAATCCTATTGTCTCACGTTCGACCATGCCAAGAGGGGGATTTCGGCAGCGAGGTATGACGAGCAAGCTTACACGAAAGTGAACTCGGAAGCTGTCGACTTCCGAGCGGCTTCCGAGTTGGCTTATGATGAGGCCACCGGCGAGGTCTTCGTCAAAAGAGTCGAGGTCAAGGGCCGCCTATGGAGTCTTGTATCAAAGGGATTTCTGGCCGAGATCGGAACGGGTCCCAAGGATCCGCGGAGGGTTTATATCCTCAAGAGGGGTATGTTTCCGGGTAAAGAAAAATAAACGAGCCTTGATGGTATGCTTGATTTCTGTTTCGACGATGGAATGCTGGTGTTATATAAAAAGCTCTGCCGCTACTACTTTGATATTGACCCGGAGGCAACGGTTTCATACGTCCACGCCTATCGCGAAATGTGGGACGAACAAAAACCCGGCAAATGAGACAAGCTATCCCCAGCCACGAGAAGGGCCACAAAGAGGACAAAGGGGTTCATAGGATGAAGCAAGGAGAAATGGCTTAGCCGGGCGGCAGGCCGAGCACGTTGGGGACATCGGCAAGGGTTTGGAGAAGGCAAACACCGCCTGCAACAGCACCGTCGGCCCGACGCTGGAATTCAAACGCTCGACGGGCGAGGTGAAGGCATAAGACATGGGAAGTTCAGGGGTGAACAGAGACAAGGTAAAACTCCTCATCCGTGAGGGCGAAGGCCTCACTGTGGAATTTAAAGAGAAATATACCTCCCGCATCGACGAAGACATCGTAGCCTTCGCCAACGCGAGGGGAGGGACACTCCTCTTGGGTGTTCGGGATGACGGGACCGTCGTCGGCGAGCACCTGTCCAACGACCTGAAGGCTAAGATCAACAGCTTGGGGCGGAACTGCAAGCCGAGCATATCCGTCGAGATGGAACAGGTGGGCGATGTGGTGGCCGTCGTCGTCCGGGAAGGCGCGGAGAAGCCGTACTCCTGCGGCTCCGGCTACTATCGGCGGCTCGACGGCAACACTCAGAAAGTGAGCCACGACGAGCTGCGCATCATGTTCGCGGAGAACGATCCCCTGCCGTTTGAAGAGAAAACAGTCAAGGGATTCACCTTCGACGATGTCTCCAAGGCCAAGATACGCGCATTCACCAAGGAAGCGGGCATCCGCATCGGCTCCACTGCCGTGCCCGACTTCCTGCGCAGCCTCAAGGTTGCCGACGAGACCCGGGTCAAAAACGCGGGCATTCTCTTCTTCGCCAGGGACGTCCATGACCACCTGCATCAGGCGCAGATGACTCTCCTGGCGTTCAAGGGAACGGACAGGTTCCACATCTACGACCGCCGCGATGTGCGGGACGATCTGCTCATCCAATTCAATGAGGCCGTTGCCTTCCTCAAGAAACACCTGAACGTCCGCAGCGAAATCCGCGGCGTCAATCGGGAGGATATTTACGAGATCCCGCTCGAGGTTTTGCGCGAGGCCCTGGTGAATGCCCTCATGCACCGCGATTACAGCATCACCGGCACGCAGGTCAGCGTGGAGGTCTATGATGACCGGGTGGAGATCGTGAACCCCGGCGGCCTGCCGAAAGGCCTGTCGATCCGGGACCTCGGCACGGTTTCGATCCGACGGAACGAGCTGATTGCGGACCCCTTCTTCCGCCTGCATAAGGTCGAGCGCATCGGCATGGGCATCCGGAAGATGAAGGAGGCCATGGTCTCGGCGGGACTCCGCGAGCCGACCTTCGCGACCGATGCGTTTTTTCGGGCAACGTTTCAACGGTCGCCCGAATTCGCTCTGAAGGAGGGAAAGGAAGGTTTGGAGAAGAGGTTCGGAGAAAAGTTGGGAGATGGTTGGGAGGAGTTGGTAGAACGGTTGGAGGAAAAGTTGGGAGAAAAGCTGAGAGAAGGCGAACGGAACATTCTCCGGCTGATCCATCGCAACAAGAGGGTCTCTATTAGGGAAATGGCGCGGGAAGTTGGCATCAGCACAACTGCCATCGACAAGAACCTGACGAAGCTCAAGAACAAAGGCATCCTTCGCCGCGTCGGCCCCGACAAGGGCGGGCATTGGGAGGTGATCGAGTGAACGCCCTGTTTGACAAAGAGGGCCGGGACACCAACCGAGTGGTAGAAAAACGCGGCGCGACGCGCCACCTATTATTTCCTGAAGGAGCAACTTCCGAATATACTTTCATGAGGAAACGCATCACAAAGGACTCATGAATATAAACACATCACAAACGCCTCATATACGCCTCAATGGCCCATACCGATTGAAACCAGACACAAACAAGACATGAAACGCACCCAACTAATAACTGGACATAAACTGGACAAACAGGATATGATCAGTGGCCTCTTGTGGGATTCGCCGGAGATAGTCCGCATCCACAATCCCATGGCCAGACTCGACCACGTGAAGCGGGAAATCGTACAAGCAAGATTCTATGAGATTCCTGCCGAGGCTATTGTTAAAATGGGCTAGGGGAGGTTGGGCTAATACATGGGTGACATTTTATCCGATCAAGATATCGATCGCTTACTGAAGGAGAGTAAGCCCCTACCAGCCGACTACCGTGCAAAAATGCCTGTCCGTCCTAAAGGGGACATAAGGAACGCGAGCTGGATATTCGAGGTGCTGCCGGAAGTGAATTTCGCCTTATTCTTCGACAGAGCCTTTTCAATTCCTTAGACTTTTCGGTTATCCTTGCTTATAGACCTCCAAAGTCAAGCCAACTCTTTCGTTTACGGCGTTATAATGGTAAAAGTCATGAGCATACCAACCATATTGAAAGCGAAACTTTTTACGATTTTCACATTCATCGGGCTACAGAACGGTATCAAGAGGTTGGGGCAAGGGAAGATACCTACGCTGAACCCACGGATAGATTTGCCGACTTTCAACAAGCTATTTCGTGCATGTTTAAAGACTGCGGATTTGAGATGCCTTATGATCCACAAGGGAAACTCTTTGAGGAGATTTAAGACATGACTATAGACACCATTGAACAGGATTTCCGGGAGAAAGTATGCCAGAAACTAAGGCTTACGTCTGAGGGAGTAGATCGCTATCGGGTTTTCACTCCTTTCATGTTCGAGGACGGCGACCATCTCTCGATTGTCTTGAAAAGAGAAAATGGTGGCTGGGTACTCTCAGACGAAGGCCACACCTATATGCACCTGACCTATGACCTTGATGAGAAGGATTTGCAGCGGGGCACAAGACAGAAAATTATTACAAGTACACTGTCTGTGTTCAGTGTCCAGGACCGAGAAGGAGAGATTATTATCCCAATTCGGGATGATCGTTATGGTGATGCCCTGTACAGCTTTGTTCAGGCACTGCTTAGGATTACCGATGTTACTTATCTTTCACGGGAGCGGGTGCGTTCAACTTTCATGGAGGATTTCCGGGCGTTTATGGAAGAAGCAGTCCCGCAAAACCGCCGGGAATTTGACTGGCATGACCCGCAGCATGATCCAGAAGGAAAGTACCTGATCGATTGCCGGATAAACGGCATGCCCAAGCCACTTTACATTCAGGCACTCCCAAACGATGATAAAACAAGGGATGCAATGATAACTCTGCTTCAGCATGAAAGATGGGGTTTGACTTTTCGCTCCCTTGCCATATTTGAGGACCAGGAGCAAATTAATCGCAAAGTCCTTGCCCGATTCAGCGACGTCTGTGAAAAGCAATTTTCCAGCTTGGGCACCAATCGTGAACGCATCAAACGGTATATAGAAGAGTCTATAGCATGAGCAGTGAAGACCGCAGATTAATCGAAGACTTCCTGCCCATCCGGGCGGTCAGCGCCAACATGCCTGCTTGCCGTGACGAGGAAGACGGCGCAGGCAGGGATCGTGGCTGCGAGGTTTTACGAAATCTCGGCTGAGGCGGTGGATGGAGCGGCAAAGAACTACTGAAATAGCCGAAGGAGGAAATACACATGAGCACCCATAAACCACGCGGCTACAGCGTGAATGATTTTTTGTCGTGGGACGAGCGAAAAGAGCTTGTCTTACAGCCCAGATTTCAGAGGCGGGACGTCTGGTCGCCAAAAGCAAAATCTCATCTGATCGATACGATACTGCGCGGCTTACCCATTCCGATTATTTTCGTGCGGCAAAATGTTGATCCAAAGCAGCGAAAGACCATTCGCGAAGTTGTCGACGGCCAGCAACGTCTTCGGGCAGTAATTGCCTATGCAAAAGACGAGTTCCCAGTAGTGAAATCACAGAGTCCATCCTTCGGCGGCAAGAAATTCAGTCAATTGCCACAAGACGCTCAACAGCGATTTCTGAACTATGAGTTTTCAGTTGTCCTTCTCGAAGAAGTCTCTGATTCAGACGTACTTGACATCTTCGCGCGGCTGAACACTTACGCACAGAAGCTCACTGCCCAAGAACTTTTGAACGCCGCATATTTTGGCGAATTCAAGCAGACGGTCTACCGTTTGGGATATGACCATTTAGAATTCTGGCGCCAGAATCACATTTTATTGGATCGACAAATCATGCGCATGGCCGAGGCCGAACTGACAACTGAGTTTCTTGTCGTTATGTTGACTGGTATTCAGCATCGTCGAGCTAAAATCAACGAATTATACGAGAGTAAAGATGACGATTTTCCTGAAAAGCAGCGCGTGGTGAAGGAATTCAAATCAGTCATTGATACCTTGGCCACTTGCTTTGGGGACACGCTTCGGGACACGATCTTTGGGCGACGAGTTCTGTTCTACTCTTTGTTTTGCGCCTTTTACCATATAATGTATGGGATACCCAATACTCCTGATTTCAGCACAGGAGGACAGCACCGCCAACTCTCGCCGACTATGCTCCAAGGTATCAAGGATTCATTAATAAACTTGAGTCGAAAGTACAAAAGCTCTTCACTAGACAAGGACAAGGATGTCCAGAAATTCATCGCTGCAAGCCAAAAGGCGACCGGAGACCGGGATCAGAGAATCACAAGAGTTAAGATGATTCTGGAATACATTCAAAAGGCGCTCTCAAGCAAGGAGTAGGCTATGGCATCTGTATCTCCAAAGCTTGTACGTATTCGGACCGGTTTTGAACGGGTGCGTAGTGCTCAAGAATCTTTCGTTTTGTCATTGCCAAATATGCACAGAAGGCAGGGCAATAAAAGCGTCCCTATGGGCAGAACTCAACGGGAAAGACTTTGCGAAATGTCGTTTGTCATTCTATTTACAGCTTGGGAAGAATTTCTGGAGAGTTCCTTTGAAGTTTTGGTCGTTGACGCTACCCTTGGGGATTTCAGGAAGCGGAATCGAGTACTTGTTGTGGACTCGGATACGGTCCATGACCTTCTTCGAGGATCACGGAAATATACTGATTGGGCAGACCACAACTCAGTCCGTGAAAGGGCAAGGGTGTTTTTCAGAGAAGGCGAGCCATTTGAATCTGCCTTGAGTTCAGCAGCAAATGATTTAAAGAACATGCGAATAATCCGAAACCGTTGCGTACATTATTCTCAACATGCTGCCAAGCAATATAAGGACATGATACGCAAAGCTAAAGGTGCCCAGAAGTTAATCGTGCCAGGTGCTCTACTTTTTACATCTCCACCAACGGGATTGTCAACCGCATCTGGTGCATCAACCTTTGGATCGGTATTTGAACTATACGGTGAGATATTGTCGACAATATCTTCCCAAATCGTAACGAAGGGGCGAAGATGAACGACCGCAGATTGATAGAAGACTTCTTACCGATTCAGGCGATCTCGGCAGAAGCCAGTCGGGAGAAGTCCGTCCATAAGGGGCACAGTTGGATAATAAACTATCTTTGATGAGGCAGGAATTATGGTAAGGAAAAAGAAGGCCGATCCTAAACGTCCGATTGAGTCCTACGAGCACAAAGGCAAGGTTCGGGTGAACAACCCGCCCGTCGGGCTGGTGACGCCGGACACGGACCCGGACGCGGGGGCGAAGAAAACCTACGCCTACGACCCGCACCTTGACCCACAGCTGCAATGGGCGGGGAAGGCCGAGCACACCAGCTATAATAGCCAAGGGGTGTGTTTATGATCAAAAAGCGTAGATCCTATGACAGAGAATTCAAAAGAGCGGCTCCAGTTTTACCAGCACAACGTGGGCTGGTAGAACTGCATGATTTTGGGCGACTCATTGCAGATTAATGGCTTCACCTGAAAAACCAAAAAGGAACATAGGTTTTTAAACAGGCTCCTCATAAGAATCTGTGCTGACATTTTCATCGGTCTACCTTTCGAGGGCCATGAAAAAGGTTCTGTGAGTACGGTTTTCGTTGTAAGAAACTTATATTCTACGGCTAAAAATATTGATATTAGCCTTTCCGGTCGAGATCAAAGCACTGTCGAATCCGGAGTTGAAATAGATGTCGGTCACAACCTCACCATTTACTTTTAGGGGAATGGTTTCTAACACATTGTTTCTACTAATATTATTGTCATTCAGAGAACTATTTGTGGCACAGATTCTCATGAGGAGCCTTTAAACAAGGGGGGAAACGCCCTTCTAAGAGCAGATAACGTAGATGGCCAACGAACAGAACCGGACAGGCAGATTACAGAATAACGAGCTTCGTTCCCAAGAGCTTGAATCCCGCCTCTGGGCCGCAGCCGATGAGCTACGGGCCAATTCCGATCTGACCTCGCAGGAATATTCCCGGCCCGTCCTGGGTCTGATCTTTCTCCGCTATGCGGACGTCAAGTTCACCGCCGCCAAAGCCGAGCTGGAAAAGAGCCAGGGCACAAGCCGCCGCCGGAGTGTCGGCAAGGTGGACTACCACGCCCGCGGGGTACTGTACCTGCCGGAAGAAGCCCGCTATTCCACGCTGCTCAACTTGCCTGAGGGCGCCAATCTCGGCGCCAACGTCAATGAGGCCATGAAGGCCATCGAGCGGGAAAACGAAGAGCTCAAGGACATATTGCCCAAGACTTACCACCGGCTGCAAAACCAGGCGCTGGCCTCTCTGCTCAAAAACTTCAACTCCATCCCCATGGATATTGAGGGCGATGCCTTCGGCAAGATTTACGAGTACTTCCTTGGCAAGTTCGCCAGAGTGGAGGGGCAGAAGGGCGGCGAGTTTTTCACCCCCACGGCCCTGGTCAAGCTGATCGTAGAAATTATCGAGCCGCTCCACGGCCGCATCTTCGACCCGGCTTGCGGCTCGGGCGGCATGTTTGTGCAAAGCGCCGCCTTTGTGCAGAACCACCATAAATCCGTCTCCGAGGAAATCAGCATCTATGGCGAAGAGAAAACGCTGGATACCGTCCGCCTGTGCAAGATGAACCTCGCCGTGCATGGCCTCTCCGGCGACATTCGCCAAGGTAACAGCTATTACGATGACCTGCACGAATCCCTCGGCAAGTTCGACTTTGTCATGGCCAATCCACCGTTCAACGTGAACAACGTGGACAAAGACCGTATCAAGGGCGATAAGCGATTTCCCTTCGGCATGCTGCGGGTGGATAACGCCAACTACCTATGGATTCAGCTATTCTACAGCGCCCTGAACGACAAAGGCCGGGCTGGTTTCGTCATGGCCAACTCCGCCTCCGATGCCCGCGCCTCTGAGCTGGAAATCCGAAAAGCACTGATCCAAAGCGGTGCAGTAGATGTGATGGTCGCCATTGGCTCCAACTTCTTCTACATCGTCACCCTGCCGTGCACCCTTTGGTTCTTTGACAAGGGCAAGCCAAAAGAGCGCAAGGACAAGGTTCTCTTCCTCGATGCCCGCCATATCTACAACCAGATCGACCGCGCCCACCGCGACTTCACCCCGGCACAGATCGAATTCCTGGGCAGCATCGTGCGCCTCTATCGTGGAGAAAAGCCCGAATTCAACCAAGACAGCCGCAAGATGCTGGAAGAAAAATTCCCCGGCCTCAAATACACCGATGTCGCAGGACTATGCAAGGTCGCCACGCTCAAAGAAATCGAACAGCAAGGCTGGAGCCTCAATCCGGGGCGGTATGTAGGTGTCGAAGAAGGAACGCCACCAGATTTCGATTTTGCTGAAAGATTAGAAGAGCTACACGAAGAGTTAACACAATTGAACATAGAAGCTCGCGAACTCGAAGACCGAATCGATCAAAATATCGGACAGCTTCTGGAGGGCGCACCATAATGGAAGAGATGGTGGCAACCTGGAAAGAATTGCCGCTTCGGGAAATTTGCGACGTTGTTCAATACGGCTATACAGCTAGTGCAAAAGACGAAGACATAGGCCCAAGGTTTTTGCGCATAACAGATATAGTGCCGCAACTAATTGACTGGAGTGCTGTTCCACATTGCCAAATCGACGAAAAGAAGAAAGTTAAATATAAATTGGAGGAAGGTGATATAGTCGTTGCACGCACTGGAGCTACCACCGGTTATGCCAAATGGATAAGGAATCCACCGGACTCGGTTTTTGCTTCTTACCTCGTTCGCCTAAAGATAAAGGAAGGTATAAATTCCCGTTACGTCGGTTTGGTTGTCGAATCTGATTTATACAAGAAATTCATCATGACAAATGTGGGCGGCGCAGCTCAGCCGAACGCAAATGCCCAGATACTCATCTCGTATCCGATAAAACTCCCTCCAAGAGATATCCAGGATCGAATAGTAGAAATTATATCCGCCTACGACGACCTCATCGAAAACAACACCCGGCGCATCAAAATCCTCGAAGAAATGGCCCAGGCCATCTACCGCGAATGGTTTGTCAAATTCCGTTTCCCCGGCCACGAAAAGGTCAAAATGATCGACTCTTCCCTCGGCCCGATACCGGAGGGGTGGGAGGTTAAGCGGCTATGCGACGTTGTAGAACTGAAATATGGGAAGGGCCTCAAAAAGTCAGATCGCAGAGAGGGCAAAGTCCCGGTCTTTGGGTCAAGCGGCATAGTCGGCTATCATGATGCGCGTCTTGTTGAAGGGCCTGGCGTCATCGTAGGCCGGAAGGGCAACGTTGGTTCTGTTTTTTGGTCGGATACCGCCTTCGTTCCAATTGACACAGTGTTTTATGTTGTCACGGAACTTCCTCTCCTGTATGTTTATTTCAGCCTGCAACATCAACCCTTCATAAACGGCGACGCTGCCGTTCCAGGTCTGAGCCGTAGTCAAGCGTACCTGTTACCCTACATCGTGCCGCCGGGCTACGCACTTAAGAAGTTCGAGTTAGTGGTGACCCCAATGTTTTCAGCACTGAGGTTGCTCAATCAAAAAAACGCGAACCTTCGAGCCACATGTGACCTGCTGCTGCCAAAGCTGATCTCTGGAGAGCTGGATATTAGCACTACAGGACAAGGAATCATCTAATCTATGCCGGGGTATAGCGACTACATCATCTATGTAGATGAGAGCGGTGATCACGGTCTGGAGTCCATCGATCCAAATTATCCTGTATTTGTTCTGGCCTTTTGCATCTTCCACAAAAACGACTATACGCAGTTAATTACACCGGCCTTGCAGCAGTTTAAATTCAAATATTTTGGCCATGATATGGTGGTTCTCCACGAGTATGAAATACGGAAGGCAAAGAATGAGTTCTCAATTTTGTTGAATGAGCAGATCAGGGAGCCATTCATGGAAGACCTCAAGCGGTTGATTGCAGAAGCGCCGTTCACATTGATCGCGTCGGTCATTAGAAAAAGGGCTCTGAAAAAGAAGTATGTCGATCCTGCCAATCCGTATCACATCGCCCTGGGATTTGGGCTAGAACGTGCTTTCCTTTTCCTGAAAAGCAAGGGACAGAAAACGAAGACGACCCATGTGGTGGTCGAGAAACGGGGCCGGAGGGAGGATGACGCTTTGGAACTGGAGTTTCGGCGTGTTTGTAATGGGAGTAACTATCTCCATAATGAGTTGCCCTTTCAGATTGTTTTTGCCGACAAGAAAATTAATTCCAGTGGCCTGCAGTTGGCGGATCTATTAGCGCGGCCTATAGGCCGGGCAATTCTGAATCCGAATCAGGAAAATCGCGCCTATGAGGTGATCGAAAAGAAGTTTTATTGCAATGCCCAAGGGAAAAAAGAGGGATGGGGGCTTAAGTGTTTTCCATAGAAAGCAAAAGGCCCCGGTGTTCACCGAGGCCAGTTGCCGACCGAGAATTCCCAGTCCGTTAAATATAATATCGGCTTTTTTTGGAAAAAATCAAGAAATTTTTGAGAAAAGTTTAAGATATTTTGTAGAAACTTAATCAGCAGTTGGTGATGGAGCACACAAGTGCTTGATCTGTCTGAAGATAAACTAATAGAGCAGCCTGCCGTCTCCCTTTTTGGGGAAATGGATTGGGATACGCTTAACTGCTACAACGAGACATACGGCGGAACCGGCACCCTTGGCCGTGAGCACCGTGGTGAGATTATCCTACGTAGAAAGCTGCTACCTGCTCTCAAGACCCTAAATCCACAAGTTCCTGCAGAAGCGATCAATCAGGCCGTTGAAGAACTGACCCGCGACCATAGCGCCATGAGTCCGGTAGCGGCAAATCGCGAGGTATACAAGCTACTTAAAGACGGCTACCTGGTCCAGGTACAAACCGGCAAGGCCGGTGAGATTGAAGATTATACGATCCGTTTTATTGACTGGGACAATCCGAACAACAATGACTTTTTTCTTGCCTCACAGTTTTGGGTGACAGGTGAGGTCTATACCCGGCGAACTGATCTTCTGGGGTTTGTAAACGGCATTCCATTGGTCTTTATCGAGCTCAAAGCCGCCCACAAGAATCTCAAAAATGCCTACGACGACAACCTAGCCGACTACAAAACAACTATTCCGCAACTTTTCTGGTACAATGCTTTTATCATCCTTTCGAACGGCAGCCAGACCAGCATAGGCACTATTACTGCCGAATGGGAGCATTTCACGGAATGGAAGAAGATCAACGACGAGGGTGAAACCGGCAGGGTCAGCCTGGAAACTGCGCTCCGAGGTACCTGTGAACCGGCGCGGCTCCTGGATATTGTCGAAAATTTCCTCCTTTTTCAGGAGATACAGGGCGGCACAATCAAGCTCATAGCCAGGTACCACCAGTATCTTGGCGTCCACCAGGCCATCCGGACCGTCCAGAATCACAGGGAAAACCGCGGGCGGCTGGGTGTTTTCTGGCATACCCAGGGGAGCGGCAAGAGTTTCTCCATGGTCTTCTTTTCCCAGAAGGTCCTGCGCAAGCTGCCGGGCAATTGGACCTTTGTAATCATCACCGACCGCCTGGAACTGGATGAGCAAATCTATAAGAACTTCGCGTCAACCGGGGCGGTTACCGAGAAGCAGGCGCGGGCCGATAGCGGTGAGGATCTCAAGCAACTGCTCCGCGAAGACCATCGCTATATCTTTACTCTTATTCAGAAATTTCACACCGAGCGGGGCGGAATCTACCCGAAACTGTCGGATCGGTCGGACGTGATCGTCATGACTGACGAGGCCCACCGCAGCCAGTACGACATCTTCGCGCTGAATATGCGTAATGCGCTCCCCTATGCCGCCTTCATCGGATTTACGGGCACACCCCTTATTGTCGGCGAGGAAAAGACGCGCGAGGTGTTTGGTGAATATGTCAGCATCTACAACTTCCGCCAGGCCATCGAAGACAACGCCACCGTCCCGCTTTACTACGAGAACCGTATCCCCGAGCTCCAGCTCATTAACGAGAATCTGGACCAGGATCTGGCGCGGATACTGGAAGAGGCTGAGCTGAACCCGGATCAGGAAGAGAAGCTGCAACGGGAATTCGCCCGGGATTATCACCTGATTACCCGTGACGACCGCCTGGAAAAGATTGCCGCCGACATCGTCGAACACTTCCTGGGCCGCGGCTTTGCGGGTAAGGCTATGGTGGTTTCCATTGATAAGGCGACTGCGGTGCGAATGTATGACAAGGTGCAGAAGTACTGGAAGGCGTATTTAAAGAAAATCCAAAACCAAGAGTACAAAAAGGATAGATGGGAAGAAGAGGACTTAAGACGCAAGATCAGGTTCATGCAGGAGACCGATATGGCGGTCGTGGTTTCCCAATCGCAAAACGAAGTCAGGCAATTCGAAAAGCTGGGGCTGGATATCCTGACCCACCGTAAGCGAATGAAAAACGAACAGCTTGACGTCAAGTTCAAGGATTCCGCTGATCCGCTGCGCATAGTCTTTTTGTGTGCTATGTGGATGACTGGATTCGACGCACCGGCCTGCTCGACGATTTATCTGGATAAACCGATGCGTAACCATACCCTAATGCAGACTATTGCCCGGGCCAACCGCGTATTTCCCGGAAAGAACAATGGTCTTATTGTGGACTATATAGGTGTGTTCCGGAACCTTGAAAAAGCCCTTGCCATTTATGGCTCCGGGGCGGGTGGCAGGATCCAGGAAGGGGACAGACCCATCGAATTTAAGGAAAAACTCATCGAGGCGCTGGCGAAGACAGTTGAAGAGGCGAAAACCTTCTGCGCCGGGCAGGGGATTAAGCTTGCAGAAATACAAAGTACCAGGGCCGCAGCGTTTGAAAAGCTGGCGCTCATTGAAGAGGCTGTCGAGAAATTGCTTGCAACCCCTGCTAACAAAGACCAATTCCGCGCCTTGGTAAACCGGATCAATACCCTCTACAAGGCTATCCTGCCGGATAAGGCCGTAAACCGGTTTGCTGCGGACCGGGCGTTACTTATAATGCTGGTGGAAGCTATACGCCGGGCGACCGGCGAGGGAAATGGCGGGGATGAAGAGGCCTTGGACCAGGTCCGCCGGGAAGTCGAAGAACTGCTGGATCAGTCTATCGTGGCAGAGGGTTATGTAATCCCAGCGCCAATCAATTCTACCGGACACCTGATTGACCTGAACCAGATCGATTTTGGTTCCATTGAAAGTAAGATTTTAGCAGGCCGAAGACGAATCGAGGCAGAACGGCTTAAGAACCTGTTGGAACAAAAGCTGAACTATATGGTACGCCTGAACAAATCACGGCTTGATTTGCTTGAACGATTGCGTAAGTTGATTGAGGAATACAATCTGGGTGCACACAGCACCGAGGCTTTCTTCAAAAAACTCATCGAATTTGCCAAGGAACTTTCTGAGGAAGAGCAACGCAGTATGCGCGAAGGTCTGACCGAAGAAGAACTGGCAATCTTCGACATCCTGACCAAGCCGGATACGAAGCTTACAGCAAAAGAAATGAAGCAGGTTAAGATAGCGGCTAAGGATCTCCTGGAAACACTCAAACGTGAGAAGCTAGTTCTGGATTGGCGTAAACAGGCGCAGAACAGGGCGCAGGTGAGGGTTTCGATAGAGGAGGTGCTAGACGATAAGCTTCCGGATGTGTATGACAAAACCATGTTTTCCGAAAAATGCCATAATGTCTATCAACATATTTACGACAATTACTACGGCGCTGGGCGGAGCGCCTATGCCACGGCTGCCTAGGGTTTCATAATAAAAAGAGTGGGTATTTGGGGACACTCATTCGTTCATAAGTTTATACTCTTCGGGCACCCCGAGGTGTCCGCCAGGGGCGGGTGGGATTCGAGTTGGCCTGACCATTATTTAAGAAGAAATCTATGGTGGCTTATAATCTCAGAAGCGTTCCGTGCGCCGCTGATGAGCCAAAAATGAGCCGAAATTGAGCTGAGGAATAGGATAATCTGTTAGGGGTGAGGACTTATGAAGAGACTACGAAACACACGAAAGGCAGGAAACGAGGGATGATGACCTTGCGGCTTTTTTCTGAAAAATTCGAAACCATTCCGGCATCCACGGCTTGGTATCTGTCGGATTTGGGAGAGGAATGTATTACCCGAGGCCAGAATGTAAAATGGCGTAAGACTGAAATCTGGGAATTGGGTAATACCGAATGAATTAGGTAATGAAATTGGTAATAGGAAATGACCTATTTTTTCTCTGTGTCCCTGTGGTTAGCTTTGGACAATATTGAAAAATCTGTTAGGGATAATTATATAATGATGCGCTGTGAGGGTATGAGCAAAGAAATCAGAGATAAATACATTAAGCCGGGCGATCATGGCGGGAGTGACTATTTTGCGGCTATTTCTGAACTGGTGAAGTTAAGAAATACCGATCCGGATAACAGGGCCTTTTATCAAAAGGAGATCGACGCTATTTATTCCCTGGTCAGGGACGAAATACTGACTTCGCAAGCCAGGCCCATATCGCCGGTCAAGTTCGGGACCTCGGGCTGGCGCGGCATCATCGGGAAAGACCTGACGGTCAAGTCGGTAGGCCAGGTGGCCCAGGCCATAGTTGATATGTACAAAAGTTTGGACAACGGTTCGGCGTTGGGTTCGAGTCTGGGGGTGGGTAGCTATAAAGAGGCCAGGGAACGGGGCTGTGTCCTGGGCTATGACAATCGTTTCGGCGGTGAGATATTTGCCCAGGCCGTGGCAGAGGTATTGACTGCCCACGGCTTCCGGGTTCACTTTGCCGGTGAGTCCACCACCGGTGTCCTTTCCGCTGCGGTTGTGGAGTTGGCAGCGGCCTTTTCCTGCAATCTGACCCCGAGTCACAACCCCCTGGAGTATGGCGGTTTTAAGTTTAATGCGGCTGACGCCGGCCCGGCCGCGCCTGAGATTACAAGGTTTATTCAGGAGAGGGCGCAGGAGATCATAGAGGGAGACCTGCCGGTAAGGAAAGGCGTTGACTCCTCTCTCATAAGCCTGTTTAATGCCCTGGAGACCTGGAAGGGCCTGGTCAGGAAAAACAAGGGCATTCACCACATTGACTATGATGCCGTAGTTGAAGAGTTTGGCCGGAGAGAGGATGTTGTGGTAGCCGTGGACTGCGTGCACGGCGCCAGCCGGGTGCACATCAAAGACCTATTGGGCGGCGTTTCAACCAGTCGCTTAATTATCCTCCGCGGAGAAGATGACCCCACTTTTGGTGGCGTGGCCCCGGAGCCGTCCAGCAGAAACATGCGCCTGGTAAACGAGACGCTCAAGGCCTGCAAGGAAAGGTTAAAACTCGGGGTTATCATGGACCCGGATGCAGACCGGATCCGGTTTACCGACGGCCAGGTAGAGGTAGAGATGAATCAATTCGGGGCTCTGGCCTATCATTATCTCCACGAGGTCAAAGGGATTAAGGGCCTGGTGGCGAAGACAGTGGCTACCAGCAATTTTGCCAATGCCATAGCCGCCCAATTGGGCGAAGAAGTATTTGAGCCGAAGGTTGGATTTAAGGAATTTAAGCCGGTTATAGACCGGGCCGTAGTCTGTTTTGAAGAGAGCGACGGTATTACCATAAAGGGGCATACCCCGGAAAAGGACGCCTATATAGGGCTTATCCTGGCCCTGGCCATGACCCTTCATCTCGATCGGAATCTGGGCCAGTATCTGGCGGAGGTACAAGGTGAGTTCGGTCATTTCTATGCCGCCCGGGATGCCGTGGTCGTATCACAACAAGGAGAAGGGCTATCGGCTACCCTTAAGGCCTTATCCCAGTATGTACCTGGAGCGAGGCTAAGGGTCGGTACCGATGAAAAGGTTATTAGCCGACTCATAGATATCGATGGCTATAAGATGGTTTTTGCAGACGGGAGCTGGCTTTTGATCCGGCCTTCCGGGACGGAACGCAAGGTCAGATTTTACGTGGAGGCACGTACTGAAGAGGGTAAAAAAGATCTGTTCGATGCGGCAAGAGGGCTGTTGAAAAAGGTAGGTTTGTTAGTAACACTTTAGGTTTTTTCAAAAGGGACCCATGGTTTTGAAAGGAACAAAGGCTAAATCCGAAATTCGAATACCGAAATTCGAAACAAATTCAAATTCTCAAATCTCAAAATGTTCCAAACTGCAGCGGAAAGAATTCGTTTTGATATTTTGGGTTTTGGTCATTCGATATTGTTTCGGGTTTCGTGCTTCGGATTTCGAATTTGAAATCGCACCGGACACGAAATCCACCGTATTTGGAACAAGTTACAAAAGGCTAACCTGTTACGTTTATTATTAGGATCTCAAGATATGTCTGAATTGGATATGAGCTTAAATAAGGTGCCGGAAAAGGTGCAGAGTGTCCATCTTATGGGTATCTGCGGGACAGGCATGGGCGCTCTGGCCGGGATGCTTAAGGAGAAAGGCCTTGAGGTCACTGGTTCTGATACCCAGGTCTATCCGCCTATGAGCACTTTTCTGGCCTCTATCGGCATCAAAATCTTTCAGGACTATAGCCCGGATAACCTGGATCACCATCCTGATCTGGTCATTGTCGGCAACGTGATCCGCCGGGATAATGAAGAGGTACGCGGCCTGGCCGAAAAGAAGATCCCCTTTGTCTCTTTTCCCCAGGCGTTGAGTCACCTGTTCTTAAAGGGAAAAATCCCGCTGGTGGTGGCCGGAACACATGGAAAGACCACTACGGCCTCCATTCTGGCCGCCATACTGGAACATGCCGGGTCGGACCCTGGTTTCATGATCGGGGGTATCGTCAAGGGGTTTGGGCGCAATTATAAACTGGGCCAGGGCCCTTATTTTGTAATAGAAGGCGATGAATACGATACGGCCTTTTTTGATAAGGGGCCTAAGTTCCTGCACTACCAGCCCCACATAGCCATATTGACCAGCGTGGAGTTCGATCATGCCGATATCTACCGGGATCTGGCAGAGGTAAAGGATGCCTTCCGGCGTTTTGTCCGGATTATCCCCTCATCAGGCGTCCTGGTGGCGCATACGGAGGACGGGATAGTAAGAGAGGTTATTAAGGATGCCTCCTGCCCGGTTATAGGATACGGTGAAACACACATCCGCCTACGGCGGACAAAGGACAAAGGAAATAATCCCCCCTCCCCCCCCTTTACTAAAGGGGGGAATACGTTCAGCTCCTCTTTGGAAAAAGACGATACCTCATCAATTCCCCCTTTGGAAAAGGGGGATACAGGGGGATTTTCAGGTGAAGATAAAGACCGGCTATGGACCCTGACAGATTGTCTGACTGAAGGAGAAGGAGCGAAGGTTTCCGTTAAAAAAGAGGGCGGATTTTATGCCAGATTCACCAGTCCGCTTATAGGCAGGCACAATGCCCTGAACACCCTGGCGGTCATAGCGGTATTGGACAGGATAGGCCTTGCGCCGGAGGCGATTCAGGCCGGGCTGTCTTCCTTCCAGGGGGTATGCCGCCGGCAGGAGGTAAGGGGTATAAAGAATGGTGTCACGGTCATCGACGATTTTGCCCACCACCCTACGGCCGTGCACGAGACCCTTCTGGCCCTGAGGGCTGCTTATCCGGGGAGGCGTTTGATAGCGGTTTTTGAACCAAGGACCAATTCCAGCCGGCGCAGGGTATTTCAGGATGATTATGCCCTTTCATTTGATGCGGCTGATTCCATAATTGTGCGTGAACCGCCTGGTCTGGAGAATATCCCGGAACAGGATCGTTTCTCTTCCGGGAACCTGGTTGAGGATTTAAAGACACGGGGCCGGACCGCCTATTATTTTCCTGATACAGACGGCATATTAGGATTTTTGAAGGAATATGCCAGGGGAGGGGATGTCATTGCCATTATGTCCAATGGCGGTTTTGACAATATCCACAAGAGATTGTTGGATATCTTGTAGCTATTTAGCCACAAAGTCACCAAACCATTCTATACCCTTAGTGTCTTTGTGTATTAGTGGCTGAATAGAAGCTGTTTTATAAGGTTACGAAATGAGGCCTCATTCAAATTTCGCTTGACAAATATAAGGGATGGTTATAAAAGAGTCGCAGCTAAAGGTATAAGGGGGAGGCTTGACCAAGATGTCTGAAGAGCACGCAACGAGTGGTGGAAGAGAAGGGGGGCACAAGCAGGCCAGCGGGGGGTTAGGTATGCTGGCTGTTGGTTTTGTAGTAGCCATTGTGGTTGGCTGGCTTCTTTACCCGGCTATTGTCATGTCTTCGAAGCCTCAACCTATTAATTTCAATCATAAGGTGCACGGTGCAGAGGGAGCGGGGTTGGCCTGTGACAGTTGCCACACGTTTCGCGAAGATGGCAGCTTTACCGGCATTCCCAGGCTGGACAATTGCATCCAGTGTCATGCATCGGCGCAGGGTGAGAGTCCGGATGAGGCCAAGCTGGTCGAACAGTATGTCACGCCTAACAAGGAGATCCCGTGGCTTAGTTATTCCTATCAGCCATTGTGTGTCTTCTTTTCCCATGCCGCTCATGTCAAGATGGCTCAACTGGAATGCACAGCATGCCATGAGGATATGAGCAAATCCACCAGCAGTCCTCCGGCAAAGGTCTATAGAATATCCGGCTATAGCAAGGATACCATGTCCATGGAAGAGTGTGAGGATTGTCACGCCAAAAAAGGCACGAGCAACGCCTGCTTTGTGTGTCATAAATGATGTTGGGAGCTCGTTTAACCAAAAGTCTTGAAGAGGGTTAACCTATGAAATTAGATCGGAGAGGATTCCTGAAATTTGCTGTCGGAGGTGCGATAGGAACCCTGGCTACACCCATACCCTGGGACCTGATCGACGAATCAGCTAAATTTACCGACCTTTGGGCCCCGGAGCCAGCTAAAGGACCGTCTTCATTTGTCCATAGCACCTGCCGGCTTTGTCCGGGAGGCTGCGGGATAACCCTGCGGCTGGTTGAGGACAAGTCGGGCCGGGATGAGTGGCGGGGCTGGCATCATAAAGAATTTATACAAAGGCGCAGGCTTCCGGCGGTGCCACTGCGGGCGGTTAAGATTGCCGGTAACCCTGACCACCCGGTAAACCAGGGAGGGATTTGCCCGCTGGGAGCAGCCGGCCTGCAGCTCCTATACGGGGCAAACCGTATAACCGCTCCGCTTAAGAGGACAAATCCCAAGGGAGAAGGTGAGGCCACCTGGAAAAAGATTACCTGGGATGAGGCCCTTAATATAGTGACCGGAAAATTAAGGGAAATACGGGAAGCCGGTAATCCGCATACAGTAGCCTGTATTCTGGATAGCAAGAAAGGACTGACTGCGGAATTAATGGAGCGGTTCTTCCGTGCCTATGGTTCTCCCAATGTAATTACTATGCCCTCACAGGAGGACGTTGAGACCGTAGGCCTGTCATTGATGCAGGGAACAGGCGGGCATCTGGCCTATGACCTGGAAAACAGCAAATTCGTGCTGTCTTTTGGGGTGGCGTTACTGGAAGGCTGGGGTGCCCCGGTCCATAACATGATGGTGTTTAGAAAATGGCAGGAGGCGAACGAGCACACGCTGGTGCAGATAGAACCAAACTGTTCTGTTACCGCCTCCAAGGCGGATAAGTGGCTGGCGGTAAAGCCCGGGACTGAGGCTGCTCTGGCCCTGGGCATGGCTAACGTCATCGTTACGGAAGGGCTATATGACCGGTCATCCGTCGCGCGTTGCCAGGGATTTGAAGGATTCAAGGCGCTCCTTGAGAGTGAATATAACCTCCATAAGGTCTCGGATATAACGGGCATTCCGGCGACCATTATTGCTGATACGGCGCGTGCATTTGCCGTAACAAAGCCTGCGGTTGCGGTCTATGGCCGCGGCCAGGGAGTGATGTCCGGTAACCTGGCAGAATTTATGAGCATCTATAGTCTCAACGCCCTGGTAGGCAGTATCGGCGCAAAGGGCGGGGTGGTTGTACAGCGGGAGGTGCCGTTTAGTTCCTGGCCGGCGTTGGTAACAGATGCGGTAGCCGAGCAGGGACTCTCCCAGCCCCGGATCGATGGGGAAGGCGGGGAGATTAAACATAGTATTGGCATGGCACATAACTTGACCGCAGCGCTTAAAGGTGGCGCGGTTAATGCCCTGGTGGTCCACGAAGCCAATCCGTGCTATGCGCTGCCCAGGGCCCATAAGTTCAAGGAAGCAGTGGCGACAGTGCCCTTTGTGTTGGCCCTTACGAGTTGCATGAATGAAACCACCCTCTCAGCAGATATTATTCTTCCGGTTGCTTCCTATCTGGAAAGGCTGGAGGATGTAACCTCGGCAGCCCGGGTTCCTTACGCCTCCCTAAGTTTGACCCGTCCCGTTCTGGCTAATGTACCTGAGGCCAGGCATCCCGGAGATGTCTTCCTGCCCCTGGCCAAGGCCATGGGCGGAAGCGTCGGTAGCTCGCTGCCCTGGGATAACTTTGAGGCCTTACTTAAGGAAAAAGTCGGGGGGATTTTTGCCTCCAGACGAGGCCGGATCGGGGATCAGGAAGTGGCCATGCTTGGCTCGCCAGATGAGCTATGGGAAGGTCTCAACGCCGGGAAGTGCTGGTATGAGGAGCCGATATTTGGAGGCGGGGGGCTTACATTTAATTCTCAGGGCCAGACACCGCACCTTGAGCCGGTAAGCTGGATGAAGGCTTCTCGAGAGTTTCCGATGCTTTTAGTGGCTTATGAGAATATCAATATAGCAAATCGCAGAGCAGTGGACACGCTACCCTATCTAACAAAAAATATCGATAACACTGTTCTTCAGAAACATGACCTTTTGGTTCGGGTAAATCCAGAGACGGCCGGCCGGTTGAGACTGGTTGAAGGGGATGCGGCTGCAGTTCAATGTCCTACCGGAAGATTATCAGTTCGTGTTCACCTGGATGTGGGTATGATGCCGGATGTTATCGGCATCCCCCTCGGACTGGGACATAGCAACGATGACCCGTTTTTGACTGGAAAAGGCGTTAATGCCTATGAGGTACTCGAGCCAGAATTAGACCCGGTGACTGGCCTGGCTGTGTGGTGGGGAACGCGGGCTAAACTTATAAAAGTATGAGGTTGAGATATGAGTGAGCATCACGAGGTCGCCAGCAAAGAAAAGTATGGCATGGTTATTGACCTGGATAAGTGTACGGGCTGTGGTGCATGTACGGTAGCCTGTCTTTCAGAGAACAACCATTATGTCCGGGAGGATGAGTCGGACAAACTCCACAGCGTTACCTGGATGAAGGTCTATAAGGTGACGAATGGCGCGCCGTTTCCAAATACAAAGGTGGCTTTCATCCCGCGGCCCTGTATGCACTGCGATCACCATACACCGTGCGTTTCAGTGTGTCCGGTCATGGCTACGGACTACAATCCATTGACAGGCATTGTCAGCCAGATTTACACCCGGTGTATAGGTTGCCGGTATTGCGTTGGAGCCTGTCCTTACCATGCCCGCTATTTCAACTGGTGGGATCCGGTATGGCCGGAAGGCATGCATAAGTTATTGAACCCGGATATGTCTCCGCGTATGCGCGGGGTGGTGGAGAAATGCAGCTTCTGTAACCACCGCTTGCAGAAGGCCAAAGACAAGGCCTATGTGGAGGGCCGGAAGGACCTGAAGGATGGCGAATATGTGACCGCCTGCGCTGAGGCCTGTCCCACGAGGGCGATTACCTTCGGAAACATGCAAGATCCGGAGAGTGCTGTGGCCAAACTTATTAAAAGTCCAGGGGCCTTCCGGTTGCTTGAGAAGCTGGGTACTCAGCCGAAGGTCTATTATTTGAGTAGTGAGTCCTGGATCAGAGAATTAGCGGATAATGCGTTGGGGAGAAAGAAGAGAGGCGGTCTGGCTTAAAAACAAGGGTTAAATCCTGAATTTTGGTTGAAAAGAGGGGAACTATATGGATCGTGCATGGATACCAGAAGGAGTGCAAAGGTGTAGTGCCGGGGTCTTTTATGCATGGATGGCACTTTGGTTGTTCGTGCTGGGTGGTGCGGTGACTACAGCCCTTTTGATACTTTGGAAGGGCCTGAATCAGACGAATATGAATGATTACTTCGGCTTCGGTGCCTGGATCACTGCAGATTTAGGGGTAATCGCCCTTGGTGCCGGGGCCTTTTTCAGCGGCTTTCTTACCTATGTGGTACGGGTAAAGGAACTTAAGGCCCTCATTAACTTTGCCGTTATCATCGGGTTCATCTGTTACAGCAGCGCTCTATTGATATTGACTCTGGACATCGGCCAGCCGCTTCGGGGTTGGTTCGGTTACTGGTTTCCCAACATCCACTCCATGCTGACCGAAGTTATCTTTTGTATCACCCTGTATTTTACGGTTCTGACTATTGAATACGTACCCTTAATCCTTGAAAACCGGAAGATCTACGCTAATCCAGTGGCGCATACCCTGAGCCACAATTTCCATGAGGCCATGGCCATATTTGCGGCCATAGGCACATTCCTTTCCTTCTTCCATCAAGGTTCTTTGGGCGGCATGTATGGTGTAATGTATGCCCGGCCGTTTGCCTTCCGCGAAGGTTTCTTTGTCTGGCCATGGACATTCTTCCTCTTTATCTTCTCGGCGATTTCTACCGGGCCGACGTTTACTATCCTTATCACCATGATCGTACAAAAGATAACGAAAAAACGGCTTGTGCCGCGGGAGTCGCTTTCCGTTCTGGCCAAGATCGCCGGTTGGATATACTGTGGTTATTTGATCTTAAAGATAGCGGATACATATTACTGGGCCACAGAAATACTTCCTTCCAGGGGGCTTACCTGGTTAGAACAATATTACGGTTACCAGTACGGCCTGTGGCTTTTATTCGCGGAGATCGGGTTATGCGGGATAGTCCCGGCCCTTATTCTTATCATTCGCCGCTTGCGCGAGAATGATAAATGGCTGGTGCTTGCCTGCGCCCTGGCTTCGACGGGTGTGCTCCTTAACCGCTTTGTCTTTATCGTGCAGACGCTGGCCATGCCTGTGTATCCATTTGACAAGTGGTATATCTACTTCCCGAGCTGGCAGGAATGGTTGACCTCACTGGCCGTAGTTGCTTACGGCGCTGTAATTATCTCCCTTTCCTATCGTTACCTGCCGGTCTTTCCGTATGAAAGGGATTTGAATCCGCCGGCCAGATAGAAATTTATAAAACCTTTGAAGTATGCAGGAGGCCTGCTTTATCGATATAAAGCAGGCCTTTTTTGTGGCTGGCGGTTACTGTCGCCAGATAATGGTGTCCTTTTTATAGCGTGCATCGTCTTTAAAGGGATGGTCGAGGTTGTAATGGAGACCCCGGCTTTCTTTACGCAGGAGGGCACAGGTGACGATCAATTCCGCTACAGTGGCCAGGTTGCGCAGTTCTAAGAAATCCCCGGTTATTATGTAATCCCAGTAATGTTGCTGTATCTCTTTTTGTATAAACTCGAGACGTTTTTGAGCCAGGGCCAGACGTTTGTCTGTCCGTACAATGCCTACATAGTTCCACATGAGACGGCGTATTCCGTCCCAGTTGTGAGATATAAGTACCGATTCCTGCAGGTCCACGGCTCCACCCGGATCCCAGGGCGGAACTGAGGGCGGAGTATAGGAGGACTTAGGTCCTATTTCTTCGGTGGACGAAAGCAGTGCTTGATGGGCAAAGACGACCGCCTCCAGAAGAGAATTAGAAGCTAGGCGATTTGCCCCATGGAGCCCGGTGCAGGCGGTCTCGCCTATGGCATAAAGCCCGGCGATACTGCTGCGGGCGTAAATATCAGTTAATATGCCTCCACATATATAGTGGGCGGCGGGTACAACCGGAATGGGTTCTCTGGTGATGTCAATGCCCAGGGAGAGGCATTTCTGATAAATATTGGGGAAGCGATTCTTAATAAAATCTGCCGGACGATGACTGATGTCCAGATAGACGCAATCATCGCCGCTCTTCTTGAGCTCGGTATCTATAGCGCGGGCTACGACATCCCGCAGGGCCAGGTCTTTTAGAGGATCATATTTTTCCATAAAGGCCAGGCCGTGCTTATCAAGCAGGATTCCTCCTTCCCCCCGGACGGCCTCTGAGATAAGAAAGTTCTTGGCCTTGGGGTGATAGAGGCAGGTGGGATGAAATTGAACAAATTCCATGTTGGCCATCTTTGCCCCGGCCCGGTAGGCCATGGCCATGCCGTCACCCGTAGCGATGTCTGGATTGCTGGTGTAGAGGTAAACCTTTCCCGCCCCACCCGTACAGAGGAGGGTTATCCTGGCCAGAAAGGTATGGATTGACCCTGTTTGGGTGTCCAGAACGTAGGCCCCAAAGCAGGTCTCCTGGTTAGGTTTACCCTTTTTCTTTAACAGCTTGCCCCTGGTTAGGAGGTCGATAGCAATATGGTTTTCATAGACAGTAATGCGTGGATTTTCTCTGGTCCTGGCTATAAGGGCCCTTTCGATCTCCTGCCCGGTGAGATCCTGGGCATGGACGATACGACGGCGGGAATGGCCGCCCTCCTTACCCAGGTCAAAGCGTGTCTGGTTTTCTGGCCGTGTAGTAAATTGTACTCCGATATCCACTAACTCTTTGATCCTTTCCGGGGCCTCCTTTACGACCAGTTCCACTACATCCGGATGAGACAGGCCGTCTCCCGAGCGCAGGGTATCTGCGATATGCAGTTCAAAGGAGTCGTCCGGCCCTGTGACCGCAGCGATTCCCCCCTGGGCGAGATTGGTGCTGGTATCCATCATGGCCTTTTTGGTGACGATTGCTACCTCGCCATAACGTGCCGCTTTCAAGGCAAAGCTAAGTCCGGCAATGCCGCTGCCTATGACTAAAAAATCAGTTTTAATTTCCACTTAAATACCCCCATGGTATTTGTGAAGCAATCGATTATTGCTATTATTCCAAATTTAGGTATCATAGGGCAATACATTTTTTGGGCAAGCTTAACAAGCTCATTTTATCTAAGGGATTATGCAGAGTTATGGTTAAGGTAGTTGTGTTTGACTGCGATGGGGTCATGTTTGATTCCCGGGAGGCCAATCGTGCCTTTTATAATCATATACTGGCGGCCTTCGGACGTAAGGAAATGACCGAAGAGGAACTATTTTATGTACATATGCACACGGCCGATGCCTCTATAGCCCATCTTTTTCGAGGCAGGAAAGAACTGGAGTCAGCGCAGCAGTATCGGCTTAACACAGATTATATCCCATTTCTTCCCCTGATGATAATGGAACCCGGGTTGAAGGAGTTTTTAAGGTATCTGAGACCGAAGTATAAGGTGGCTATTGCCACCAATCGGACCACAACCATGAATAAGCTCCTCGAGATCTTTGAACTCAAGGGTTATTTTGATATGGTGGTTTCAGCCCTGGATGTCGCCAATTCCAAACCGCATCCCGAATCCCTGCTGAAGATAATGGATAGGTTTAAGGCCTTACCGCAAGAGGTTATTTATATCGGTGATTCGGAGTTGGACGAAAAGGCGGCCTGCACTGCTGGTGTAAGTCTTATAGCCTACAAAAATAAAGACCTAACGGCGGCATATCATGTGGATAGTTTTCACGAAGTTATTCCCATATTAGAGGATAATTGTTCTTCATAACCAGCCTTTTCCGTCATTCCTGCTTTTTCATCTACCTGTAACAGTATTAGGGCCCCGATTATAAAGAATACCGCTACGGATAATATTCCCCAACGCAGGCTTCCGGTAAGGTAGATCAGAAGGCCATAAGATAGGGGGCCGAAAATAGAGGCAAAACGGCCGGAGATAGCAAAGAACCCGAAGAATTCCGCTGCGTGTGAGACAGGGGTAAGGATGCCCTGTAAGGCGCGGGATGCCGCCTGACTTCCTCCCAGCACCAGCCCGGCCAGAAAACAGATAATCCAGAATTCGCGCCGTGGTTCCAAAAGCCATCCCAGAAAAAAGGCCCAGATTACGGCTATCATCCAGATAAAAAGGGTACAGAGTATGGTTCGTTTGTGGCCCAGACGATCGCTGACGTAGCCGAAGAATATGGATCCGACAAAGGCCACCGCCTGGATAAAAAGAAAGAGAAAGATGATCTCTTGGGTCTGCATCCCCACCACCTCGGCGGCAAAGACGGAGGTCATCACGACGACAGTTTCTATGCCGTCATTATAGAATAGGAAGGCGATGAGAAATAAGGATAATTCGCGGAACTTTTTGATCTGGGAGAGGGTGCGTTTTACCCGGGCGAGGCCGATAGCCGCATAAGTCCTATCACGCCCCGGCGTATCTCCGACTTTAACCCCCTTCCTATCCGCTTTCTTCTCTCGAACCCATAGAAAAGTGGGCAAGGAAAACAATGCCCACCAGATGGCCACAGAGAGAAAACAGGCCTGTACGGTAAATATTATACGGCCTGATCCGGGGATATCGAGGCCGTTCAGCATAAAGAGGTTTAGTACCAATAGGGCGGCGCCTCCTATGTAGCCGAAGGCCCATCCCAGGCCGGAGACGCGGCCGACATTGGCGGGCGTAGCTATCTGCGGCAGAAAGGCATTGTAAAAGGCGTTGCCGCCGGAAAACCCGATATTGGCCATAATGAAAAAGAACGCCCCTGACCAGACATCTCCGGGCTGCACCAGATACAGGAGGGCGGTAAAGATAATCCCGGTATAGCAGAATCCGGCCAGGAATGCCTTTTTGCGTTGTGAAAAATCGGCTATCGCGCCCAGGATGGGAGCGGTGAGGGCGGAGATAGCCATGCTAAACGAGACGATGAGGGTAAAAAATGTGGCCCCGTGCAGGTGTACGCCGGCGATGAAGACTCCCCTTTCTCCCCCGGCCACCTCCAGGGCAAAATATTTGTTAAAGATTACCGCCAAGATAGTGGTGGCAAAGGCGGAATTGGCAAAGTCATACATTGCCCAGCCGAAGATTTGTTTGTCGCGCAAGGTCGCCAGCATACGCCTAATTTATGAGAATAAGGGAGATCAAAAATTCGGGCAAGGATACCATTGAGCAGAAGGTTCTTGCAAGGAGAATGAGGTCCGGTGAGGAGTTTGTTTAGGGGACATCCTATGTCGGGTCCGAAAAGCAAAAAAACGGGTCATGTCCTTGACCCTATTTTGTTCCCTTTGTATTTATTCATGATTTAGGATAACCTGACCTTATGCTTGTAAAGGACATAGGTGCATATGGCGGTTCTGAGCGACTTATAGAGGCCCTGACCTCTACAGGTCGCAAGGAGCTTTATCCGCCCCAGGTCTTGGCCGTGAAAGCAGACTTGTTGCGAGGCCGGGATTCCTTTGTCGTCGCTGCTCCCACGGCCTCAGGAAAGACGCTCATCGCCGAGATGGCGGCACTAAGACTGTTCTTCGAAGCGAAAGGAAAGACGCTATACCTTGTTCCCCTGAGGGCACTGGCCAGAGAAAAATACGAGGACTTCTCAGAGAAATACCAGCAAACCGGCCTGAGGGTGTTACAAAGCACAGGCGACTACGATAGCACGGATCCCTGGCTCTACCATGCAGACCTGGTCATATCCACAAACGAGAAGATGGATTCCCTTATACGGCACCGCACCCCTTGGCTGAAGGATATAGGCCTCGTGGTCGTGGACGAGATTCACCTTCTCGGAGACGCTTACCGGGGACCCACCCTGGAGGTGGTTGTCACCCGGTTAAGGGGCACGAATCCGGGACTCAGGCTCATAGCCCTTAGTGCCACCATTCCAAATGCCACCGAGATTGCCGAATGGTTAGGTGCCCGGCTCGTAGAATCTGACTGGAGGCCTGTACCTCTAAGGGAGGGCGTATATTGTCATGACGCCATAATTTTTAACGACGGTACTGTAAAGTGGGTACAAAGAGAGAGCGATGTGGATGTGGTGGATCTCGCCAGCCAGACTATAAGGGATTCCGGACAAGCCCTTGTCTTCGTGAACACGCGGAAGGCAACAGAGACCGTAGCCCGCAGGGCCTTGGCGTTTGTTGGCGGTGCACTGTTAAATCAGGAAAAGGAGGCCCTTAAGAAACTTTCCGGGCAGATCGTTAAAGGATCGCTTGAACCCACCCACGTCTGTAAAAGACTCGCAGAATGCGTCGCTGGCGGTGTGGCCTTCCACCACGCAGGGATTACCTCCTCTCAGAGGAGGCTCATCGAGGATTCCTTCCGGTCCCACAAGATAAAGCTTGTCGCTGCTACCACGACTTTGGCCATGGGCCTCAATCTCCCCTCGAGGAGGGTCATTATCCGGGATTGGTTGAGGTATGAGTCCGGGATGGGCATGCTTCCTATCCCGGTCATCGAGATAAAACAGATGTCAGGAAGGGCGGGAAGACCAGGATTTGATAAGTATGGTGAAGCGGTTATTGTAGCCCGAAATAGGATAGACGAGAAGCATGTCTTTGGAAATTACATCAGAGGAAAGCCGGAAAATATAAATTCGCAGCTCGCGAACCAGTCTGCCCTGAGGACCCACATCCTGGCATCCATAGCAGGCGGCTTTGCCAGAAACAGGATCGACCTGATGGACTTCCTGGGAAAGACCTTCTTTGCCTATCAAAAGGGCGCTGATTACCTGTCTTCAATCACCGATGATGTACTCGGCTTTCTCGAAACTGAAGAAATGATAGTTTCGTATGCTGGCGGTTTTATGGCCACAAGGTTTGGACGCCGCGTCTCCGAGCTCTACATAGACCCTTTGACCGGGGTAATAATAAGAGATGCACTCCATCAGCCAAAGGAAAAAGAGGTATTTCCGTTCCTCCACATGATAGCCCGTACCCCGGACATGAGGGTGCTTTCGCTGAAGAAAAGGGACTTCGAGGAGATGTTCAATGTATTCCATACACATGCTGACCGTCTTTTAATCCCTGCTGAAGAGAAGTACCCACTTGAAGATATCCTTTCCGAACTCAAGACTGCATGTGCGCTGATGACGTGGATAGAAGAAACACCGGAAGACAGGATAGTGGGCCATTTTGGCATAGGCCCGGGTGACCTGCGCACACTGGTCGAGCTCTCAGAATGGCTGCTTTATTCTGCGGGCGAGATAGCCAGGATTTTTCGCCTGAAGGAGGCGCAGAAAATCCTGGCTCTTCTGCGAACAAGGGTTTTGTATGGCGTGAAAGAAGAACTTCTCCCGTTAGTGGCTCTGCGAGGCATAGGAAGAGTGCGGGCCAGAAACCTGTTTAAGTCCGGATACAAGAGCCTCAAAGACGTCCAAGAGGCGACCGCAGAGGAGCTGGCAAAGATTCCCGCCATTGGAAGGGCCATCGCAGAGGACATAAAAAGCCAGGTTCAGGTGCCGGTCGATGCCCGGTAAATCCCTTCTGACGTCACGATACTCGTGACTCTTTTATCCTTCTCCTCCATGAGAGAAGAAAATTCCTCAAATACCTGGACTTCATGCACAAGGACAACCCTGGCCGTCTTCTCCTCTATCAGCCCTGCCTCTGAAAGGGCAGCGTGCAGGATGCAAGGAAGAATCAGGCGCCGAAAAATATAACCTCTGCCTTTTTCCATTCTTGAAGACTTTTCAGTCTTCCCACCGCAGCATCGGCACCGATAAAATATTATGGTAAAATAAGTTAACCATAGCCAGCATTAGGACAACAATGGATTAGGTGGATTGCATGGAGGAAGAGGTTTTAAATATTTTCCTGGAGGTCAGGGAAGGGTTTGGTGATATAAAAGAAAAGGTCTCTTTACTCAAGACCTATTTCGAACTCCATCTATCCTCTCCCGGCAGGGCAATGAAGCTCGAAGAATTTGAGAAGGTTCTGGGGCTCAAGCCCGGGTTAATTTATACTGCAAGGGAGGATGTTTATGGAATATCCGTTATCTATACCATTGACGATGATGTAACCAGGGGGATAATGGCCCATGAATTTGCCGAACTGGTCGCGAGAGAGAAAGGCATCTACGATCACGAAATCATCGATGAAATCTGTCTGGAGAGGGGTTTTGGGCGTGAACTCCAGCTTGCCTTGGAAACGGTCTTGCCAGGAAGGGTTGAAAGGGCATTCGTGGATATGAAGGACTTAAAAAGAAGGATAGAGCTACTGAGAGAAGGACTTAACAAGAAAAAAAGTGGGACTGGCACATAGAAATGCGCGGCTGGATAATACCACCACCAAAATCGCCCCGGCACTTTGACGCGGTTGAAGTAGACTCAACCTACTACTCGCCATCCGCCGCGCGAAATGCCATGCTCTGGGCGGAACGGATAAAAGTGGTATCTGAACCGGCCAACATAGTCTTTGTTATCTTGTAACACTTTAGCTGCTTGAAAAAAGCTGGTCGTCCAGAAAGCGGCGCCTCAAAAATCCCCCTTAATCCCCCTTTTTCAAAGGGGGAAACGTCTCTCCTCCCTTTGGAAAAGGGAGGTTGGGAGGGATTTTAAAATGCTTTTTCAAACAGCTAAATTGATACGTTATCTTCAATAATTGTTACCAGGACTATGCGGTAAGAAAAGTGGAGATAATGAAGGGCTTATTCAAGGAACTGAGGTAGTCGCCACCTGGCATGAACCCAAAGACAGCCGAAGAATTCGCACTCTACTATCTTTCCCGCGGCTGGTCGGTGATCCCGATTCATCCGCAGGATAAACGACCGGCCGTTCTCTGGCTGGAATACCAGTACCGCCGGGCCAGTGAAGATGAGGTAAGAGGCTGGTTTCACCAGTGGCGGGATGCCAACGTGGCCATCGTTACTGGGAGCATATCAGGGCTCATCGTCCTGGATGTCGATCCCAAGCATGGCGGTGATGCCAGCCTGGCCGGGATGGAGGAAGTACATGGCCCATTGCCACGAACCATCGAAGCGGTTACCGGTGGTAGTGGACGGCATGTTTACTTTGCTCACCCCGGTGGCATAATCCGTAATAAGGTTGGGCTCGCGGCGGGCATCGACCTTCGAGGGGACGGCGGCTGCGTGGTGGCCCCGCCCTCGCTGCACCCGTCCGGTCAACGCTATGTCTGGGCAACATCCCATGAACCGGACAGTACGCCGCTGGCTTCCATACCTGACTGGCTACTCTCGGAGATCAAGGCAGAAGGCAGGGCTGTAGGCCATCCCCTTGGTTATTGGCGGCGCTTGGTGAAGGAGGGCGTTCCGGAAGGCGAGCGCAATAACACCATTGCCTCTCTGGCGGGACACCTGCTTTGGCATGGGGTTGACCCGGATGTTGTGTTAGAGTTACTCTTATGCTGGAATGTGGTTCGTTGTAGGCCGCCGCTTCCTGACGAGGAAGTCGTACGCACGGTGGAAAGTATCACGCGTTTGCACAGGCGCAGAGATCTGTAAAATCAAATCTTGCCTTGCAGGTAAACCTCTTTCTACACACCATGGTTATTGAAGATGTTCTTGCGCAGTTGGATGTAATTATTAGCGGGTAAGCGCTAATCGTGCTGGAGCCTACTACCTAATGGGTCTAAAAGAAACCCCCTTATGCCCTATATAGCCACCTATAATTTGAAGAGATGCAAGGATTGCGGTGCCTGCCGCGAGATAGTAGCCTGTTCGGGAAGGGATGAGGACTGTATCGGATGTGGGGCATGTGCGCTGGCTTGTCCCCATGAAGCCATAGAAATGGTGGAAGAGAAGAGGGCAAGGGAGGTGACCATTCAGGTAAACGGAAAGACTGCCTTGGTACCAGAAAGGATTCCGGTTAAAGAAGCCTTGGGTCTGTTGGGTTATCCTATAACCGCTTTGCCGCAGGAGTCTGGAATCTTTGCACCATGTGGTGTAGGAGCCTGCTTTAGCTGTGCTGTGGAGATAAATGGTGTGGTTAAACCAGCCTGTGTAACAGGAATAAAAGACGGGATGAACATAAAAATAAGCCTTCCGGAGGATTATGTCCCCCGAAGGATTGTAAGTGGGTTCATGGGGCACATGGTGGGTGGAGTGGGTACGCCCTGGCAGCTAAAGGCTGGAGGTTACATTGAGGTGGCCTGTTTTGCAGGAGGTTGCAACCTAAGATGTCCTCAATGTCAGAATTGGGCTATTACCTATGGAGGAAAAGGCAGTCCTTTGACCCCCAAGGAAGCAGCTCATGAAATAACCTCGTCCAGAAGATATTTCGGGGTAGATCGCATGGCCATCTCCGGGGGTGAATGCACTTTAAACAGACCCTGGCTTATCCAATATATAAAAGAGATCAAGGTCCTCAATCCGGATCGCAAGGCACGCTTCCATGTGGATACCAATGGCTCACTCCTTACTCCCGATTATATTGATGACCTGCTTGACGCCGGCATGACCGATATCGGGATAGACCTGAAGGCCTTGGAAGTGAGCACCTTCCAGCACATCACAGGCTTAAAAGACAAAGTCCTGGCACAAACTTATATGGATAATGCCTGGAATGCGGTGCACAACATACTTAAGCATTATAAGGACCGTGTATTTCTGGGTATCGGTATCCCTTATAACAAGGACCTTATTTCTAAAGAGGAAATCAGGAGGATGGGCGAAAAGATTTGCGTCATAGATCCAGAGGTGCAGGTCTGTGTACTCGATTATAGGGGAGAGTTTCGAAGTGGTATCAAAAGGCCTACCTATGGAGAAATGGTAGAGATATATAACGTGCTAAAAAGTGCGGGGCTTGATACCGTTATTTGCCAGACTACCCGTGGTCATATCGGCCCATGACTGTCAAACTCTAAATGAAAAGGCATGCGAAGAAAGGGATTTCTTATATAACTTCACTCGATTTTCTCTTTGGCCCCAGATCCATCGCCCTGTTTGGTGCTGCTCATACTGAGGGGAAGTTGGGTGGTGTTATCCTGCTGGGAGGCAACTTGGTTAAGTCTATCGGCATCATTCATATCCATATCAGCTTTATGGAACAAAAGCATGGGTAGCGGCTTTTGACCCCAACCAGTTAAGAACTGCCCAGGTGGCCTCTAAATCTTCACGGTTATAAGTAACTATCTCATTCATGACTTGATCTCTTTGATCCGGGTCTTCTGCTTCTACAGCTTCGATGTATTTGGCCATCGCCCAATCACCACCATATTCATCCAAGGTTCTTTTAAAACCTATATATTTTTCAATTACTTTTAGGCTGTAGCTGGGCAGTGGAAGTGCAATAGACCGCTGGGTAACTGGCAACAGGTCCAATAAATTGCGTTTAACCCGCTCAGCTATGCCAGAAGCATCGCCGTATCGATCCACGTACATATCAATATGAACCCGTTCATAATGATGCCAGTGTACGAATGGGATATCACCGTACCTGTCAAAGATAGCCTTAGCATTCTTTAGAAAGGCACGCCAGCCTTCTTCATCCCCTTTTTTGCCGAATCCGGCCACAGCGGCTTTAAATTCCCCCTTTTCTTCTCCAAAAATCTGCAGTCCCCAGAGGTAGATTTTTTCGAGTTCATCCAGATGTGGAGGCAATCCTTCCAGATCAAACATAACGTAGTTCGGATGGATGGGTATCGATGGTTCTTCAATGATATATTCCTTCCGCGACAGCATGGCTTTTGCTCTCTGGATGATTGAAGTAGCACCTCTTCCCACCCGTTGCATCCTCTTGCCCCAAGGACGTTTAAATTCCGCGAAGCTGTTTTCGTTGAAATGTCTTAAGAGTTCTTCGATGGTGTTCACCCCTTGGTCTTTCAGCGCGAGGGCCAGACTTTGATCAACACCCGGGACTAAGGCGATGTCGCAATTTGCTTCGGCTCTCGGCCAACAATACTGATGGAAAGGACACCCGGAACATTTACTCCAGCCCACCGGACTGTATGGCTCCGATTCGGCGAGCTTTAGAGCCATAATCTCCTCAAAAAGCTTTAACGCGGTTACACCCCTGTCATAAGGAACCGCAACGATATCGTCTGTTCCAGAATGCACCTCCAGCCTCGCGGGTGGTCGGCCGAACGTTTCTTCGTAAAGCCATCCGTAGGTTTCCAGTTGCCGGAGGATTTCAGGATGGTCGTTTTCGGTAATTCTCCGCGATATCTTGGAGTCGCGTATGACATAATCGTTTTCTTGCCGAATGAGGAAATCGGGTTCACCCACAAGGTCACATTCAGTGCCACCAAGCTTATGGCTAGATCTCAGCACCGTTTGATATAGCACTGAAGAGCCTCGCTGGATCTCCTCTTTGGTCCTTTGTTTTCGCTCCTCAAGCGTCCCTTTGCTTAGGTCCACGAACGCTGGAAAAGTGGCGAGATGCGATCTCTCATGCCTCTCACCCAGCCGAAAGAGCACTTGCTCGTAAGGACCGGGTGGAGCCTCCTCCTTCCCTGTGTGTTTGAGATAAATGCGATCCTTGCATTTCGAGGGACGGAAATAGGTATAAAAATCGGAAGCTGTTAGCCTGATCACGTTATAGGGTTACCCCTGCCGCAAAAATTCCATACCTCTTTAAGGGTGCTGCGAAATAATCGGTCAAGTTTTTCTGTATCCAACTCTCTTTGTCTTCGTGAACCATACCTCTTTAGGTACTTTTTGTAATGGGCAATCCGGTCTTCCAGAAAGTCATTGATGATTTCGATCCGCGGCTGAATGTCCGATTCTTCACCCTTCATTTTCCGGTTCAACAAGCCTTCGATTGCCGCCTTTAATGCTTTGTCATCCACTTGCGTCTCCAACAATTTTCTAAACTCCATGGGGGCCATGCTGTTGTTTCTTTCAATCCACTGACAGGCGAGGATAGGACGCAAGACGTAGAAGTACTTTTTTACCCTTACGTAATCTCCCTTTAAATATTCCCGGTAATTTCCCATAGCCATGTGGAGGTAGTGAAACATGCAGGATTCAGGACTAAAATACTCTGACGTCAAATCACGCATTTGCAGGGCTGTACTGAATGGTTCGAGATAAATTATTGGACATCGAAGCCACTCGAGTAAGGAAGGATTTGACTTCCTGAATAGTCTCAAGGTCTTGCGCAATTCCCATCCACTGTAATCTAAGACATTATCAATACGATATTCGAGGTGATCGCTTTTGCTATCAATGGATAAATACCATTCGATCTTGTGTATATAAAAAAATCTTACATCCCAGTCGCTGTCTTTGGATTCAAAGCCCCAACCTCGACTTCCAGCTTCGACGGCATAAAGAATTCTAATACCCTCGGCTTGCTCGATTCTTTTTAGTTCATCGATGATTTTCTGTCTCATGTCCTTCATCTATGGGCACTTGTTCGCTCTCCTTCCCGGAAATAGCTTCATCTCTCCCATGAATGGTATCAGGGCGTCCTTTTCTCCACCTTTTTATAGACCTCTTTTCGGTGAATGATGCCAAATATCCAGACTTCGTTATTCACTATTTTAAAGACTACCCTGTAATCTCCCACTCTTAGTTTCCAGTAGCCCTTGAGAGTCTTTCTTAAAGGTTCCGCATATTGATGGGGAGCGGTTATGAGGCGGGTTTCTATGGCGGTTTTTATGCGTTTTCTCAACTTTTCATTGAGAGCGGGGATATCGATCTCTTTGACGTCAGGATGGTATCTGAGCGCAAAGGGCAACCTACCAGACCTCCTCGTGCTTCAGCGATTTCTCTTTTTGAAAGATCTCTTCCCTGGCTTGTGCAAAACGTGATAAAGCAATATCCTCCTCGATTTCCAGGGCCTCCTTTATCAGATCGCGTACTTTCATGGATAGTGAGACGCCGTCTCTCTTCGCAAGGCGTTCAATGTTATGATAAAGGGGTTTTTCCAGAGCAACATTGATCCTTGGATTTTTTGTGGGCATAATATTCACCTCCAGAAAATAATGGTGTGCCACTTATACTACACTCATCATGTATATTTTTCAAAGAAAAAACGGCGATCTTCCTTGCGAGCGGAAGAATAGGGGACAGAAGATAGGCTATTTCCGGATGATAGATAGGAAAACAATTAATGGGATCTTATAGAGGGCCTTTAATCCTATCCCTCCCCCTTTTTAAAGGGGGAGGGTAACATAGAGTTTAAATATGGGTATAGTGAATACGTGGTGTGTTATCGGGAATAAGGACTTACTTTTTCTTTGCTGTGGCTGAAGTCTTGCTTTTAGCTGGGGTCTTCTTAGTGGTTTTTTTTGCTGTTTCCTTTGCTGCCGGTTTCGCGGCTTTTTTAAGGGCTGCTTTTGCCTTAGTCGTAGCCTTCTTTTTAGGAGCGGCTTTTTTCGCTTTCTTTCCTTCGAGCTTATCCAATTGTTCTTCAAGTTTCTTAATCTTTGTAACGACACCCTTTACTCTAACATCTGCGGCTGGACTTTTCTTGTCATTCAGAACCTCATATGTCCTTCCGCCAAGCTCGGCCATATAGTTTTGAATCTTCGTTTTCAGATCAAACATCTTATATTGCCTCTTGCCCTCGGCGGTGAGTTCACCCACTTTTTGCGATACAACAACTGCCCCTTCCTTTACCACGGCAATACCTTCTTCGACGCCTTTCTTCAGATCTTTTTTAATCTTGTCAAAAAGACCGGCCATTGTTTTCTCCTTGTAGTCCTAATTTTTTTGTCCGTACTGGAAGTCCGACATAGGAAAATCAAATAAGTGAGCTTGGCAGGAAAATGCCCGAATGTCAATATATTTCCCCTGAATAATCTATACCTTTAAAACGTTCCGTTCACCAAAAGCCTATTCATCCGAACCTTGACGATGCTATATTGGCTAAGGATGGATTGAAGCTCACCCCAGCCCGCCCGGGGTCGGGCGTCTGCTCACTGCCAGTATTGTAATTTAGGGAGGGACGTGCTAGATAAATCCTACCTACGTTTGTTAGGTTGGCGGATCGTGAGGATTGTCTAAAGGATGACCATGCCGGGCCGGATTGATCTTGCACAGGTATCGCCTATAATCAAAAGCGTTCTGTTTGTATGTACCGGGAATATTTGCCGCAGTCCCATGGCTGAGGCCATTCTTAAGAAGATGGTTCCTGTGGAGGCAGATATTCATGTCTTTTCAGCCGGGACTCATGCCCGGGAAGGGAATTTGCCTACGGAAAACAGTATCCTGGTATCCAGAGGCGCCGGGATTAATCTGGGCAGCCACAGGGCGAGAAGGCTAACCACGGATATGGCTCACGAGGCCGATATGATATTGGCCATGGAGCCGCTACACATCGAACACGTTCTATCCCTGGATATCTGGGTGAAGGATAAGACTTTTAATCTTATCCGGTTTGCCCAAGGCTACCAGGGAGGTGGGGACTTGATTCCTGACCCTTATGGAGGAAGTCTGAGGGAATATCAAATATGCTTCCGTAAGATCGATGAGTGCGTAAACAATCTTTATGAGATGATCAGAGGCCGCCTGATAGAGAGGAGCCGGTAACTAAAAGACTGTCCGGTTTTTCTTCGGCAGCTTCATCCACGCTGTCCCCGTTAAGGACTTCATGCCAGAGGCGTTCATCTTCATAAAAGTCATAGAGGGCTTTTGCGATGCGGGAGGAAAAGTCGCGGCGGACAAAAGAACCCTTTAATTCCTGATAGCCCTTTGATTGTATTCCAAAATTAAACTCTACACTGGAACAGAAGGTTTTATAATGATCGACTGCCCCCTTTAGGCCCTCAGAACGGTTCCACCAGTGTTCGGGATTTGTCAGATAATCTTTGAGTAGCGCCATCTTCTCCGAAATAGCCCCGTTATTTTGTGTATATAAGCGCCACACTTTTTCTTTTGTTTTATTCACAACATCAACCAGGGATTCCAGTTTTAATTGAGTATCAGGATAGCCATATTTCGTCAGTTCCTCTACTGAAAAGAGGAGGACATCGCCCCAGAACTGACGGATAGATTCGTCTGTCAGGTTCATCCCTCTATCCCGATTATTAATGCCGGGCCTGAATTCTCCCCGATGGTTGGTGGCTAAGGTCCGCTTATGCAGTAAAGGTAGATTGGCCGAGACGAATCTTTCACCTATTCTGGCCTTGAGTAATCTCCCCAGGGCCGGGCCGGCCATCCTCAATTTCAGATCGGCGTAAGGGATAAAATATCTCAATGCCTCCGGCCTTAAGACAAAATTTCCAGTATAGACGGTTCTGGCCGGTGATATATTCAGCGGACCCCCGTTGTAGTAATAAATAGTCTCCCGCGTGGGGTGTAAGCCGTGGAAAAAGCCGTTTATCTTTTTTGAAAACTCTTTGAAGGCATCGTTAATGGTGTGTTTGCCTTTAATGAGACAAGGGTAAGGACAGGCCTGTGCTGAGGATTTATATCCGAACATTTTAACGAGATCGTTATAGTGAGCCGGGCTGTGCCTGGACGATGGTGTGCCGTGGAAGATACAGAGGTCATCTGCGCTACACCCGGATATTTGTTTGAAGAACAGGAGCACATCATCCAGGAAGTTATTAATCATGATCGCCGGCGAGACAGGCGGGTCACCTACCACCTTACCGGTCAGGATCTCTATGTCCCGGGAGGTAAATAACATGTCCAGCCAGTAAAAATAGTTAATCAGGTTTATATCAGCAGATCCGTTTTCTGTCTCTACTTTAATGGCAAATTCCTCGTCACTATCGATAAAATAAATCAGGGTCTTTTCCGGATGAGTTTTTAGATACCTGTTTATCCATAAGTAGGCTATGTTTCGGGTAATAGAGGCCCCCTTGTGCGGCCGTACGTCGTCAGCACAGTCTCCTATGATATGTTTTGAGTCTTTCCGAAGACCTTCCGGAATTTCGTTTATCACGCCGGATTGTTCGGCAAGGCCTATATAATGTGTGCGGAGCCCGGCCCGGGTTATATCCCCGGCTATGGCCTTGTGGGCATTGATGTTCACACTGTCTTTGCTGTCGTCGATAACCGCTGCGCTGATCTTGGTATAGGCCTGCGTTCCGGTTATACTGCCAACTGTTTTCCCTCCGTAGCCGAAATCGGCACACTGACGCAATATACTCTCCAGACAATTTTTGAGCATAGTAGGTCGGTCGGCTACGGGTATGACGATCAGGAACGAGTGGCGTTCATCGGTTTTTTGCAGGGCCAGTAAATTTTCCAGTTCCCAAAATATATCTTTATGTAAGGTTAATAAATCTGGGTTAAATCCAGTCTCCGCCATGTATGTTTCAAGGGCGAGCAGGGCCCCTTCATAGATGGTTGCGATGGGTCTTATATTCTGGCAAATTACGCAATTACTATTCAGTCCGTCGGTCAGCGACCAAAATTTATCCGCAAGGGCCGAAATAGCCATATCACCGGCCTTTTCCTTAAAAAGGATATTTATATTCTTAAAAAGAGTTTTCTGAGACAAAGTCGGCTCCACGGGTTGTTTTTGTATACTGCTGTCTATCTTCCCGACGAGTACGTAGGGAATCCATCCTTGTTCATCATGACTTCGATGAGGTTAATCCCATTCGGGAAATCTATCTGTTCAATGACCATATCGGCCTCGCTGTTTGAGGCCACACGTCCATAATTAATGCCGAAGGCCCTGGCCAGGCAGGCGTAATCAGGATTTATGAAGTCACAGGCTATGTACCGGCCGCTATAGTTATAGTATTGGTTTTTCCTGACCAGGCCCAGGGATGCGTTATTAAGAAGAATGACCGTGACCGGTATCTGATAATTAACTGCCGTCATGAGCTCCATGCAGCACATCTGGAATCCGCCATCACCCAGAATGGCGAGGGTTGGTTTGGATGTGCTGAGCTTGGCTCCTATAGCCGCCGGGACGGCGTGCCCTAGAGATGAAATGCCTGAATTCGGGAAGTAACGCCAGCTCTTTGTAAGGTTAACGTAATGCTGCATGTATATTATGTTATCGTCAAAGATAATAGCATCACCGTTCAGATGTTCGTGGAGTTTGGTAAGGAAGTAGCTGACTAAGGAAAAATCCTCATCCTTAAGCGTAGAGTGGTTGTATTGGTCCCGGTAATAGGGGAGATAAGAAGTATCTTTAGGTTCTATGAGGTTGGCCTTAAGAGCTTCTTCCAATTTATTTAAGACCTTCTTTACGTCACAGCAAATAGCCAAATCGGCTTCAAAGGTCTTTTCCAGTTGGGCGGGATTGATGTCCACCTGGATAATCTTCTTCCCGTTTAATAGGGCAGGATTCCAGTTGTAGCTCGTCCTTTCTCCAAAACTGACCCCAAGAAAGATAAGAAGGTCGGCTTTCTCGGTCAGGTAACGATAGGCCAGTTCCTTAGACGTTATACCCAGGACACCCAAAGATAGACCGTTAGTCTCCGGAATGACCCCCCGCGCCTTGAGGCTGGTAGCCACCGGGATATTTAGCCGGGTGCAAAAATTAGATATTTCTCCTTCGCTCCGGGAAGACACACAGCCGTAACCAGCGATAATAATGGGGTACTTTGCCTTCCCCACCAACTCCAATATGCCTTCTAAAGGTATGGTACAGTCTTCAGCCGAACTCCTGCCTTTGCTGGTTTCTATATCTTCCAGGATAGTTGCATCCACCTGCTCACGAAGAACGTTATAAGGAAAGCTCAACAGGACCGGGCCGGGTATAGCAGAATAAAGGGTGCTGGTAGCGGATCTCAAGACATGTGGTAAGTAGTCGATTCGCTGGACGAGCTTATGGTATTTTGTGACCCCTCTAAATATATAATTTTGATTAACGGCAGTGCCTTCGCCTGAACTTTCCTGTAAGGCCCCCTTGCCGAATGAATAGGTGGGTGTTTCTCCGGTGATAGCCAGAACGGGCGTACCGTTCATGAAGGCGTTGGCTATACCAGTTACCAGGTTTGTGGCTCCGGGGCCGGTGGTGGCGATACAGGCGCCTATTTTGCCCGAGCACCGCGCATAACCGCTGGCCATAAAGGCTGCGCCCTGCTCATGTTTCGTCAATATAGTCTTGATATCGGAGTCATAGAGTCTATCAAATACGGGCAGTATATGGGCTCCCGGGATCCCGAATACATGCGTGACACCCAGTTTTTGCAAATAGCGAACAACCAGTTCACCAACTGTAATATCCATATATCAACTGCTCTTTACCCGTATTTTCTGTACCTTCAATAGTAACTCATCTTCTATGTGTTTGACAATAGTTACCGCCGCCTGGGTATAAGAAAATCTTATAACTATTTGCCCGCCGTTTTCTATCAATTTCTTTCGGGCCCCGTTATCGCATAGATATTTTTTTACCAATGCCCTTAGCTCATCCGGGGAGCGGTAAACCGGGATAGAATCTTCGAATATATCTTCCATCCCGGTGACGTAGTCTGAAATAACCAGACTGCCGCTGGCCAGCACGTCCGGGATACGTGGATTCATGAAGCCTTCACGGCGCATGTCTTCATGGTGGTCATTTACCACTATCTTTGCGGCCGCATACAGTTTATTAATCTCCTGATTTGCATAATAGCTGCCGGCCAGCCACTCTTCAGGGATAAGACCATCCCAGCCTGTTCCCCAGACCTTGATATGGTAAGGACTATCGACAAGCTCTTGAATGGCCCGCCTGGTGCCGTCGCGGCGTGCGTTGCCGACAAAGACAAGGTCGTATATCTTAGGACATTGGGCAGGCCGGGCTTGGGTGGGGATCATCAACCATTCCGCCTCAAACCCCATTTGTTTTAATTTGCCTATAAAAGGTCTGGAGACGCAATATATTTTGTGGTAATGAGAAAGAATCCGGGGAGTGATCCAGTCGGGATGGCTATGGTGCCAGAGGATTTTATGGGCGTCCTCCGGCAGGGATTCAATAGGTTTTCCAAAGAGATGCAACAATACCTCCGGGCTTGTTTGAGTCAAAGGATAACTTAATTTTTTGAATTCGTTGGTCAGATGCTCCTTTAGCCAGTAATCTCCCCACAAAGGTCTTCGCTCCACGACGGGGTCAGAATCCGAGTAGGCTGTGATATGGAGAGGCGGAAGGGGTAAGGTCTTTTTTTTCATCCGGCTTTTGCTGAGTATAACGATCTGATAACTTTTGTACTTTATGCTATAAAATTTTGTCAAATACAAGCCCTTGTCGAGAAATAGGATTATCCTTGATCCACCATCAAGCTGTTGACAGAGAGCGAGGGGTGATCTCCGATTACCAAACAGCCGGGTTCAAATCCGAATATCGAATATCGAAATCCGAAACAAATTCAAATGCCCAAATTCCCAAAGTTCCAAACGGCAGCAGCGCCGATTGTTTTGGATTTGAATTTTGGTGATTCGATATTGTTTCGAGATTCGTGCTTCGGATTTCGGATTTGAAATAACGCTGCACAGCAACCATGGTGTGTTTACGGTCAGGGGCTAACTTGTACGAAAATAGGCGGTGGATTTGGGTTATGCGGCAAGAACTTCCATGTAAAGAGGAGACCCGGATCACCTTCCCTGATACCGGACTCCTGAAAATTTGTGAACTTTCTAAGGCTGCTACCATTCAGGGTGTGTATTTTCATGCGGCCACGGTAATAGGTTTTCACGAGGACGGCTACTTATGGCGCTGCCTTCTGCCAGAAAATACTCTGGTTCATGGTGTTCCATGCCGGGGAAGGGCGGAGGTGGAATTCCATAGAAACGGGCGACTCCACGTGTGCCGGCTTTCAAAGAATTTCCGGTTCGGCGGCATTCCCTGCCGGGGCGGGGCATTGACCATTTTCCACGAAAATGGCGCACTATTCAGGTCTGAACTTTCTGAAAAAATTAGTATCCAGGGCATCCCCATTAACCCTGGAACCGATATCTGTTTTTTTGCCAGCGGCAGGCTCTCGGCCTGCGATCTTTCCGGGGATACGGTTATTCAGGATATTCCGTGTCAAGGCCGTAGCCGGGTATGGTTTTATGAAGACGGTGCGTTTTCTGCCGGGACCCTGGCTAAGGATGTCATTATTCAGGGTATTCCGTGCCAGAGTGGCTCACTCATCTGGTTCCATGGTAATGGTAAATTGGCGGGCGGCATTCTATTCCGGGAGGTAAGTGTCCAGGGTGTTCCATTATCTGTCGGGACACCGGTCAAATTTGATGAGAACGGCATTTTAATTCCCTGAGATTACCGGACGATGAACGATATGTCTGCCCATATCCCCTGTAATACCCGATCACGGGTTAATTTTATAAATGGGAACGGGATCGCCTGTTGTGATATCTCGCAGGACACGGCAGTGCAGGGCATTTTCTGCCGTGTTGGCACAAGGATCGAATTTCATAAAAACGGCTGGTTGTGGCGGTGCGAACCAGGTGAAGATATCAGCCTTGACGGAGTGCCCATCAGGGGCGGTGCAAGGGCCGAGCTCTACGAACAGGGCCGGCTGTGGCGGGGCAGACTGGCTCAGGAGGCAAGCGTGCAGGATATTTTGTGCCGGGGCGGCAGTGATATAGAATTCTGGGTGAGCGGACGCCTGAGAAGATGTGTTCTGGCGTGCGATACACTGATCCAGGGCATTTTCTGCCGGGCCGGGACTGAAGTGGAGATGAGAGAAGATGGTGCGCTGGTTTATGGCGAACTTTCAGAGCCGGCGCTGATCCAGGACATTCCCTTTGAGGCGGGAACACGGATATTATTCCATGATAATGGGCGCCTCGCGGGTTGTTACATGCCACGGGATAAAATTATCCAGGATGTTCCCTGCCGTGCGGATAACTGGGTATGGTTTCATGACAATGGCAGACTTTCCGCTTGTGTCTTAGCCGGTGATGCCGCTATCCACAGTGTTTCATGCCGAATGGATACCAGGGTAAATTTACATGACAATGGAAATCTACTCAGGTGTTATCTATCCGGTGATCAGGTAATTCAGGGCGTTCCGGCCCGGGCGGCCACGTTTGTACTTTTCCACAAGAACGGGCGCCTTTCAGCCTGTGAATTGGCCTTGGATACGGAGTTCCAGGGGATTCCTTGTAAGAGCCGGGCCTGGGTAGGATTTCACGATAACGGCCACTTAAAGCGATGTTATCTGGCGAAAGATACGCTTTTTCAGGGGGTATTTCTTAAGACCGGGTCTTGGGCCTCGTTTTTCCCCGATGGTACGCTGGAGTCCTATAAGTATGAGCAAAAAACACGTTAACCCTTTGAAAAATGTTAGCTTTAAAGGTTACTTCGTTGGTGTCATTGTGAGGCACGAAGTGCCGTGGCAATCTCCTGGGATTGTCCACTAAAGGCGGATCTGCCGCGGGCACGACTTCGCTTTGCTCGCAATGACTGATAAGGGATCCTATGCGAAGAGTTACGCCACAAGGCGTAGGGTGTTATACGTCTTTCAGGCAGCTAAAATGATACCATGCAAAAGAGAGTTGTAATTTTATTATCTATTGCCCTATACTAGATAGTATGCATTAGAGACAAAGGCGATCCCGCTATGGGACTGCCATTCGGGCAACAGCCCGATGATGGTTTAGATTAGTTATCAATAAGATTGAGAAAGGAGGAATATCTATGTTTAAGAAAATATTAACAGCTTCAGATTCAGTAGATGTTTGTGACGCCCCTTCAGCAGTGGCGGCTCACCTGGCGAAGCAGGAAGGGGCCAGCCTTTATCTTATGCACGTGCTCGAATCTTCTGATCTGATACGCAGGCAATGGGTAAAGGATTTCAGAACCGGTGAGGATGTGGCGGCCAGCGCAGAGTATATAGACCTGGTAAAGGGGATGATAAAGAAGAAGTGCGCTGAGGCGCTGATCGGCTGTAAGGACTATATTATTGATGTAAGGCCCGGGTTCCCATGGCTGGAAATATTAAGAATGGCCAGGACCGCCAGGGCCGACCTTATGGTGCTTGGCCCCCACAGAGGTAAGGCTGAGGAGAAGGGCGTGGTGCGCATGCGGACGGTGGAGGGGCTAGGCAGTACCGTAGAGGCAGTTATTATGCGGGCCCGCTGCCCGGTGATGATCGTGAGCCGTGATGTGCCTAAGGAAAGATTGGCCTTTAAAAGGATTCTGTTCGGCACGGATTTTTCGGAGACATGTCAATATGCCTTTGAGTTATCTTTGAAGGCAGCGCAAAACTATAATTCCAGGCTGCACCTCTTGCATGTCTTGAGGATTCCGCGCGGAGAACGGGTGGCATACACCCAGGAGCAGATAGAAAGTGAAATTGCCCGGGTAAAAGAAAAAGTGCAGAAGGTGTATGCCCAACAGATAAAAGGGATTGATTATGCCTGTGATGTCTTAGAGGGAGAACCCTCTGCAGAGATTCTAAAATACGCTACTTCAAACCAGATCGACCTTGCCATCGTCGGTTCCCATGTCAGAGAGCAGGCGGAGAGGTGGTACGTGGGAAGTGTGGTGGAAAGGTTGGGATTAGAATCTCATTGTCCGGTAATTACTGTCACCAGGCCGGAAGCCTTATTAAAGTTTGAATAATAACGGGGTCACCCATTAAAGGAGGGGGCTATATCAAGGTGAGACTTGCCCATAAAGGACATCCCCGCAGCCCGTCGTCTTGCCTCGGTATGGGGTGAACTTATGGGGTGGAAGTCCCCTGTACGTTCACCCTGTTAAATAGGGGCCTCTGCGGGAAATTTAACAGAGTGGTAGGGATACGTTAGCAGGAGTGCTAGCCGAAAGCAAGGGCAGAATCGTGAGAGACCGTTTGAAAGGTCCGGAGCGTAGCGAAGACCACGAGCCAACGGCGAGAACGACCGCAAGGAACGGTAACCCGGAGTACAAAGCTATAGTAGTAGGAGGAGACAAGAGAATGTTATAAAACAATAGACGTCCCTCTCACATCCTATAAGGTATAAGGTAATAACCAGAGAGCCTTGCAGGGTTGCGCCATAAGTCATTGCGAGGAGTCCGCCTAGGCGGACGACGTGGCCATCTCATTTGGAAAATTCAACGAAATCAATATATTCATATGCTATTTTGGACACTAATGATACTAGCGATATATTGCCATTTGCCCTTTCCATGAGGCGATGGATCAAACAAGGCAAAATCAAGGCTGAGAAGATTTGAAAGAATCTGGTCTTTGAAGTGGACAACATAAGCAAGGCCGGGAAAGTTTTTTTCTCGATGTCGCTACTTCTGTGCCTTTTCTACCTTGGCCCAGGTGTCACGTAAGGGCACGGTTCGATTGAATACCAGTCTTTGATCGGACGAATCCACGGAATCAAGGCAGAAATAGCCCTGCCGCTCAAACTGGTACCGGCTTCCGGGTAGCGCATTGGCCAAGCCTGGTTCCACCCGGCACGAGGTCAATATCTCTAATGATTTTGGATTTAAATAAGTCCTGAAATCCTGGCCAGCCTCGCCTGGCTCCGGCTTTAGGAAAAGGTGATCGTATAAGCGTACCTCGGCCTCCAGCGCGTGGGGAGCTGATACCCAGTGCAGGGTGGCCTTGACCTTGCGTCCGTCCGGAGAGTCCCCGCCGCGCGTCTCCGGGTCATAGGTGCAGCGCAGCTCCACCACTTCGCCGGTCTGCTCATCCTTAATTACCCCTACACAGGTTATGAAATACGCGTAGCGCAGCCGCACCTCCCGGCCCGGGGCCAGACGGTAGAATTTTTTCGGTGGGTCTTCACGAAAGTCTTCTTGTTCAATATACAGCACACGGGAAAAAGGGACCTTGCGTGACCCCATGCCGGCATCCTCGGGATTGTTCAGGGCGTCCAACTCTTCTGTCTGACCTTCCGGATAGTTTTCAATGACCAGCCGGAGTGGACGGAGCACCCCCATGACCCGCGGGGCACGTTTGTTCAAATCTTCACGGAGGCAGTGTTCGAGTAGGGCCATATCAACCATGCTGTCCCTCTTGGCTACCCCGATGCGTTCACAAAAGTTTCGGATGGACTCGGGCGTATAGCCCCGTCGCCGCACACCGGCCAGGGTAGGCATGCGCGGATCATCCCAGCCGGTGACATGCCCTCCTTCCACCAATTGCACGAGCTTTCGCTTACTGAGTACGGTGTAGCTGAGATTGAGGCGGGCAAACTCGATCTGCTGCGGATGATGGACGCCTAATTGATCGAGGAACCAGTCATATAGCGGCCGATGGTCTTCAAATTCCAGCGTACAGATGGAATGGGTGATGCCCTCGATGGAATCCGAAAAACAGTGGGCAAAGTCGTACATCGGATAAATGCACCACTTATCGCCGGTCCGGTGGTGTGTGGCCCGGAGAATGCGGTACATGACCGGGTCCCGCATATTTAAGTTGCCGGAGGCCATATCGATTTTGGCCCGAAGAACCCGGGAGCCATCCTCGAACTCTCCAGCCCGCATGCGCTCAAATAAATCCAGGTTCTCTTCTAACGAACGTGTTCGATACGGGCTGTCCTTGCCGGGCTCGGTCAAAGTACCACGGTACTCCCGGATCTCCTCTGGACTCAGGTCGCAGACGTATGCCTTACCGGCTTTAATCAACTGGACGGCGTATTCGTAGAGCTGTTCAAAATAGTCCGAGGCGTAGAACAGCCGGTCTCCCCAATCAAACCTCAGCCACCGGACGTCTTCCTTAATAGACTCTACGTATTCAACTTCCTCCTTGGCGGGATTGGTGTCATCGAATCGCAAGTTGCAAAGGCCCCCATATTCGGCGGCCAGACCGAAATTGAGGCAGATAGACTTGGCGTGTCCGATGTGCAAGTAGCCGTTTGGCTCCGGTGGGAATCGGGTGTGCACGCGCCTGCCGTATTTGCCTGTTTTTAGGTCTTCCTCGATGATATTACGGATGAAGTTGGGTGTAGGCCTGGATTCAATAGTGATCATATCCGTAGATTCCTTCTAGAAAAATCAAAGCATCTTGAGGTTAATTCCGGTTTTCGAGATGTGTTATAGGTTATAGGTATGCTTTCTATATCCTAATTTTTTGGTTATTTCAATTGTCTAATACCTTACGATCCCGGCACGAATCAGCATTGAAATAATAACGGTTAACAACGAAGGCAGCCAAATCCATATCAGCTCACTTTTAATGACCGCCAGACCCCATTTGCTGAAGAAGGCTTTTATACCAATCGGGGAGACCATGATCGGTGTCCATGGGAAGAAATATCTCGTATTATCGAAAGGCGATAATAGGGCAACCCCCAGACCACCATTGGTGAAGGCGTCCAGGACGCCGTGACTGGCTGATACGAGGAAAAAGAAAATAAAATAGAAGAACCACTGTCTGGAAAATATCCCTACGCCGGGGAAGAAAACACTAACAATGAAGATGCTCAATAATAGACTAAAAAACGGTGAATGGAAAAAACCTCTGTGCCCGAAAAAATGGTCATAGGGGACGCCAAAGGGAAATCCGATAACGTCGGCATCAGGAATAACTGAACAGGCTATGGAAAGTAACCAGAAATGATCGGGGACATCTGTTGGTGCGAATGCCTTTCCAGCAGCAACCGCAACAACCGTATGTGAAATCATCGTAGGCATAATCATCTCTCCCGGTACGACCGCCCGGGCATACCGATTACAAGGTATCGAACATCAATTCGTCCTTTAGTCTCCACAATAACACCATATTCTGTCAGCGGTAATCTGAATATGCATCAGATCTGGCAACATGAAAATGCCGGTCTTCTTCCCAAAATGCTCAATCAATACTGTTCTTCTCTTCTTCGTATTCTTGTAAGTATTTGAGTTCACAGGGTTCACATGCACCATGCAAGCATACTCTATGCCACAAAAGTGCTGCATTTTCAAATTGCCCGTTTTCTTACGTTTTCACGGGACCGCTGACATATTCTGTATAGTACAATAAAATGACATTTAAATAATATTACATTTAAAGAACCTACCCCGGAAGAGTTGCCGATTCTTTTTACAGACAAAGCCAAAGGAGAAAAGGTCGGCGTGATTCGCTTTGATATTTGGGTAGTAGGTGATGACTTTCCTATAGCCTATTATATTGATTGCAGTGCTGGGAATTGTGACCACATGGACTTTTGGAACCAAGGTGTATCTTGGGCTTATTAGTTTATAAGTTTCTACTCTTTGAGCAACGAATTCGAATTATCCCGGGCCATTATTTACATGGAAGAAATCTATAGTAACCTATAATCTTAGGAGCGTCCCCAAGATCCCACATATAAACTCATATCTACCTATAAAATCGCGACAATCAACTTGCCCTCAATGACTCCACAATACTCATCCTCGCCGCCCTGACTGCGGGAAGAACACCGCCTACAAAGCCCATTATCAGCGCAAAGGCCATAGCCTTGTAAATGATCCCGAAGGTCAGCGAAAATGAAAAGGCAAGCTCGGAAAAAGTCTGGAAGTTCATGGTGGAAATGGTGAAAAGCTGCAAGAAAGAGGCGAAAAACAGTCCGATAAAACCCCCGATAAATCCAAGGAGCAGTGACTCCATGACAAAGGTTGCCAGAATACTCCGTCGCTGGAAACCGAGTGCGCGCATGGTGCCGATTTCATCGGTTCTGTTGGCAACCGCGGCGTACATGGTAATCATTGCGCCGATAACGGCGCCGAGAGAAAATATCAACGTCAGAGTAATGCCGAGGATGCGGAGGAATTTTGCCATCATCTCCGACTGTTTTTCATAGTACCGTGTCTCACGCAATGCCTCAAGCGTGAGCCGGGGGTCGCTTTCGATGCGCGCCTTGAATCTTTGTAACACTTTAGCTGTTTGAAAAGAGCTAGTCGTCCAGAAAACGGCGCCTCGAAAATCCCCCTTAATCCCCCTTTTTCAAAGGGGGAAATGTTTCTCCTCCCTTTGGAAAAGGGAGGTTGGGAGGGATTTTAAAATACTTTTTCAAACAGCTAAACTGATACGAATCTTTCAAATTCCGAAGAATCACGCAGCCTGAACAAGATCGAAGAATAGACAGGACGCCGGAAGGCCTGCATGAGTTGATCCACATCGCCCCATATCTCTGAGGCATAGCCGGTATTCCCTGCGTCAAATATCCCTCCCACGGTCCAGTCCCTCATGCCGAAGCGGAGCGTCTCCCCGATGCCTCCTCCCTTAAACCTCTTGGCCACGCTCTGTCCGGCGATTATCTCTGAAGAGCCCGGTCTCGGCATGCGCCCCTCCGTCAATCTTACCTGCGGCCGAAGAAGCATTGAACTCCCGGAGATTCCCCTTATGACGACATTGGCCGGTTTATCAGTTCCGCGTTTAGGTAGAACGATAAGGACGACCAATTCCTTTACCAGCAGGCGTTTGCCGTCTGCGCCTATAGCCACTTCCGGCTGGGTTTCGATTATGGAAGCCTGCGGACGCTCCACCCCGCTCTGCACCTCTGATCCCGCCGCCTTGCGGATTATCACCGCGTTATCATATGAGCCGGTATCCACCAAGGTCTTTTGCAGCCCCTCGGCAAGCATGAGAATCGCTGAGAATACAAAAACAACAAGGGCCATGCCCGCTATGGTAAGAACGGTGGTAAGGCGGCGTGTCCAAAGATTGCGGAGACTGTATGAAAAGGGTATCTTCACTTACCCTATCCTCCTCAGCCCGTCAGCTATGCGGATATTGACGGCACGCCAGGCCGGAAAGATTGCCGCGACTGATGCCACCAGGAAAGACGCCAGGATATCCATATAAATGGTTTCCGTGGCAACATTGAATACAGGGAAGTATGTGCTCAATTGCTTACTGAAAATCTCTGCCGCCGGGAAGGTGAGTACAATACCTATGGCAGACCCTATCATTGTGACAAACAGGGATTCACCGAATATCAAGGCTGAAATGTAGAGACTACCGAATCCGAGCGTCTTGAAGACGGCGTATTCACCGATTCTCTCCCGTGCGGTCATTGCCATAGTATTGGCGACCACCGCCATAATAATGATGATTATCACGAAGGATACCAACTGAACGGCGACGACTATCGCCTCGGACATCGAGATAAAGCCGAGTTGGAATGATTTTCCCGTTTCAGTCAATGTCTCCGCAATGGAGTTCTTGAATGCCTTATCGATTTCTGCAGCCACATCGGCAGCCAGGTTCGGGTCGGTTACCCCCGATCATATAGAAACCTACCTGATCCGCCCGGCCGGGGGCCTTTTGCTTCAACGTCTCGTTGAGATATTCCCAGTGGAAGAAAAAAGCAGTCTCATCCACCGTCTCGTCTCTCCCCTTGTAGATACTTCGTAAGACAAAATCCCAGTCGCCGGGGAAGATGGTCCCTTTAAGGGTTATCATATCGCCGATCTTCCAGCCATATTTAGCGGCCAGCTTGTGGCCGGCAACGGCGGATTTCCTGTCACGGAAAAAAGCGCCCCTCTGTCCCTCAGGAATAACAAATTCAGGATACAGTTGAAGATAGGTCCGGGGTTCTACGGCGTAATTTGCAAAGAAGTTTTTTTCGTCAATGTAGATACCGCCGAACCAGCTACCGAAAGAGACCACCTTCACCCCCTTCGATCTGGCGAATCTTCTCTTTGTACGAAACAGGAAGGGGAAAAATAAGCGATACGGAATTTCTCGTCACAAGGCGGCTGGCGGAAGAGGCCTCAACACCTGTGTACCAGGCGCTTATCACGGTACGCAAGAGGCCGAAGGCGAGGATGGCAATGGTGACGCCGAGCACGGTCAGAAAGGTGCGGAGTTTATGCCGGAATGCATTTTTAAAAATCGGCTTGAGGATGCGCATTCAAAATACCTTTATCCAGGTACTGGATAACATGGGCCTTCCTGGCTGCCCTGGGATCATGTGTAACCATGATAATGGTCTTGCCGAGCTCATGAACGAGACGTTCCATCAATTCCAGTATCTCTTCTGCTGAAACGCGATCCAGGTCGCCGGTCGGCTCATCTGCAACCAGAATCATCGGATCGGTGACAACAGCGCGTGCGATGGCAACGCGCTGTTGTTGTCCGCCTGAGAGCTGCCCCGGATAATGGTCCATCCTGTCCGCAAGGTTCACCGCTCGCAGGGCCATATCAACATGTGTTCTCCGATCCCTTCTCGAAAGCCCGGTCAGAAGCAGGGGCAGTTCAACATTCTCAAAAGCGGTAAGAACAGGGATCAGGTTGTAAAACTGGAATATAAAGCCGACACTTGAGGCGCGCCAGCGGGCAAGTTCGGTTTCGGAAAGGGCGGTGATGTCGATGCCGCCTACGGTTATCGTTCCGCTGTCCGGCCGGTCTATCCCGGCTATCAGGTTCAACAGAGTTGTCTTTCCGGAGCCTGACGGCCCCATCAGGGCCATGAATTCTCCCCGGCTGATATCCAGAGATATCTCATTTAAAACGGAGATAATCTGGTTGCCGCGGCGATATGACTTGGAAAGCTTCCTTATTTCTACAATCGGAGATCCGTTGTCCATTACTTTTCTGCGATTTTTATCCTCGAGCCGTTTTTAACCTTGTCCAGCGGCCTCAGCACAACCCTGTCCCCTGCCTTCACACCACCCAGAACCTCCACCATATCGCCGAGCTTTTCACCCAAGGTCACCGGCGTCTCAATCGCCCTATCCTCTTTGATAAGAAAAACCGAGGCCCTGCCTTTACGGTCGGTTACGGCAGCGGGATTAAGAGCGGTGCGCGGCTTTTGTTCATCGTCTCTTATCTCCCGTGAAAGAAATGCCGCCTTGGCGCTCATCTCCGGTAATACTCTGTTGTCTTTATCAACAAAACGGACTTTCACCAATATCGTTGCTTTCGTGCGATCGGCTGTGGGTACGATCATATGAACGACCCCGCGGAATCGTGAATCAGGCAAGGCATCAAGCTGTATTTCGCATGGCTGCCCCGTCCTCACCATCTGAAGGTTCGATTCCGATACATCGACTTCCACAAGGAGCGACTCCATATCGGCAATGGTTACTACGGCCGCCTTGGCATCGGCGGCGGCGCCTATGGGAGTGACGATATCACCCACATCTGCATTTTTGGTCAATACCACCGCATCAAACGGGGCGCGTATAAAAGTATATTCGACCGCGACATTTGTGCTCTGAAGGGCCGCATTGCCCGCCTTGACCGCTGCCCCAGCAGCCGCAACCGCAGCGGCTGCCTTTCTATACCGCGCATCTGAGGCGTCATAGTCTGCTTTTGAAACAAACCCCTCCCCTATCAGATTCCTGTATCGTTCGAAAGAGACCGTGGCGTCATTCAGTTCCGCCTTTGCCTGTTCAAGGTTATGTCGTGCCGCATTCAGATTTGCCTCCGCCTGGCTGCGCGCTGCGATAACGTCATCGTTTTCAAGACGGGCGATCACCTCTCCCTTTTTTACTCTGCTGCCTTCTTCTACTGTCAGCGATATGAGACGTCCGGTTACCTTTGAAGCAACGGCAGCCTTCCGCTGGGCTACAACATACCCGCTGGCATTGAGAAGTGTAAATGTCTGTGACGGATATATCTGTGTTACATTTGCCGGCGCTACCTCAACCGCGGCGTAAAAACCCCTTTTGCAAAAAGGATCGTTGCAAGCGCAAGGACAATTACCCCGCCTATCCAATAGAATACCTTATGCCTCTTCTGCGGCCTATAGACTTCTGCAGTCTTGTCTATCTTCAGCTTCGACAGGTCTTCATTTGCCATCAATACACGCTCCTTACGCAGATTAACGTATAATTATTGGAATTCATTCCACCTTTAACAGTACCTCTTGTGTACTTCGGGGGCGTCTATTATTTTATAATATTCTCTTGCCTCGTTAGGTTCAGTCCATTATCCGCACCAAGTAGTCCGTTGACATACTCCGCCTCCTTGGTTAAGTATCATTGGCTAAATTATGTGTCAATCACCTTCCTGATTTTGCGATCGTAACATAATTATCTCCCTTTTAAAAATATGCGTATAGTATGAGCCTCTTGCAAAATGTCTGGAAGGTTTCCCGGGGTTGCCGACCCCGAATGCGTTCCAGGCGGCTTCAAGGCCCAGAAACGTGCTTAAAACCTATTCACCTTACGAGTAAATAGGTTTGTGCTAAAAACCCTCTATGCCTCGTCGAGCCAGATTATACGCTCCAGGCCCCCCTCCACCACTAACTCATGAGCCGGGAGTCACTAAGGGTGGAGATAGCCAGACACTTGGGAGTTTGTACTTCGGCTATTGCCAACGCTATCTCAAAATCGGGCTGACCAAATAAGTGACAGCTTTTAACGTGTTCCCCCTTAGTCCCCTCCCACCAAGAGACTGTGTCGTAATGTCATTGCGAGGGAGTGAAACGACCGAAGCAATCTCACAACGTATTGAAATTATAGAGATTGCCGCGCTCCCTTCGGTCGCTCGCAATGACAAATAACGATTATGACACAGCCTCCCAGGGGAGGGGAAATCTGACTTTTTACGAGTTCATCAACCTTAAAGTTAATTGTTTTTCCTGCCGATTCTTATAAATAAGCGTTCAGCTATCAGCTATAAGCCATCGGCCTTTTCCTGCTGACTGCTGACTTATAGCTCAAAACGAGGGGGATCCAATGGAGACTGGAGAGGCTTATGCGTCTGCCGGGGCCGGGCCATTAACTACAAACCCGGCGATGGACATTGAAAATGAGGCAGTGAGACAGCTTAACGGCGTCTTTGCCCGGAATTTTAGATGCATGCCGTTAAAGGTCATAGATGAAAAACTTCAGGTGGCCGTGGCTGACTCCGACGATTATGAAACCCTGGACGCCGTTAAATCTTATACCGGTAAGGACGTGATACCGGTAACCATGCCGGTCGGCGATATATTAACGGCGATTGATACATATTACGGCGACCTGGAATATAATGATGCCGAAGTATCATGCCTGGAGGATATTCGGCCCACCCATAAGACCTTTGCGGTTATCTCGAACAAGGGAGGGGTGGGCAAGACGCACGTCTCCATCAACCTGAGCTGTGCCCTGTCTAAACTGGGTAAACACATCCTCCTTATCGACGGTGATCTGGCCAATGCCGATGTTTCCAACAAGCTGGGGATATTTCCTTTATGCACCCTCCAACATTTTTTCAGCCATGCGAAAAAGATAGAGGAAATTATTTACCAGACTGCTTACGGTTTTGAACTAATAGGAGGGGTCGCCGGAGAATACAAACTGGCCAATCTCAATTATGTCCAGAGGCATAAGTTTATTAAACATTTTTTGGCCACAGGTAAATATTATGATATGACCATATTTGATCTTGGGGCGGGTATTAGCTATGCGGTGCTCGACTTTGCCCTGGCCATGGACGAGATAATCATTGTAACTACGCCCCAGGATATAATCAGTGGATATGCGTGTATAAAGGCCTCTTTCCAGCGTTTTAAGGAAATCGAGAATAGACTCAGACGCAATAAGAAGTATGAGGTTAAAGATTATTTTGCGCCCCACATAGTCGTCAATCAGGTGAGGAATCCTCAGCAGGGCAAGATGGTTTTTGAAAATATCGTAAAAACCGCGGACGAGAACATAAATGCCCACGAGACAGAGTTTGTTTTAAAGCCGAACTATATGGGCTCCTTGCCTTATGAGGCTGAGGTTATTAACAAGGCCGAGCTAAAGAAAAGGCCGCTTTTTACCGAATTTTCTCACTCGGGCTTTTCCCGTTCTATTGAATCCCTGGCCAAGGTCTTGCTTGACCCATCAGCCGGACCGGAGGAAGAGACAGAGCCCGCCGGTAAGCTGTGGCGCATCTCTAAGATATTAGGTTTGAATTTTTTCTAAGGCTGACCCTTGTGACGTTTGATAATGGCCCGGGCGGCCACTAGACCGCTCACCGAGGCCTGTATAAGCCCGCGGGTAATGCCTGACCCATCTCCTGTGATGAAGAGATTTTTGGCCTCTGATTCCAGTTCATTATTTAAACGAATGCGATGTGAGTAAAACTTGACCTCCACTCCATAGAGAAGAGTGTGCCGGGAATATACACCGGGTACAATCCTTTCCAGGGCCTCCAGCATTTCCATGATATTTTTAAGGTGGCGATAAGGGAAAACAAAGCTGAGGTCGCCGGGTGTGGCCTCGGGTAGTGTCGGACGGGTGATGCATCGGGAAAGTCTTTTTTCGGTGGTGCGCCGCCCGGCCAGCAAGTCGCCTAGGCGTTGGACTATTACCCCGCTGCCCAACAGATTGGCCAGCGAAACAATAGCCCGGCCATAGCCTATAGGATCATCGAAAGGTTCGGTAAAACGGCTGCTCACCAAAAGCGCAAAATTTGTGTTTTCCGAGCGTTTTTCCGCATAACTATGGCCGTTTACAGAGATGAGGCCATCGACGGCTTCACTAACCACCTCGCCATAGGGATTCATGCAAAACGTTCGAATCCGGTCGTCAAAGGTCTGTGAATAGTAGATAAGCTTGGCCTCATAAACCACATCCGTCAGCTTTTGCATCACTACTGCGGGCACTTCTACCCGGACGCCGAGGTCCACCGGATTGGGCGTGGCCGCAAGGCCCAGGCGGGCCGCTTCTTTTTTCATCCAGCTAGCTCCCACCCTACCGGGGGCAGAGATCACATATTCTCCGGGCAGGACTTCTCCGGAAGGCAATCGCACCCCTTTTGCCTGGCCTGATTCCACCACAATTTGATCCACTTTTGTCTCTGTCCGGATATCTATCTTATCCTGCAGATATTCCCGGATGTTGGTCAGGACTTTGACGCAGTTCTCCGTACCCAGATGTCTTATCGGTGAATAGATAAACTCCATCTGGGCCAGCTTGGCCTGTATTTCCAGACTATCCAGGACCTCCCGGGGCGGGCTGTAGGTTTTGGCAGGGGCACCGAAGTAAAGGAATATATCATCGGCCTGCTGCAGGAGGTTTTTTACTTCTTTCCGGGGTATAATCTCACCTAGGAATCCTCCTACATCCGGGGAAAGGGTGAGCTTGCCGTCACTGAAGGCCCCGGCGCCTCCCCATCCGCAGAGGAGGTCTTTACCGGAACGATTTGTCCTGTGGTAAATGTCTTTGCCTTGTTCAATAAGTAGTATGGGCCCGATCCCGGCTTTAGTGAGTTCCAGACAGCTAAAAAGACCGGACGGTCCGGCGCCGATAACGATTACTGCATATTTATTCATATCATCTCGCTTCTGCCATATTTAGTTTTCATCCGAAAAGTCCCCCCCTCGACGGGAGGGGGGTCAGGGGGAGGGTGAACTGAGGCAAAATCAGCAGGTTATCCCCCTCACCTAACCCTCTCCCACCAGGGGAGAGGAGAAAATCAGGGATTCCGGATGAAAACTATTTAGGTTTTTCTATCTATTTTATCATTTCTCTACATTTTGCACAGGGTTCTTCATTTTTTCTGTCGGTATCCGGGAGGCTGTTTGAAAAATGCATGACGCAGCGTGTGTCTGGACAATGGGATAATCCGTAGAGATGTCCTATCTCATGCACCGCCTCCTTGATTGCCCGTGTGGTGAGCCGGGTCTGATCCGCCGGTAGTTGATAAAATTCCTGCCTGAGGCGGGCAAGTGAGATTATGGCTATATCCGTGAGCAGGCCAGCCAGACCAAAGACAAAATTTAGAGAAGGCACATAGAGATCAAAGTCGGCCACGGCCAGCACCTTTCCGGTTTTCTTTTCCCTGGCCAGAAACTGGGCGATCAGTTCGGCGCTGTACTGATGCCGGCGGAGATTGTAAGTTGTATCCGGGACATAAACAGGATTCTTTTCTACGAAGACCTTTGCATTAAATATCCCGGCAAGCCGATGGGCTATTTTTTCTAATAACCACGCCTCGGGTTCTCTACCCCTTGACGATGAGATTGGCTGGATGTAGATGTGTTCGGCCATATATCTTTTACTGTTTGCAGCCGTCCGCCTCTGGCTCAACCTGCGGCCGCAAATAATAGTTGCATTTTGGAGACGTTAGCTCCCACCGGCCTTTCTCGTTCCTGGGAAGTTCGCTTGCCGGCAGCATGATCTTACCTGACGTTTTTATTTTCTTAAAGCCTGCTATAGACACCTTATCATAAAAAGCGACAGGCTTGCCAAAATTATTTGACAAGGCGGACGCATACAGGGACAATAATATTAGTTTTCACCCGGAAACCCAAAAATTTCGGATGAACTGTCAGCACTCAGCTATCAGCGTTCAGCTTAATGTGTTGTTTGTCTTAGGTTTTTGCTAATAGCTAATCGCTGATCGTTGAAAGCGTGCCTGCCTGTGCGTCGCACACAGATAGGAAGCCGGGAACAGTAGTTTTCGGATGGACACTAATTAAGATTTTGGCGATTACGAATTGAAGAAGAGGCGATAGCTATGAAAATATACAACATACCTGAAATCTCTGAAGGTATATACTGGGTGGGAATAAAGGACTGGAACCGCAGAATCTTTGACGCCCTGATCCCGCTTCCCCAGGGGACAACGTACAACGCCTATCTGGTGCGGGGGAAAGAAAAGACAGCGCTCATCGACACGGTAAATCCCGGATTTGAGAGTGAGCTGGAAGAAAAGATGGCGCAGGTAATAGGTGAAGCCCCGATAGATTATATTGTGATGAATCATGCCGAACCGGATCATGCCGGGGCGATCCCGATTATGATGGAGTTGTATAAAGAGGCGCGGCTTATTACCACGGAGAAGGGCGCAAAAATGGCGCAGATCTACTATAAGGTGCCGATAGAAAGGATAAAGGCGGTTAAAGACGGGGATACGATTGAACTCAGCGGCAGGACCCTGAAATTTATCGAAGCACCTTTTCTACACTGGCCGGAAACCATGTTTACATACCTTGTCGAAGATAAGATCCTTTTTCCCTGTGACTTTTTTGGGGCGCATACGGCCTTTGGGCTGTATGATGATGAAGTGGAAGATATACTGCCATTGGCCAAGAGATATTTCGGAGAGATCATGATGCCCTTCAGAAAGATGGGGCAAAAGGCCCTGGAAAAGATAAAGGACCTGGAGATCAAAGTCATCGCTCCCAGCCACGGCCCTGTTTATAAAAACCCGGAAAAGATCCTGGATGTCTATCGAAAATGGACGGCCGGAGAGACGAGGAAAAAGGCGATTGTAGTTTATGTCAGTATGTGGAAATCTACCGAGGCGATGATAAAAACTATAGTGGAGACGCTCTTAGTTGAGGGCATTGAGGTGAGCTTATATAACGTCTCCAATTCGGATATCGGGGATATAGCCAGGGACTTGGTCGATGCACGCGGGATAGTCCTCGGGACACCGACCGTGCTGGGAGGAATGCATCCAGTGGCCGCGCACGCCGTTAATCTGGTAAAGGCATTGCGCCCGCCATTGAAATACAGTATTATCCTTAGCTCTTACGGCTGGGGCGGCGGAGCCCGCCGGCAGGCGCTTGAGGTTCTGAAGCCTGCGGGGATAGAAGTAGTGGATACCCTGGAGATAAATGGCCCCCCGGGGGCTGAGGACCACGGAAAGATAGTTGAGATAGGAAAGCAACTCGCTGCCAAGATACGGGGATGATTAGCAGCCAACTGTAAGCATTCCCAAACTCAACAAATCCAAATTGGCCTAGTGACATATGAAGGTGTGACCCCAATGAGCGGTGCTGATATGGAAGAATCAAAGCTGGACCTGAGAGAGAAGATCAGACGGGCACTTGTTCAGGCAGACATTGCCTTTCACGTGCTGGCGGGACTTTTACTGCTCATCGCTTGTGGATTCATCATGTATTACGGGATTACCAATCTTGCTCATCCATCCCGTACCGCCATAATCAGCCTGGTGAATGATGTGCTCCTGGCCCTGATTATCCTGGAGCTTTTCTGGACCATTATCCGTTTCCTTAAGAAACAGAGATTTACCCTGGAACCTTTTCTTTCCATCGGGATCATAGCCTCGGTCCGGCGGATACTGCTGGTCGAGATCGAGATATCACATGTGGAGCACGTTCAGGTGGAACGGCTCTGGGAGATCGGGCTTAGCGCCCTGGTAATTTTACTCCTGGTTTTTGCCTATTATCTGGCCGCGAAGGTGGAAAAGACGGGATAGACTTTTTGCGGAAATCTACGTCCTGTTATATCAGGAAAGTGCGGCCCAGGTAGCCAGAAAGAGGGTGATGCTGATTATGCCGTTCATGGTGAAGAAGGAGAGGTTTATTTTAGAAAGGTCCTTGGGCGTGACGAATATATGTTGCAGCACCATAGCCATCGCCGTCAGGGCGATGCCCGCATAATAGACCCACCTTAATCCGGCCATAATGCCGGTATAGAGAAAAAACATAAAAGCCAGGATATGGAACCCGACGGCAAAGGCAAGTGCCCTTTCTTTGCCGAATTTGCAGGGTATCGAGTGCAGCCCTTCGCGGCGATCAAACTCAAAATCCATACAGGCATAAATGGTGTCAAAACCTGCCACCCAAAATATGACCCCGGCGCTCAGGATAAGAGGCGCGGCATCGAAACTGCCTTTCACAGCTATCCATCCGGCGGCAGGGGCAATGCCCAGGGCCAGACCCAGGAATATATGCGACAACCAGGTAAATCGTTTGGTGTAAGAGTAAGCAAGGACTGTGGCCAGGGCCAGGGGGGACAGCATAAAGGTCAGCCGGTTCAGCTTATAGGCCGCGAAGAAGAAGAGCAGGGAGGCCAGGATCACAAAGAGCCGGGCCTCTTTGACCTTTATCATGCCTTGCGGCAAGGCCCGGCCTGCGGTGCGGGGATTTTTGCGGTCATAAGGGAGATCGACTATACGGTTAAAGCCCATAGCGGCCGTGCGCGCCCCGACCATGGCCAAAAGTATCCAGAGACATTTTGCCGGAGCCGGCACGCCGCCCGCCGCCAGAAAGGCCCCTATGAAGGCAAAGGGCAGGGCAAAGATGGTGTGCTCGAATTTAATCATCTCCAGGAAGGTATGGGTCTTTCGTATCATGAGTCGATACCCCACCTTTTGGCCTTTGGATCGGGCAGGCCGAGGACATCCAGGATTCTGTCCACGAAGGTAACGACCAAATCATCAACGCTCGCGGGTTGATGATAAAATCCGGGCATGGCCGGCATGATGGTCGCTCCGGCCTCCGCCAGGCGCAGCATATTGCTTATGTGTATCCGGTTCAGCGGGGTCTCCCGCAAGATCAATAAGAGCCTTCGGCCTTCCTTTAAGGTCACATCCGCCGCCCGATGGATAAGGTTATTTGATATACCGTTGGCTATGGCGCCCAGGGTGCCCATGGTGCAAGGGATAATAATCATGCCGTCGTGGGGGAAAGACCCGCTGGCTACCGGCGCGGCAAAGTCTTTTTCGTCGTAGTGCCTGGTCATATACCGGCCCACCTCTGAGGTAGAAAGGCCGGTTTCCAGCTTCAATACCTGGGCCCCGGCCGCAGACACGAGGCCGTGTATCTCCACATTTTTTGCCGCTAATTTCTGTAAGAGGGATACGGCATAGGGCATGCCGCTCGCCCCGGTCAAGGCCACGATGTAACGTTTCTGTATTTTTTCACCAGAAAATCCCCCTGTATCCCCCTTTTCCAAAGGGGGAATTGATGGGTGCCCATTCTTTCCCAAAAGGGGAATCGACAGACCCCCGTCTTTTTTCAAGGGGGGGCTTAAAATATCCCCCCCTTTACTAAAGGGGGGTAAGGGGGGATTGTTTTCTTTGTTCTTTATATTTCTTTGAGACATGGGTGTTTTATCGCCCTTTGTCTGCCCGATGCAGATAAATTCACTATAGACCCAGCTTTCCCCAGATGGCATCGATTTTCTTTTTCACGGCCTCATCCATCTCGATGACCTCCGGCCAGTCACGCTCAAATCCCTCCTCCGGCCACTTGCGCGTGGCATCGATGCCCATCTTCCCGCCATAGTGGGGCAGGGGTGAGGCATGATCCAGGGCATCGACCGGCCCATCGGTAATAACCGTATCCCGCCGCGGATCGACGTTGTTGCCGATACGCCAGAGGACCTGTGACAGGTCCTGGACATCGACTTCCCGGTCAAAGACGGCGATGATCTTGGTGAACATCATCTGGCCCATCCCCCACAGGGCGTGCATCACCTTCCGGGCGTGTCCGGGATAGCGCTTATCGATAGAGATAAAGGCCAGATTATGGAAAACCCCTTCCAGGGGTAGGTTCATATCCACAATCTCCGAGAGCTGTTTTTTTATCAGCGGCAGGAATATGCGCTCTGTGGCCTTGGCCATATAACAATCTTCCATGGGCGGGCGGCCCACGATGGTGGCCGGATAGACGGCCTCTTTACGATGGGTGATACAGGTGACATGAAAGACCGGATACTTATCCGCCAGTGAATAATAGCCGGTATGGTCACCGAAGGGGCCTTCCACGCGTCTTTCGCCCGGTTCTACATGGCCCTCGAGGATAATCTGCGCCTCGGCCGGCACCTGCTGATCGACGGTAAGGCACTGCACCATCTCGACCGGTTCGGAGCGGAGAAAGCCGGAGAAGACCATCTCGTCGATGTCTTCCGGCAGAGGGGCCGTGGCGGCATAAGTTGTAGCCGGGTCTGCGCCGATGGCTACCGCCGCTTCCAGCCGCTCGCCGCGTTTTTCGGCTATGCGGTAATGCTGGGCCCCGCCCTTGTGGGTATGCCAGTGCATACCCGTGGTGCCGGCGTCAAAGACCTGTATGCGGTACATCCCGCAGTTACGCACGCCGGTCTCCGGGTGTTTGGTAAAGACCAGAGGGAGGGTGATAAAACGTCCGCCATCCTTAGGCCAGCAGTGTAGCGCCGGAAGAAGCCTAAGGTCAATATTATCTTTTATTATCACTTCCTGGCAGGGGGCCTTGCTCACCATCTTCGGAAACATATCGGCCAGCCGTTTAAGCTTTGGTATCATCTTGAGCTTTTTGATTAGGGTATCCGGCGCTTCGGCCTCCAGGAAGTTCAGGATATCTTTTCCGATCTCATTAAAGTCGCCTACCTGGAGGGCCAGGCACATGCGTCGGTATGATCCAAAGGCGTTCATCAGGACCGGCATGTCATGACCGACGACATTGGTGAAGAGGAGGGCAGGCCCGCCTTTTTTACAGACGCGGTCGGTGATCTCAGTAATCTCCAGATAGGGGCTGACCGGCTCGGTAATTTTTTTTAGTTCTCCTTCTTTTTCCAGAAGGCGTATAAATTCCTGCAGATTCTTATAGCCCAAAGCGAACCTCCCTTTTAGCGCTCGGAATGTAATATTTAGCGCAGAGCACGCAAAGAGAAGAATTTGTATCAGTTTAGCTGTTTGAAAAAGTATTTTAAAATCCCTCCCAACCTCCCTTTTCCAAAGGGAGGAGAAACATTTCCCCCTTTGAAAAAGGGGGATTAAGGGGGATTTTCGAGGCGCCGTTTTCTGGACGACTAGCTCTTTTCAAACAGCTAAAGTGTTACAAGAATTTCAAATCTCAAATTTCAGATTTGAGATGTTTTCTTTATGTTCTCCGCGGTGAATATCAAGGCTTTTCTCCAGTATATAAAGTCACTATACCGGCCGTGAGCGGGCGATAGGTTACCTTTACGTAACCGGTATTTTTCATTTTTTGCGCTAATTCTTCCGGCGAGTAAAAGAGGCGGATAGAATTCGCCAGATAGCGGTAAGCCTCTTCGTCGCCAGATATCCGGCCGCCGATATATGGCAGGATCCGCATGAGGTAGAAAAAATAAAGCGTCCGCATGACCGGATTTTTAGGGCGAGAAAACTCAAGGATGACCAGTTTCCCCCCGGGCCGGAGGACGCGCCACATCTCCTTAAGGCCCTTATCCAGATTGCTCAGGTTACGCACTCCAAAGGCCACGGTAATCCCGGAAAAGCTATTATCGCAACAGGGTATTTCTTCTCCGTCTGCACAAATCGGGATAATTTGCCGGCCTGCTACCCGGCCATTTAGTCTGTTGCGACCGTAGGCCAGCATATCCCGGCAGAGATCGAGGGCCAACACATATCGTTCGGGCCTGCGTCCGGCTATGCTAAGGCTTAAGGGCAGTGTGCCGGCGCAGAGGTCGAGAATTGGTCCCCCCGTATAATTGTCTAACTCACGGGCGGTCACCCATCGCCAGTAGCGGTCAATATTTAGACTCAGCAAGGAATTAAGGAAATCGTAGCGCGGGGTGATGGATGAAAATTTCTTTTCTACGAAGGCTTTCTTTTCACCAGAAAATCCCCCTGTATCCCCCTTTTCCAAAGGGGGAATTGATGGGCCTCCATCTTTTCCCAAAGGGGGATTTGACGGCTCTCCCCCTTTTTTCAAAAGAGGACTTAATGTATCCCCCCCTTTATTAAAGGGGGGTGAGGGGGGATTTTCTCCATTGTTCTTTGTGTCTCTTTGAGACACGAGTGTTTCATCTGACATTCAGGCCGTCATCCCGTCTAGTTGCGGTACAAATTCTATGTTCACCGGAGAAGGGTATTCCCCGCGTTTGACCAGATAGCGGAAGAACAGCCTCATTCCCTCCAGCGCCTCCGGGGTTAAGTCAAAACACAGGGTTCGCAAGTAGGCCAGACAGGCCTCCTTGGACATGGGTATATGTGAAGCAAAACGGCCTCCGATCTTTTCCAGGGTCTTAAGGCCCTTATCCCGTGACTCTTTAAGGAGGCGGCAGGCCTCCCATACCTTCTGCGGAAACTGATTATAGAATTCCCGCCGCACTGCCCACACTGCATATACAAAAGGCAGGCCGGCAAACTTCTTCCAGGTCTCGCCGAGGTCAATAATATAAGGCTCCTGACTCTCGATGCGAAACCTGAGGGCCTCGTCGCCGATAGCCAGAAAGCCGGCGACCTCCCGGGAATGGACGTCTTTCGCGGACAGGTCGCCTGTCTCATAAATGGGAAATACCTCATAAAATTCTTCCAAGATAATCTTCAGGAGGGCTACCGAGGTTTGTGACTTCTCGGTTATAAGGATGCGGCGTCCGCTGAGGGCCTTAAGCGGATACTTACTGAAAAAGAGCACGCTTTTGACCGTTCCCTGCGAGACAATGGCCAGTTCAGGGAGGAGGAAGTATTTTTCCGCATGGAGACCGTATTCCTGTGAGGATATGACGCTGATGTCCAATTCCCCTCGGAAAAAGCGGGCGTTTAGTTCCGAAGGGGATCCCTCTATAACCTGAAAGCCGTTTAGGCCTACTATGTGTTCGAGTGGGTAATATATAGGGCTGGTGTTAATAAAACTGAATTTGCCAATTCTAATCTGTTCCATTTTTGTTCCTTTTAATCCACAGATTACGCAGATTACACAGATTTTCGTAAGTTATTGGGTTAAATTCCCCGTAGCTTGCTGCGGGGTAGTTCATTGTATCCAACGTACCGGTATAGTTGCGGCACGATCCATTATGCCTTCAAGCGCTTCCCGGCTGCCTTCTCCGCCGGCTGGGACAGAGATCATCCCGGCTTCCTTTCCCGACGTCAGACTGCCCAGCCGGTCTTCCCGGCCAAGGGCCCGGGCGCCGTTCAGGGTGGCCATCTCCAGTATTTTTTCCGGGGCCAGGCCGGGCATGTGTTTTCTGATGGCCGCCATCTCTTCTAAGATGCTGAGGCTCTCATTGCTGGCCAGGCTATCTGTTCCCAGGGCCGGGTACAGCCCATAGGTAAGCATCTTTTCCACCTTCGGGAAGCCGACGTTGAGAAAGAGATTACTCCTGGGGCAGAGGCAGCATTTTACCCTGCGGGTAGCCAGAATTGCCATATCTTCCTCTGACAGGTGCACGAGATGTACACAGACCGTGTTATTGTCCAGGACGCCGAGTTTATCAAGATAGGCCACTGTGCTCTTCCCTGGCGGAATAAAATCATCATCCCAGGCTGAACGCTCACTGAGCAGGTCTCTCAATGATCCGTTTCCATGCGCAAGGAGTTCTTGCTCCTCCAAGCATTCACCCAGGTGCACGGAGAGCATCTTCCCGTGCTTATTAGCCCACGACTTGAGGGCTGAAAACAGTTCGGCAGAGACGGTGTATGGGGCATGGGCAGCCACATGAAATGCATTGTCGGTCTCATGCGATTTACCGGCTTCTGCCAGCATTTCCTTGGCCTTTGCCGTCTTCGCCCGGTTAAAGCCCAGGAACTCGCGAAAAAAAACAGTCTTTATCTTTTGTTTTTGGCATAACTCATAAGCCATCCGGGTATTACCTACATCGCCAATGAGGCCGACGCCCTGCTGGTGCATGGCCGCGAGTTCATTAGTTATTGCCTTTTCTATTTCTGCCGGCGGTATGTCCTCCCGCACTTTGATGAGCACCCTAATCCAATTAACAAAACCATCCTTTCCAGACAGACGTCCTCGCAGGGCGGCGAGTTCAAGATGGGTATGGGCGTTGACCAGGGCCGGCAGGATGCCTACCTCTCCATGATCAACCACATCGCCTTTATAGGCTTCCCTGAGGTCCTTAAACCGGCCCACGGCCTCTATGCGGCCATCGGCAACCACAACCGCGCCGTCACTAACCGGCAGTGAAGATACAGGAAAGACCCATTTGGCACGGTGGATTTTTATTTGCCTACTGCCTGCTGGCAGACGATCGCTGTTTGCTGATAACTTACGCAGGCTAAAGCCTTCAGCTACCTCCCGGGCTGATAGCTGATAGCTGATGGCTGATGGCTTAAAGCAATTCATAGGCCATATTTCTGCGGGCCGGCTCATAACCGGCGTCGGCAATGATGCGCCTGATTTCCTTTTCGCTCAACTGATAAGAGACGCCGGTAGCCGCCACTACATTTTCTTCGATCATGGTACTGCCGAAGTCGTTGGCGCCGAAGGCAAGGGCCACCTGCGCCACCTTAGGCCCCTGGGTAACCCAGGAGGCCTGTAGATTGGGGATATTGTCCAGGACGACCCGGGAAACAGCCAGCATGCGGAGGTATTCGACGCCTCCCATGGAAACAACGTTTATGCGGGTATTATGCGGCTGGAAAGGCCAGGGAATAAAGGCCGTGAACCCCTGAGTCTTATCCTGAAGCTCACGAAGACGCATAAGGTGTTCAATGCGCTCTTCGATAGTCTCTACATGGCCGAACATCATCGTGGCCGTAGTTTTAATTCCTTGCCGATGCGCCTCTTCCATAACTGCCAGCCATTCATCTGCTGAACATTTCCGTGGAGATACGGCTTGTCTTACTCTGTCCACCAATATCTCCGCGCCTCCGCCCGGTATAGAGTCGAGCCCGGCCGCGCGCAGCCGTCGCAGTACATCGCCGATACCCAGCCCGGACTGCCGGGACATGTGCACAATCTCCGGAGGCGAAAAGCCATGTATATGTATGGGATGCTCACTTTTAATAAAGGCAAGCATCTCTTCATAAAAAGAAAAGGGCAGGGTAGGGTGCAAGCCGCCCTGAAGGAGTATCTGTACGCCTTCCAGGGAGAGGGTCTCCTCTATTTTCCGTGCCAGCTCCTCCCTGGTCAGGACATAGCCTCCCTGTGCCCCGTCTTCTCTAAAGAAAGCGCAGAACCGGCATCCCGATATGCATATATTCGTATAATTGATGTTGCGGTCAATGATGTAGGTGACCAGCCTTTTGGGGTTGAGTAGGCGGCGTTTCAGGTCGGCCAGTTCTCCAAGGACAAGGATATCCGGATGGCTGTAAAGTTCCAGGGCCTCTGCCTTCGAGAACCTTTCGCTATGTTCTATTTTTCTGCGCCACAAATCGTAATTCATTGCCGGGCCTCGATGAATATGTACATAAGCATTTAGCTATCAGCTCGCCACAATACCGGCGAATCTTCGACAGTCAGCTTTCAGCAAAAGCTTTCTTGCCAGGCTGGTCGTTATTCGCTGACTGCGTAACATTTAGGATAGCATTGTACAGGGTGTCCCGTTCTATCGGCGTACATCCCGCCTCATGGATTAAACGCTGGAGTTCTGCGCGGGTCATCCTCTGGGCCGTCTCCGCACCGGCCATGTGGGTGATCTTTTCCTCGATGATCGTTCCATCCAGATCATCTGCGCCAAAATTAAGGGCGATCTGGGCCAGTTTGGGGCCGATCATTACCCAGTAGGCCTTGATGTGCGGAAAATTATCGAGCAGGAGACGGGCGATGGCGATATTTTTAAGGTCATTAAAACCGGTGGTGTTAGAGAGGTCGGAAAGCTCCGTGTTTCGCGGATGAAAGGCCAGGGGAATAAAGGCCATGAAGCCGCCGGTCTCATCCTGGGTCCGGCGCAAGGACAGAAGATGGCTGACCCTTTCTTCCGCAGACTCGATATGCCCGTAAAGCATGGTGGCGTTGGACTTGATGCCGAGGCGATGCGCGGTCTTGGCCACTTCCAACCAGCCTTCCGGAGATAGTTTTTTGGGACAGAGGCGTTCCCTTATGCGGGGGCTGAAGACCTCCGCGCCGCCGCCCGGAAGCGAACCTAGCCCAGCCTCGCGCAGGTCGCAGAGCGTATCGGATATACTTTGTCCGGAGATCTTGGCCAGATGGGCGATTTCTACGGCGGTAAAGGCGTGTATATGGATCTCCGGCCGTGCCTTTTTGATCTCCCGGATCATCTCCACATAATAGCGATAAGGCAGGTCAGGATGTATCCCGCCTACGATGTGCACCTCGGTTATCGGCTCATGGCGGCGTTTTTGAATCTTGCCGACTATCTCCTCAGTGGACATTTCATACGCGGCCGGATCGCCCTTGTCCTTGCCGAAGGCACAAAAACGGCAGCGATTGACGCAGATATTGGAATAGTTGATATGTTGATTGTATATGTAAAATGCCTTATTGCCGTTCAGACGGCGGCGTACCGCATTGGCCAGGGTGCCGATGGCCAGAAGGTCATTGGATTGGTAAAGCCTCAGCCCGTCTTCAAAGGATAACCTTTCACCGGCCTCGACCTTGCCGCGTATCTCTTGCCACCACGGCTCTCCTTTCGACCGGTCCATGTCCATGTTAACTCCCATCTGCTGCGGCGAATCCTTGCCGCAGCAAGGTTACGATGCTGTCGATTTTTCCTTCCAGGCCTTTCTCCTTGTTTAACTCCAGGGCCGGATCAAGATAGGGCAGGGCATAGTTCTGCAGGAATTTATCTAATACCGCGTCTAGAATAAACACAGCCAACACGGGGTCCAGGTCTTTTCTGACCTCACCCCTTGCCTGCCCCTCTTCCAAAAGGGAGAGGATGTACTCGCGGGAGAAAAGCCTTATCGTTTGCAGAAAATCTTCCCGTAGAGGAGAATCGCGCTCGAAAAGGATGCGGAGATAAACCCGGTAGAGGGCCGGATGCTTATCTATGAACTCAACGCCGGCCATAAGGGATTTCTTTACCCGCGTGAAAAAATCTTCTCCCTGACTCTCTTTTTTGACATGCTTCAGCATTTGCCGTACCAAGGCAATGCCCTGATTGAAGATAAAGAGAAACAGGCTTTTTTTGCTGTCGAAGTACTGGTAGATGGAACCCTTGGCGATATTCACGCGGGAGACTATGGTGTTAATGCTGGCCTGCTGGTAGCCTCGCTCGGAAAACTCCTGAACGGCCGCCTCCAGGACGCGCTGCTGCTTGTCCGGTGGGAGGTTAAAGAAGGTCTGTCTTGGGGTAAGCTCGGCATCCATAATATGACCAGGTGGTCATATTAGAAATCCTGGACCAAAAAGTCAACCTAATTTTAAAAAAACCTTAAACCAGCAATGTAGGGTGGGTTTTACCCACCATCATTCCTTTGGTGGGCAAAGCCCACCCTACGGGACTAAAGGGCTGGCCTTCCCCTTCCTGCTTGCCCTCGATCCGCCTCAGGCGGACTGCTCCGGCAAGTTACGCTCAGAGAAAAAGGCCCTCCAAAAAACTCGGGAAACTCCGGAACTCTTTCCCCGGGTTGAGTTTTCTGGGATCAGAGAGCGGCCTTACAATTCACCTTGACTAATGACAAGTTGAAGTTAGAGAATAGTAACTAAGGGAGGTGACAAATATGGCAGGCGGAGACGTCAAAATCAATATTATTTTTTGGAGCATGTACGGCCACGTGTATTGTCTGGCAGAGGCAGTCGCCGAAGGCGCCAGGGAAGTGCCGGGCGCACAGGTCAACCTCTTTCAGGTTTCGGAGACGCTTTCTGACGAGATTTTGGCCAAGACGGGGGCTGTCGAAACAAAGAAGGAGTTTGCCCATATCCCGGTAGCTACGCTGGAGAATCTGGCCGAAGCAGACGCCGTTATTTTCGGTACGCCTACGCATTTTGGCATGATGAGCGCCCAGATGCGGGCCTTTCTGGATGCGACCGGCGGGTTATGGAGGAAAGGGGCCTTGATTGGGAAGGTAGGAAGTGTATTTACTTCCACGGCCACCCAGCACGGGGGCCAGGAGTCCACCATCCTTAGCTTCCATACCACACTTTTGCATCATGGGATGATTATAGCGGGCGTGCCTTACTCTGAAAAAGGATTACTGATTGTTGATGAGGTCTCCGGCGGCAGCCCTTACGGGGCCTCCACCATAGCCGGCCCGGAGGGGAGTCGCCATCCGACTGAAAATGAACCAGCCATCGCCCGTTTTTAGGGCAAACACGTAACCGAGATCACAAGATATCTGGCTTTTTGGGGAAGGGAGGTGAAACCCATGTTATCAAGGATACCCATCGATCTGGATAAGGTAAAGGCAAAGGATCTAGATAAGGAGATACTGCGCGCGGCGATAATAGCGGAATTAGACGCCATAAATCTGTATGAACAGATGGCGGCGCTGACCCAGAACAAAAACCTTAAAAAGATACTGTTAGACGTAGCCAGAGAGGAAAAGACGCACGTGGGAGAGTTTCAGGCCCTGCTGTTAAAAGAAGATAAGGAGCAGGTAGAGGAACTGGAAGAGGGCAGAAAGGAAGTGGAGGAAGAACTGGCAAAATAAGAGATAAAGGAGGGGTGTCAATGGAAACATCGAGATTATATACCCTGCCGGAGCTGCCTTACGGATACAAGGACTTGGAACCGCACATATCAGAAGAACAACTAAGGATACACCACGACAAACACCATCTGGCCTACGTTAATGGCGCCAACGCCATACTGGAGAGGCTGGATAAGGCCAGAAAAGACGGGGCTGATCTAGATATGAAATCGACCCTAAAGGAACTGTCATTCCACATAGGCGGACATTTGTTGCACTCGTTATTCTGGGGCAACCTGGCTCCGGCTGGTAAGGGTGGTGGAATGCCGGGAGGGACAATCGGCGACGTTATAGCAAAAGAATTCGGCGGCCCTGATCGGTTCAAAAGGGAATTTACCCAGACGGCCGTGAGCGTAGAAGGTTCCGGGTGGGCGGCCCTGACCTTCTGCAGGAAGACCAACAGGCCCATCATTATGCAGGTGGAAAAGCACAATATAAACGTTTATCCCATGTTCAAAATACTCATGGTTATTGATGTCTGGGAACATGCGTACTATCTCGATTATAAGAACGATAGGGCCAAATTTGTCGAGGCCTTCTGGAACATTGTTAATTGGGATGAGGTGAACAAGAGACTGGAGGGATTATGAAGGGAAGGGTGTCCATTGATGTTCAGGGAAACTTTGAGCTCCAGGAGCTTGAAGAGGGCATGTACATTGTTTGTCCTAACTGTGGTCATCTGAATACCTATAGCGCAGACAAGACCCAGGATGGGTTTTTCTACTGCGAAAATTGCGGGTTTCAACTGATCGCTCCGGAATAAAAATCATGGATGGCTCCAGTTTTACCACCCCAGTGAGTTAAGGTTCTCTCGCAGGATTCGGGCTGAATCTTGCAAAGCGCGGGCCTCCCCATCGTTTAAGGACGCGGTGATTACTTTTCCACTTGCCTTTATTTGTATTCTAACGCATTATCGATATGCAGGCTATGATTTTACGCTATTCCCGATCCTTCCATATCCATAAAAGCATTGCTTCGAAATAAGCATGTTGAGAATCAACGAGGCTACGAGCGCCGGCCCGGAAATCATCGATAGGTTGGTCATGCTTAAAGACTATTTAAAACAGATAGCCGATGCCGGCACACGAGGGGATGCAAGGGAAGAAAGCTATTACCCGGTCCTGAAATCTCTTCTTGATGGGTATTGCGGCTTAACCGGAAAGAAAAATTTTCATATAACGATTCTTCCCAAAAAGACGGAAGCAGGTAATCCGGACTTCAGAGTGTGGGACGGCAAACAACATATCACGGGATACATTGAGGCTAAAGACCCTACCATTGAAAATCTTGACAGGATAGAGGAAACAGAGCAGCTAAAGAGATACTTGCATACTTTTCCGAATGTTATTCTTACCAATTTCTTTGAGTTCAGGCTTTACCATAACGGTGTCAGAACGGATAAAGTCATTGTCGGAAGGCCATACGTAGTTCATAAGCTGAAAACTACCCCACCTGTCGAAAAGGAACCTGAATTCCTGCAACTGCTGGGAAAGTTCTTTTCCTTTTCGTTACCGAAAGTATATGACGCAAAGAACCTTGCCGTTGAACTTGCCAAAAGGACACGCTTTTTAAAGGATGAGGTTATAGCGCAGGAACTGAGGGAAGAACAGAGTGCAGGCAAGGGATTTATCAGGGGATTTTACAAGGCTTTTAAGGATTATCTTATCAGCGGCCTTACGGAAGACGAATTCTCGGACCTTTACGCACAGACTATCACCTACGGCCTATTTGCAGCCAGGACTCGTTCAGAAAATGGCTTCAATAGGAAACTTGCCTATCACAACATACCCCAAACAATTGGAATACTGAGAGACGTTTTCCAGTTTGTTTCATTGGGCGCCCTCCCCCAGCAGATGGAATGGATTGTTGATGATATATCGGAAATCCTTTCCCTCACGGATGTGAGCAAGATACTTCATCAATTTTTCCATGAGGGCAAAGGGAAAGACCCTATCGTTCATTTCTACGAAACCTTCCTTGCCGCGTATGACCCGAAGACAAGGGAGATGAGGGGTGTGTATTACACGCCTGAGCCTGTGGTTTCCTACATAGTCCGCTCCTTACATAACATTCTGAAAGGGCATTTCAATAAACCTGATGGATTTGCAGATAAGAACGTGACTGTCTTAGACCCTGCGGCAGGAACGCTTGCCTTTTTGGCAGAGGCGGCAAAACTTGCAATTGATGAATTTGTTTCCAAATACGGAGAGGGAGGCAGGGAGAATTTTATAAAAGAACATATCCTGAAAAACCTCTATGCCTTTGAATTGATGATGGCCCCCTATGCCGTCGGGCATCTGAAGATGTCTTTCCTTCTGGAGGAATTAGAGTACAGGTTACAGAGGGATGACCGGGTGAAACTTTATCTTACCAATACGCTCGAAATGGAAGAGGTGGCTCAAACAGAACTGCCCGGGATGGCCTCATTGTCTGAAGAGTCTCATCTGGCCGGTCTGGTGAAGAAAGAACAACCAATACTCGTGATTCTGGGAAACCCGCCCTATTCGGGACATTCGTCAAATATCGGTGACTGGATCTCAAGCGAGATTAAGGCGTACCATCAAGTCGATGGGAGACCGCTTAATGAAAAGAACCCCAAGTGGCTTCAGGACGATTATGTAAAGTTCATCCGTTTTGCCCAGTGGAAGATCGATCAGGCCGGCCAAGGGGTCCTCGGGTTTATTACAAACCACAGCTATCTCGATAATCCGACTTTTAGGGGGATGCGTCAGTCGCTGATGCGGAGTTTCGACGTGATGTATATCCTTGACCTGCACGGCAACAGCCTCAAGAAGGAAAAAGGCCCTGACGGGTCAAGAGATGAGAATGTCTTTGATATTCAGCAAGGAGTTGCTATTGCTGTCTTTATCAAGAAAACCCCTCTTGGCAAAGGGAGGTTAAGAGGCGGGTCAAAAGTTTTCCATTCCGAACTATGGGGGCTCAGAGAAAAGAAATACAATTGGCTTAATAAGCACGATATTACAACAACCAAATGGAAGAGGCTTTCCCCTAAATCCGAATTCTATCTGTTCTTCCCCCGCGATGAAAAGTTGTCATCTGTTTATGAAAGGCACATGAAGATTACCGATATCTTTCCGGTGAGCAGTGTGGGGATCGTAACCTCACGCGATGAATTCGTTATTGATTTTGATCGGGATCGACTGCGGAGAAGAATATTGCAGTTCAGGGACAAGAAATTACCTGATGAAATAATACAACAGACTTATAAACTGAAAGATAAAACTAACTGGACACTGAGAGATGCGAGGGAGCGCGTCGTCAAAGATCCTGACTGGGATCAAGCCATTACAAAGATATTGTATCGCCCATTCGATGAGCGGTGGATTTTCTACCACGACGCAGTCATTGAGCGATCCCGGAAAGAAGTAATGCAGCATATGTTGAAAGAGAACTTAGGGGTGATCACAAATCGCCAGATCAATGCAGAATTTAAACACGCGTTATGTACGAACAGCATTATTAACGACTGTACCGTCTCGTTAGAGACACGAGAACGGTCGTATCTTTTTCCTCTCTATATCTATCAAGTCAAGGATAAAAAGAAGCGGTCCTTTGGCGGCGTATTGATGCTGTTTGAACCGAAGGCAGATTATGGAGTAAAAAAGACTAACTTATCTGCCAAGGTTATTGATGAATTATCAAAAGCCTATAAGAAAACTCCTTCCCCTGAGGAAATCTTCTATTACATTTATGCCGTTCTTTATTCAGAGACTTACAGGACAAAATATGCAGCGTTCCTGAAGATAGACTTTCCAAGGGTGCCGTTTACAAAGGACTACAAGCTGTTCGAGAAAATGTCCGACTATGGCAACAGGCTTGTTGACCTGCACCTGCTTAAATCGGCTGACCTCGATTTACCGATTGCAAGATTTCAGGGGAAAGGGGATAACAGGGTAGAAAAGTTGAGATATGAATTATTCGAAAAATCTCCCCTTAACCCCTCTTTGCCAAAGAGGGGAAGCAAGGATTCTTCTCACAATATCTCCCCTTTAGTAAAGGGGGGTGAGGGGGGATTTGGTCTCCTTTTCATCAACAAGGCACAATACTTTGAAGGCATTCCCCCTGATGTATGGGCTTATCAAATCGGCGGTTATCAGGTCTGCGATAAATGGCTTAAGGACAGAAAAGAGCGAATACTGTCCCTTGACGAGATACGGACTTATTGCAGAATTGTCACTGCAATTCAAAAGACCATAGAGGTACAGAAAAAAATTGACGAAATTTATAATACAATCGAGGAGACGTCACATTAGAAGGAGTGGGCCCATTGACTAGTGAAGTCTATTCAGACAATAGTGATAGGATGAAGAAGGTCAACCGAAAGGGATGTCAGGAAAGGCGTCCTCTGCGGTACGATAGATTGAACAAGGAGGTAAGATATGAAAGCCTATGAATACTATGCAGAGATACTGCCGGATGGACACTTGTCAATTCCGGACAAAATAAGGAGGCTATTGACGGGGGAATCAAAAATACGTGTTATGCTGCTCCTCGAAGATGAGGAATCAATTTGGCGCAACTTTACAGTTGCCGAATTTATGAAAGGCTATTCTGAAAAGGACGCCATGTATGACAACTTATAACTTCGGCGATGTTGTGCTCGTCGGCTTCCCTCAAACCGATTTGCAGGGCGTTTCCAAAAGGCCCGCTCTCGTTCTATATGACGCAGGTGATCTGGATGTCCTTGTAGCGCGGATAACCACTCAAGAATATAGCACGGGAATGGACTATAAAATTGTGGAGTGGAGGGGAAGCGGCCTTCTTGCAGAATCATACATCAGGCTCGGCAAGCAGGCGACAATCGAGAAGAAATATATCTTGAAGAGGTTGGGGACATTGGCGGAGTCAGAGTTCGTGGCTGTAAGATCTATACTAAGAAAAATGTTTGGATTATGATCAAATATCAGCATCGAAAGGCCTGATTACAAATCTGTCGGCAGCTCTTTCATCTCCCGGTAGGTAAAGACCGGGCCGTCCACACAGGTTAGTTGGTGGCCAATGCTGCAATGCCCGCACTTGCCCACTCCGCATTTCATGTGTCTTTCCAAGGTGGAGATAATATCATCTTCAGAAAATCCCATCTTGAGAAGATCCATAACCACAAAGGAGATCATTACCGGCGGGCCGCAGATAACGGCTATAGTGTCCCGGCTGGAAATACCTGTCTTGTCCCACAAAGCGGTAGCCGGGCCTATATTTCCTTTCCATCCGGTATCAGGGCGGTCCACGGTCACCAGGACTTTAACATCCCTTTCTTTGGGCCAGCGGGACAGTTCATGTTTGAACGGAATATCCGACGGGGTTCTCGCCCCATGCAGGATAGTAATCTGGCCGAATTCCGTTCTGTTATTCAGCACATAGTTAATCAGACTACGCAAGGGGGCCAGCCCTATGCCTCCGGCCACAAACAAGAGGTTCTTTCCGATCAGCCTTTCCACGGGGAAACTCCGGCCGTAAGGCCCCCGCAGACCGATCTCATCACCGACCTTGTGCCCATGTATCTTCCCGGTTAAAGCACCGGCCTTTTTTATGCTTAACTGCAAATTCTCCGGTTGACTGGGGGAAGAGCTTATGGATATCGGGACCTCGCCGGCCTGGAAGACGGAGACCATCATGAACTGGCCGGGCCGGAAGGAAAAGGAGTTTTTAAATTTCCTGTCCTTAAACGCCAGGGTAAAGGTCTTTATGTCGCCGGTTTCTTCCTTTATATCCTTAATAACGGCGATTTGGGGGAGATAGACATTGTTGTTCATCTCTGTTGCCCTGCGGACTTCTTAGTCTTCTACATTTTTTGCTGTGCCGGGTATCTTTAGTTGGCAGCCGAGCGCCCCGGCAATCGCTTCCTTATCCACCACGCCCATTTCCACCAATTGAACACCCAGGGGTTTCCCGGTCGCGGCCTGTTTTTCTATCGCCGAATCCAGATCTTTTTGGCTGATGATTCCGGCCTCAAGAAGCAGTTCTCCCAGCCTCCGGTGGGCGGGGGCCGGCGACTTCTCTTTCTGTTCGCAGATCAGGCGGATGAAGCTGAGCATGTCTATACGGCCAAAACAGATGTCCGCGCAGCGGCCGCAGCCCACACAACTGGGGATGTTATACTTCTGTTTGTCATAGAACAACTTGTGATAAAAGCGCCTTTTTATCCGCTGGGCCTTATCCTGGCGCGGGTTGTATCCTCCGGCCAATCTGCTGAAACCGGCAAAGGTGCAGGCATCCCAGGTTCTGAGGCGTTCCCCTTCTTTTTCAGAACATGGGCTATCGAACATATTGAAGCAATAGCAGGTGGGGCAGACATAGGCGCATCCCCCGCAGTTCTGACAGCGTCTGCCCAGTTCTTCCCATATGGCCGGATCAACCTTCTGGTTTATGAGTTTTTCTATGGCGGCATCGAAATCGAGGCGGTGCCGGAATCTGCCCTCCGATTCCAGGACTGCCTCATATTGCGCGTCTATATCCGCTTGTGTAGCCGGACGGAAAAAGTAAGACCATCCGGCCAGGAGTTCCCGGCCCCGCGGCCGGCCGATTTCGACAAAGAATCTATCACCGAGATCCGTCAACTGTATATCATAGCCGTAAGTCAAAAAAGGGCCACTCTGGGCGCTCTTGCAGAAACAGTTTTCTCCGGGCTGGTTGCAGCCTAAATTGATAAGGATGGTGTCCCTGCGCCGATCCAGGTAATATTTGTCCTTCAGGCCTTCCTGAAAGATCAGATCGTAAAAGAGTATCCCTCGCGTGTCACAGGAGCGAAGGCCGAAGATGACCCGGGGTGTATTGTCTGCCGTATCTTTAAATGTATAACCGGATTTATCATAACGGTATGCAAAAAGCGTCTCCACTTGCGGCATGAAGAAACGTTTGGGAGAGAGGATGGGGCGATTAGTCAGATCGATGCCGACGTCATCTACAGACGGAATAACCTCGAATAACGTATCCCCGTAGGTATTCCGGACCGGCGCTATGAGTTCAAATCCCTTGGTTATCTTACGCAGGAAGCTGTTCAGGTGTTCTTTGTACAGAATGAGTTTATCGGTCATCAGGTCACCTTTTCCAGGCGCACGGCGCATATCTTCAGCTCCGGTATCCGGGCCTGGGGATCGACGGCATGGTTGGTCAATGCATTGGCCGGGGCCTCCCGGAAGTGAAAGGGCATAAAGAGCGTTTTACCGGGGAGGCCCTCGACTAATCTGGCCCTGGTAGTCACTTCTCCGCGGGGAGAGATGACCTTGACCGGCTCTCCATTTATTATTCCCAATGCCCGCGCATCTGCGGGGCTTATTTCTATAAACCCTTCCGGGCATTCCCGTTTCAATATGGATATCCTTCTGGTCATAGTGCCGGTATGCCAGTGTTCATACACGCGTCCCGTCGTCAAGGCAAAGGGATATTTCTTGTCAGGCGTTTCGTCCGGCGGCCGGTAAGCGATACAGGAAAACAGCCCCTTACCCCGCGCGAATGATTTTTTGTGCAGATATGTCGTTCCGGGATGATTGCGGTCAGGGCACGGCCATTGCAGCCCCTGGATTGTCTCCAGCCGGTCATAATAAACGCCCCCGTAGATGGGGGTGAGCAAGGCGATTTCCTCCATGACCTCGGCTGGGGATTCGTAGTCCATAGGGTATCCCATGCGCCGGGCCAACTCGATAATTATCTGCCAGTCCGGTTTAGACAGGTGGACGGGCGGGATGGCCTTCCGCATCCTCTGGATGCGCCGCTCCGTACTGGTTACCGTGCCGTCTTTCTCGGCAAAGGCGGCGGCAGGCAGGATTACATCTGCGACTTCCGCGGTTTCGGTAAGGAAGATATCCGCCACGGCCAGGAAATCCAGATGTTCCATGGAAGCCCTGACGTTTTTCATATCCGGGTGGCTTAACATGGAGTTTTCTCCCATGATAAACATGCCTTTTATTCTTCCTGTCTCATGGAGCATATCCACACTGCTTAACCCCGGGGCGGCAGGCAGGCCGGTATTCCAGGCCCGTGAGAATTTATCCAGAACGGCCGGATCATCAACCCTCTGGTAGCCGCTCAGCATTCCGGGCAGGGCGCCCATATCACAGGCCCCCTGTACGTTGTTCTGTCCGCGCAAGGGAAATACGCCGGTAATTTCCTGTTCTACGTGGCCGGTCATCATGGCCAGGTTGGCGATGGACTCCACGTTGTCCGTGCCGGAGACATGCTGCGTAATCCCCATAGAATATATAATGATGGCCCTTTTGGCGCCGGCATAAATCTTGGCGGCCCGTCCCAGGTCTTCCAGGGATATGCCGCTTATCGCCTCTACCTGGCCCAGGTCGAACCGGGAGAGGAATTTCCTGAATTCCGGGAAATTCTCCGTGCGCATCTTGATAAAAGAGTCATCTAACAGCCCCTCATCCAGGATGATTTTCATCATGCCGTTCAGCCATATTACGTCTGTACCCAGGCGGGGCCTCAGATGGATATGGGCGAATCTGCTGAGTTCGATGCGTCTGGGGTCTATGACGATCAGTTTGGCGCCTTTGTCCAGGGCCTCGAATATGAAGCGGGCAATCTGCGGGTGTTGTTCGGTGGTGTTGGAGCCGGTGACCAGGATGACCTCGGCGCCGGCCAGCTCAGAGATGGAGTTGGTCATGGCCCCGGAACCAAAGGCATTGGTTAACCCCAGGACGCTGGGAGAGTGGCATAGCCGGGCGCAATGGTCGATGTTGTTGGTTTTCAATACGGCGCGGCCGAGCTTCATCAAGAGATAATTCTCTTCATTGGTGCATTTGGCCGAGGAGAGTATGCCTATGGATTCGCCCCCATATTTTTTCTTAATCTTGAGCAGTTCAAGGGAAACACGTTTGAGGGCCTGGTCCCAGCCGGTCCTGAACAGTTTCCCGTTCTTTCGGATCAATGGCTCGCGCAGCCGCTCCGCATGCCGGACGTGCTCTATACTGTTCCACCCCTTCACGCACAGGTTGCCGCGGGAGATGGGGTGTTTCTTGCTGGGAGTGACACCCACTATCCTTTCATTTTCTACGTGTAGATATAATCCGCAGCCGCAGGCACAGAAAGGGCAGGTGGTTAAGACGCTATGCATGGGTGCTCTCTCCAGGGGGAATTACTAGTTAGTGTCCATCCGGAAACTGCCAAATCCCCCCACCCCCCCCCTTTGCTAAAGGGGGGAAAATATTGAAATCCCCCTTTGGAAAAGGGGGATACAGGGGGATTTTCGGATGGAAACCAGTTAGTTCCAGCCGGAAAGCCTATATCCCTCCCCCTTTGACGGGGGAGGGCTAGGGTGGGGGTGAAAAGGTTATGCAATTTCGAGATGTTCCCCCTCCCCTTAGTCCCCTCCCGCTAGGGGAGGGGAGGTTTTCGGATGGAGACTAGTTATATGTACTATCGGCAGGGGATTCGGCAAACTTAATCTTAAAACATGTTCAGACGTTCGAACCTTTACAACGGGAAAAAGTATTTGCATTTATGACCGTTAGGGTATAGTAACTACAGGCAACGTCACTGGTCATTAGTCATCGGTCATTGGTTAGGTGCGGAAAATTACCCCCCCTTTTACCAGTGACAAATGACTATTGACTAATGACATTCATTATCGTCAACCCACTAAAAGCAAATAAGATATTGGGAGATATACACCATGGACACCTTGCATGAGAAATTTTCCAGGCTGGACCGGCCTGAGATTTTGCAGTACATATTTCATCCCCGCAAGGATTATTCAGACTCTGTCCCGGAAGGTATCATAGAACATTTCATCTCTGTGGATGGAGGCGTACAGATCGGCGCGCGTATGCACCTCACCGTTCCCGATGCCCCCCATATCCTTTTTTTTCATGGCAATGGCGAGATAGCTGGCGACTATGATGATATCGGGCCTGTATATAATCGCTGCGGCTTTAGTTTTATTGCCGTTGATTTTCGTGGATATGGAAAGAGCACGGGTGAGCCTACGGCCGGCTCCATGCTCCGTGACGCCCATGCTGTGTATAAGGATATTAAAGGGTTTCTAAAGGAAACCAGCCGGCCCGGCCCGCTTGTATTGATGGGACGTTCCCTGGGCAGCGTATCCGCCATTGAACTGGCAGCGTCTTATAACGATGAGATCGCCGCCCTTATTCTGGACAGCGCCTTTGCCAGTACGGTCGCCCTTCTGGGGCGCATCGGTGTTCCGGGTTCCGATCTGGGGATATCAGAAGAAGACGGCCTTATCAACGTCAAAAACATAGCCAAGGTCACTAAGCCCACGCTTATTATTCACGGCCAGCGCGACGCCCTCATTCCTTTAACCGACGTAGAGGTGCTCATGTCTTATGCCGGAGCCAAAAAGAGGCAGCTCATCGTGGTGCCGGGCGCAGACCACAACGATATTATAAGCAGGTGCGGCGAGGCCTACTTCCAGACCATTCAGGACTTTGTTATCGGGCGGAAACGAACGTATTTTCGTGACCTAAAAAAAACTTGAGCCAGTCAAGGCCAAATTTCATCAGCTCGACGTCATCTCCTCTCAGCTTTTTTATGACTTGTGAAGGCACTTTGAATCTTTTGAGGAAGGTGCTTTCAAAAACGAAACTTCTGAAGGCATCGAGGTTGTAGCAGGCCATAAAGGCCATCTTTCGCTTTTGTTCCGCATTCTTTTCCAGCGTCCAGGGCGCATTCCGGATCAAGGTGTCAAACTCTACCCACAGGTCGTTCATAAGATTGAAGGTCGCAATTTCCTGATCACGGATCCATTCCGCCACCGTCCATTCCCGGCTTTCATTATGACCGAGGCAGTGCTCGACCCGATGGACAAAATAATAATCTTTTGGTCCGCTTTCAGGCAGGCTTCTATCCACAGCGCGCTCCAGGGGATACATGCGGCAGGCCGTAGGGCGGTCCTCATATATGGTACAGCCGGCCTCACCTAGAAAGGGACAGGTGCGTTCTGTGTTGTCGGCCATTCTTAACGTGACTGTCGGGAAGAAAGGATTGTCCCGGTAGGCCATAATGGTATGTTTATCCAGGAAGGCGTCTGAAGAAAGTCCCAGGCGATTTTTCAGGCGGATAATGTCGTAGGGATAGAGGAGCAGGTCAACTCTGCGGCAGCAGAGCATGAAACAGGCCACACCCGGATGGCAGGCGAATCGAAATGTCCCCTCACCAATCGGCGACATACCTGCTGGGAAGATTTTTTTATCCATTTGAGCCTTGGAATTTGAACTTCTGTATCATTTCAGCTTTTTGAAAAGGCCATTAAGTCCGATAGTGTCGACAGCTTCAAGATCAGGGCCAAATCCGAAATTCGAATATTGAAATTCGAAACAAATCCAAATTCCTAATGTCTCAATGTTCAAAACCGCAGCATGAACAATTCGTTTTGATAATTTGGATTTTGATCATTTGATATTGTTTCGAGTTTCGTGCTTCGGATTTCGAATTTGAAACCATGCTATATCCGGAAATCTATCGTATTTCGTGGCCCATAGCGTTTCAAAAACCTGAACTGTTACGGACTTCTTAACATATGGCGTTCTTGTGCAAGTAATCCTTGATGATGTCTATATCGGCTTCCAATACCTCGCATCGCGATTCGCGTTTGTCAAGGCCCTGCAGGGCTGGCGGCAGTTCCGGTTCTCTGCCCAAGGCCTGAGAAACGGCCTCGCCAAATTTGGCCGGATGAGCGGTAGCCAGGCAGACCATGGGGACATCCGGCTCACGAAGGTCCAGTCCTGCCCTTACCCCGACCGCCGTGTGAGGATCAAGAATATAGCCGGTTTCTTCATAAAAGGAACGGATGGTTTTAAGTGTGGTTGGCTGATCCACACTCCGGCTGACAAAATCCCTCCTGACAAGTTCCTGTTCTTCTTCTGTAAATTTCAGGTGGCCGTTTTTACTGAAGGATTGCATGGCCTCTCTGACCCGCTCGGCATCTTCATTATAGAAATAGTAAAGATAACGTTCAAAGTTGCTGGCCACCTGGATGTCCATAGATGGGCTCACGGTCGGCACTACTTTACCAATAGAATAATCTCCAGCATTAATAAAGCGGGTCAGGATATTATTTTCATTGGTGGCCAGCACCAGCCTGTGAAATCCCTTTCCCATCATCCGCCTGGCTATATAGCCGGCAAAGATGTCCCCGAAATTCCCGGTAGGGACGGCAAAACTGATTTCTTCGCGGTCTGTCTTTTCCCTGACCCGGAAATAGGCATAGAAATAATAAACGATCTGCGCCAGGACGCGCGCCCAGTTTATGGAGTTTATGGCCCCCAGGGCATGGCTTTCTTTAAACGGGAGGTCATTAAATATGGTCTTGACGATGGCCTGGCCGTCATCAAATGTCCCCCTTATGGCGACGTTGAAGACATTGGCATCGGTCACTGTGGTCATCTGCAATTCCTGAATAGGGCTGACCCGTTTGTATGGATGGAGGATAAAGATGTTAATATTCTTTTTCCCCCTTACCCCATAGATAGCTGCACTTCCGGTATCACCGGAGGTAGCCCCCAGGATGTTCATCTTCCGGCCGCCTTCGAGAAGCAGGTATTCAAAGACATTCCCCAGAAACTGTAGGGCCACGTCTTTAAAGGCCAGGGTCGGGCCGTGAAAAAGTTCAAGCACGTAAATCCCGTCCTTTTTGACCACAGGCGTAATCTCCGGGTGGTCAAAGGCAGCGTAAGAACGCTTTATCATTCTTTCCAGGTCTTCGGCCTTGATGTCCGTGATGAACGGGGACATGACCTTAAAGGCCAGTTCCGGATAGGATAGCCTAGCCCAATTTTTGAGTTCCCCGGCGCTTATTGAAGGGATAGTTTCAGGCAGTAAAAGCCCGCCATCCGTAGCCAGGCCCATTATGACTGCCTCCCGGAATGATACCGGTTCTATTTGTCCTCTGGTGCTTATGTATCGCATTTTTTTACCCTGATGCCTTTTTCAATACTTAAGATTGCCGGAATTTAACAGAATCAGAGCAAAAAAGAAAGGGTAAGGGAGGGTAAATTTTAAGAATACAGAATATAGAATGCAGGGGTCAGGAAGAGTGTTTCGGATTGCGAGTTATGAGTTTGTTAATCCGAAACCCGCAATCCGGAACTCGAAACTCGTAACCCGGAGGCTGAAAGCTGATTGCTGAGAGCGCGAAGTTCGCCCCGGCGAATCTGCCTATGGCACGACCGGAAACGGTGGTTTGCGGAAGGGCACTATTTGGCATTTGATAGTTTCTTAGGCCCCTTGCACTTATTACAATATCCGGCCGTGTCATATTTCCGCCGCAGCATACAAACCTGAGGTGCTATCCTGGCCTTGAAGGTTTCACACCATTCCGTCTTCTTGAGTCTTTCTTCTTCCATTTCCATCTGTCTGGGGATGTCGCGGTAGCGGTATGCCTTTTTCATCTTTATGATATAGTCAGATAGTCCGATATTATCCGCTTGGTCACCTAACTGGTCAACTTTGTAGAAGCAGAGCATTAGAGTTTTGCCTTTAGATATCCTGTCTTTTGGAGTACTGGTATGGGTGCGCATTTTATCCTCCTCTTATTGTACTGTCAAAACTTAGCCTTCTCTTTTCTCTGTGCTCTGGTTTATTGAGTATCAAATTTGATGCCAGAATGAGTATTCGTTCAAAAGGAGGCCAATTGCCTGGGTATTTTCAATTTCAAGTAGCAGGTGGGGGGGTGGTGAGGGAAAAAACCGATGGGAAAAAATGTCACAGGGCAAAGTGGTTTTATCGGTCAGGTAATGCGCTTATTGTATGATACAGGCGGAACAGGACAAATTGCCACTTGGACGGGACAATTTGTCCCGATATAAGTCAGGTTATCTGTAGATTGTAGGCCTTTATCTTGCGATAAAGGGTGCGGCGATCGATTCCCAGGATTTTCGCGGCCTCCGATTGGTTTCCGCGGGTTAAGTTGAGTATATCCTGGATATGTTTTTTCTCCAGATTTTCTAAACTGGAAGTTATAGGTATTTCTTCGCCAGACGCATAGGGGACTGAGCGAAGACCCTCGGGCAGGTTCTCAGGTTGGATCACGGGGCCTTCGGTGAGGATGGCGGCCCGTTCCAGGACATTTTCCAGCTCCCGAACATTTCCCGGCCAGGGATATTCCATAAGAATGTGCATCGTTTCTCTTGAGACATTAAGCGGTTTCTGATTGTTCTCTACAGCATATTTTTTAAGGAAGTGCCTTGCCAGCAGGGGGATGTCTTCTTTACGGTCCTTTAATTCCGGGAGGCTTATGGGGACTACGTTTAACCGGAAGTAGAGGTCTTCCCTTATCTTTCCTTCTTTAAGCAGTTGTTGCAGATCATGATGTGTAGCTGCAACGAGCCTCACGTCAACCTTGATATCCTTCGTTGCGCCCACTGGCCGGATTTCCCTTTCCTGGATAGCCCTGAGTAGCTTGCCCTGAATGGAAACAGGCATATCGCCAATTTCATCCAGGAACAAGGTACCACCATCCGCTTCGACAAAAAGGCCCCTTTTGGCATGCCTGGCATCCGTAAAGGCCCCCCTGGCATGACCGAAAAGCTCTGTTTCCAGAAGGGTCTCGGGTATGGCCGCGCAATTGAAGGCGACAAATGGTTTATCCGCACGGGGGCTGTTATAATGCAGGGCCCTGGCCACGAGTTCCTTGCCGGTGCCGCTCTTCCCATAGATTATGACAGTGCTTTTGGCCCTGGCCACACGCCGGATCAGGGAGAATATTTCTTGCATGGCCGGGTTTTTGCCGATAATGTTTGAGAAACAAAACTCCTTCGTTATCTCTTGGCGCAAGCCGGCTACTTCAAGCTGAAGCCTTCGCTCCCGGAGGGCAGCTTCTACCACCGACCGGAACTGCTCTGTTTTAAATGGCTTGGCTATGTAGTGGTAGGCCCCCTTTTTCATGGACTCCACTGCAGCCTCGATAGAGCCAAAGGCGGTCATAAGTATGACCGGGACATCCTGATGATTTTCCTTTATCCTTTTCAGGAATTCCAGACCATCCATGCCTGGCATGCGGATATCAGAGATTACCAGGTCGATATCTCCCTCAGCGGATTTAGCCAGGGCATCCTGCCCGTTAAGGGCGGTGTCCACGTCATAACCCTCTTTCTCTAATACTTTCCTGAGCATAATGGTCATTTGCACGTCATCATCAACGATGAGTATGGAATAAGGTATATCAGACATGGCTAATAGTTTCCTCTGTTACGCCATCTTTTAGAAATGCACGCAATGGAAGACGGATTATAAATGTAGTGCCTTTGTTGACTACGCTTTCGACCTCGATGCTCCCCCCGTGATCTTTGACTATCCTCAGGCATACGGCCAGCCCCAGGCCGGTTCCCTGGCCGATGGCCTTGGTAGTAAAAAAGGGGTCAAATATGGACTTTAGATTTTCTTTTTCAATGCCCTGACCGGAATCCTGTATTTTTATCTCCACATACGGCCCTTCTATTTTAGAGGCACGTGATGCCGGTATCAGGCCGGTGCTTATCTTTAGTGAACCACCCGTGGGCATGGCTTGAAAGGCATTCAGGAGGAGATTGATGAATAATTGTCGCAGCCTGTATTTATCACCCATTAAGGGCGGCAGGTCCGGGGTTAAATTCAGTTGTAGGTTATGATCCGGTTTAATCATATGTTTTAAAAGGCGGAGGGTGTCATGAATGATCTCGTTTATATTTAACGGGGCAAACTCTAAGGACGAAGGACGGGCAAAATCCAGGAGACTCTTAACCTGGTCGGATATCCTCTGGCACTGATCGATTATGGTCTCTAACTCTTCACGCATGGGGTGTTGCTCAGGAAGGTCAGCCAAGAGAAACTCAGCGTTACCAGAAATAATATTCAAGGGCGTACCAATTTCATGGGCAATACCTGAGGCAATAAGTCCCACCGTAGCCAGTTTTTCGGAGTGGATCATCTGTTCCCGTTGTTGCCTGCGTTCGGAGATATCCCTGGCTATGCCCTGAAATCCTGTTATCCTGCCTCCGGCGTCTTGTATAGGCTGGATATTGACCATGAGAGTTCTTTTCTTTCCATCCTTAGCCATTATTTCCAGGTCTTCAACCAGGATACGTCTGGTCTTCACCAGCGTCCTGATCTGTGCTATGGCCTTTTTTTGCGACTCCGGGGTAAGGATGTCAAAAACACTTTTACCATGTAACTCGGCAGGCGTGTAACCGGTCAAGGCGCTTATGTTTCGGTTTACAAAGGTGATGCGACTGTGTGAGTCGAGAGTGTATATCAGATCGTTCGAGTTTTCAACCAACAGGCGGTACCTTTCTTCCGATTGTTTTAACATCTCCAGGGCGGCAGAAAGTTCCTGATATTTTTCGGAGAGGTCTTCTTTAACCGCATAAAGTGCCTTATAAGGATAGCGAATAGATGAGACAAAGACTACCCAATAGATAACGCCATAAGCCGCAATGGTGAAGAGATGAGAAAAGGGGTTGTGATTTCTTAGCGGGCAGTCTTTACACTGGAAGCATGATCCGTTGTTCAAGGCCTCACTATACGCCAGCAGGGCCAGGGCGCCCAGGAATAAGGCATTGGACTTAGCTTCGGCAAACAATTTTTTCTTGTAGTAGAGGTATATAGCCACGGCGTAGAGGGGAACAGTCAAGAGATCCCGGTTGATAAGGCGGGACGCATTTATTGGCGAGAGGGCAGATTGGAGAGATTCCAGGTACGAGCCGGCGCCCAATATCAGAGTGAAGAGAGCGAGCACCCCTAATAAGTAGTGAAGACGTCTATGCGCCGAAAATGTCCTGCCCGCCGCAAATATACTGAACAGAATGCCTAACGGCAGCAAAAGTTGGCTTATGGCATGAAAACAAACGGGGTTGTTTGGTGATACGTTACTCTTGATAGGGACAAAACTTTCCTGGTAATGCATGATATGGAGCAGGCTCAAAAGGCCGACCAGCAGGAAGGCGTTTCCCAGAGATAATATAAACGTGTCGCGCCGGTCAGGATAGGTATGCCAGGCCAGCAAAAAGAGGGATACGGAGACAAATATACCTAAATATTCAGAAACGAGATGCAGGGGCGGGAATGCCTTTGTTATTAACAGCGTAATCCCTATACCATGTAAATACCGGAGGAAGAGGACAGTAGGGAAAAAGGCGGCTATGGCTATAGTAAGTATAGTCCGCTCCAGATGATTTGAAGGCCTTGTTGCCGACAAGCCTGCCCCGGCGGCTCTATGACTTTCCCGGTTCAATATGGGAATACCTTTCCAGGATTCAGGATATTATTAGGATCGAACGCTGCCTTTATCTTCTTCATGGTTTCAATGGCCAGGGGGTCTAGTTCAAGCCCCAGAAAGGGTGATTTCGTTATGCCTATGCCGTGCTCACCCGATAATGTCCCCCCCAGTTCCACGGCGGTGCGGAATATCTGTTCTTTGGCTTTTTGGGCTTTTTGCGCCTCAGCCTTGTCTTCCCGGTCGATCATAATATTTATATGGATATTGCCGTCTCCGGCATGGCCAAAACAGAGGACGATTAAGTCGTTTTCCGTACCTATGGCCCTGGCCCGGGAAACCATCTCCGCTATGCGGCTGCGTGGGACGACAATATCCTCGCTTATTTTATGGGGTTTAAGTTTAAACAGGGCCGGGGAGACAGCCCGGCGGGCCTGCCACAGGAGGGCTGCTTCGCCTTCGTCTCCGGCTGTCCGGATGTCTATGGCCCCAAATTTCTGGCATAGCTGGGAAACCTTATTCGCCTCTGATTCTACTGCCTCTTTATGACCGTCCACTTCTATTAAAAGCAAGGCCCCGGCTTCTCTGGGTAACCCCAGATGCAGGTAGTCTTCAACACAGGAGATAACGGTCTGGTCCATGAATTCCAGGGCCGCCGGTATAATTCGGGCGCTGATAATACCGGATACAGTCTGCATGGCCGTATCCAGTCTGTCAAATATAGCTAACAGGGTCTTCCGGGCCTCCGGCAGGGGAAGTAATTTAAGGATGATCCTGGTAATGATTCCCAGTGTCCCCTCAGAGCCTACCAAGAGCTTGGTTAAATCATACCCTACCACACCTTTTCTGGTGCGCACACCCGTCCTGATAATCCCGCCGGTGGGCAGCACCACTTCCAGGCCGATTACATAATCTTTGGTGACACCGTACTTAACAGCCCGGGCGCCGCCGGCACATTCGGCAACATTTCCGCCTATAGTGGAAAACTTAAGGCTGGATGGATCAGGGGGGTAAAAAAGGCCGACCTTTTCTACCTCTCTTTGTAAGTCGCCGGTTATTACCCCTGGTTCTACTACCGCTATCAGGTTTTCCGTATCAATTTCCAGGATACGGTTAAGCCGGGTGAGCACCAGGACCAATCCTCCATTTATCGCCAGAGCGCCTCCGGTCATACCGGTACCGGCACCGCGGGGTGTGACCGGAAATTTTTCCCGATTAGCGAGTTGCATAATAGCATCTATTTCTCCTGCTGTTCCAGGGATGGCCACAGCATCCGGCAAGTAGAATAGATTGGTGGCGTCATAGGCATAACAGATGCAGTCCTCCTGAGAGGTAAGGAGGTTTTTTTTGCCGATGATGTTTTCGATCTTGGATAAAGTTGGAGGTGAAATCATATTTGTAAAGAATACAGAATACAGGAGTCAGAATTCAGAAGTCAGGATATAAACCCTGGCTTTCAGCTTTCAGCCTTCAGCTCTTTCTGTCTGGATTTTATAGCAGAAGGGGGCCAGAAAAACACTACTTTTTTGTCTGCGAGAGAGTGTAAGGTCTCAAATATCACGCAAGGCCGCCAAGGATGCAGAAATGCAAGAAATCCGGAGCACGAAATTCGAAACACGAAACAAATTCAAATGACCAAAATTCCAAACAATTATGTTTCGGTCATTTGAGCATTTTGATTTAGGATTTGTTTCGGGTTTCGATATTAGGATTTCGGATTTATAGGTTTGCGCCTTTGCGTGAAAAGGTGACTTTTTATGAAACTGTCAAATAAAACGGGGATTGGAGGCAATACCTCTCAATCCCCGCTCTTATGCCATTAAGACCGGCTTATTTACTTGCCGTGACACTCTGTACAGGCCACCGGTGCTTTTTTGCCTTCTTTTTTGGCCTGCATGTGGCACTCCTTACAATTCTTATGAAATGCCAGTTCCGGTGAGGCCAATTGCTTCTTCTCCTGTGGGGAGAGTTGGGCCATGGGTTTGGCCACACTGTGGCAGCTATCACATTTTTTTACCGCGTCACCCTTCTTCCAGACATTCTTGCCATCCTTATAGACATGATGGCAGTCGGTACAACCGATCTTCAAATCAACAGCATGTTTCTTATGGGTGAATTTTACCAGGCCCTTGGTATGCTTGGCATAGGCCTTACTGCTGATAGTGACCGTATCCGGCTCTGCCGCAAAGGCCACCGCTACCAGGCAAAAAGAGGCGATTACAGCCATAATAATTGCTAGTTTTTTCATCTTTTTCACCTCCTTTCATGTTAAATTCAACAACTGACGAAACAAAAAGACTGTCTAATTATGCCAATCCTGTTGAAAGTTTTTTTATTTAATTAGACGCCTGATTTACCCGGCCGGCTTACCCAGATGTCATCACTTCAAAAAATGATTAGACAGGAGTTTTACCTATCCGGGTCAGATGGTCACGGAGTCATACGCTTCGCAAATTCTATATAAAATGGCTCGAGCTTGTCAAGCTAAAAGATTCCGAACCCACTCTTTTTGTGGGACCCGATGTTCCTTAATAAAAACTAATTAGTTCCCATCCGAAAACTACCAAATCCCCCCACCCCCCCCTTTTGCTAAAGGGGGGAAATATTGAAATCCCCCTTTGGAAAAGGGGGATACAGGGGGATTTTCGGATGGAAACCAATTAATCAGTAGTGTCAGAGGCCGGGACGTCTGAGACAGGCTTTTTTTGGTATATGGCGACGGCCCGTTGGTGGGCTTCAAGGGTGCTTGAGAAATGATGTGAACCGTCATTCTTGGAGACAAAATACAAATACCTTTTTTTTGCAGGATTAAGGGCCGCTTTGATTGCCTCCTCCCCCGGGCAGGCTATGGGGCCTGGCGGTAATCCTTTGATTATGTATGTATTATAAGGGGTTAGTGTCTGCAGATCCTTTCTGGTGAGGTTGCCGTTAAAATCGCGTATCCCATAAATAACCGTCGGATCTGCCTGCAAGGGCATACTGCGACGCAACCGGTTATGGAAGACAGCCGAAATAAGTCTCCTCTCGCCCGGGACACCGGTTTCCTTCTCAATAATGGAGGCCAGCGTTACAACCTCACGCATGGACAGGCCTTGTCCTTTAGCCTCTTCTGCATACTTCTGTGAGTATATCTTCTTAAACCGGCCTGTCATCTTACGAAGGACGTCTTCCGTCTGCATATCCCGCCAAAATTCATAGGTATCCGGGAAGAGATAACCCTCCAGGCTTTTCCCCTCAAGTCCAAGGGATAATATAAGATCCTGGTCAAAGGCCCTAGCCAGAAATTCCTGTTTTTTTACTAACCCTTCCTTATCGAGTGTGTCGGCAATCTGATAGATGTTGTAGCCTTCGGGGATAGTGACCATGTGCTGAATAACCCAGCCACTGACCAATTTATTGAGCACTTCCCGGGGGAGCATAGAGGGGCTTAGTTCATATTCTCCGGCTCTTATCCGGTTGACTGACCCGGTGAGTTTTGCCAATATAGCAAATTTAAAACTGCTTCTAATAATGCCTTCGTCTTGCAATTGACGGGAAATAGTCAGAAATTTGGTCTTTGGCCGGATATAGATAACCTTTGGCTTTGCATGCCTTTCCGGCGGGATATAGAGAAAGGTGAAAACCTGATAGGCGAGAAAAAGTACAACATATACACCCACCAGCACCTGCCACCTAAGACATTTCCTAATGCGGTCAGGTATCCTTATCATCTGCTGTCTAAGAAACCCTGGAGGATATAGGCCGCGGCCAGGTGATTGACCACTTTTTTGCGTTTGGCGCGGCTGACGTCACCCGCAAGCAATGTCCTTGTAACCGCCACTGTGGAAAAACGCTCATCCCAGGTGTGGATAGGCTGCGGAATAGCCAATTTCAGCTTTTCTGCAAATTCCAGAACCAAAACCGCCGCCTGTCCAAGGCTACCGTCCGTTCTTTTGGGGAGCCCTACGACTACTTCTGTGACTTTTAACTCGCTGATAAGCCTTTTCAGGGCATCTATATCTTCCTCTTCAGTCTTCCGGGATAAGGTTTTTAGCGGTTGAGCGGTAATGCCTAGTTCATCGCTTACGGCGATGCCTATGGTCTTTGTACCTATGTCCAGACCCATAATGCGCACAATTACCGGCTCCAATAAACCCTTATAGTCTTTTCGGCATCGCCGTACTGTAAGGAAAAATCACCCTGATAGGCCCGGGATAGGGCCTCCCCGATGCGGCGGGCTATATGCACCCCGGTTGTCTTAATCAGGGTGCGGTCGTCTTCATCCACAATGGACATGATCCTTTCCATGGGGTGTTCTCCCTTCTCCAACTCCTCTTCATTATGGATGAGGTTCAGCAGCTCTTCCCGGTGTTGTTTGAAGAAATCGCCCTTGATCTCCAGATAGCCTGCCGGATAGTCATCAGCGATACGCTGACAGGCGGGGCAGACCACCTTATTGGCCTTCTTAGGCGGCTTCTTCCAGGACCAACGCCCGTCTTCGAAAAGGGAACCACATTCAGTACATACAGTCGGTTCCGGCCACTTTCCCCATTCTTTGTAAGTGTCGTGCCTTTTTTCCTGGACCAACCTGTCTCTTCTGCCGTACTGACCTTTGTCCATGCCAATCCCTCCGTTTTTCGTGTCCTTACCGTTTTTTTCTACATGGTATCCTGCAGGATTTATCCGGTGTTTTTTGTTTATTATAACATAGCCGTGCAGTAAGTCGAACCCCTTATGGTTAAACCTCTCTCGTCCCGGCGATGAATTCTTCGGTCATCCGGTATGCCTCGTCATCAGTGAACTGTCTGGGAGGATGTTTCATAAAGTATGCAGAAGGAGAATACAGAACACCCCCCTGGCCTCTATCCAGAGCCAGCTTGCAGCACCGGATGGCATCAATGGTCACCCCTGCGGAGTTCGGGGAATCCTCAACCGAGAGCCGCAGTTCGAGGTCCAGGGGGACGTCGCCGAAAAGTCTGCCCTCCATTCGGATAAAGCAGACCTTATTGTCTTTCTGCCAGGCCACATAATCACTGGGGCCGATGTGTATATCTTCGGGCGCAAGCCTTTCGGCCAGGACTGACTGGACGGCCTCTGTCTTCGATACCCTTTTAGAGATAAGCCTGCTTCTGTTGAGCATGTTGAGGAAATCGGTGTTGCCGCCGGTATTCAACTGATAGGTCCTTTCGAGCCTTACTCCCCTTTTCCTGAATAAATCGGCCAGTGTTCTATGGATGATGGTGGCGCCGATCTGGGATTTTATATCATCACCTATCAGCGGTATGCCTTTCTCTTTAAATCTATCCGCCCATTCCGGATCGCTGGCTATGAAAGCCGGCATACAGTTAATAAGGGCTACCCCTGCCTCAAGGGCGCATTCAGCATAGAACCTTACCGCCTCTTCAGAACCTACCGGGAGGTAATTTAACAGCATCTCTGCCCCTGATTCTTTCAATACCCTGATTATATCTTCTTTCGACGCCTCCTTTTCGTCGCTAAGGACGAATGTATATTTGTCATCATAATTCTTCATGTGCTCTGAAAACCCATCGAGTATCTGCCCCATTCTTACCCGGACGTTTGTTCCTGGTATATTTCTACAAAATGCAGTCGTGCAGTTTGGAAGTTCAAAGATAGCGTCGGATACATCCTTTCCGACCTTCCTTTTATCAATGTCAAAGGCTGCTACCACCTCAATATCGGAGGCCTTGTATCCTCCGATGTCCCGGTGCATCAATCCGATAGTTTTTTTACTCTCCTTGTTTTTATAATAGGTAATACCCTGGATCAATGAACTCGCACAGTTACCAAGCCCCGAAATGGCTATCCTGATCTTCTCCATAAACAGCTACCTCCCATACCTTCAAACTTCGCAAGCGCCAATGTACACGTTAATGGGTAAAATATGAAAATAGCATCGGGTGACTGAGTCCACCGTCAGTAGAACCGGCTTCTTTTTATTACATCAAAAAATGAGTTTATAGGGAACAATTTTTTCTTTCCTTCCCTGATTTATAATCATATCACATTATTCTCTGGTTATACAAACATCTCAACTAGATATGTATAGGAATTTCCCCTTGCCGGGGGGCCTCACGCTTGATATAGTCAGATAACCATGCGTATTTCTTATATCGCAATTTAGAGATGGTTATGGAGAAAACCATAAAATTGGGCATCAGCGCCTGTTTGCTGGGAAGTAAAGTCCGTTTTGACGGTGGACACAAACGGGATTGGTTTATCACCGATACCCTGGGGCAGTACGTGGAATATAGGCCGGTATGCCCGGAGGCTGAAAGCGGCCTGGGTATCCCCCGGGAGCCCTTGCGCCTGGTGGGAAATCCGGATTCCCCCCATCTGATGGCGATGCATACCGGTCAGGATCATACAAAACGTATGGCCCGCTGGGCGCATAAGTGTGTGGTTGAACTGGCGAAGGAAGACCTGTGGGGTTTTATCTTTAAGGCCAGGTCTCCCAGTTGCGGCGTGAGGGGAATCAAGGTCTTTAATGAAAAAGGGGGGTGCGCAAAAAACGGGATGGGAATATTTGCCCGGGCGTTTATGGACCATTTCCCGCTCTGTCCGGTGCAAGACGAAGACCGGCTCCATGATCCTGCCATTCGGGAAAACTTCATAGAGCGTATCTTTGTTTCTAAAAGGTGGCGCGAGATGCGGACACAAAAGATGAGCTGGGATAATCTGGCAGATTTCCATAACAGGCACGAACTGCTCATCCTTGCCCACAGTCCAAAGCGCTCCGGTATGATGAAAAAATTGGTAGCCGGGGCGCAAAAGAATTCACTCAAGGGATTGTATGCGCAATACCAGGGTTTTTTATTGGAGGCCCTGCGCTTGAAAGTGACACCGAACAAAAATGCCAGCGTCCTGCAATATATTATGGGTTGTTTTAAAAATCAGCTTTCCCCGGATGAAAGACAGGAGCTGCTGGAGGCCATCGATTCTTACCGCCGTGGGCGTGTTCCTCTGATTGTCCCTATTACGCTTTTGAATCACTATGTACGTAGATGTGATCTTCCTTATCTGAGAGAACAGTACTATCTGTATCCTCACCCCCTGGAACTCCAATTAAAAAACCATGCCTGAACCCCGTCTATTACTTATCAATCCCTGGATTTACGACTTTGCCGCTTATGATCTATGGGCGAGGCCTTTAGGTCTGCTCTATCTGGCGTCCATACTGCGCCGCAACGGATTTGTGGTGGATTTTGTCGATTGCCTCGCTACCCGTCACTCAGAGACTTCAGGGGGACTGAAGAGTAAGCGCAGTAAAAGCCAAAAATTTGGGACCGGCAACTTTTTGAGAACGCCGGTGCCAAAACCGGCCGGATTAAAAGATGTCCCCAAGACATACAGCCGTTACGGCATAACCCCGGAAGAGTTCAGGGCCAGACTTAAGGCGATAGAAAGACCCGATGCCGTTCTGGTTACCTCCCTCATGACTTACTGGTATCCGGGGGTATTTGAGGCTATTCGCCTGACGAAAAAGATTTTCCCCGGAGTCCCGGTTATCCTGGGCGGGATATATGCCACCCTTTGTGCAGATCACGCGCGAGGGTATTCCGGGGCCGATTATGTCCTGCCCGGACCGGGTGAAGAAACAGTATGGCCCCTCCTGACGAACATTACCGGTTGTGCGCCAGCCTTTATCCCCGAGACGCAGACACTGGATGGCCATCCCTACCCGGCCTTTGACCTGCCCGGCAACCGAGACTACGTCTGCCTCCTTACCTCGCGGGGTTGCCCCTTCCGGTGTGCCTATTGCGCCTCGCATAAGCTGTTTCCCTGTTTTACGCAGCGTGCCCCGGAGGCGGTGCTTGGAGAGATTTATTACTGGTATCAAAAATACAACATACAGGACCTTACTTTTTATGATGATGCCCTTCTTATTAACAAGAAGAGGCATATCTGGCCTATACTTGAAGGGGTAATCAGAGAGAAATTGCCTGTAAGGTTTCATACTCCAAACGCCCTTCATATCCGGGAGATCGATGATTATACCGCCCGTCTCCTTTTCCAGGCCGGTTTCAAGACGATCCGATTTGGTTTTGAAACGGCCAACATGGCACGGCACAAGGACATGGACGGAAAGATCTGCGAGGGCGATTTGATACAGGCTATTAAGTGTCTCCGGCAGGCTGGATTTGAGACGAAAGAGATTGGAGTCTATATCCTGTCCGGCCTACCCGGCCAGGAATGGCAGGAGGTAGCCTATTCCATTGAGTATGTCAAGGCGGCGGGCGGGGTGCCTTATCTGGCCGAGTACTCCCCCATACCAGGTTCCCCTCTCTGGCTAAAGGCCGTAGAGACCGCCCGGTTTCCTATCGCAGCCGACCCTATTTATCAAAACAACTCCATTTTCCCCTGCGCCGCGGACTTTTCCTGGGAGACCGTGCAAAGGATAAAGATGCAGGTGCGCGCGGCCCGGGGCAAAAACTGCTAGGATGAGGTATTATCTGGTGCGGGCTCGATATGGATGGTCACGTCCTTGACGCCGGGGAGGTTTCCCTTGATCGTATCTTCTACCGTATGCGCTATTTCATGTGCCTTTTCTAAAGAGATATCCCGCTTCATGTGACAATGCATATCCACGTGGATATCCCCCCTCCTTCCCCGGCTCCTGATCTTATGACAATATTCAATGCCGTTCACGCCCATGGCGATGGCCCGTATCTGTTCTTTATCTATGGCTACCGCATCAAGTAAAATTTGGGAACTGCTTCTGATGATCTCAATACCGGCATAACCGATGAAGATACTGATAAAGAGGGCTATGATAGGGTCAACGATAGGGTAGCCGGCCCGGATGGCCAAAAGCCCGATGATTACCGCGCCTGTAGTTAATATGTCGGCCCCGGTGTGAAAGGAGTCAGAGATCAATATCTCACTCTCGAACATCCTGCCCTGCTTGCGTTCGTAAAGCATGACGAAGATATTGACAACCAGGGTGACACCCATGACGGCAAAGCTTGTCGCATCCACTTCAGGGTGGACAGGATGGTAAAAGCGTTTTATGGACTTGCCAAGGATCTCGACACAGGCCAGAAAGAGTAAAATTGCGATGCCAGCGGAAGCGATGGTTTCGTACTTGGCATAGCCGTAGGGATGTGTATCATCTTTAGGTCTGGAGGCCAGCCATATACCGAAGAGGCCGATAATATTAGACGACCCGTCAGAAAAGGAATGATACCCATCCGCCATGATGCTGGCACTGTTTATAACCCAGCCGTAAAAGAGCTTGGAGGCGGCGACGGCAAAGTTCAGGACTAAAACGATCCATAAGACCCTTCTGATCTGGCGGAATCTATCCTGCTTCATGGTTTTGGTATCTATAGCCTATTGATAAGACTGGCGATATAACCGGCGCCGAACCCGTTGTCTATATTGACTACGGCTACACCTGCCGCGCAAGAATTAAGCATGGCCAGAAGGGCCGCAATCCCTCCGAAGCTCGTGCCGTATCCCACGCTGGTGGGTACAGCAATCACCGGTTTATCTACCAACCCGCCCACTACGCTGGGTAGGGCGCCTTCCATCCCGGCCACCACAATGAATACAGAAGCAGAGGCAATTTTTTCTTTATGACTGAGAAGCCGATGGATACCGGCTACACCTACATCATAGAGATACTCCACCCGGTTGCCCATTATCTGCGCCGTAAGGTAAGCCTCTTCGGCTACGGAGATATCCGAAGTGCCGGCGGAAATGACCAGGATGGTCCCTTTACCGACAATTTCCGGCTCTTTTTTCTTAAGGATCAATAACCGGGACAATGGATAGTAATCGGCGGCCGGGAGGGAGGAACGGATGTATGCGGCCTTGTCTTCGCTGATCCTGGTGACCAGAACCCGGTCGCTGTGTTCGTAAATGGAAGTAACGATCTTAAGCAGTTGTTCGACGGTCTTCCCTTCACCGAAGACTACCTCTGCAAACCCTTGACGCAGGGGCCGGTGATGGTCGATTTTGGCATAGGTCATATCCTCAAAAGGCAGGTTTTTCAGGGCCTGGAGGGCCTCTTCAACCTCTGTCCGGCCTTCCTGCACTGACAAGAGCAGATCTTTTAATTTATCTATATCCATATCAACCGTTTATCCGTTTACACGTTAGCACGTTCGAACGTAGGTTGCATCCCTTACTTGCAAATCTATGCCCTGGTTGCCGGTGCTGTCAAGGTATTTCTGACAAAAAAGGCCAGTCCAAAGACTGGCCTTTTGTTTTGATCATGGTGGGCGGTGCGGGATTCGAACCTGCGACTTCCACCGTGTGAGGATGGCACTCTAACCACTGAGTTAACCGCCCGGTTGTTCTACTTCTACCTAATACCTGGAGAAATTTCAAGGTTATTTTTGCCCTGCCTACTCTGGCATTAGGGTTTCATTTATGATTATATTTTGTTATATTTTCAAAGATCAATTAACGCGTTCCCATCCCGAAACCCCAAAAATTTGGATGTGCTCTCAGCACTCAGCTTTCAGCGTTCAGCTTAATGTGTTGTTTATTTTAGATTTTTGCTGATAGCTAATCGCTGAAAGCGTGAATCCGAAAACGGCAGTTTCCGGATGAACACTAACTTATCTGGAGGAAGCCATGAAATGGATAGCAAAGTTATTTATAGTATTGTCCCTGGCTGTGTTGTTTCTTCCTGGGTGCGCAGCAGATCGTGAGTTTCAGGTGGGGTTGACTTATTGGCCTCCTACTGCGCTGCGTTCCTATTATACCTTTAAGGAGCCACCCTCCATAGCTCTGGCACCTTTTACGGATAACCGTACCGAAAGGAGGCTCCTCTTTAAAAGATATAATAATCTGGGAGGCGAGGACTTTTATTACCTGAGGGACGAACGCCTGGATACGGAGTTTGCTGCGTCCCTAAAGAGGGGGCTGGAAGAGGCCGGTATCAAGGTTATTGATATTCCGTCATGGGACCGGAGCGCAGATGGTTTTACGGCCATGACAGTTAACGGCCTATTAACCGGAACTATCGAGGAGTTTAGTTGTAAAAGAGAGGTTGGCGCCAGTCCGCTTTTACCCGCCCTGGTGGGAAAGGCCCGGTTAAGACTTTATTGGGGGGATAAACAGGGCCGGCTCATAAAAGAGGAGGTCTTTGAGGCTAGATTTCAATCAGAGGAGTTCTTATTTATAACTGAGGCCGAGATAGAACACATTCTCAACCTGGTTATGGCGGATTTAGTGGAAAAGACGGTCAAGAGTAAGGCCGTTTCTGAGATAATAAAAGGTAATCTCTGACCATGAATGCATGTTTTTATAAGGTCGGGGCACAAGTTATTAAAACTGCTGTAAACCATCCGGGGCCTTTTTCGTCTAACTGCAGTAAACCGCACCGGAGTCGAATGGTACATGGATGGGCTTTGCACACAACCGCAGTTCTCATACATGGACTTTATGACTGATAATCCCTCCTGCCCATCGGTGGTCGCCCGGAAGAATACTTATAAGAACTTTGACGAGTTTGTGGCCAAGTATCAGAAAAGGGCTTTTTTCATCGCCTTCGACCTGGTCAATGATGTAGAGGATGCCCGGGATCTTTCACAAGAGGCGTTCGCCCGCGCCTATGAGCGCCTGGGGCAATTTCGCGATGAATCCTCTTTATACACCTGGTTTTATCGTATCCTGGTCAACCTGTGTATGGACTTTAGACGTCGGAAAAGGCGCTGGTGGAAGATATTTCAGCCAGAAGGAGATACTAGGGAGGACCCACGCGACTCGTTAGCCGAGAAACCGGCCCTTACCCCTGGCCCGGCGGAAAGATACGATCAGAAGGAATTGTCGCAAAAAGTGAGGGAGGCCTTAGATGTCCTTCCTGCCAAGCAAAAGGCGGTATTTATACTAAAAAACTACCATGGGATGCCGATCAAGGAGATCGCAACTATCCTTAAAATAGCCGAAGGGACAGTTAAAAGCCATCTCTTTCGGGCCGTGAGGGAGTTGCAGGCAAGGTTAAAAGACGATTACGGCTATAACTATGGAGAAGAGGGTTAAATGAAGAGCTGCCGCCATTTCCAGAATGACGCCATTTTAAGGCACTATGGTGAGCTTCCCGCGGGTGAGGGGGCGAAGCTCACCGATCACCTAGCCCGTTGTGAGACTTGTTCGGCTTATGTCCGGGATATGGAAAAGATGCTGGCCCTTACAACCAGGGGAAGAGATATGACCGCGCCTTCACCGGTGTTCTGGCAGTCTTACCAGGCCGGGATTAGAGGGAGGATAGATAAACAGAGAAGGGTTTGCTGGTGGAAGGTTCCGGCCCTGGCCACTGTCTTTTCAGTCCTTCTGTTTTTGGGAATCTGGTTTTTGTATCCAGGAGAGAGGGCGGAAAAGCCTAAGATGTACGATCTACCCGTGAGTGCGGAAGAAGCGCATCTGGTCAAGCATCTGGATATGCTCCAGGAGTATGATCTGATAAAAGACCTGGATGTTATTGAACAGATAGAGAACACCTCACAACGGCCGGTACCACGGGTTTATGTCCATGCCTAGGATTATATTTTCCTTGAGTATATTTATTATGTTCTTTGCCGCTTTTGCCCTGAGGACGCAGGCGGAAGACGGGCTTGTTTTGGCCGGTAATATGGCAGAGACTGTGGAGCGGACGGAAGAGGAGGCAAATTGGCAGAGATGGCAAAGGCTTTCTCCAGAGGAGCGTGCCCGTTTGAAAGAAAGATACGGGGAGTATCAAAAACTTGCACCAGAGGAGAGAGAAAGATTGCGGCGGAATTTTGAGCGGTTTCGCAGCCTTCCGCCAGAAGAGAAGGAGCGTCTGAGGGAGCGCTACCGTTTCTGGCAATCCCTGCCGCCGGAGGGAAGGCGTTTTTTACGCCGGCATCAGGGATGGCAGGAAGGCCCTTCGTCTTCCGAAGACCGGGAAAGGCCGGATAAGAGACAGTTCAGGGGCCCATCCAAGTGGCAAGGTTCACCCCCGGGCGAGAGAAGAGGCCTTTCGCATGGTATGCAAAAGAGGGACTATATGCGTTCGAGAGGCCACAGGAGGTGACGGCATTTCCCCTCCACAAACTTGATGGCCTTGTAAGAAGTCTCCCATCCCAAAAATCCTAGTATCGAAATCCTAAGTCTGGACAAATCGGAAATCTAAATGTCAAAGTTCAAAGCCCTAAGGCCAAACGAAATCCAAATAACCAAATGCCAGTAAATTCGCCTTAGGAGAACCAAAAATTTCACTATTTGAGCTTGGGCATTGGTCATTGATTTGAACTTTAAGTTTTGGGATTTGTCATTTTCCGTTTAATCACCTGAACATACTTACGATGTTCCCATGGCCGTTTATCTGTCTGAGCAGTCGGATATTTCATTTTTCGTAACATTTTAGGTTTTTGAAAAATATACCTAAGCAAGGCGCTATAAGGGCCAAAATCCCCCTCAATCCCCCTTTTCCAAAGGGGGAAGTGTTTCTCCTCCCTTTGGAAAAGGGAGGTTGGGAGGGATTTAAGAATACTTTTTCAAACAGCTAAACTGATACCATTTTTCATATCATATATTTTGGCTTGATTTATCAGTGGTCATCTGTGGTATAATCCAGGCCATATAGAAGATAAAAATAAAAGATATGGGAAGACAGATGAAGGTAGAGATTCTCGGCCATCCAACCTATGTTTCCCGTCTTATGAGATTTTTTGAGGTTATTGGGGCCAGTGACGGGTCATTGCTGCTTACGGGGCCATTTGGTTGTGGCAAGGAGGTCTGGCTTGATTACGTGATTGCCAATAGTAAGCGGAGTCAGCAGGCCATCATAAAGGTTAACTGCGCCGAACTGGCCGAATCCGATACCACGCGGGAGATATTTGCGGATACCGCTGAGAGTCTGCTTAGCCAGGCGCAGGGAGGCACCCTGGTACTGGATGAGGCCCAACGTCTGCCTGTGTCCACGCAGACCACCCTGGGCAGATTTTTGGAAGACCGGAAGGTAATGGATCGACGTACCGGAGAATCACGTTTTGTTGATACACGCATAACGGCTATGGTTACAGACAAAAAGGCGCTGATGCCCATGCTTACGTATCGTTTTACCTATCGGGTGAGCATCCAGCCCCTGTCCGAGCGAAAAGAGGATATACCTTATTTATTAAAAGGGCTTTTACGGGATTCATCCATACGCTATATGCGCTATATCGCCCTTTTAAAATTATTCTACAACCGTTGGGACGGGAATATAAGGGAATTAAAGAGTTATCTTGCCCAGACCATGTCCTATTACCAGTCCACTGCAACGGAAAAATTCCATGCCGCAGGCCTTTGGGGGGAAGCCTCTACCCGCTACTTCCAGGATGTTTTTGCCGAGGAGACCTGGTACTATGATTACAATTTTGAAGAGGATTTCCAGAGATATTTCTCGGAGATCCTCACCAGGACGACCTTCCGCGAGGAGATCATAAATGAGGGTCTGGTGATACCTTTAGAGAAAAAAGACGCAAGTTATCTTGCGCTGAATATCTGGGAGGAGGATTTTGAAGAAAAGGCCTGGCGCATTTATCAGAAGTTCGCAGGCTATCTGAAGCAATGCAAGGCCGGCACAAGTAGAGACACCGGCCTGTGATAGGGTAAGGGGAAAAGTTTTTCTGAATCTGTGCTTAAGGTGGAACCACTTTTCCACTTTGGGTGGAAATGAAATTCACACTTTGCGAATTCTAACCCCATTTTTTCTTATCTATTCGAAAAATATTCGTAATCTCAAAGGAATTATTGCAGTAAAAATTTCAATCATATCTGGCATTGAAATTGCTTGCCCAAAAAGTTGTCGAGGGGGGGTCGGTTATGCATAGAAACGATGTGAGCGAAAGGCGCTGCAGCGAAAGGGTCCTTCTCTCCGTGCCGCAGGAGTTAGATGTAGAAAAGGCCAAAAATATTTACTTGATAGGTCTCTCTGTTCATGGGGCAGAGATAGCCAGCCTGGAAGAGCCTAATTGGGATGGAGCCTTACAGTTTTGTCTTCAATTACCGGAAGGTATGCATACTCTTTCTATTACGGGCGAGGTAGTCTGGCAGAGAAAGGAAAGGGCCTGGCATGCCGGGCTTAAATTTCTTTCTCTGTCCGAAATGGACAGGCAAATACTCGAGGCTTACGTAGATTATTTAAAACGAGAAAATGTGCTCCTGGAGGCCCGTAAGACCATCAACATGCACTTAGGGACATTTATTAAAAATTTTGAACGGTTGCTTGAACTTAAGGATTTATGGGGAGGCATAAGTAAAATTCCGGATCAGGAACCAAGACCCCGGTATCTGCATTAGACGGATAGATTATCCCCTCTTTTTTTGAAACCCTTGCATACTCACCGTCATTGCGAGTCCACCCTCGGTGGACTCGCAATGACTTAATAGGCGATTCTGTAGAGCCCTTTATCTTCTTTAGCGCTGGTCTTATCTTGTACCCTATTTCAAAAGCAAAAAACGGGATGGCTGCCGGGCAGGTTACTCCTGCCCATCTGTTCGCCACCAGGCCTATGGCCTGCCGCGGGCGCGTCGGCCGAGGAGGGAAGCCAAATAGGATATTCCTTTATTAATATTTATCTGATAGACTAACTTCATAGGATATTAATTTGAGTACAGCTCAACCCTGGATGGAGGTGCAAAGGATGGAAAAAGATCTAACGGCCAGGGAAATTGAAGTATTTAAGGAAAGGCTGCTGAAAAGGAAAAGAGACCTGTGGCAGGAAGTCCGCGGGCATCTAAGGTTAGAAATCGATGAAGAGTATCAAGACCTGCTAAAAATACCACTGGATGAAGAAGATAAGTCGGTAGTTGATTTGAAGGAAGAAACTGCCTTGTCATTGATTGAGCCAAAGAAAAGGGAGCTGGAAGAGATTGAAGAGGCCCTTACGCGGGTAGAACGGGGTGAATATGGCCTCTGTGTTGACTGCAGCGGCCCGATAGGTATAAAGCGGCTGGAGATAATGCCGGAGACGCCCCGCTGTGCCCGGTGTCAGGCTAGGCGGGAAAAGATAGAAAAAAAGAAATAAGATTTACCATGCTGAAGAATTGGAATGTATTGGTTACGGCCTCGGAAAGGCAGGAAAGGGCCTTAAGAAGACTCCTATTTCCGTTCGGTGTCTTTAAGGAATCCGGCTTTCGCGGGACATTGATCGGGCGTGTAACTGATCTACAGGCCTTTTTGGAAAGTTTGAAAGAGATGGGCGAGGCCGATCCGCAAAGCCTTCAGGCGCTGGGCCAGGTGGTCCCTATCGACCGTACCTTCTCTTTCAGTGCGGTTAACTTTATAGAAGGGGCAAAGGAGGCTATCGTCCCTTATCTCGAAACAATCGGCGATGACAAGATCTATGTCCGGGTGAAGAGAAGAGGCTATAAGGGCAAGATTTCCAGCCTGGAGTCGGAAAAAGAACTTGATGAATGGCTCCTAAGTCAGCTAGAAATAGCCGGGAAGCAGGCCAGGATCGATTTTGAGGCCCCGGATAAGATCGTGGTAATAGAAATGGTCCAGAATCAGTGCGGTGTGGGGTTAATCACTAAAGAAATGAAAGAAAAATTTCTCTTTATAAAGATTAAATGACAGAGTGGAGGTACCGGCCAATACTATCCCCCAGACCCATCACATAGGCCAAATCCATGTATATCCGTCTCCGGCGGACCAGTGCCGTCATCCCGGTATCGGTTTTCTCTTTTTCATACTTATGTGGAAGAACTCCTTACGGCATAATCCGTTCACCCCGTTGATGATAGATTTGATTGTTCAAAATCCTTCTATCACCTTGATTTATCAAGGTCAACGAGGTTTTTTAACTTTTTTTGATGGTGAATCGAGGCCACAATTACAAATTGACATTTTCCTTTCTGTAAATTACAGTCCTAAACCTGGCTACTTTAAGCACTCTTTAGACTGGATACGGGGGGATTTGCATGGCTAATGTTATTGTCGTCGGCACACAATGGGGAGACGAAGGCAAGGGGAAGATCGTCGATCTCCTTACCGAATATGCGGATATTATTGTGCGCTTCCAGGGGGGGAATAATGCCGGCCATACCATCGTCGTAGGAGGCGAGAAATTTATTTTTCACCTTATCCCGTCGGGGATTCTTCATCCCCAAAAGAAGTGCCTTATTGGTAATGGCGTTGTGGTTGATCCGACCGTCCTCCTGGTCGAGCTGGATAGTTTGTATGAAAAAGGACACCCGATCAAGCCCGGCCGCCTTTTGCTCAGCGAAACCGCTCATCTTATTATGCCTTATCACCGGGCTATTGATCAGGGCCGGGAAGGCCTTACAGTCGGCAGAAAGATAGGCACAACCGGCCGGGGTATCGGCCCCTGTTATGAAGACAAGATCGCCCGGCGCGGGATTAAGGTGGGAGACATCCTGCACGGTCCGACTTTTCGGGCCAAGCTCGCGGAGGTGCTGAAAGAGAAGAATTTTTATATGGAGAAATACCTTGGCCTTAAGTCCATGGACGTTGAAGACATATATAATGAATATATGACCCATGCCGAGAGGCTGGCCCCCTATGTGGCCAATGTTTCTATTATCCTGGACGAGGCGGTAAGGGCTAAGAAACATATCCTTTTTGAAGGGGCACAGGGGGCGCACCTGGATATTGACCATGGCACATATCCCTTTGTCACCTCTTCCAACACCATAGCGGGGGGGGCCTGCTGTGGCGCCGGCATCGGGCCGACGCGCATCGATGCGGTTATCGGCATCTGCAAGGCATATACCACCCGCGTCGGAAGCGGCCCTTTCCCCACCGAGCTGGTGGATGCAACAGGAGACCGGATTCAGCAGAGGGGTGCAGAGTTTGGGGCTACTACCGGTCGGAGACGGCGCTGCGGCTGGCTGGATGCGGTGCTGGTCTCTGATTCTGTCCGGTTGAGCGGCCTGACCGGCTTGGCTATTACCAAGCTCGATGTCCTGACCGGCATTCCCACGTTAAAGATAGCCACGCATTACCTGAGTGAGGAGCAAACCATAAGGTATCGTCCGTCACGCACCGACCTTATGGAAGAGATTAAGCCCGTGTATGAAGAGCTTAAGGGCTGGGCGGAAGAACTGACCGGAATCCGCCGTCTCGAAGACCTGCCTCCAGCCACTAAAGATTACCTGAGGCGTATAGAAGAACTGACAGGAACCAGGATTATGATCGTCTCCCTGGGGCCCGGACGGGATGAAACGATCATGCTTCATAACCCATTTAAGGGGCAGTCCTGACAGAGAGGGATATTCTTTTTGCAATAGGTCTTCCCCAGTTTTACAAAGAGGGCGTGAAATTCGTTGAAAAGGGCGGCGTCGCAGGGAAGGCGATCCATAAAAAAGGTCCGCAGCTCTTCATAATCAGCATCCTCCGCTATTAATAAATGACGGGACATTACCCTTTGGGTGTAGGCATCTACCACGAACGTGGGCTTGTGCCCGGCATAGAGGAGTATGCTGTCAGCCGTCTCCGGGCCGATGCCTTTTATGGCCAGCAGTTTTTGTCTTAAGGTCTCCGTATCTTCTGCAAACATCTTTTCTGTGTCCCCCTCGTATTCCTCCACAAAAAAGGAGACGAGGTTTTTCAGGCGTCCGGCCTTGATATTGTAATAGCCGGCGGACTGGACATACGAAGATAACAGTGATAGAGGAATTTCGTAGATAGCCTGGGGTGAGAGAACCCCTCCCTGCTTTAAACGGCCTATGGCCCGCTCGACGTTTCCCCAATTGGTGTTTTGCGTCAGAACGGCGCCGACCATTACCTCAAAAGGGCTTTCGCCCGGCCACCAGTGCTGTGGGCCGAAGGCTGCGAACATCCTTCGGAAGATCTCATCAAGTTTCTTGTTCATTTACTCGGAGCGGATAAAGAAAAAATAGACGGCGACGGCTATTATAACAATAGATAGGCCGATAAAGGAAATGATATTTTTAAGAGGGACGGCATCTTCGCCGCCGGTCGCAACATAGCGCGAGGCATAATAGAAGGCGCCGCTGCAAAAAACCAAGGCCAGAAATTTATACATCCGTTTGTACAGTGCAAATACCAAGACAATGACCGCCAGGCCGATAAAATAAGGATTATGGAACAGCGCCTCCCAGTCAATCTTGTCCAGAAATTCGGGCAACTGCTGAGGCCAGAGTTCCTTTAATGGTTGTAAAAATCCCCAGTCCATTTTGTTTATCTCCATAATTCTACTTTGTCACATTAGTCAGAATCCTGCCGAGCGTAGGCTGAGTCAATGGATGCTTGCCTTTGCAGATGTCTGACCTCCATTTGGCGGAGGACTTCTTCCGGATCCACATCACGGCGCGGA
>JBFMAZ010000081.1:0-5611 GCA_040755415.1 Thermodesulfobacteriota bacterium | reverse complement strand
AGAAAAAGAAGGAAAGAAAAAAGACTTTATGGATGGTTGGGAAGAAGAGAGAAGAAGACGGGAAGAAGATCCCAAAACCGCATTTTCATGCGGCCTGATTTAATACATTTTCAGATTGCCGCTGGCAGAATAACCATATCCCTTTAAATCCAAAGCAATTACATCAAAATGTTCCGCCAGTGCATCTATATTTTTATGCCAGACAAAGGATGAAGAAAATACACCGTGAATGAGAACAAGAGGCTTCCCTTTACCCTTTCGGATGTAGTGGACGTTCACGTCGCCCACTCTTACGAACACACCTTCGCTTACCAATTGCTGGCCGGTATATTGTTCTCTGGAGTTGATCCGGTAAGAGGACCAGAAGAAAAGGGAAAGGACAATGAAGCAACCGATTAAGAATACTATAAGAAGCAATTTTGGTATGGAATATTTGGTACTCACGGCCTTATAAAATAAAACCCTAAAGGGTTAACTCCGGGAGTGAAGGCTTTAGGGTTAACTCCGGGAGTGAAGGCTTTAGGGTTAACTCCGGGAGTGAAGGCTTTAGGGTTAACTCCGGGAGTGAAGGCTTTAGGGTTAACTCCGGGAGTGAAGGCTTTAGGGTTAACTCCGGGAGTTAAGGCTTTAGCCTTTTATTTTCCATATAACGCTCGATAATATCCGCCGCTGTTTTTTCGGCATGATAAGTCTTCAAAATGGCCTGCATCCAGCGGGCCTTTTCAGTAACCGACGGAGTGGTCAGTACTGCATCAATAGCATTCAAAAGCACTTTTTGGGTTAGAATCGAACTCTTTCCAGGTAATTGACTTGCCGACCCCTAACGCCTCCACCCTCCGCATATTATAGGCCTGATCGGGGATAGTCGGTATCCTGATGACGGGCTTGCCGTGTTGCAGTGCCTGGTAAATTGTACCATTCCCACCGCGGCAGACCACTACGTCACACACTTCCATTACTAAATCACCATCCATAAAAGATTCAAAATAAATCTTCCCTTCAATACTCTCCATTCCGGTAACCTGATCGCCTGTGGTAACTATAGCCATCATATCCGATACCTTCAAAAGATCATATACCGTTTGGAAAAAATGCCCGATCCCCGTGGTGCCCATTGTTATGTAGATTAAGGGCTTGTTGCCTTTTCCAGGTGGCCACCACGAAGGCGGCGGAATGCTACTTTTCAGGGTCAGAGGTCCGATGTAGTGATAGTCTTCAGGTAAGTCCCTTGTTGGAAAATATTCCTGAATATCGGCAAGAAAGGTAACGTCATTGCCTGTAAGACAGTTAGTCGCAGTAATGGTCTTCCTGAGGCCATGCTTTTTACTAAGCCTCTTAAAAACATTCATAACATTATCAAATACAAACATCTCGAGTTTGAGATTGAGCAAATCAAGTCTTTCCCAAAGCCCCCCATCTCTCTTTACCAGCCAATCAGGTAGCCATTCAAAAATAGGAATGTAGGGAATAATAATGCTTTTTAGGATGGGGTATAGGCCGCCACCACCGGTACGGGCTCCCCGGAGGACTGCCAAACAAGTTCTTGACGATGATGAATGATGTGGCTGGCCTTAGTCTGCTTCTTTCAACAGCCCGAATTATTTTAACTTATTTAACTTAACCAAAAGTTCTTCTGAAACGTAGAATCCCTTCTCCTTGAGATCCTTTACCTTTTCACAAGCATTTTGTACAAATCCGAGCTCTTGAGCTTTAAGCAATACTCAAATCGTGCCCGTTACCCTCAGGTTTAAAGTTTCTGCAATCCCGCGTGCTTTTAGGTCATCAACTATTATTCTGGCACCTGCCTGGCTTGCCAATGCTATAGCTTCTGATTCTCCCCTGCCGAGATTTAAATCGGTTGCAAGCAGCTTGACCAGCGGGCTTTCGACCTTTTTGACCCGATAACAATCAATGGTGGGGGGTGCCGAATTCACGAGCGACAGCTTCTGGAAGGATAATTTCGACATATATTTTGCAAAGTAATTCAAGAAGATTAATCTTTTCCAGTGCAATCAGCACAGAATGTCTACCACGGTTATGTCAGGCATTTTTTAGTTCTTTACCGAGGTCAAGTTCAGAGTATTTTATGGGCGTTACACCCCTGTGTATGAGTACTTCAACAAAAGCCTTTTCGGAATAACCTGCGATTTCAGCAGCTTTCCCGAGGGAAACTATCCCGTCTTCAAGAAGCTTTGTCGCGAGCAAGACCTTTATTTCATCCTTCTTTATGTGTATCAGTTTAGCTGTTTGAAAAAGCATTTTAAAATCCCTCCCAACCTCCCTTTTCCAAAGGGAGGAGAAACACTTCCCCCTTTGAAAAAGGGGGATTAAGGGGGATTTTTGAGGCGCCGTTTTCTGGACAACTAGCTCTTTTCAAACAGTTAAAGTGTTACCTTTATGTTTATCTCGGGGAGATTAACAGATATGCCCATGGTATGCCTCTCTTCAGAACCAGTCTTCAACAAGAATCATGGTTTCCTTATATATGAGGCTCTTGCAAAAGTCTTGTGAATGGCGTTCTTGTCATCCCGGCGAAAACCGGAATCCAGTAATTTTAAGCAGATTGAGATACCTCTGGACACCGGTTTTCACCGGTGTGACGATTTCTGCAAGAACTTCTACTGATTATTTAATACTCGGCTACCGTGTCAGTGTCAATATCAAATTTGATGATCCCGCAGGGAATGAATACAATGCCGGGTTCAGAACTTTCCATAGAAATCTAATATTCGTTATCCAATTTTTTAAGAATGTGCCCGATAAATCGATGGAAGTCATTCAGGTGTTTTTTGAAGATGCCAAAGACAGCAGCGTCATCGATCTTTTCATAGTGATGGACCAGCAGGTTTCTAAAAGCGGCCATCTTTTCGTAAACCGGTCCTTCCTCCCCTGGCAAGATACCTTCCTCGATGAGGACATTGAAAACGTCACGGTAACTCTCCGGCTCACGATATCCCTCTTCTGATATTATGTGATGCCCAATATCTAAGCAGGTTTCCAGTGATAGATGCAGAAGCCGTTCAACAAACCTTCTGGCCCGGGCATCAGTTGAGTATTTCTCCCAGTCAACGTCCGTAGCGTCTTCCAGTTCTTTTAAATAACCTTTTAAGCGTACGATCAGCCGTTCTATGATAAGTTTATCAACCATACTTTTTGCCATATTCCCGTCGCACAGACGTCATATACCTCTTATGGAGATAGAGATAGTCTTCATATAGTTTTCTGGCAACGATCTCAAATCGCTTTCTTTCCTCCGGTATACGCTCAATAAGTAAAACGCCGGTCTTTAGCACCTGGTGGCATACCGCCGCCGGGGCCTGATTAAGGATAACAAGGTCTGTTACACCTTCCAGTTCGGCGGATAAAATAGATGACAGCTCTAACCGGTCAATTCTAAAATCCGGGCGCACATATATAGCTATATCAATATCGCTTTGCTGACGTTCTCTGCCTTCGGCCCTAGACCCGAACAAATAGGCAAAGGATATTTCGGGAAACCTTGCCAGAATAACAGGCAATCTTTCTAAGAGATCTTTTCTGGTATGCATACCGCTATCTCCTCGGTTGATCCCGAGAGTCTTTGACTTTTAGAAAACATATATACTATCCCTTTAGAAAACGCAACGGCACTTTTCCTGCTCGTGTATAGCTATACCCAAAAAGCAAAGAGCACGGAGTATGGAGTATGGAGTATGGGGTGTGGGGTATAGAGCTTTGAGCTCTCTTGCTTTCATCCGGGGCTTGCGAAGCATAGAGACGTTTTGCAATGTGAGAAACAACGTCCCGCTCGAGGCTACTGATAACCGCCAGCTAAAGTGGAAGTTTTCCACGACGATTTCGTAATCTATACGGCCTTGGCTAGTTCGATATCCTTAATTCTGGAACGGATGGGTTCCAGTCTCTTAATTTTTATATATATTATAGGTTGTCCCTTCTCTACCTGTTTTTTTGCCCCGGCTACATTCCACTTGTTAAATCTTTCATCTCCTTCTACAAGCATTACTACTAAGGCGCCATTGGGGATTTTGTCGGAGAACTCCGGGTGTTCACGAATAAAACGGTCAAATTCGGTGACCAATTCTGCATTCTTCTTCTCAAATATATTCATGGCCACTCTCCTCCAAGAAACCTGTTTTTGTAGGCGTCCCAATTCTGGTTAATGTCTTTATCAGCAAAATCCAGGGCGTCTGTGTAGGTCAAATATATTTCTTCCTTTTTCTTGCTCCCATCAATTTTGTACATATCTCTGTGTGAAAAGTTATGTGAACAATCATAGCGAATCACAGGTTTCCATACACCCCTATTTGCCTCTACTTCTAATTGAACCATAAATTCCACCAGGTTACCCTTCTCGGTCTTATGATAATGACGCTTCCTGGCTCTCTCACCCAGTCTAACCAGGTACTCCTTTTCAGACACACGGATTCCCTTTCATCAAAATCAAACTAATTTTATTTACCACCAAAAAGCCCAAAAAACCAACTTTTTTTCAGTGAAGAATCCAGTAATTATTTTATGCCATCAACACTATTGCTCCGACAGGTAAATACATAAAAATTTCATGCCGGACTTGATCCGGCATCCAGTTCCTTGTTGGAGCCGCATCAAGCCTGTCCTCAACCTGATTGGGGATGCAAAATGACAATAAAAATGTTAAAGAACTCTTAAGGATGGTGCAGTAGATTATTATGCCAGCGCACAAAAAGCAAAGGGCGGGATATCCCCCGCCCTTCCTTTTTCCTTCTGTCTCCTGTCTCCTGTCTTCTGCCTTCTAACTCCTTCAGCTCTCTTGCTTTCACCTAGACTTTGCGAGGCATAGAGACGTTTTGCGATGTGAGAAACAACGTCCCCATTGGCCAAAGGACAATGAGAATAATCCTCCCTCACCCCCCCTTTAGTAAAGGGGGCACATCATATTCCCCCTTTGGAAAAGGGGGATACAGGGGGATTTTCAGATGAAATCTTTGACAATTGCGGAGTTAAGGCTTTAGCCTTTTATTTTCCATATAACGCTCGATAATATCCGCCGCTGTTTTTTCGGCATGATAAGTCTTCAAAATGGCCTGCATCCAGCGGGCCTTTTCAGTAAACGACGGAGTGGTAAGTACTAGATCAATAGCATGCAAAAGCACTTTTGGGTTAGAATTGAACTCCTTCCAGGTAATTGACCTGCCAACTCCCAACGCCTCCACCCTCCGCATGTTATAGGCCTGATCGGGGATAGTCGGTATCCCGATGACGGGCTTGCCGCTTTGCAGGGCCTGGTAAATAGTACCATTTCCTCCGTGGCAGACCACCAGGTCGCACTCCTCCATCACTAGGTCGCCGTCAAGGTATGGTTCAACGTAAATCTTCCCAGTAATGGGCTCCATCTCGCCAACCTGTGCGCCCGTGGTTATTACAACGCTCATCTCCGAGGTCTTAAAAAGCTCGTAGACTCTGCGGAAAAAATCACCGATACCCGTAGTGCCCAGCAGGATGGACGGGGACGTTCGTGCAGAACGTGCTTGACATGCCAGCGGGTTTGTGAGATATAGGAACACATGCCAAGATTAGCAAGACTGGACGCGCCCGGTATTTTGCACCATGTCATCGGGCGGGGTATAGAGAA
>JBFMAZ010000080.1:0-49796 GCA_040755415.1 Thermodesulfobacteriota bacterium | reverse complement strand
CCCTCCCAACCTCCCTTTTCCAAAGGGAGGAAAAACACTTCCCCCTTTGAAAAAGGGGGATCAAGGGGGATTTTCGAGGTGCCGTTTTCTGGACGACTAGCTCTTTTCAAACAGCTAAAGTGTTACCTGGTTTTAAGTTTCTTACCCCTGATTTGGTTTTTAGTCAAGGTCGCCTTGTCAACGGAGGAATTAGAGAAAATTAGTGCAAATTAATTAGTTGTTGACAAAAACCTGTTTTTATACTAGCAAGCCTATACTGTTAAAACAACACAACGGCGTGTTGATTTTCGGTGACAACGACGTCCACCTGTCCAGTAGGGATAGATTGGACTTTTTTTTTGCCCGAAGTGTTAAGTAATACTGTTTTGTATAAAAATTAATTAAGTAATACTTTTAGACAAATCTTTGCGAAGGAGGAAAATGGAACATGTCATTTAGTAAACCAAATCGAAGCGCTGCCACCCTGACTACAACCAGGGTGACACCCGCCCCCGGGTCAGGAATTTGCGTGACCTGTGTGGACGGCTGTGAGGGACCGTGTGAGATCGGCCGGTCAGCCCTTAAGGGGAGAGAGGTGATATACCCTACGCCTTTTGGAGTCATCACCTCCGGTTCGGAAAAGGACTACCCGGTAGATTTTTCCCATTTCAATATCCAGGGTACGGCGGTAGGCGCCGTGGGAATTGAGGCCGATTCCGATAAGGCCACGTTCCCGGCCGTGGATACGACTACGGCCGTGGGTGCGGGTGGCAACATCAAGCTGAATTTTCCAGTGTTTACCGGTGCAGTTGGGTCCACGGATATCGCCCGTATTAACTGGGAGGATGTGGCGGTGGGTGCAGCCATCTCGGGTGTGTTGGTGGTTGCCGGTGAAAATATTTGTGGCATGGATGCTCAGGCGGAATTCAAGAATGGGAAGATCTCCAAGTCGCCGGAGATGGAACGTCGCATTAACGCCTTCCGTCAATGGTACGACGGGACCGGCGGTATTATTATTCAGGCCAATGTAGAGGACACCAAGCTGGGTGTGCCGGAATATGTGATCGGGCAGTTAGGCATCGAGATATTTGAATTAAAGTGGGGCCAGGGTGCCAAGGACATCGGCGGCGAAGTCAAGCTGCATTCGATCGAGAGGGCCCTGCAGTTGAAGGAGCGGGGTTATATCGTGCTCCCGGATCCCACCAATCCCGCCGTTCAGACCGCCTTCAAGGCCGGTGGTATAACAGAGTTCGAACGGCATTCCCGCCTCGGCATGGTAGAGGAGGAGGCCTTTTACAAAGCGGTCGAGCACCTGCGGTCTGCCGGCGCAAAGCATGTGACCCTCAAGACCGGGGCCTATCGCCCGGCAGACCTGGCGCGGGCCATCAAGTTTTCTTCAAATGCCAAGATTGATCTCCTCACCATAGACGGAGCCGGCGGCGGAACCGGCATGAGTCCCTGGCGTATGATGAATGAATGGGGCATACCCACCGTGCAGTTGGAATGCCTGACCTATCAGATGTGTCAGCGGCTGGCGGCCAGGGGGGCCTATATCCCGCCCATTGCCATAGCGGGCGGTCTCTCCCTGGAAGACCATATCTTTAAGGCCCTGGCGCTGGGCGCGCCCTATGTCAAGGCCATTTGTCTGGGCCGGGCCATTCTTACCGCGGCCATGGTGGGCAAGACCCATGGAAAGTTAATGGCGCAAAAAATGGAGCTGGAAGGTGAGGATGTAGAGCAGGGATACCTGCGCCTCTTTGCCGTAGGGGCGCAACTTAAAGAACGCTTCGGCAAAGACTTTACCAAGCTTCCGGCCGGGGCCATCGGCATGTATTCTTATATTGACCGGCTGAAACAAGGATTGCAGCAGCTTATGGCCGGGGCCAGAAAATTTGCCCTCAAATATATTGATCGTAACGATCTGGTGGCCTTGACCAGGGATGCGGCGGAAGTCTCCGGAATTTCCTATGTCATGGATTCCGATGCAGCAGAAGTAGATAAGATATTAGGCTAATCTTGATGAACTTGTAGAAAGTAAAAGTTTGGACGGCACAGTAAAAAGCTCCAGTTGCAAGGCGCGCAAATCCTGAGGAATGAGGCGTACTTCTAGCTACGCCGCAGTGACGAAGGATGCCGCGCAACGCAGCAAATGGACTTTTTACGAAGCCGTCAATCTTGAACATTAGTAAGGGAGGAAGGCAAACAATGTTAAATGTGATATGCAAACACAACTGCAAGTCCTGTTTTGCGCTGCCGGTGTGTGCGGTGGGGGCCATAATAGACCAGCAGGGTTCCATCTATGTGGATACCGAAAAATGCATCGGCTGCGGCTGTTGCCGCACCGTATGTGTCACCTTCGGATACGACAAGGCCCTGAAAGACAAGACCGTAGAGTGGCTTAAAGGAGCCGCGTAACGGCCTGTAAGAAAACGTTAGACCTCGCCGAGGACGCTGAGATGGCATATTAACTTGCAACTATTCAGCCACTAAGACACCAAGCCACTAAGACTAAAATTATTCCTTTGTGTTTTGGTGCCTTGGTGTCAAAAGTTTTTCTCTGTGGACTCTGCGTACTCAGCGGTGAAAAGGCTTTTTTACGAAGCCGTCATTATTAACAGGGAGATCGAGAGATGAACGGATGGATCGGGCGTTGTCTAAGGGTAAACCTGACCGAAGGAAGGCATAATATCGAGAAGATCGATCCTGTCCTGCTCGAAAAGTTTATCGGGGGACGGGGCCTGGGGGTAAGGTACTTTGTGGATGAGGTCGTCCCTAACACAGAGTCTCTTTCTCCTGAGAACAAGCTCGTCTTTGCCTCGGGTCCCCTGGTGGGCACAGGGGCTATAACCGGGGCCTCGTGTAATGTAATCACCAAATCCGCATTAACCGGGGGACTGGCCTGCGCAAAGATGCGCGGACATTTTGGCGCAGAGCTGAAGTTCGCCGGTTTTGACCTGCTAATCGTGGAGGGAAAGGCCGAGATACCGGTTATTCTATCCATCATGGACGATAAAGTAAGGCTTACTCCCGCCCTGGAATACTGGGGCCGTACCACGGTAGAGACGGAAGAGTTGTTTAAAAAGAACCTGGGCGACCCGTGGAGCGCCCGGGAGACCTACGTGGCTTCCATCGGCCCGGCAGGCGAGAAACTTTTGCCCCTGGCCAACCTGATTAATGACCGGTTCCTCCCGGTAGGGGGCGCGGGCATCGGTGCGGTTATGGGTTCAAAGAACCTTAAGGCCATTGCCGTCAGAGGCCGGCACTCCCTCCAGGTGGCGGACGGTAATCGATTCATGCAGGTGGTCACCACCCTGATTAATAAGCTCAACAGCGCCCCTCTTACCCAGTCCATGTCGCAAACGGGGACTGCTTTTCTGGTGGGTTTATGTTATCAGAAAGGGATATTGCCACAGAACAATTTTCGCCGCGCCCCGCTTCCGTTAAGAAATATCGGCGCCGAGGCCCTGGACAGTGGCTTTGCCTTAAGGAGTCGCGGCTGTTTTGCGTGCCCTATTGCCTGCATCAAAAAGGCGGATGTCAAACACCCTGCCTACGAAGGAAAAGGGATGGCTCCGACCTACCTGGCTATCGGCTCCCTGGGAGTGAATTGCGGGATTACCGACCTGACTACAATCGGCATGGCAAGTATGATGTGCGGGGAGATGGGACTCGATCCCGTAGCTTCCGGAGGGACTCTAGCCGCTATCATGGAATTAGTGGAGAAAAAGGTGGTTACCCCCGAGGAACTAAAAATTGACCTGAGGTTCGGCAATGGGGAGGCCATGGTGGAGGCACTGCACCTGATGGCTACTAAAAAAGGATATGCCCGACGTCTGGGGCAGGGGGGCTTGGCACTGGCCAAGGAGTTCGGAAGGCCGGAGGTCTTTATGGGCGTAAAGGGTCACCCTCTTTCTCCTTTTGATCCGCGCGCCATTCAGGGCATGGGGCTTCATTTCGCGACCTGCAACTACGGGCCTCATCATCTTTTTGCCTACACGTTCATTGACGAACTCCTTAATGTGCATCAAAGTATTGACCCGTTGGAAATCGGCGGAAAGCCCCTGCTCGTGAAGGAATATCAGGATACCACCGCCGTCATGGACTCTCTGGGACTTTGCAATTGGCCTTTGATGGGACTCAAATTCAACAACTACGTACCCCTGGTGAACAGTTGCCTGGGAACGAATTATAAGGCAGATGACCTTCTGTTTATCGGTGAAAGGATATGGAACCTGGAGAGGTTGTTTAACCTGAAAGCGGGATTTGACCGGACGCATGATACGCTTCCGGAGCGGTTTATCAAGGAACCGGTTCCTGATGGGCCTGCCGAGGGACAGGTCAGCAGGATAGGAGAGATGCTTCCGGAATATTATCATCTCAGGGGCTGGAATGAACAGGGTGAGCCGCGGCCTGAGACGTTACAGGCATTGAATCTGGAGGTGTGATAGTGCCGAGAATAAAGATCGATCATACCAAATGCACCGGGTGCAGGCATTGTGAGACGGCCTGCTCACTCAACCATGTGGCGAACACGGTAAATCCCAGACGGGCCCGTATAAGGGTGATGAGGGACGGCAGCCGTTACTATCCGGTAATCGCGGGTCCTTTTGTAGATGCCGCCTGCACCTCAAAACATTTTATCGTTATAGGGGATCAGACCTATGACATGTGTGCCTTCTGCCGGGCCTCCTGCCCGGAAAAGCCGTTTTTCGTGGAGGCGGAGACCGGCATCCCTTTGAAGTGCGATTTTTGCGGCATACCGCCCAGCCCTTCCTGCGTGCGTTGGTGCAACACCGGCGCGCTGGAACTGGTAGAGGACTAGGTCCCCATGGAGATTCAACTTAACGATAATCGACTCATCGGATCGGTAATGGTGGTCGGGGGTGGAATCGCCGGGATCCAGGCGGCTATGGATCTGGCGGACGGCGGTTTTTACGTCTATCTGATCGAAAGGTCGTCGGCCATTGGCGGTATCATGGCCGGTCTGGATAAGACCTTTCCGACCAATGACTGCGCCCTCTGAATACTGGCGCCCAAGCTCGTGGAGGCCGGTCGGTCTCCCAATGTAAAGATCATTACCAACGCCGAGGTCCAGGAAGTATCGGGTACTGCCGGAAACTTCCGGGTCAAGGTGCGGCGACAGCCACGCTATGTGGATGAAACCAGGTGTACGGCCTGCGGGGTTTGTGCGCAGTACTGCCCGGTTACCTTGCCCGATCCTCATAACCAGAATCTATCCCAGAGAAAGGCCATTGATATCCTTTATACGCAGGCCGTGCCTTCCGCCTATGCGGTTAATCCTGATTATTGCCTGTTTTTGAACAAACGGGAGTGTAAACAGTGCACCCGGGCCTGTCAGGCCGGCGCGATTGACTTTAGTCAGAAGCCTGAAGTCTCTATATACCAGGTCGGCTCTATCATCCTGGCCACCGGCTTTAAGCAGGTCAACCCGGCAAAATTAAAGACCTATCATTACCAGGACGCCCCTAATGTCGTTACCGGTCTGGAATTTGAAAGGATATCCAGCGCTTCCGGCCCTTACGTGGGCAGGATTCTCCGGCCTTCCGATTTACAAAAGCCCCGAAAGATCGCCTTCATACAATGTGCCGGTTCCCGGGATAAGGTTTCCGGTAAAAGTTATTGTTCGTCAGTGTGCTGCAAATATGCGGTTAAAGATGCCATAGTGGCCCTAGAGCATGAGCCGGATCTGGATATTACGATCTTCTTTATGGATATGCGCATGTACGGCAAGGGGCTGGAGGCCTTTTATGAAAGGGCGAAGGAATGCGGGATAAAATTTGTCCGCTCCAGGGTCTCCGGGATCAAACGTGATCCCGAGACAGAAGACCTCACCATAAAATATGTCACAGAAGACGGCAAGCTACGGCAGGATACGTTCAACCTAGTTGTATTACCTATGGGTCTGGAAGCGCCCGACGGGAATTTTTCTCTGGCCAGGGCCACAGGTATCGGGCTTAATTCATATGGATTCTGCCGAACCGGCTTATTTTCGCCCCTTTCTACGAGTCAGGAGGGGATATATGTCGCTGGTGGGTTTCGCGGGCCAATGGCGCTTCCGGATAGCGTTATGCAGGCCAGCGGTACGGCTGCCTGTGCGGCTGAACTCCTGACCGCGGTCCGGCGCACCTGCATAGCGGAGAAGGCCTTTCCCGAAGAACGCCCGGTAGATCAAGAAGGGTTACGGATCGGGGTCTTTATTTGTCACTGCGGAAAGAATATCGGCGGCGTAGTAGATGTAGGGGAGGTCAAAAAGTATGCGGCTACCCTTCCCGATGTAGTTTTCAGCAAGGATAATCTCTATTCATGTTCTCAGGATACACAGACCCTGATCAAGGAAACTATTGATAAGGAAAAGCTTAACCGGGTGGTTATCGCCGCCTGTACGCCACGGACGCATGAACCGCTGTTTCAGGAGACCATAAGAGAAGCGGGGTTAAACCGGTGTCTTTTGGAAATGGTCAATATCCGGGATCAGTGCTCCTGGGTACATGCGCACGAAAAGGAGGCGGCCACAGAAAAGGCCAAAGACCTGATTCGTATGGCGGTGGCCAAGGCCAGGCTGATTAAACCGCTCTCTGAGCCGGTTACAGACGTAATCCCGAAAGGGTTGATTATCGGTGGCGGACTGGCCGGTATGACGGCGGCGTTGTCATTGGCCGGGCAGGGCTTTGAATGTTATCTGGTTGAGAAAACAGCCAGGCTGGGCGGAAATCTACATAATATCCATTACACCCTGGAAGGGGAAGACCCGCAACATTATCTTGAAGAGATCATCCGCAAGGTAGAAAACCACAGGCTTATCCACGTACTGCTGGAGGCCGAGGTCGAGGCTGTCAAGGGATTTGTGGGGAATTTCGAGACAGTGCTTGCTATAAGGCAAGACCACAATGAAAACAATCCCCCCTCACCCCCCTTTACTAAAGGGGGGGATATGTTAGATTCCACTTTGGAAAAGGGTGAAAACCAAAGTCCCCCTTTGGGGGAAGACATGGCTACATCAACTCCCCCTTTGGAAAAGGGAAAACCCCTCACTCCCCCTTTGGAAAAGGGAAAACCCCTCACTCCCCCTTTGGAAAAGGGAAAACCCCTCACTCCCCCTTTGGAAAAGGGGGATACAGGGGGATTTTCAGGTGAAAAGAAAGAGAGCCTGCGGCACGGGATCATCATTATGGCTACCGGTGCCGTGGCCTACAGGCCGGATGAATATCTGTACGGCCGCTCTGAACGGGTGGCGCTCCAGCATGAACTGGAAGAAAGGCTGGCCTCCGGTCAATTCATCCCGGCTAAAGAAGACACAGTGGTAATGATACAATGCGTGGGCTCTCGCGACGAGAGACATCCCTATTGTAGCAGCATCTGTTGCAGTATGGCCATTAAGAATGCGTTGCGGATCAAAGAGATTAACCCTGCAACGAACGTATACATCCTGTACCGGGATATGAGGACTTACGGATTTCACGAGGACTACTACAAAAAGGCAAGAGAACAAGGTGTTGTCTTTATCCGGTACGAGAAGGACGACAAACCCGTGGTCTCCGAGGCGGATGGGAGGTTGCGTGTCACCGTTACCGATCCGCTCATCAGGAAGAAAGTCGTTATTGAAGGTAGCTTGCTGGTTTTAAGCACGGCCATTGTGCCGCGAGAGGACAAGACCCTGGAAAAGGCCATATCCGTGCCACGTTCGGCGGACGGTTTTCTCCTGGAGTCCCACGTGCAGCTCAGGCCGGTCGACTCCTATGTGGACGGAATCTATATCTGTGGTATGGCGCAGTTTCCCAAACCGGTTGATGAGGCCGTGGCTCAGGCCAAGGCGGCGGCGTCCCGGGCGGCGATCATGCTGGCCAGGGGCTACGTAAAGGCCGAACCCATCGTGTCATCCTGCGACCAGGAAAAATGTATTGGGTGCGGCATGTGCGAATATTTCTGTCCTTATGGCGCTATCCGGATGAAGAAAGCGGGAAAAGCAAAGAAAGCGGAGACAATCATTGCCGCATGCAAGGGGTGCGGAATCTGCGCTTCGTACTGCCCGGCCGGGGCCATCAGCATGGGCCGGTTTACGCACGACCAGATCAGCGCTCAAATTGCGGCCTTTGGGGCAGATGGTTCATAAGGATTGAGGGATGAATTGGGCATTCACCGCAAAGGCGCAAAGGACGCAAAGAATTCAGGAAGACGTTTGAATCAGGGACTCAGGAAATCAGGAAAGTATTATTGAGAAATTGATTTTCAGCAGTTCGGCTTCTGGTTGCTCTGTTCTTTTATGAGTTCGTGAGTTCCAGATTAATAGCCTTTTCTGAGTGCAGGACTGTTTCAAACACCTAACGTGTTATTTTAGTTTTTCAATAAAAGTCTTCTCTGCGGTGAGATATTCGACTTGAGGAACAAGAGTATGGTGAATGAACCTAAAATACTCGGATTTTTATGCCACTGGTGTTGCTATGCGGCGGCGGATGCCGCGGGTGTGGCCCGTTTTCAATATCCGCCCTATATTCGGACCATACGGGTCATGTGTACCGGCAGGATAGACCCTGCCTTTATTCTGGACGGTTTTGTCAAAGGGGCGGACGGAATTTTCGTGGGCGGGTGACACCTCGGCGAATGCCATTACCGGTCCGGTAATTTCGAAGCCATAAAAAGGATCAAATTAATCCACACCATCCTGGATCAGGTCGGAGTGGACAAGGGGAGGGTGTGGCTGGAATGGGTCTCTGCCGCTGAGGCCCCCCGTTTTGTGAGGGTGATCACAGAATTTACGGAGTGTATCCGTGCTCTCGGGCCTATAGGTGATAGTGAAGGTCTCAACCAGCCATTTTTGATACACAAACTTAAGGCCGCCAAAATGGCGGCAGAAGGTATGAAACTGCGGACCGCCTTTGCCAAGCAGGCGAAGCAGATGAAAGAGGAAGGGGTATATGACCGGTTTCCTTCTGAAGAAAAACTGGTCGCCACCCTCGTAGACGAAATGACCGTTTACGAGACCTTACTGTATCTGGAGGAAAGGGAACGTCCGGTGGCTGAACTGGTGGAGTTACTCGGTGTTTCTGAGGAGCGGGTAATGTCCTGTATTGAAAATCTGAAAAAGAGGAAAATATGGGGTGGGGTGTCGCATGAAACCAGTCCTAGTGCGTGAGGCAGATCCTTATTTCAAGGATGAAGTAGCCGCGAAGATCGGCCTGGAAGAGATAAAGCCCTGCTATTCCTGCGGGTCATGTACGGGGGTGTGCCCGGTTCGGGAGGTTATAGAGGATTTCGACCCGCGGCGCATCATACATATGATCGTTCTGGGTATGAAGGATGAGGTTCTTTCCTCCGACCTTATCTGGTTTTGTTGCCGGTGCAACTCCTGTTATTTCGTCTGTCCGCAGGGGATACGGTTCAGTCGTATAGCCGATGAACTGCAGAAGATGGCCATAGCCGAAGGATATGCAGACGAAGACTTTTTAGAGAGGCTTAAGCCGGTGAACGATGTTTTGCAGAATTTGTGCCGCCGCACCATGTTCCGGAAGGTTAAGGAGGGGCTGCACGGAATGCACGCCATGCCCTGCTGGCGAAAATATCCGGTGAAAGAAGATTGAGCTATGGATACTGATAACGTTGACCGTATATTGGAAAAGCATGCATACCAACAATCAGAAATAATCGGTATTATGCAGGACTTACAAGGTGTCGAGAATTATTTATCGGAGGATGTCCTGCGGTATGTATCCAAAAGACTGGAATTGAGACTGACCAGGATTTTTGACATTGCTACCTTTTATAAATCTTTTAGTTTGGTGCCGAGAGGACGCCACACTATCAAAGTTTGTTGCGGCACCGCCTGTCACCTCGGCGGCGCGGCGCGGAACCTGGAACAAGTAAAGAGGCTGCTCAATGTGGAAGAAGGGGAAACGACAGATGACCATAATTTTTCGTTGGAGACGGTTAACTGCCTGGGTACTTGTGCCCTGGCGCCCGTAATTGTAGTGGGCGACGATTATTATGATGCAGTGCATCCTGGAAAGATTGAGAAAATACTTACGGGATATAATGCAGAATCGGAAGGGTTAACCGTTGAAGAGGATTAGAACTGTATCCGGGCTGGAAGAATTGAGGGGGGCTATTTTAAAGAAAAAAGCCCGGAAAGACCATTATTCGGACCTGCAACACCGGTTGCCGGGCCAGAAGGTCTGCGAAGGTTATTGAGGCCTTCGAACGCGAGATCGTGGAGCAGGCCCTTCAGGGCAGAATTGAGATCAAAAAAACGGGATGCCATGGATTTTGCGAGATGGGCCCGATCGTGGTTATTGAACCCGCCAATATTTTTTATTGCCGCGTAAGACCCGAGGATGTCGAGGATATCCTTTCTGAAACGGCCCTGAAGGGCAAGGTCATAGAGCGGCTGGTGTGGAAAGACCCGCATACCAGGGAACCAGTCGTATTTGAGAAGGATATCCCCTTTTACAAAAAACAGAAAAAGATTGTTTCGCATAACAGCGGCAGGATTGATCCCACTGATATGGAGGACTATATAGCGGTTGGGGGATATGACGCTTTGGCCAAAAGCCTGACCGCTATGACTCCGGCAGAGGTAGTGGAAACAGTTGTCGCCTCCGGTATCCGGGGAAGGGGCGGAGGCGGTTTCCCCACCGGCATAAAATGGCGGATTTGCAGTAATGCGCCCGGTGACACTAAGTATATAATAGCTAATGGTGACGAAGGTGATCCGGGTGCGTTTATGGATCGAAGCCTCATGGAGGGCGACCCGCATAGTATTATCGAAGGGATGATAATCGGAGGGTATGCCATCGGCGCCCGGCAGGGGATTATCTATGTGCGGGATGAATACCCGATAGCCATTACGCACCTGTCCCGTGCCATAGAACAGGCGGAGGAATACGGATTTCTGGGCCGGGATATTCTGGGCAGCGGCTTTGATTTCACGCTCAAGATAAGCAGGGGGGCCGGGGCCTTTGTATGCGGAGAAGAGACCGCCCTCATGATCTCCATCGAGGGCAAGAGCGGCACCCCGCGGTCCAGACCGCCTTACCCGGCCATCGAAGGATTATGGGGCAAGCCCACGGTTCTAAATAACGTGGAGACCTTTGCCAATATCCCCCAGATCGTTTTAAACGGCGCCCCCTGGTATTCTGCTATCGGGACATCCGGCAGCAAGGGCACCAAGATATTCTCGCTGGTTGGGAAGGTCAGAAACACGGGGCTGGTCGAGGTGGAGACGGGAACCACGCTTCGCGAGATCATTTTCGAAATCGGAGGGGGAATCAGAAGAGGTAAGCGCTTCAAGGCGGTTCAGACCGGCGGGCCGTCGGGAGGCTGTATCCCTATCAGTAAAATAGACATGCCGGTCGATTATGACAGTCTCAGGGAGGCCGGGGCCATCATGGGCTCCGGCGGCATGATCGTGATGGATGAGACATCCTGCATGGTGGATGTCGCCAGGTATTTCATAAACTTCTTGATGTTCGAATCATGCGGCAAATGTGTCCCATGCCGGGAAGGCCTGAAACAGATGCATGAGATATTGAAAAATATCTGCGAGGGCCGGGGGCAGAGAGGCGATATTGAATTATTGAGCGATCTCGCCGGTGTTATGACGACGGCTTCTCTGTGCGCCCTGGGCGGGACCGCTCCCAATCCTGTGCTCAGCACTATCCGGTACTTCCGGAATGAATATGAGGCCCATATATTTGATAAGAAGTGCCCGGCCGGGGTATGCAAAAACCTCTTTGAATATGTCATCGATGAGGAGCGGTGTAACGGCTGCACCCTCTGTCGGCTTAAATGCCCGCAGGGAGCCATTTCCGGCGAAAAAAAGAGACCCCATGTGATCGACCGTGAACGGTGTATTAAGTGCGGTATCTGTTACAGTATATGTAAGCGGGAAGCCGTTAAGGTTAAGTAGCTTACATCCGAAACTTCCCCTCCCCTGGTGGGAGGGGATTGAGGGGGAAAACTAGTTGAATCTGCGCATTTTTCACCCCCACCCTACCCCCTCCCCCGTCAAAGGGGGAGGGAATACATAGTCTCCGGATGAAAACTAAGTAATTCCGGGGTAGGTGGGACAGGAGAAAAAGAGTGAAGGTAGCCATAATAATTGACGGCCAAAGGGTAGAGATCGACCGCGGGGCTCCGATCATTGATGCGGCCAGAAAGGCCGGTATTTTTATTCCCACTCTCTGTTACCACGAGGCCCTCAAGGCGTATGGGTCGTGCCGCCTTTGCATGGTGGAGGTTGTTCAGAACCGGCAGTCCAGGTTGGTGACGTCCTGCAACTTTCCGGCGGAGGGAGGGATGGAGGTCTTTACCGATACGCCCAGGGTCAGAAAAATCAGAAGGGTAATCGTGGAACTCTTGCTGGCGAGATGTCCTGATGTGCCGTTGCTGCGGACCATGGCTGCGCAGATGGGGATTGACTTCAACCGTTTCCGGAAAAAAGAGGGAAAAGAGTGCATCCTGTGCGGGCTCTGTGTCCGTTTTTGTGAAGAAGTCGTAGGGGTCGGGGCCATAGGCCTGGCCAATCGGGGTACGGAACGCGAGGTGGCGACCCCTTTCAGGGTGGCCTCGGATGTCTGTATCGGTTGTGGCTCGTGCACGTATATATGCCCTACCGGGTGCATTGAGATGGTCCCTAATGAAAAAGCGCCAAATCTGCGGAGGTTAAGAATAGGCGGTGTTTCGCTTGTTCCCTGCCCAAATAACTACCGGTGTGAATCCTGTCCAACCGAACAGGAATTTTTTCAGGATATAAAGCGTGTTGTCGCCGGCTTTCGCGCCAACCATAAGAGGGCCTCTTCATAACATCCCGCCGAATCCACTAACCCCACACAAAACCTCCCTTTTCGCTTGACGCCACCATCTTTTTTCTCTATGACTATGAAAAAAGACAGTTGCTAGCTAAAATATAATATTGGGCCCACAATTTCCGACCTGAAAGAAGTTGCAAATGATTACCTTTTATGAGAACCTAAAATACAAACGTAACATTTTAGGTTTTTGAAAAATATACCTAAGCAAGGCGCTATAAGGGCCAAAATCCCCCTCAATCCCCCTTTTCCAAAGGGGGAAGTGTTTCTCCTCCCTTTGGAAAAGGGAGGTTGGGAGGGATTTAAGAATACTTTTTCAAACAGCTAAACTGATACATACAAACATTTATGCACATTTAGGGAAAAAGGATCCATAAGACTTAGCAGTCTGGCCAGGTTTCGTCGAATGGAAGGTCCCGCTCAGGATGAGAAAGAGGGTCACGGGGGCCGATGGGGACGTTGATTCTCACACTGCATAACTCCATTCCCGTCTTCTATCCAATCAGTTGCATTAATAAAAATTCCTGAAAGGCTCAACCCGTTATAATCATTTGACTTCAGAAGTAATGTGGATTATTATAGCTATAAATATCCACGTTATATGGAGGATACAATGAGAACGGTACAAATGACTTTAGATGATGAATTGGTGTCAGCAGTAGATAACCTTGTTAAAAAACTGAAGACAACACGTTCTGCTTTTGCGCGTAAGGCATTGAGGGATGCTATCAGGCAAGCAAATATCGATATGCTTGAAAAAAAGCATAAAAAAGGATACGAGCGTTATCCTGTTAGCAAAACGGAATTCAGCGTTTGGGAATCGGAACAGGAGTGGGGTGATTAATGAAGCGGGGCGAGGTGAGATGGTATAAATTTAAAAGTCCTGACAAAAAACGCCCTGTGGTTATCTTAACAAGAGATTCTATTTTGGAATATTTAGGTGAAGTTACAATTGCACCGGTAACTTCAACGATAAGAGACATACCGAGTGAGGTCCTTTTGTCCCGGCAGGACGGTATGCATAATAATTGCGCTATTAATTGTGACCATATACAAACAGTGTCAAAATCAAAAATTGGGTCTCTGATTACAACTTTATCTGAAGAAAAGCTGAGTGCAATTCGTAACGCAATATGTTTTGCATTAAATCTTTATGTTGCATAACCTATCGCAATATATACAAACATCCTAATTTACCACATCATTTGCCAATGTCTATCTTGTGGAAGAAGAGGTCGCCGAAAAAACCATCAGCCTAAGGAGAGGAACGAATATCAGGCCGGCTGACGCGGTGATTGCTGCACCTGCCCTTTGAAACTACGTAACTTCCTTCCTTCACCATGCTGTTCTTGAATTGGAACTGTGATTTCTAATCATTATTACCCGCATGTGCTAAAAGCTTGTGCTTTGTCCGGTTTTCCTTTATAAAGCTGCTATAACTATGACCAGGAGGTGAAGCCATCGACGCGGTCTTGCCGATACGGGCGGTGCTCTTTGATTACGGCGGGGTGCTGGCGGAAGAAGGTTTTCGCGAAGGGCTTAAGGCTATTGCCCGGCAAAACAGGGTCGATCCAGTGGCCTTGCACCGTCTGGCGGTTGAGGTGATCTATGAATCCGGATACGTAACCGGCCGGGGTAGCGAGGCAGAATTCTGGGATATGATGCGCCGGCGTTCCGGCATTCGCGGGAGGGACGCAGAACTTAGCCGGGAGATACTGGAGCGTTTTGTCCTGCGGCCGAAAATGATCGGGGTGGCGCGTGCCCTGCGCCGTGACAATCTCGTCACCGGTATCCTCAGTGACCAGACCAACTGGCTGGATATCCTGAACGAGAGAGACCATTTTTTTCAGGAGTTTGACCAGGTGTTTAACAGTTACTATCTGGGCAAGGGCAAAAAGGACCTGACCATATTTGAAGATGTTATAAGGGCACTCGGCGTCTCACCGCCGGAGGCCCTGTTTGTGGATGACCATCAAGGCAATATTGAGCGTGCAAGCCATCGGGGATTAAAGACCATTTTTTACCAGGACTATGACCTTTTCCTGGCGGAACTTCAGCAAATCCTCGGACGCCGCATGATGCTGGATGGGAACTGGTAGTATGATTCCTAATTATCATAGCACTGAATTCGTTGGGTTCATGGTTCAAAGTTCGGTAACACTTTAGCTGTTTGAAAAGAGCTAGTCGTCCAGAAAACGGCACCTCGAAAATCCCCCTTGATCCCCCTTTTTCAAAGGGGGAAGTGTTTTTCCTCCCTTTGGAAAAGGGAGGTTGGGAGGGATTTTAAAATACTTTTCCAAACAGCTAAACTGATACAAAGTTCGAAGTTCACGGTTTTAAACCTGGAACTGTGAACCGTGAACTAGGAACCCAGTAGCCAAAAAGTATTGCAATGCTAATTTGGACGCAAACTACTAGGCAACTTTGGGGTAACCATGACCTTTGAATATACGATTCTAATCCTGGGTTACATCTTTGGGTTTTATATGGCCTGGAACATCGGGGCCAACGATGCCGCCAACGCCATGGCCTCAAGTGTCGGCGCTAAAGCCATCACCCTGCGCCAGGCATTATTTGTCGCCGGTATCCTCAATGTGGCAGGGGCAGTTTTTGTAGGAACTCACGTGGTCGACACCATAAGTAAGGGAATTGTTTCTCCCGAGGCCCTGACCGATCCAAAAGTGGCGATTGTGGGGGCCCTTTCCGCACTCATCGCGGCCGCGCTATGGGTATTCTTTGCCACATGGAAGGCCCTTCCTGTCTCCACCTCTCATTCCATCGTCGGCGCTATGGTCGGTTTTGGCATCATAGTGGGCGGATTTTCCTCGGTTAATTGGTGGAATCTGGCGGGCATAGTGGCGAGCTGGATCATCTCGCCTATCTTTAGCATGGTACTATCATTTCTTGTTTTCAAGATCATTTATCGATTTATATTGACGCAGAAGGAGCTGATGGCCAGGGCGTTTGGATTATCTCCATACTTCATCGGCACCACATTTTTTGTGGTAATCATGTCTTTCCTGTGTAAGACGCCCCTGGGAAAAAGAATGGCGCTGGATACCATCACCTCTACCGGGCTATCCCTGGCCATGGCCTCTACAGTAGGATATGCCGGAAAATGCCTGCTTAAGCGGCATACAAAGAAGACCGGGGAGGAAGGTGTGGAACATACCTTCCGTCACCTGCAACTGGTTACCGCCTGCTATATGGCGCTATCCCAGGGGGCCAATGACGTGGCCAATGCCATCGGTCCTCTGGCCCTTATCTATTTTTTCGTCAGTAACGGGTCTATTGGCGGTCAGATTGAGGTTCCTATTATCCTCCTGTTGTTTGGAGGAGTGGGCATCGCCGCCGGTATAGCCATGTGGGGGCATCGGGTTATCGAGACCATGGGGCATAAAATCACCACCCTGACAAACACGCGTGGATTTTCGGTTGAATTTGGCGCGGCTACGACAGTCCTTCTGGCTTCGAAGATGGGGCTTCCCGTCTCCACCACCCATGCCGCGGTCGGGTCCGTGATCGGGGTGGGTCTGGCCCGAGGTATCGAGGCGGTGAATTTTCGGATAGTAGGCCAGATTATGCTTTACTGGTTCATCACGGTCCCCACCGCCGCGATTACCAGTATGGTTATTTATAAGATCCTATATTTGCTATTTTTCTAAAGTGGAGGGCCTATGCGCATACCTATTTTATCCATGTTTATGACTTCGCCCTTTGAGGGACTTCAGGAACATGCGGAGAAGGTCAGAGACGGAGCCGCAATATTTCGTATTGCAGTAAAGTGTTACCTAAACGCTGAGTGTGAGTCCTTTGAACGGGCCAGGCACGAGGTGTCGGATCTGGAACATCAGGCCGATGCAGTGAAGAGACGTATCAGAGGTCATCTCCCAAAAGGGACTCTCCTGCCTGTAGATAAATTCCAGATTTTCGACTACCTGAAAGAACAGGACAAGGTAATCGATTGTTTTGAACATGTGCTGGACTGGCTGTCGTTTAGACCCGCTGACAAGATTCCGGAATACTTTAGGAAAGACATACTTTTTCTGGTAGATTCTGTTCTTGACCCGATCGATAGGCTTAATGAGATGCTTACAGACGCGCGGAGGTACTTCAAGACTTTTTCCCAAGAAGACCGGGACATTGTAAAGGAACACATCCGGGAATTGCGAAAAAAAGAAGGGCAGGCCGACATACTCGAAGCCACGCTCAAGCACGACATCTTTGCTAAAGAGACGGATGCTGTAACTATCTTTCATCTGATCCGGTTGGTGGAGACGCTCGGCGAAATCGCAGATCATGTAGAAAATGCCGGGGATAGGATGCGGGCCATGATTGCCAGGTAGTAACTGGATGTGGGAGACGCAACATCTGTAGGTATTCAAAATAATTTTCAAAAAACGTATCAGTTTAGCTGTTTGAAAAAGTATTTTAAAATCCCTCCCAACCTCCCTTTTCCAAAGGGAGGAGAAACATTTCCCCCTTTGAAAAAGGGGATCCCCTACATTCCCCCTTTGAAAAAGGGGATCCCCTACATTCCCCCTTTGAAAAAGGGGATCCCCTACATTCCCCCTTTGAAAAAGGGGATCCCCTACATTCCCCCTTTGAAAAAGGGGATCCCCCTACATTCCCCCTTTGAAAAAGGGGGATTAAGGGGGATTTTCGAGGCGCCGTTTTCTGGACGACTAGCTCTTTTCAAACAGCTAAAGTGTTACCAAAAAACTAAACTGTTATAATACTGCGAGATAAGAGGTTAGGCGATATATATGATGATCATGGGACATCGCGGGGCCAAGGCTTTAGAACCGGAGAATACGCTGCTTTCTATAAAACGGGCTATGGAGATCGGAGTTGATGCCGTGGAGATCGACGTCCATCTGACCAAAGACAAGGAGGTTGTCGTTATCCACGACTCAACGGTGGACCGCACTACAAATGGAAAGGGCCCGGTAGGGAGTTATAAGCTTGAGGAGATAAAAAAGCTGGATGCCGGTAAGGGTGAACGGATACCAACCCTCGAAGAGGTGATCGGGCTTGTAAAAGGCAGGATAAAACTCATCATAGAATTAAAAGAAGAGGGGATAGAAAATAAGGTTGTCGGGCTCATAAATAAACATAGCCTCTATGGCGGCGCTTATGTTATCTCCTTCTGGCATATAGCGGTAAAGAGAGTAAAGGAGATGGACAGCCGTATCAAGACCGGCGTGCTCCTGGTCGGCTGTCCGGTGGACGCCTGTATGGCCAGGAGCGCTTCAGCGGATGCACTGGTCATGAACTACGCCTTTGTAAATAAAGAGCTCGTCGATAAGGCACACCAGGAGGGTCTAAAGGTCTTTATATGGAACATCGACGATCGGGATATGCTGAAACCGTATGCTGACATGGGGGTTGACGGCATCGGCAGCAATGACCCGCGCATTCTGGTAGAATATTTCAAATCAGTATAGCCTATGCCTGTCGCATTTTTTCCCGCCTGCTTTTTTGATGAATTCGTAAAAAGTCCTGAAATCGTCATGCCGGACTTGATCCGGCATCCAGAACATCTTGAATTTGCTGGATTCCGGCTTTCGCCGGAATGACAGAAAACGGCCTTTTCTGACTTTTTACAAGGCCATCTTTTTTGCGAAAAAGAAAGTTTTCACTTTGATTGACAATTGTGTGATCGTATGTTAGACAACTTCTTAATACAAACAGTAATTATCCCTCCTAATTAATTCCCCGAAGGTCAAGACAAAGCCGTCTAGCCGACACACAACGAAGTTGAGGGGACACGAAAGAAAGTGTTTTTGTGTTACGTGGGCTTCTCTTGCGTGTGTGTTGACAAGAGGGAATCATCTGCTAATCCCCGAAGGTAACGACAAAGCCGTCTGTTCCGGGACACAAAGAGGTTGAGGGGAGGCACGGAAAGGAAGCATTCCTTTTTGTGTCACTGTAATTCATTTCGACCATATCTTGTGTTACGGAAAGGCGGTATCTTGCGTTGATGCCCCCCTGTAAAATCATAGGTTTTTGCTGCGAGCATGCGCTCAACAAGGAGAAGGAGTCGACCGGCAAGGATTGGCTGCAAAGTCAATCGACCGTCAAAGTGTCCGTACTGCCGTGCAGCAGCAAGGCCGATATGCTTGCTCTCGTAAAGGCCTTTGAATCCGGCGCGGATGGTGTCTTTGTCCTTGGTTGCGCCGACGAGGACTGTTCCATGGTGGATGGATGCCGAAGGGCAGCGAAGGTGGTCAACTATACTAGAAAATTGCTGGATGAGATCGGTATCGGCAGCCACCGGCTGGAGATGTTCCAGTTGGGAACCCCGCAATGTCTGAATGTTGAACAGGCCATAGAGGCGATAGGCAATAATATAAAGGTCCTGGAGACAGAGGGCAGGCAAAAATGAGCCCTATCTTTTATACAGATAAAGACAAAGGGGGCAGGATTTAAGTGCCCAAGAAATACCATATACAGACTAAGATGGCGCCGCCGCGTTTTGCCCCCATCGGCAAATCCACTATCCTGGACTGGGAGGGTGGCTGCCTCCGGTGCTTCAAGTGTGTCAAACGGCAGTGTATCTACGATGTATACAATCAACGGACATTTGATGTGCGGCGGATGGCGGATACCATAGATTCACTCTGTAAAAACTGTTTGAGGTGCGTACAGTCATGCCCCGGCCAGGTCATTACCAAGGTCATTAACGCGGAATATAAACGCCTTGGGGATAGCTATTGGACACCGGAGATTATTCTCAAACAGTGGTATCAGGCTGAAACCGGAAGGATCCCAGTATCTGGGGCCGGATACGGCGGGTCCTTTGCCGGCCCCGGATTTGATGATATGTGGACGGATATGTCGGAGATCGTCCGTCCCACCCGCGACGGTATCCATGGACGGGAGTACATCAATACGGTCGTTGATCTGGGAAGATCGCTCCCTTGTCTCCGGTTTGACGCGGCGGGGCATGCGGTTGGAGATGCGCCCAAAAAGATCGAGATTCCTGTCCCCATCATACTCAAAGACCTGCCTTTGGGGAGTCTGAGTGAAGGCGTCTTTCTGGCTATGGCCGAAGCGGCGCAGGCTATGGATACATTCATGATAGCGCCAGTTAAGGAATGGAAACCTTACCTCGAACCTTATAAAACGCACCTGATTCCCTTGTTGACGGAGGCGGAGATTGACACGCACGGGGAACTCATCGGCGGCGTGCGGGTTATTGAAATCCGGCTTTCGGACGTAACGGAGGCGCGACTTTCCCGGATTAGAGCCGCTTATCCGGATGTGCTCATTATGGTGCGGGTGCGGCTCGGTGAGCGCAGCGGGGAAGAGGCCTTGGCACTTACCCGGGCCGGTGCGGATATTTTGCATCTTTGCGCAGACAGGAATGGCAACGTGGAGTCCGAAAACGGTAGCCGATTTGTCAAGGACGCGGTCCGTTCCGTACACATGAGACTGGTTGAGGCGGGCTGCCGGAACGAGATCACCCTTTTTGCGAGCGGCGGGATTGCCATGGCCGAGCACGTGGCCAAGAGTATTATCGTCGGGGCGGATGCTGTGGCCATAGATATTCCCCTCCTGCTGGCCCTAGAGTGCCGCCTCTGTTTCCGTTGTGAGGCGGGTCTGTCATGTCCGGTAGAGGTGGAGAATATTCACCCGGAATGGGGAAAGAACCGTATTCTTAATCTTATTGCGGCGTGGCGGAACCAGTTGATCGAGGTGCTCGGCGCCATGGGGATACGGGAGATACGACGCCTGCGGGGAGAGGTCGGCCGGGCCATGTTCTTTGATGACCTCGAGAGGGAGACCTTCGGGAGACTTTTTGGCAAGAGAAAGAAAAGAGAGAGTGTAGGGAATTGAGTTCCATTCGAAATATGAACGCGGCAATGCAATCAGAACCGGAGAGGACTGCTCACGTCGGCAGGCCGGAGGTAAGGGTTACGCCGTCACGGTTCCGTAATGCCATCGGAAAGTATATCCTCCGCCGGAGCAAGGCGTGTGTAGCCTGCGGCAGGTGCGCTGAACTCTGCCCCTACGGTGTACATGAGCGGTCCGGCAAGACCATGGCCCGTCCTAAAGATTATCGCTGCATCGGGTCCGCCTGCGAGAAGAATGACTTCTATTGTGTCCGTCAGTGCCCGCAGAATGCCCTTTCTCTCCGGCTGAATCCGATTCTGGAGGTGCTCGGTGATAAACGGTGGACGCCCGAGCTTCTTATCAGTACCTGGTATATGGCAGAGACGGGAAAGGTCCCTCCCGGGGATATGGAGTATAAGGTCGGTGACTCCGGGGGCGGGTTTGACCGCATGGAGTTCTGCTTTCCTACGGGAAAGGCCCTTGATCTTCCGGATGACGAATTCGATCTGAGTATCCCATTAAATAAACGCCGTGACGGACGGCCCGATCTAGAGATCGGCCTCCCGGTATACGGCGGCGGCATGTCTTATGGTTCGATCAGCTTATACGTTATGATCGCCAGGGCCAGGGCCTATCAGGCCTGGAATTCCTTCACCTGTACCGGTGAAGGAGGTTACCCGGAGGAACTCTACCCATACGATGACCATGTTATCACCCAGGTAGCTACCGGTCTGTTCGGCGTGCGGGAAGACACCATCCAGCGGGTGCGCATCGTAGAGTTCAAATATGCCCAGGGCGCCAAGCCGGGTCTGGGGGGGCACCTCCTGGGTGACAAGGTAACCCCTGCAGTGGCCAGGATGCGTGAGGCGGTAGCGGGTAGCGCCCTGTTTTCACCTTTCCCCTTCCACAGTGTCTATTCCGTGGAAGACCACAAAAAACACGTGGACTGGATTAAACATATCAATCCCAGGGTGTTGGTGTCTGTAAAGGTATCCACTCCTACCGATGTGGATATGGTGGCGGTAGGCAGTTACCATGCCGGTGCGCATATCATCCATCTCGATGGGAGTTATGGGGGAACCGGGGCCGCCCCGGACATCGCCAAGAAGAATATCGCCATGCCCATTGAGTACGCCATCGTAAAAGTCCATAACTTTCTTAAGGAAGAAGGGATTCGTGATGAGATGACCCTGATTGCGAGCGGCGGCATCCGTACCGCTTATGATGTGGCGAAGGCCATCGCCCTCGGTGCGGACGGCGTGGTAGTGGGGACCTCCGAGATGGTGGCCGTGGAATGTATCCGCTGCGCGGCCTGCGAGAGCGGCCGGGGCTGTGCCAGAGGAATCGCCACCACCGATCCCGAACTTTCCAGGTTGATCGATGAAGACTGGGCCGCCCAGAGGCTGATAAACCTCTTTGCCGCCTGGAGACGCCAGTTGATAGATATCCTTAAAAAACTGGGGATGCGGGACATTCGGGAACTGGTGGGAAGGACCGATTGTTTGAGGCACCTAGACTATGAATAAGGGTGACACGTTAGGTGTTTTAAGCAGTCCTACAGAAAAGGCTATTAATTTGGAACTCAGAAAATCAGGAAAAGATAGACTCTCTTTATTTGGGTTCGCACTTCCCTGAGTTCCTGATTTCCAGATTTGTTATGCTTCTTTGCACTTTTTATCATGCATTTTCAAAACGCTAAATTGTTACGAATAAGACAGACTGTTTTGCCTTTATGAAGAAATTGTTCAGCGACGCCATAATTCAATCCAGAAGAAGGCTTTATCCGACGCCTCCGGAGATACGCTACAAGGCCGATGAGGAAGGCGGATGCGGTGTCACCGGATTTGTCTGCAGCATACCGGTAGGTGGAAAGCACATACTGGAGCCGTCCCGTCTTATGCACAACCGGGGTAACGGCAAGGGAGGCGGCATCGCTGCGGCCGGACTCGTCCCTGCGCAATTGGGCGTCTCGCCGGAGATACTTGACAACAGCTACCTGATTCAGATTGCCCTCCTCAATCCGGACGTTCGGCGTGCGGTAGAAGAAAAATGTATTAATCCGTCCATGAATGTGGATTTCGCCGGCCGCATCCCCACCGTTGATGACTACCGGGATATTAAAGGTCTGGAGATAAGGCCGCCGGATGTATGGCGCTATTTTGTGCGTGTGAAGCCTGAGATCCTTAAGTTGTTCATAGAAAAGAACGGCTTCGAAGATATGGATCCGAGGCGGGCGGAAGACGAGTTTATCTCTCAGAATTCAATCCGCCTCAACCGGACTTTCTATGATACGCAAGGGGAGAAGCACGCCTTTGTGCTCTCTCACGGCCGGAATATGATGGTCCTTAAGGTAGTTGGCTATGCCGAGGATGTGGCTCGCTACTATCGATTGGAGGATTTCAAGGCCCATATCTGGATCGCCCATCAGCGTTATCCCACCAAGGGACGCGTCTGGCATCCCGCCGGTGCGCATCCCTTTGTGGGCCTCGACGAGGCGCTCGTGCACAACGGCGATTTTGCCAACTACTATTCGGTTACGGAATACCTGAGACAGCGGAATCTCTATCCACACTTCCAGACGGATACAGAAGTTTCGGTGCTCATCTTTGATCTCCTGAACCGGATCTATGGTTATCCCCTTGAATATATTATTGAGGCCCTCGCACCCACCTCTGAGATGGACTTCGATCAGCTTCCGCCGGAAAAGCAAGATATCTACCGTCTTATCCAGACTACCCATATCCACGGATCTCCTGACGGCCCGTGGTTCTTTATCATTGCACGGAATGATTTTTATAAAAAACAATTTCAATTGATAGGCATTACAGATACAGCCATGCTGCGGCCCCAGGTCTTTGCCTTTCATGACGGTGACGTGCAGGTGGGGCTTATCTGCTCGGAAAAACAGGCTATTGATGCCACGTTGGCGGGGCTGGCGGCAGAGGATAGCCGTATCTCCAGCGTGGCTGACAAGTATTGGAATGCGCGGGGTGGAAGCCACACGGACGGGGGGGCCTTTATCTTTACGCTGACCGATGATCCGGATAACCAGGAGAGGAAGAGGATCGTCTGCACAGATAAGTTCGGCCACCCGATCAGGCTGCCGAGAAGCCGGAAGCATTGCGATTTGAGCCTTGCTATTGAGGCCCCGGAGGATGCAGAGGTCCTTACCGCTACTATTTCCGGGTGCCTGGAAGGAAAAAAGACGAACGTTCTTTGCGAAGAGATCAAGGGCATTCTTCGCCGCGGAGAGTTCGCTCCGTTCCGCTGGTGCTGTGAAGTTACAAGCGAACAGGCATCCCGGAGTGATGGGCATCGAGAGACCGCCATCGGGGCGCTTACGCTTCTGAATGACCTTCGTTATCCCACCGGCCCTCTGAAACGGAGTTCTGTACTCCGTATTGTGCGAGAGACTCTGGAGAAAATCCTGGAGGGCATAGCGCCGATTGAAAGTAATTCGTCCAGTGTTTACCGTTTGATAAAGGCGGAGACCAGGCACCTCCTTCGTCCGCCAAAGGACGGAGAGAAGGTGTTGGTCCTGAACGCGAGGGATTTTCCGCCCGAAGGTGAGGATTGCGATGCCCGTCTCGTTTGTAGAGCCTATACCCTAGGGTGGCGACGTTTCATCTGTTACGGTTATCGCGGGCAGCGCTTCCTCGGCTGTGGATTTGGCCCGGCTACACAAGATGTCCGCATCGATGCCTACGGGAGTACAGGTGACTATCTGGGCTCAGGAATCGACGGCATGAGCATTTATGTACATGGTAATGCCCAGGATCAACTCGGTCAGATACTTAAGTCCGGGAAACTGGTAGTATATGGCGATGTCGGCCAGACCTTCATGTATGGCGCCAAAGGCGGGGATGTCTATGTAATGGGCAATGCCGCCGGCCGGCCTCTCATTAACGGCGTGGGGTGTCCCCGCGTAGTAATCAATGGAACGGCCCTGGACTATCTGGCCGAGTCCTTCATGGCCGGTGATCCCCACAAGGGCGGCGGTTTTGTCATGGTAAATGGGGTAGAATTTGACGACGAGGGCAGGGTGCGGCCCCAGGCCAGCCCGTATCCAGGTTCGAACCTCTTTTCACTGGCCTCCGGCGGAGCTATCTATGTCCGGGATCCTTATAGATTGCTGGTGGATGAACAATTGAACGGCGGGATCTTCATGGAGATGACGCCGGAGGACTGGCGGCTTATCCTGCCCTACTTGGAGGAAAATGAGCGTCTGTTCGGTATTTCGATTGAGGATGACCTCCTTACGGTAGATGGCGAGAGGAGGCCGCCGGAGAAGGTTTATCGAAAGATCGGAGCGGTGAAACTGAAGGCCCTGGCGGCCACTACGGCTAAAGAAAAGGAATAGCACATAGCCTATGTCGATGCAGGATAGGAAAGAGGTCGTGGGTGCAGTAATGGTGGTGGGCGGCGGGATTGCCGGGATCCAGGCATCCCTGGACCTGGCCAACTCCGGTTATTATGTGTACCTGGTGGAAAGGTCTCCGGCCATCGGCGGTACGATGCCCCAGTTGGACAAGACATTTCCCACCAATGACTGCTCCATGTGCATCCTCAGCCCCAAGCTGGTGGAGTGCGGTCAGCACCTGAACATACAGCTTATCACCTGTGCGGAACTTGATGGGATCGAGGGTGAGGAAGGCAATCTCACGGCCAGGGTAATCAAACACCCCCGGTATGTGGACGAAGATAAGTGCGTGGGTTGCGGCATCTGCGCCTCAAAGTGTCCTCAGAAGGTAAAAAACGAATTCAACTCAGGTCTGGACAAACGGAAGGCCATCTATGTGCCGTACCCCCAGGCCGTGCCCATGAAGTACGCCATCGACAGACATAATTGCATATATTTCAAGGCCCTTGCGGCCGGCAAACAGGGCCGGTGTAAGGCCTGTCTGAAATACTGTGAGAATAAGGCCATAGACTTTGATCAGAAAGAAGAGGTGCTGGAGCTCGCAGTAGGCTCGGTTATCCTGTCGCCGGGATTTGAACCGTTTGATCCCGGCGAGTTTGACACCTACGGTTACGGCATGCTTCCCAACGTGGTGACGAGCGTTGCCCTGGAACGGATGCTCAGTGCTTCCGGTCCTTTCCGTGGACACCTGGTCCGGCCTACCGACCAGAGAGAACCGAAAAGGATGGCCTGGATACAGTGCGTAGGTTCCCGGGATATGAATCGCTGCCGGAATGGATACTGTTCGGCCGTGTGTTGTATGTACGCCGTTAAAGAAGCGGTTATCGCCAAGGAACACAGCAGGGAGGGACTTGATACCGCCATATTCTATATGGACATGCGTACCTATGGGAAAGAATTTGAAAAGTATTATCAGAGGGCGGAGCGGGAAAAGGGGGTGCGCTTTGTCCGCAGTCGGGTCCATTCCGTCGAGCCTGTGCCGGGCACCGATGACTTGAGTATCCGTTACGTGACGGAGGCCGGGGAGGTGGTGAGAGAGGTATTTGATATGGTGGTCTTATCCGTGGGGATGAAGATGTCGGAAGCCACCGTGAATCTGGCCAAAAGACTCGATGTACACCTTGACAAATATCAGTTTGCAGAGACCTCCAGTTTCGCTCCGGCCCGGACCTCCAGGTCTGGTGTCTATGTCTGCGGGGCCTTCCGTGAACCCAAGGATATCCCCGGCTCTGTAATGGAGGCCAGTGCGGCGGCCTGTGCCGCCTCGCAGGCGTTGTCGGGCGTTCGACATACCAGGACGCTTTCCAGGATGCTGCCGCATGAAACACACGTACTCAGGCAGGAGCCGCGGGTCGGGGTGTTTGTCTGTAATTGCGGGATCAACATCGGTGGAATCGCCGACGTGCCGGCGGTAACCGCCTATGCCGCTACTCTTCCGCGGGTGGTGCATGCGGAAGAGAACCTCTTCACCTGCTCGCAGGATACGCAGGAACGCATACGGCGGGTCATTCGCGAGAAGGGCATAAACCGGGTAGTGGTGGCGTCGTGCTCGCCAAGGACACATGAAGCCCTCTTCCGGGCTACTATCCGGGAGGCGGGCCTCAATCCCTTCCTGATTGAGATGGCGAATATCCGGGACCAGAATACCTGGGTGCATCAGAGCCAGCCGGAAGAAGCGACCGCAAAGGCCAAAGACCTCGTGCGGATGGCGGTAGCCAAGGTGGCGCTGGCGAAACCTCTTTACCCCAAGCATGTTCCGGTGACCAAGTCCGCCCTTGTGGTCGGAGGAGGCGTAGCCGGGATGGTGAGTGCGCTGGGCCTTGCAGAGCAAGGGTTTTCTGCCTATCTGGTGGAAAAAACCGATCACCTCGGCGGGCAGGCCCGTAATCTCGCGAGGACCTGGAAGGATGAATCGGTAGAGGCGTACCTGGGGGAGTTGATTGATGACGTTACCCGGCACCCAAAGGTTGAGGTCTTCCTCAATACCGAGGTGCGTTCTACCTCAGGCACGGCGGGTAACTTCACTACTATACTGGTGAGCAAGGGTCCGGAGTTCCATCTCACGAAGCTGACCCACGGAGTGGCCATCCTGGCCACCGGCGGACGTCCGCTCTCTACCTCCGAATACCTCTATGGACAGAACCCGAATGTCCTTTGCTGGTTCGATCTGGACCGCATGATGGCGGCAGCTCCGGAGCGCGTGAAAAACGCGCAGATGGCGGTCTTTATCCAGTGCGTCGGCTCGAGGGACGCGGAGAGGCCTTACTGCAGTAAGGTCTGCTGTACGCACGCCATAACCAGCGCCCTGCAGCTAAAAGAGATAAATCCGGAGATGGATGTTTTCATCCTCTATCGGGATATCAGGACTTATGGCGCCCGGGAGGATTTATATCGTGAGGCGCGGCAGAAAGGAGTGCTGTTCGTCCGCTACGGCCTTGAGAATAAGCCGCTGGTTGAGGAAATCGACGGCGGACTCAGGGTTACGGTGACTGACCATGTACTGGGGAGACCCTTGATAATAAGCCCGGATTTCGTCACCTTGATGACCGCCATCGTCCCGTCCGGACACGAAAAACTGGCCCAGGTCTTCAAGGTTCCTGTGAACAAGGAGGGGTTTTTCTTCGAGGCGCACATGAAGCTGCGCCCGGTGGACTTTGCTACGGAAGGCCTTTTTGTATGCGGCATGGCGCACTATCCCAAGCCCATAGATGAGACCATAGCCCAGGCCCAGGCGGTGGCCGCCCGGGCCATGACTATTCTTTCACATGATGAGACTATGGCCGGTGCGGTGGTGGCTGAGGTGGACCAGGAGAACTGCGCGGCCTGCCTGACCTGCGTCCGCACCTGTCCCTACCACGTTCCGTTCATTAACAATCGCGGTGTCTCCGAGATTGATGCCGCGAAATGCCAGGGATGCGGATGCTGCGCATCTGAATGCCCTGCGGGGGCAATAACCTTGCACCATTTTACGGATGAAGAAATTACGGCAAAGGTGGGGGCACTGTTTAGGTAGTAGATGAGGGCATATAGCCATGACTGGAAGATTTGAACCACGCATTGTCGCCTTCTGCTGCCAGTATTGTTCATATTCGGCCGCAGATCTGGCAGGCTCCATGAGACTTTCCTATCCACCCAATGTAAAGGTGGTGCTCGTCCCGTGTACGGGACGGGTTGATCCCCTGCACATCCTGAGGGCGATCGAGGATGGGGCGGATGGCGTCTATGTAGCGGGTTGCCTGGAAGGAGACTGCCATTTTCTGGAGGGCAACTTCAAGGCCAAGAAGCGGGTAGCCTATGTGCAGAGAATTCTGAGTGAGTGCGGCGTAGAGGCCACGCGGGTGAGGATGTTCAATATTGCGGCCTCGGATGGGCCGGGTTTTGCAGAGGCCGCCATAATTATGACCGAGACAATCAGGGCATTGGGTCCAAACCCCCTGGCGGCAAAAAATGAGAAGATGGCTGAGGAATTAAGGGTGTCATAATGATTATCGCAGAACGAAAACCGATTAAGGAATTGCTCAACATGCTTAGCGGGCACGACCGGGTGCTTTTGGTCGGGTGCAAAGGGTGCGTGACCGTGTGTAATGCGGGCGGAGCAAAGGAGGTTGCTGTCTTGGCTGCAGCCCTGCGTATTACCCGGAGGCGGGAGGGGAGGCCGATCGGAATTGATGAGATGACCCTGGATCGGCAGTGTGAGCCGGAGTTTATCTCCTGGCTGGAGGAACCCTTACGGGAGAAAGGCTATACCGCGATTCTTTCCGCGGCCTGCAGTGTAGGACCGCAATACATCGCCGAAAGGTTTGATAATGTGTCCGTTATGCCAGCCCTGAACACTACGTTCATCGGGGGGACGCTCGAACATGGTGTCTGGGCTGAGTTTTGCCGGGCCTGTGGTAATTGCGGGATACACAATTTTGGAGGCCTATGTCCCATTACCCGATGCTCCAAGGGGCTTTTGCACGGTCCGTGTGCCGGATCATCGGGGGGAAAATGTGAGGTGCGCCCGGAAGCAGATTGCATATGGCATCTCATTTATAAGCGTATGAAGAATCTCGGGCAGATCGAAAAGCTCAAGGAACTCAAGCCGGCCAAGAACTGGTCCAGCTATTGGAGTGGGGGCGTGCGCAGGGTTGTGCGGGAGGACTTAACGCTATGAAGGCAGGAAGCAACCTGGAAAGGATCCTGAGAAGCGGTGAGTTTGCAGTTACCGCCGAATTTATCCCGCCGGCGACAGGTGACCGGGGGTTAATTGAACGGCAAGCCCGTTACTTTAAGGGTTATGTGGATGCCGTGAACGTGGCGGACAATATGGGCGCCATGGTGGGTACGGCGAGCTGGGCAGTATCCAAAGTGCTCCTGGACCTGGGTATGGAACCGATCATGTCTTTGGTCACACGTGACCGTAACCGCATCGCGCTGCAGAGCGACCTCCTGGGGGCCTCGCTTTTGGGTATTCGAAATGTCTTCTGTACCACCGGCGACCATCAGAAGTTTGGAGATCACCCTGAGGCCCTGAACGTCTATGATATCGACTCCGTGCAGCTCGTGAATGCGGTGAGAGGGCTCTCCGACAGCGGGAGACTGCTGGGAGAGGCTGGGTGTGATAACATAGGGCCGTTTTTCGTAGGCGCGGCGGCCGATCCGTTTGGCGATCCAGTCGATCTTATGATCCTCCGCCTGGGTCAAAAAGTGAGGGCTGGAGCGGATTTTATTCAGTCCCAACCTGTCTTTGATCTGGAGAAGTTCGGGCATTGGGTGCGACTGGCGAGAGAAGAGGGCCTTATTGAAAAGTGCTCCATCCTGGCTACGGTACTGCCTCTTCGGTCGGCGCGTGAAGCGCGGGCGATCAATGAGAGAAGACGGGGTGTCGAGGTCTCTAAAGAGATTATCGCCCGCCTGGAAGGCGTGCCGGAGCCGGAGCAGGCGCAGGAAGGGATTAAAATCTGTGCCGAGCAGATTCAGGCGCTAAAGGATATGGAGGGTGTGCGCGGTATCCACCTTATGACCCAGGGATGGGAAGAGGTCATCCCTGAGATCATAAGAGAGGCCGGTCTTAAGACCAGGCACAAAAAGGATAAAACAAGGAGCGCTTAATCAACGGGAGGATTTTTGACCGGATGTCTCAGCCAATTGTCGTGAGTAAGCGGAAGTCCGGATTCAAGGAACTGGCCCAGGCTGCGATCCCCGGAGGGGGCAACCTGGACCTTTGTCTTACGTGCAGCTCTTGTGTCAACGGGTGTCCGGCCTCGGGCATCAGCGATATGGACCCCAGGAAGTTCCTGAGGATGGTGCTCCTCGGATTGGATGAGGAGGTGCTCCAGACTCCCTGGATCTGGTGGTGCTCCATGTGTCAGAGGTGCAAGCGTGCCTGTCCTATGGGTGTGGATATTGGAGCGCTGGTGTTCATGGCCCGTCAGCAATGGTCACGGGAGAATACACCAAAGGGCATCCAGAAATCATGTGACTTGCACCTCGAGTTCGGTAACAGCACGGGAATCCGCAGGGAAGATTGGGTTTCCCTTTGTGCGGAGCTAGTTGAGGAGACCAGACAGCAGGAAGAAGGCTGGAAGGATTTGCAGGCTCCCATGGATAAAAAAGGGGCTGCGTATTATCTCAACCAGAACGCCAAAGAACCCACTGTTGAACCCGAAGAGATGATACCCTTATGGAAGATACTCCACGAGGTGGGGATCGACTGGACCTATTCGTCGGAATACTGGGATGCAGTAAATTACTGCATGTTTTCCGGGGATGACAGAGATTGGGAGGCGGTGGTCAGAAGACAGGCCGAAATAGTGAACGATCTGGGCTGTAAGACGCTTATAAATACCGAGTGAGGCCACGCATTTTACGCGGTCCAGGCTGGACTGCAGAGATTCAATATCTCCCATAACTGGAAGTTTGAAAGTATAATCACCCTTTACGCCGCATGGATCCGGGAGGGCAGACTTATCGTGGACCCCTCGTGGAATAGGGAAGGTCTTAAGATAACATGCCAGGACCCTTGCAACCTGGTGAGAAAAGGGTTGGGTGACAGTGTGGCCGATGACCTCCGCTTTGTCATCAAACAGGTCGCTGGGGAAGAAAATTTTATCGATATGTGGCCGAATAAGTCCAATAATTACTGCTGTGGTGGTGGCGGCGGTTATCTGCAGTCGGGATTTGTCGAGAAACGCCGGGCCTTTGGAAGGATTAAATTTGATCAGATACAGGCCACCGGCGCCGATATAGTGGTGACACCCTGTCACAATTGCCACTCGCAGATAACGGATATAGGCCAGGTGTACGGCGGCAAGTATCAGACTGTACATCTGTGGAGCCTGATCATTAAGGCCATGGTCCGCAAGTCCACGGCAATACCCGGCTAAATATTATTTAGTGTTCATCCGGAAACTACTGTTTCCGAATTCACGCTTACAGCGATCAGCTTTCAGCCGTCAGCAAAAATCTAAGATAAACAACATATTAAGCTGAATGCTGACCGCTCCATCCAGAAGACCGGGGTTTTTGTATGGAAGCTACTTAGCTTCCATCCAAAAACCATGCTCCCCATTGTAGGAGCACCTTCCAGGTGCGAACAGATGCCCGTCGCAGCAGGATGCTGCTTCTACTTAATTTTCACTTTCCAAAATTCCTTTGTTCATGTCATAATCAACGGCGATTTTTTAAAGTTAATTCGCATAAAAATCGAAAAGATTTAAGAGATTGTCTTTTGATGCACAAGGAGGTGCCCTTTATGGCCAGGAAAAGCGGTGAAATCAAAAACGTGTGGATGGTTATACGTGAATACGATGGACTGGCGGGCGCCGGGGGGGTAAAGGATGTATGCAAACAACTCTCCCATGCCCTGGCCCGGGCCGGGATTAAGATCACGGTAATCATGCCGCTTTACGGCATGATGAATAAGGAGAGCTTAAGCTTGAAACCGACGCCTTATTCCTTCACCGTAAGAATGAATTATACCCGTGAAGAGCGGCAGGAGGAGGTGCGTATCTGGAAACTGATGCAGGGCAAGGTCCGGATTTTGTTTGTGGAGAGCGCCCGTTTTAGCGAAAAGAAAAGTGTCTATACTTATACCGCTGAGGAAGAGGCGCAGGACCCCAGCCATAAGCAGGGTGCAGGCCATTATGACTATTTTGCCATGAATGTCTTGCTGCAAAAGGCAGCTCTCGAACTGATGATCTATATGCATGAACGGCCTGAGATCATTCACTGTCAGGACGGCCATACGGCTATTATACCGGCCATAATCCGTGAGGTTGACGGATACCGGGCCTATTTTGCAGAGACAGGCACCCTGGTTACGGTGCATAACGCAGGAGTCGGCTATCACCAGGAGGTGGGCGACCTGCCTTTTGCCAGGGCTATCAGCGGGTTGCCAGGATATGTCATTGAACATTCCTTGCTTCATAATGCCTTTGATCCTTTTATTGTGGCGGCGCGATATGCAGTTATAAATACGGTGAGCGAAAACTATGCGCGGGAGCTTCAGGAAACGGAGGCAGACCGTCTTACCGGTTGGCTGGGCCATAGCTTGAAGTCCAGAGGAATAGTCCTTGAGGGTGTAACAAATGGTATTGACCCGGAGGATTTTAACCCGGAAAAACCGGAGAAGCTGGGTATTCCGGCGGCCTTCAGCCCATTAAAGGATGATTTTCAGGGCAAAGAAAGCTGCAAGAAGACCCTTATCGAGGATGTAAATAGGCGTAAGTTTGAAAAAGTAAATGCCATTGGCTGGATTGATTATGCGGCAGGTAAACCCCTTCTGACCATGGTCGGCCGGCTGACGGAACAAAAAGGTGTGGATATCCTGGTTCGGGCCTTACAGATGCTGATGCCAAAAGACAAAGAGCTCCAGGTACTAATCCTGGGGAGCGGATCCAAGCACATAGAAGACTCTCTGACTACCCTGGCCGCCCTGCCGGAAAACAGGGGGCGTATGGCTGTTCTCTTTGGTTATGACCCGGTCTTAGCCAACCAGATTTATGCGGCAGGGGACTTTTTTGTCATTCCTTCACAATATGAACCCTGCGGACTTACTGATTTTATGGCCCAGTTAATGGGTAACGTCCCCATCGTCCATCTGACCGGCGGTCTGGTTAAGGTTATCGACGGGCAGACCGGATTTGGTTATACCGATCATAACCCGGAGGCCCTGGTTCAAACTATCGAGAAGGCCCTGGCTATTTACCGGGATACCCCGGTAATTTTACGGCAGATACAGCGTAAGGCTGTGGAAACTATACACAGCCATTATACCTGGGATAGGGTACTGGATCGCTATATAAATCTTTATAAAAAAGCACAGAATATGAGTAAATTGGGGAGAGAAGTTTAGGTAATATATGAAAAATTAAAATCCAGCGATAATATGACAAGAACCAGCGAATTCGTCATTCCCGCAAAAGCGGGAATCCAGTAAAAATGAGATGGATCCCCGTTTTCACGGGGAACTCTGGATTCCGCATCAAGTGCGGAATGACATTTTTTATCGCTGGATTTTGGAAAAATTAGACATAATGCCGCGACGTTAAGGGGTGTTTTTCATAATAGCCTTTATGACCTGCATGCCCTGCCGGGCCTCCTCACTGTCCGGGTTAATATCCAGGGCCTTTTGATATGTATCCAGGGCCTTTTCCATCCAGTTTCCTTCCTGATAACTTTCGGCAGCCAGACAGTAACCTTTTTCCTTCTGACCGGAGAACATTTCCTCAAAAAACCGGGGTATGGAGTTGACCCCCCAGATCCGGTCAAATTCGGGCTCGTTTTCTATCAACAGACGAAGCACAAGGTGGTTATCCCGGCATTTCAGCAGGACTTTGTGCAATTGTTCGGCTGCCCTTAAGAAGAGGCGATTCAGGCGGGGAACGGCCAGATTAATTTCTTCGGTTATTTTCCTAAAGAGTTCCAGATAATCGTCCAGGTTTTGATTTTCTATGAGTTTCGTACTCTGGCCGGCCATTCTTTCATAGGCTGGTTTATAGTGTTGTAATAAGTAGATATTTTCTTTGAGCTTCATACCCTCGTGGAAGATAGAGCCAACGAGCCAATCCAGAAGGGCGCAATCGACGTCCATTTGTTCCTCATTGCCCCACACCGCATGACAGAGGTCTTTGAACTGCCACAGGGGCCCCTTCCGCATCTCTGTGCCGATCCAATAGTCCATATTCTTAAAGGATATCTCTTTGCTTTCATTATATGTCTTGTATAGTTGTTCAAAAAATTTTAAGGTTTTTAAAAAATTACGTATGGCATTTCGGACAAAGATATCTTTGTGCTCTTCAAACCAGTTATTGTGGGCCGACTTCTTGTTGGTCAATCCCTGAGCCCTCTTTCTCTGACTGCCAGGCTAAGATATCGATCATTTTCTTTCAACATAATACGTTTTTGTACTAATTCATTAAAAAACTTTTGTAAAGACTCCAGCGAGCAGCCAGGAAATCTTTCTTTTATATCCTTGAGTGATCTTATGGTCGTACAGTAGAGATATACACTGCGGGAGGGACCGTGGAGTCTATGGATTTGAACACTACCATCTGATCTTATCTGTCGTATGCCGAGGAACTTTTCCCCATCCCGATAAGAGAGAAGGGGTTGCGACGGATATCGGCTTCGCAGAAGAAGATAGTCCTTCCGCCACCTTTCCACCTTTTTCGCTACTGGTCTCCATAAGGTATGTTGTCGGGATCTATCGCCCCGATAGGCCTGATGTGTCAGTATCAATCGCGAAAAGAGATCGCCTGACAGGAACGACTTATACAGGTGGTGATTTCCTGTCTGTTTAATGCCGGATTCTCTGGCATTACAAAAGACCGGACTGCCGTATCCCAACCAGAAGGGCGTAATCTTCAAGGGATAAAAAGGCCATACGAAGTCAAGGGCCTCCATGGTCTCTTTCACTTCATCGGATGTGCTGCCTGGAAAGAGCGTGATCAGGTTACCGGATTGAATAATGCCAAGTTCTTCGCAGTGTCTCATGGTCTCTATATTCTGGAGGGCTGTGGTTCCCTTGCCCATGCGTTTCAGTAGAGAAGAACTTAAGGCCTCGATGCCGATCTGGACCGTTTTTAGCCCGCCCTCATGCATTAGGGCCAGAGACTGGGCAGGTTGCCCGGCGCGCAGCTCGGCGAAGATATCAAGGTCTTTTCCCAATGCGGTAAGGGCGGTGAATATCTCTGTCCCCTGACGAGGCGGCAGCGCATTGTCGGTAAAGGCCAGATCAATAGAGGCATAGCGATCAGTCAATTTTTTAATCTCCTCTACTATCTGATGGACGGATTTTTTCCTATAGCTGTGCCACTGGAGATTAAGGTTGCAAAAACGGCATTTTCGCCACCAGCAGCCGCGGGAAAACTCTACCGGCAGGACCGGCAGGAAAGGAATTTGGGGGGATACATCCTTTAGGAGGTTAAAATAATCCTCATAATCTGGAGGCGGGAGTGCGCTTAGATCATCAATCTCGTCATAGCCTCCCCCTGACACCATACCCTGGCTGTTACGGTAAAAGACCCCGGGGCCTGGTTTATTCACCTCCCCCTTAAGAAGACGTACAATGGATAAAAGAGGTTTTTCTCCTTCACCGGAGACGACAAAATCTATCTCCGGCAAGCTGGAGAGAACGGCTCGTCCCATCTCGCCCGAACAGCTTGAACCGCCAACTACGACAGCTATCTCTGGAAATCTCGCTTTCAGGGTACGTATAGCATACAAAGAAGATGTAAACTGATTGAGACAGATAGAGAACCCTATTAAGTTGTACTGCCTCCAATCCCTCGAACGCATAAAAGTTTCATGGTGATCGCTAAGTTTAGACTTAAGCGTGGAGAGATCAAAATGAAGCTTATATTTTTTGGACCTTTTTTGTTTGTTTATTAAGGAATGAATCGATGTATTTTTTTCCGGAAAGAGAAGAGAGGCATAGATAGCCTCGGTAATCCAGCTATGTTTGGAAATCTCGTGATAGAGTTCAAAACCGATCCGGGCGGCGACTTCCAGATAAACCGGGTAAGTAGAGATATCGAGGGCATCATCCTGCGCTGCGAGGTAGGATTTGAGCGCACCAAGTTGTATGGAGGGCCGGTTAAATAGCGGCCAGGGCATGGAAATTAGGGCTATCCGGAACATATCCTGTCGGCATGAACATGGCTTAACGATGATGAGACCTTCCGGTCGGGGACCTTTTTGTCCGGCTGTTTATAATGTATCCTGTAATCTTCAATGGCCAGCATGACGCCGAAGGCGATGGCTAACGCCAGAAATATCTTGATGATCCGTGGCCAGGATGACTTGGTTTTTTCGATCCAGGCGAGGAATCTGACCAGAAGCCGGGTAAAAATCGCAGCCAGGCCTAAAGACCAAAATATCTTCAGTCCGGTTTCATACATAGAGCGTCCGATGTCTCCAGGGTAATAACGCAGGACAATGAGAAGCCAGCCTAAGGCGCTAATGGCTACAATAATCTTATCCCGTGTAGTCCAAATGGGTTTGAGAGACTCAGGTTCTGTTGTCACTATCCCCGTCCTTCCAGTACATTTTTATAAAGAGAACAACAGGAGGGCTGCCAGGGAAAAGAGCACGCCCAGGCCCTGTTTCAGGGTTAAACTCTCTTTTAGAAATATGGCGCTCAGTAAAAGGGTAATCAGGGGATAAAGGGCGGTCATAGTGACCACCACCGATGCCTTGCCTTTAGCCAGGGCCAATAGAAAAAAGACCGTACCCAGGGCAGCGGCCAGTCCGGCCAGTATGCTAAAGATGATCCCCCGGGCATTTATCTCCGGGCGGAAGTCTATGGATATAAGCACGGAGAAGATAACTAAAAGGGTACCAATGGCCTGGTAAACAAACACGCTCCTGGGAGGCAGGTAATTTGTAGCCAGTTTTGGGAAAAAGCCCCATATACCCCAGAGGATTAAACAAGCGATAGATGGCGAGAACCAGTTATGCATGTGCAGGTTGTTCCATGAAAAGTTCAAAGTTCAAAATTCAAAGTTCAAATCAAATCCAAATGACTAAATATCAAGGTTGAGCTTTCAGCTTTCAGCTTTGAGCTTTGAGCTTCTGGCCTTCCTTACGACACCCTGGTGCCTGCCTGTACCTCACCGTCAACAGTAAGTACCCGGAGTCCGGAGGCATCCTTGGCCGCCAGGACCATGCCCTCCGACTGGACACCCATCAGTCTGGCCGGCTTTAGATTAGCCACGATGATAACCTTTTTACCAATAACCTCTTCCGGTTTATAGAATTGGGCGATACCGGCTACAACTGTACGTTCCCGGTCCGCTAATACCCTTAGCTTTAAAAGCCTTTCCGACTTCGGAACCGGCTCGGCAGAGATCACTTTTGCCACCCGAAGGTCAACTTTCTGAAAATCCGGGAAATCTATCATGGCCGTCTCTTTCACCTGAAAATCCCCCCAGCCCCCCTTTTTCAAAGGGGGATCTAACGGATGCCCCCCCTTTACTAAAGGGGGGTGAGGGGGGATTGTTTTTATTGTTCTTTGTCCGCCGCAGGCAGATGGATGTTTCATTTTAGGATCCTTTGGGGCCGTGCCTTCCACTGCCTTCCTTGTAGCCTCGAGGCGCGGGAAAAGAGGGTCTCCCTTTTTTATGGTCTGACCGGGAGAAAATAACCCCCAGGTCATGCTGTCTGCATAGGTCGGACGCTCTGTTTCCTGATAGCCCAAAGCCATCCTCATCTTACCCGCTGTCTCCGGGAGAAACGGTGAAAGCTGGATAGCAATTACACGGAGTACCTCCATGAGGTTATAGAGCACGGTGTGGAGCCGCCCTCTATCTTTTTCATGTTTAGCCAATTCCCAGGGGGCGGTCTGGACAATATACTTATTGGCGTGATTAATTACCTCCCATATCTCCGCCAGGGCCTTATGAAAGGCGAACTCTTTTATGTGCCGGCCATAGCGGCCGGAGGCCTCGAGAGTCCGCTGTTTCATTATATCGTCTATCTCTTCGTTGGGTCCCGGTTTCGGAATAACGCCGTTACAGTATTTCTCAAGCATGGTCAGGGCCCGGCTGAAGAGGTTGCCTAGATCATTAGCCAGGTCGGAATTCCGGCGGGCAATAAGGGTCTCTTCACTGAAGGTGGCGTCGAGTCCGAAGACCATTTCCCGCAGGAGAAAGTAGCGCACCGTATCCACGCCATAAGTCTCTGATAAATCAAGGGGCCGTATCACGTTCCCCAGGCTCTTGGACATCTTGCTCTCATTTATGTTCCAGTACCCGTGGACATGAAGACGCTGATAGGGCTGGATCCCGGCAGATTTAAGCATGGTTGGCCAGTAGATGGCATGGGGTTTGAGGATGTCTTTGGCTATGATGTGTTCTGCCGTGGGCCAGAACTTCTGAAAATCAGCGCTGTCCGGGTAGCCAAGGCCGGAGATATAGTTTATGAGGGCATCAAACCAGACATAAGTGACAAACTGGTCATCAAAGGGCAAGGGGATGCCCCATTCCAGGCGTGAGCGCGGCCTGGAGATACAGAGGTCTTCCAGGGGCTCACTTAAAAATGACAGTACTTCATTCCGATAGCGCTCCGGCGTGATAAACTCTGGGTGGTTTTTGATGTGATCGGTCAGCCAGTCCTGATACCGGCTCATGCGGAAGAAGTAGTTCTTTTCCTTGACAAATACCGGCGTCACCTGGTGATCCGGACATTTGCCGTCTATCAGCTCCCGTTCCAGATAGAAGCGCTCACACCCCGTACAATAAAGACCACCGTACTCACCAAAATAGATATCACCTTTCTCATATACCTTATTCAGGATATGCTGAACCGCCCGGATATGGGCCGGGTCTGTGGTACGAATGAAATGGTCAAAGGTGATATTTAATCTGGGCCAGGTAGAACGGAAGATGCCGCTTATCTGGTCGGCATATTCCTTTGGAGACATCTTATACCTGCTAGCGGCCTCGGCCACCTTGTCTCCATGTTCATCCGTGCCCGTAAGGAAAAACGCCTTGTCGCCGGCCATGCGGTGGAAACGTGCGGCCACATCAGCAACCAGAGTAGTATAGGTGTGCCCTATGTGCGGCTCGGCATTTACGTAGTAGATGGGCGTGGTTATATAAAACGTCATGATACAGGCACCTCATCCCGGGCTTTGCGTCCTTTTTCCGCCCCGGTTTCTATATCCGCAGGTGAGACTTCCAGCTCGCTGCCGTCGGCCAGGGAGATAACTATAGTGCTGCGGAGGGTATTGTGTCGTATGACTCTTCCCTCACCTTGTTGTGTTTGAATTTTTCTGCCTATTTTAGGCAGGCCTTTCTTGAGTTCAGCATAGGTCTTACATTCATAAGCCAGGCAACAGAGGAGGCGGCCACAGGCCCCGGATATCTTGGCGGGATTCAGGGGCAGGTCCTGTTCCTTGGCCATACGGATGGAGATGGGCTCAAACTCGGACAGAAAAGATGCGCAGCATAAGGGAAGACCACAGTGGCCCATACCGCCCAGGAATTTGGCCTCATTTCGTACACCGATCTGTCTCATTTCTATGCGTGTATGATACTTTTGTACCAGGGTCTTCACTAATTCCCGGAAATCAACCCGTCCTTCAGAGGTAAAATAAAAAATTATCTTGCTGCCATCAAAGAATCTCTCTGTGACTATCAGCTTCATAGGGAGATTCATCTTCCGGATTTGTTCCAGACAGAAGTCACGGGCCTCTTTTTCTCTTAAAAAATTATCTTTATACTGGATGATCTCTTCCTCTGTGGCCAGTCGTTCCACCTTGGGGATTCCCTCTGGCGGGGTCTCCCTTTCTATGCTTAATGGCTGGTCTATAACCATTGCCGGTTCAGGGCCATGGTCGGTCATAATCACAACCGTATCACCTTTTTTCAGATCAAAAGGGCCGGCGTCAACATGTATTTCCCGCATATTATCTCGAAAACGAACCGGGATCAGCTTCACTATTTTCTCCATCAATGGGCTAGCTGCAAAAATAGATTTTCTAATATCAACTGCCGATTATAATTCCTGGTAATAGCCTGCTCAGCGCTGTACAGGAGTTCCAGGCCATGTATAATCTCTTTCTCTGTCCACCGCTGGGCGCCTTCAAAAAGGATCTCCCTCAGGTCTTTATTTATAAGGTATCTCTCATCCAGCCCCTGCCGTAAGAATAATGAGTCCCGGAGGCAGGTCTTGAGCATGGTGATAATCTCCGGGAGTTCTTCTTTCCGGCCGGCCAGGTCTTCAGCCAGGAGCAGCAGGCCTTGCATGTCCTGCCTGGAAAGAGAGATTAATTGTGTGCAGACATCCCGCCGCATCTCCATAAGCGAAGAGTCGGCCAGGCTGACGGCCCTGCCCAGGCTGCCCCCGGAGAGGGAGGCCAGAAGGGCAGCCTGTTCCAGTGTAACCCTGTCATCTCCATAAGAGCAGAGATATTCGCTAATCATTGCCGGCGAGAGAGGACGGAAGGGGACGGCCTGGCAACGAGAGACTATCGTAGGCAGGAGTTCATTTATATCCGTAGCCATCAGGATAATAATGGAGGCATCCGGCGGTTCCTCCAAGGTCTTGAGAAGGCAGTTAGCCGATTCTTTGTTTAACAGACCGGCATTGGTTATTATAGCGATGCGGTAACGTCCTTCCAGGGGCTTGTAGATTAACTGCCTCTGTAAAGACCTTATCTGTTCTATCCTTATAAAGGCCCCATCCGGTTTGATAGTGATGAGGTCCGGATGGGCGCCGCTCTCCATCTTTAGACATGAGCGGCATTCACCACAGGCCTCGACGCCCTGCGGTGACAGACAATTAAGGGCCAGGGCCAAGGCGCGGGCGGTCTTTTCCCTGCCGATGCCTTCGATCCCGTAAAAGAGATAGGCGTGGGCCACCTTGCCTCTCGCAAGGGAGTTTTTCAGCAATTTAACGGCCGGTTCCTGTCCCAATATCCCCGCAAATGACATACTATTTTTCCTCGGTCTTCAATCTGTCCAGCAGGCTGTAAGTCTCTCCGGCCGTTCGCCGCGGCGAAGCAGCGGTCTTTTCTTCCTGAGGAGACTCCGGCGGTTCTACAATGCCTTCCTCCCCAAAGTAGATATAGCGATCCAGGGGGCGGAAGAAAGCACTCCAGCGGGCCGAGGGCTCTGGATGGGTCTTCTTAAGGCCCTTTATGGCGTTGACCTTGGCATCCAGGTCGTCTAAAAGGTGCAATACAAAGGCCTCGGCCGTCTTGGGCCGCTTCGGCGATCCAGATTCGTATTCCCCGTGATGGCTGAGGATGAGGTGTTTCAAGAGCATGGCCTTGTCTTCGGGAAAATGGGGTATGGCCTCGATCTTTTCCTGCACCATCTGGGCCCCGATCACCAGATGGCCGACTAGTCGGCCCTCATCCGTATAATCAAAAAAACTGTACTCCGGCGGGTAAGTGAATTCCTTTATCTTGCCGATGTCATGAAGGATGCTTCCGGTGACGAGCAGGTCTTTGTCAACCTCCGGGTAATTTTTTACCGCGCCGGTTACTAAGGCGGTCACGGACAAGGTGTGTTCCAGGAGGCCGCCCAGATAGGCGTGATGCATACGTTTGGCCGCGGGGGCCACACTGAAACGCTGTCGAAACTTTTTGTCGTGAAAAAAGCCGTTTAATAGCAGCGTCAAATGAGGGTCCCGGACCTTTCTGGCTAATTCCTTTAATTCCCGCCACATCTCTTCGGTGTCTCTGGATGAGGAGGGCAGAAAGGCCGTGGCCTCTACGGTCTCCGGACTGCACGGGGTAAGTTTCATTATGTTCAACTGGGTCTGATCACGATAGGATTCGGCCTGGGCCTCTATAGAGATATAATCCCCTTTTTTAAAAAGGCCATCCCATTCCTCGCCCCTTTCCCAGACACGACCCTCTATCTCTCCGGTCTTGTCCGCCAGGGTAACGGCCAGATAAAACGCGCCGTTTTTGGTCAAGGCGGAGGCCTTTCCCTTGACCAGAAATATCCCGCGCACCGGATTATTAGGCCGGATATCCTTTATATAAATGCCTTTTTTCTGCATATGTTGTAACACGTTAAGTTTTGGAAAAACATGCCTAAGCAAGGCGCTATAAGGGCCAAAATCCCCCTCAATCCCCCTTTTCCAAAGGGGGAAGTGTTTCTCCTCCCTTTGAAAAAGGGAGGTTGGGAGGGATTTAAGAATACTCTTTCAAACAGCTAAGCTGATACCATATATTTAATTACCGCCTACCAATGAAGGGGTCTCTGCCAGGCCTCTTTGAGCCGGGTTATGGACGCCGATACCACTATATCACCCCTCAGGCCGTTACAAATCAGGGTCGGCTCTTCAGTCACCCGGCCTATGCGGGCCAGGATTGTGCCCTGCATGGCGGCGACAAACGCCTCTTCTCTGTCCGGGTGAACAGTCACCACAAAACGGCTCTGGGATTCGGAAAAAAGGAGATAGTCATCCCGTTCGATATCCTCTCTGGGTACAGCGGCCAGGTCGATCTTCATGCCGAGCCCGCCGGCGAAGGCCGTTTCCGCCAGGGCTATTCCCAATCCCCCATCCGAACAGTCATGGCAGCAGGCGACAAGTCCTTCTCTAATGGCCCCGGCCAGCTTCTCATAGCTGGTCTTTGCAGCCATGGCATCCACTCTGGGAACATTGTTCCCTATGTAACCGTGCAGGGCAAAGTATTCCGAACCGCCCAGTTCCGGTCTGGTAAGACCAATCACATATACCAGGTCGCCCGGCGACTTGGCGTCCATGGTCTGCACCCGGCGGACGTCGTCGATCTTTCCCAGGACGGAAAAGAGCACCGTGGGCGGGATGGATATCTTTATATTCTCCACAATATAGTCGTTTTTCATACTGTCCTTGCCGGAGATGCACGGCACGCCATAGGCCGTGGTGTAATCATACAGGGCTTGATTGGCGCGGACCAGTTGGGCCAGTTTGTAGCGGCCATCCGGCGTCTTTTCGGATTGAATGGGATCACACCAGCAGAAGTTATCCAGTCCGGCCATGTGACCGAGATCTCCGCCGGAGGCGATGGCGTTGCGTATGGCCTCATCAACGGCACAGGCCATCATGTTATAGGTGTCTATGTCACTGTAGCGGGGACAGATGCCGTTGGCTACCACAATCCCTTCAAAAGACGAGAGCACCGGCCTGATGACCGCGGCATCGCTGGGGCCGTCACCATTTACACCGGAAAGGGGCTTGATAACGCCTCCGCCCTGCACCTCGTGATCGTACTGCCGGACCACATATTCTTTACTGCATATATTCAGGCGGCCGAGCATGGTCTCCAGGGTGGAAGTGAGGTCTTCCACCTCCGGAATATCCGGCTCAGGGTGTCTGGGCGGCGTCCAGACCGCCACCATTTCCATCTGAGGCAGTCCGTTGTGGACAAATTCCGTATCCAGGCAGGCCACGGTCTTTCCCTCATAGGTGACCAGAAACCTCCCGCTGTCATTAAACCGGCCCAGAACCGTGGCCTCCACGCCCATCTTTTCGGCCAGGGACAGGAAGGCGTCTTTATTTTCCGGGGGCACGGCCAGGGTCATGCGCTCTTGGGCCTCGGAGAGAAATATCTCCCAGGGGTTAAGACCGGCATACTTGAGCGGGGCCTTCTCCAGTTGAAGTTCAAATCCCCCGCAGTCCTGGGCCATCTCGCCTACGGAGGACGAAAGGCCTCCGGCCCCGTTGTCGGTTATGCTCCGGTAAAGGCACTGGTCGCGGGCTACCAGGAGAAAATCCGTCATCTTTTTCTGGGTGATGGGGTCTCCGATCTGCACCGCCGTGGCCGGTGATCCCGCATGCAATTCCTCGGAAGAAAACGTGGCCCCGTGTATGCCGTCCTTACCGATGCGGCCGCCGGTCATGACGATAAGGTCTCCCGGTTCGGCCTTTTTAATGTGCGAAGGCTGGCCGCAGACAGTAGCGGGCATAATGCCGCCTGTCCCGCAGAAGACCAGCGGTTTACCGAGATAGCGTTCGTCGAACACAATGCAGCCGTTTACGGTGGGGATGCCGCTCTTGTTACCGCCGTGTTCCACGCCTTCCCGCACGCCCTCAAAGATGCGCTTGGGATGGAGGAGCCGGGGGAGTAAGGGCTTATCGTAATCCGGGGGCGCAAAACAGAAGACATCGGTATTGAAGATGAGTTTGGCCCCCTTACCGGTGCCGAAAGGGTCGCGATTAACCCCTACTATGCCGGTAAGGGCCCCGCCGTAGGGATCAAGGGCCGAGGGAGTGTTATGGGTCTCTACTTTAAAGGCCAGGTTCCATTCATCATTAAATTTAATCACCCCGGCATTATCACGGAATACGGAAAGGCAGAAGTCATTTTTCCCTTTGGCCTCACGGATCAGTTGAGTAGATGCCTTTATGTAGGTGTCAAAGAGGCTGTTTATGGTGGCAGTCCGGCCGGTTTCGTCTGTATAGTGGATGCGGCCGGTAAATATCTTGTGCTTACAGTGCTCGGACCAGGTCTGGGCCAGGCATTCCAGCTCCACGTCTGTGATCTTTTCGCTCAGGCCGAGGTCCCGGCGATGGGCCAGAGTCTGAGGAGAGGTGATGTAATTCCGGATGGCCTTCATTTCGGCAAGGTTAAGGGCCAGGACCCGCTCGCGGCTTATGGCCAGAAGCCTTTCGTCGCTCACCGCAAGATCGATCTCCTCAACGGAGGGACGCGTATCGGCGATTACCCTGGGAACAAGAGGCGGCATCCCCTTCGTCTTATCCCATTCAGAGCGATTCTTTATGCGGAAACTCTGGATAAGGGTGTTGGCCAGGAGGCCGGTGGCTATGCGCTCTGCATCCTTCAGAAACAGATCACCGGTGAGGGCATACTGCGTAGAGGTATAAATCCCTTCGCCCCTGTTCAGTTTCCGTCCGATGGCCAGTTCAAGGGATTCCCGGGCGGTTTTTCCCTCATTATCCGTCACACCGGGCCTGAACCCTACCTCGATAAGCCAGTCAAAGCCAGCGGCCAGAGGCCGGTCAATGGAATATTCCTGGCTGATAGGGTCACAAAAGAGCTGGCCGGCAAATTCTTCTACCAGAATGGAGTTAACCTCGGCATCAATGGTAAATACCTTGATGGTCCGCACGGAACGGACCGGGAGGTGGATATCCTCGTTGATCCTCTTTCGGATCTTCTCCCCAAAGGCATCACGCAGTGATTTTTTGAGCATTACTTCGATGCGATGAACCATAGACGGTAACTATAACAGACTCCATTTTTCTTTTCAAACACTTTCCCAGATTCCAAATCCACCGCCTGTTTTCGTACGAGTTAGCTCTTGACCGTAAACACACTATGGTTGCTGTGCAGCGTGATTTCAAATCCGAAATCCTAAGCACGAATCCCGAAACAATATCGAATCACCAAAATTCAAATCCAAAATTCGCCTCCGGCGAACTGCTGTTTGGAGCATTGAGAATTTGGATATTTGAATTTGTTTCGGATTTCGATATTCGATATTCGGATTTTAACCCGGCTGCCTAGCCATGTAGGGCTTTGCCCACCAAAAATGCTGGATTGGGCTTTACCCCAAAAACCCAACAAATCCCCCCTTTTTGCTTGACGCCACTATCTTTTTTCTCTATGACTATGAAAAAGACAGTCGATGGCTAATATAATGTTATGCGGTGACATAGAAAGGAGAGCGAGGCAAATGACGAAGTTGCTTGAGAAAGCCTTTAAGGAGGCTTCCAGACTTCCTGAGATGGACCAGAACGCATTAGCCAAGTGGGTCCTGGACGAACTGCATTCGGAAAGGGCCTGGGCAAAGTCCTTCGCCGAATCGGAAGATGTTTTGGAAAGGCTCGCTGATGAGGCTATTAGCGAAAAGCGAAGAGGCAAGACAGATTCACTTGATCTGGCGGCTATGAAATCATCTGCTACACAGCAATTTGGAGAAAATGTGAGGTGGTTTTATGAAGCTAAAAGTAATTGTTCATGAAGCAGAAGAAGGTGGTTATTGGGCGGAAGTGCCGTCCATTCCTGGGTGTGCTACACAAGGCGAAACCTTCGATGAATTATTAACGAATATTTATGAGGCTGTTGAAGGTTGTCTATCTGTGGATGTCCAGGACATCGAAATTTCAGAAAAGGACAAAATACTGGAGATAGCGGTTTGAAGGCTGCCAGCGGGAAGCGTTTCTGCTGCATACTGGAATCGAAGGGGTGGGAGTTAAAACGCATTAGCGGCAGCCACGTAGGGTGGGCTTTGCCCACCAAAACAACTGACAATATGTTGTGGATACGGGTCACATGAAATGCCGGATTATCGAAGTGTTTATATGTGTAGCCGGAAGCTTCAGGGATACTATGCCCCAGGTACGTAATTTCAGCATCATCGCCCATATCGATCACGGGAAATCTACCCTGGCCGACCGTCTGATCCAGTATGCCGGGTTGGTGGCAGAGCGGGAGTTCCGCGACCAGATCCTGGACACCATGGAGATTGAACGGGAACGGGGGATCACCATCAAGAGTCAGACCGTTACGCTTCCTTACACCAGCCGGAAGGGAGAAGAGTTTGAACTTAACCTTATTGATACGCCAGGACACGTGGATTTCTCCTATGAGGTGTCGCGGGCCCTGGCCTCCTGTGAAGGGGTGCTCCTTTTGGTAGATGCCTCCCAGGGCGTGGAGGCGCAGACCTTGGCCAATCTCTATGCGGCCATGGAGCACGACCTGGTCATTATCCCGGTGATCAACAAGATCGATCTTCCCTCGGCTGATGTAGAGCGAACGAAGGAACAGATAGAAAACGAGCTGGGACTGGATGCAGATAAGGCCGTTCTTTGCTCAGCCAAAGAGGGGATAGGGATTGAAGATGTGCTCGAGGCCATTGTGGAAAAAATCCCGTCTCCTTCCGGGAGCATCGAAGAACCGCTTTCCGCGCTCATATTCGATGCGCATTACGACCCCTTCCGGGGGGCGATCATAAACTGCCGGGTGTTTGACGGGGCAGTCCGGACGGGCGATGTGATTCGCTTTATGTCCAACGGGGCCACGTATAAGGTAGAAGAAGTAGGCATCTTCCGTATCGTGCGGGAGAAGAAGAAGGAGCTATCCGCCGGTTCGGTCGGATACATCATCTCCGGGATAAAGACCGTAGCTGATACCCGGGTCGGGGATACCATCACCCTGGACGCCCATCCGGCTCCACATCCGCTCCCTGGGTTCAAGGAGGCCAAGCCGGTGGTCTTTTCCTCCATATACCCGATCTCCTCTGATGACTATCCTTCCCTGGTGGATGCGCTGGCCAAGTACAAGCTGAACGACGCCGCTCTGGTATATGAAAAGGATTCTTCCGCGGCCCTCGGTCAGGGATTTCGCTGCGGTTTTCTGGGTCTGCTCCACCTGGAGATCGTGCAGGAGCGCCTGGAGAGGGAATTTGGACAGTCGATTATCATGACGGTGCCGAGCGTCCGGTACCGGTTTACCCTGGCGGACGATTCCATAGTCACGGTCGATAATCCCCAGTACTACCCAGATCCCACCCGGATCAAGACAGGGGAGGAACCTTTCATCAAGGCGAGTATCCTCATCCCGGAACGCTATGTCGGCGCGGTGATGAAACTCTGCAAGGAGCGCCGCGGCGTCAATTCCCGCTTCAGCTATCCCACGGCCGGGCGGGTGGAGATCACCTTCGACATGCCGCTCGCCGAGATCGTCTTTGACTTCTACGACAAGCTGAAGACGATTACACAGGGATACGGTTCGTTTGACTATGAAGTGATCGACTACCGGGTGAGCGATCTGGTGAAACTCGATATCCTGGTAAACCACGAGAAGGTGGACGCCCTCTCCATGATCGTCCATCGCGAACGCGCCCGGGAATTGGCAGTACGGGCCTGTGAACGGCTCAAGGACGAGATTCCCCGGCATCAATTCAAGATACCCATCCAGGGTGCTATCGGAGGTACGATCATCTCCCGTTCCACCATCTCCGCCTTCCGGAAGGACGTCACCGCAAAGTGTTACGGAGGGGACATCACCCGCAAGCGAAAACTCCTGGAAAAGCAGAAGGAGGGGAAGAAACGCATGAAGATGGTCGGTTCGGTCACCATCCCCCAGAGCGCCTTTGTGGCCGTATTAAAGAGTGAAAATGAGTGACGAATTCTTGCAGACCTTTTTTCTTCGGTTATCTTCATGCGTTTTGTTAAAACCTCACTTTCTTGTAAAAGACGGTCTTCAATACTTCCGCTGAGATAACATAGAGCACAACGATTATGCCCATCAACCAGAGGAATGAAGTCGGAAGCGGTGCGAGTCCGAAGACCTTCCCGGCTGGGGTAAATGGTAAGACGAGGGTAATACCGGCCACGAGCAATGTGGCCAGAAGGAGGTGTTTGCCAGGCTTACTCTTTAAAAAGGGCCTGCGACTGCGAACCACGAGCACAATTGCTGCGGCCGAAACAACAGACTCCAGAAACCACCCGGTTCTGAACTGATCCGTAGTGGCGTGCAGGATGAACAGCAGTGCACCAAAGGTAAGGTAGTCAAATATCGAACTAAGAGAACCAAAAGTAATCATAAAATTGCGGATGAATTTGATATCCCATCGCCGGGGCCTATCCATCATCTCGCTGTCCACGCTATCGGTAGCGATGGCCATTTCGGGAAAATCAGTCATTAAATTGGTAAGCAGGACCTGTTTGGGCAATAAGGGGAGAAAGGGCAGAAATAGTGATGCTCCGGCCATGCTGAACATGTTGCTAAAGTTGGTGCTGGTGGCCATGAAGACGTACTTGAGGGTATTGGCAAAGGTCTTTCTCCCCTCGCGGACACCCTGTGCCAGGATGCCGAGATCTTTTTCGAGCAGCACAATATCCGCCGCCTCTTTTGCCACATCCACAGCGCGGTCGACAGAGATACCTACATCCGCAGTATGTAACGCCGAGGCATCATTGATGCCATCTCCCATATACCCCACGACATTTCCGGCCTTCCTAAGGGCCAGGATGATGCGCTCTTTCTGATTAGGCTCGACTTCTGCAAAGACATGTACATCATTTACCCGGTTGAGAAGGGCCTCGTCGCTCATCTCACGCAGGTCCTGACCGGTGAGGATTTCTGAATCTGACAGGCCCACCTGTTTACTGATACCGGCCGCCACCAGTTGGTTGTCTCCGGTAACCATCTTCAGCGAAACGCCGAGCTGTTCCAACTGACTAATAGTCTCGACAATTCCAGGCTTGGGCGGATCAAAAAGAGCCAGGAACCCTAAAAAGGTCATGTCAGTTTCATACTCTCTGGTGATAGTAAGGTCAGAACCCACATTGCGGTAAGCAAGTCCCAGGACCCGGAATCCCTTACCGCTAAGCCCCGCAAAGAATTGCTGAATCCGCTCCTGCACATCTTCTAAATCTACGATCCCTTCGCTGGAAGTTTCCACTGATGAACATGCCGCGAGCACATTCTTGAATGCGCCTTTGGTAACCATCAGATGTCCGCCATCTTTGGCCACCAGGATGCTCAGGCGCTTACGGATGAAGTCATAAGGGACTTCATCCAGTTTCTGGTAGCCAGACACGTCGAAGCGGCGATGGGCGCGGATGGCCTCATCGATGGGGTTTACAAAGCCGGTCTGATGAATGGCGTTGAGATAGGCATAAAAGAGCACCTTTTCGCTTTCATTGCCCTCGACTGCCAGCGGCAATCTGAAAATGTATTAAATCAGGCCGCATGAAAATGCGGTTTTGGGATCTTCTTCCCGTCTTCTTCTCTCTTCTTCCCAACCATCCATAAAGTCTTTTTTCTTTCCTTCTTTTTC
>JBFMAZ010000079.1:0-30485 GCA_040755415.1 Thermodesulfobacteriota bacterium | reverse complement strand
AATAATGTGGCACCGCCGGGAAACCAGGCGGAAACGGAGAAAACAAACCTCAGCCTACCGCATCGGGAGAAACCGGTCTACTCGACTATGTCATTAGTTTTTTAGCCGCAGACACACGCAGACGAGCACAGACGGGAAGAATGGGTTGCTGGAATGATGGAATAATGGAATAATGGAATAATGGAATAATGGAATAATGGAATAATGGAATAATGGAATAATGGAATGGTGGTGAGGCTGGGAAGATAGGAAGATGGGAAGTTGAGAAGGTGGGAGGATGGGAGGATTGACTGGAAGGCTTTTGAGGATTTATGAGGATGTTTTTTGCCCGTTCAAGGCGCGGGCAGGCGGTTGAACCCAAAAAGTTATCTAGGTAGAGATGCAAGAAATAAAATTTCTTTACTCATTGTCAGAAGAGCTTGAAGACCGACTCAGGGTTTCGGCTTTAAAACGCAAAGGGGAAATTCTCAGGTTTGTTGTCCAGTACGAGGCCTTAATCGAAAATAAGTGGAGAGCTATAATCCGGTATGACACCGCTCATGGATTTGCACATAAGGATATAATCCATTATGATGGTGAAAAAGAAAAGCAGCCGCTGTACTTTGCAGATATGAATTTGGCCTTTACATTTGCCATTCAAGAGCTAAAGATTTCTTGGAGGTGGTACAGATCGGCTTACGAAAGGGAGATGGGGAAATGAAAAAAGACGCAGCCATCAAAAAGAATCTGGATTTACTAAATGAATTTATGAAATATGCCTTTGACCATCCGGAAGTTTTGGAAAAAATTCCGCCGGAGGCAGAGGTAGTAATCCTTCCGGTCAACGATTCGGAACTATGCGAATATAATAAAAGAATGGCTGATAAGATGTCCTCCCGGGGCAAAAAAATAGTCATTGTGAAGATGAAAAAGCCGGAACTGCCGGTTCCGGAACTCGAATTAGTAATGACTGCTGCAGGGTAATTTTATCACTGAAAATCCACGGAAACGTTGACGCTGATCTCACATGCCTATTCGTGACATTATAGTACTGGCGGCGGTATTTGGTTTTGCTGTGGGTGGCTTACTCCGCCCCTGGTGGGGGATATGCGGCTTTGCCTGGGTGAGCTATATGAATCCTCACCGGTTCACCTGGACTTTTGCATACGCATATCCTGTAGCGCTAATAATCGCCATTCCCACCCTGGCCGGCATGGTCTTAGGGCGTGATCGTATCCGGTGGCCGGAGGGGCGCGAGGTCTGGTTGCTAGCTGGTCTGTGGTGCATGTTTGCCTTCACCACGTTCTTTGCCATTAATCAATCGGATGCACTGGAGGAACTGATCAGGGTCAGCAAGATTCTGCTCATGACCTATGCCACCATGCTTGTGATCAACGACCGGCAAAGGCTTAATGTATTTTTGCTGGTTATCGTCTGGTCAATCGGTTTGCTCTGCTTGAAAGGTGCGCTGTTCAGTTTGGCAACGGGCGGCGCTTACTTGGTATTTGGTCCCCCGGATTCCTTTCTCGCCGACAATAATGACTTCGCCCACGCCGTATGTATGGCTATTCCCATAATAATCTGGTTCACAAGTCAACAGACAAAGACGTTTTTAAAGAACGCATACCGCATAATAATCGTATCTTCTATCATATCTGTCTTGATAACCTATTCACGGGGAGGCCTTCTTACGCTTTGCGCGGTCCTAGGGTTGTATTGGCTGCGTTCCCGGCGAAAACTGCTCATCGGGACCCTGATTGTTATGGGCGTGATTGTAACCTTACCATTCCTTCCGCAGGAATGGCACGGGAGGATGGATACTATTCAGACATACGAGCAGGATGCCTCGGTGCTCGGCCGTTTCAATGCCTGGCACACGGCCTGGAACGTGGCCATGGACAGGCCGCTGACCGGGGGCGGATTCCAGATGTTCACCTGGCAGACATTTCAGAGATACGCGCCTGATCCGGATAATGTCCACGACGTGCACAGCGTATATTTTGAGCTGATCGGAGAACACGGCTTCCTGACCTTTTTCCTGTTTTTGGGGTTGATCGCTTCGTGTACGGTCTCCGTTCACCGCATGAAAAAATACTGGCATGCCAAATCTGACCAATGGGGTTCCGGGCTGTGCGATGCCTTGCTTATAAGCTTTGTGGCCTATATGGTCGGGGGAGTTGCATTAGGCCGGGTGTCCTTCGACCTTTTCTATCACCTGGTTGCGGCAGTGATAATTCTCAAAGTCATCAAGAAGGATGAGGAAGCGGAAGGCTCAAAGCTGGAAGCTGAAGGCGGGGAAGCCGGGGAGGCTGGGGAGCTCAAAGCTGAAAGCTGAAGGCTAAAGGGTGGAGTCGACATTTTTATGAGGATTGCTAAGATTCTTTGCAGTAAAGAAAAAGTTGGAGGGATATATGCAGATTACCAGGATTAGCCCGAAGCGCCAGATTACTATCCCAAAGGCGGCATTCGAAAAGCTACATTTAGAAGTGAACGTGATAGAGGAAGGACTTCTTATTTTCAATAGAATATAAGCAAGACCCAATAGGAAGTTCTTTATGGCCCATTTGATTACAGATTATGATCATGAGTTGATTAATATATCTTATTGCGGTAGTATTTATTCATACCAGAATAGGAGGCGATGAAATGGCGACTGCTGTTAAGAAGACTATATCCCTACCACCTGAACTCGCAAAAGAGGTTGAAGAGATAGCCCTTGAGGAAGGAAAAACACTAAGTGCAGTTATTCAGGATGCACTGAGACTTGCCAGAAAGGAAAGACTAAAAAAGGAATTTTATCAAGTACAGGACTATTGGAGTCGTAAAGCAAAAGAAAAGGGTATTCTCACTGAAAAAGACCTGGCTTCCCAGCCTCTTATCTTTCTAGTTCGTTTCCATCCGGAAACCCCAGCTTTTCCCCTCTCCCCTAGCGGGAGAGGGTTAGGGTGAGGGGGATAGCCTGATGATTTTGCTTCCATTCACCCTCCCCCTTACCCCCTCCCGTCGAGGGAGGGGGACTTTTCGGATGAAAACTAGTTCCTTTGCGTGCCCTGCGGTAAAAAGCAAGGTATCATGAAAGTTCTCGTTTACACCTCCCTCTTTCCAAATCATCTCCAGCCCAATTTTGGCATTTTTATCAAGCAGCGCATGTTCCACTTTGCAAAATTGAAGGATTGCGAGATAAAGGTGGTGGCACCTGTTCCTTATTGTCCTCCCTGGCCGGCGCTGGGCAAGTGGTATCAATATTCGCAGGTAAAAAAATACGAAACACAGATGTTGCATAACAACGCAAAGGACAACGAGAATAATCCCCCCTTACCCCCCTTTGCTAAAGGGGGGGCATTCGTTAAGTCCCCCTGTGGAGAAAGGGATCTCCCACATTCCTCCTGTGAAAAAGGGAATCTCCCACATTCCTCCTGTGAAAAAGGGAATCTCCCACATTCCTCCTGTGGAGAAGGGGATCTCCCACATTCCTCCTGTGAAAAAGGGGATCTCCCACATTCCTCCTGTGGAGAAGGGGATCTCCCACATTCCTCCTGTGGAAAAGGGGATCTCCCACACATTCCCCCTTTGGAAAAGGGGGATACAGGGGGATTTTCAGGTGAAATAACGGAAGGAATTGAGGTTTATCATCCGCGCTATCCCTTAATTCCAAAAGTGAGCATGCCGTTCCACGGACTTTCTCTGTTCCTGGCAACCCTAAATCTGGTCAAAAGGATTTATCAGGGCTTTCCATTTGACGTGATCGACGGCCACTATATATATCCAGATGGATTTGCCGCTGTTTTATTGGGCAAGATCCTGAATAAACCGGTGGTGCTATCGGCCCGCGGGTCTGACATCCATCAATTCACAGGTTTTAAGTCCATTAAACCGATGATAAGCTATGCGCTGGGTCATGCTGATCATGTCATTTCAGTCTGTGGTGCCCTGAAGCAGGAAATGGTCAAGTTGGGGATTGATGACGATAAAATCACTGTTATCCCAAATGGTGTGGACACCGAACGATTTCAACCTGTAGATAAGGAAGGAGCACGCGAAAGGCTTTCAATAGCCAATAATGCCAAAATAATCGTATCAGTTGGCTCACTCACGGAAAACAAGGGGTTTCACGTTCTCTTCGATGCGCTCCGAAAGCTGCGGCAGAAAGATATTCAGATACACCTTTATATCGTGGGGGAGGGGCCGTATCGCCCTGTACTGGAACGGCAAGTAAAGGACCTAAAGTTAAATCGAAATGTTACCATTGCTGGCGAACGTCCGAATAGTGAATTAAAATTATGGTATAGTGCCGCAGATGTTTTCTGCCTGGCCAGCTCCCGAGAGGGCTGGGCCAACGTCATCATGGAATCACTGGCCTGCGGCACGCCTGTCGTAGCCACAAGGGTTTGGGGCGCGCCGGAGATACTGACGTCGCCTGATGTGGGTATATTGGTGGACCGCACCCCGGAGTCATTGGGGCAGGGTTTGCAAACGGCGCTGGAGACTCCCTGGGATAGAGACAAAATACGCGCCCATGTAGAAGATCGTAACTGGTTTAAAGTGGCTCAGGAGGTTAAAGCAGTTTTCGAGGCCGTCCTGTGAATGGGGTCACATCTTCAGTGTGCCACGAAGCTGTACAAAAGATGGGGGAAGGTCCCCCGAATCCGACTTTCAGGAGTAGGTTTCAAACCACCCTAAGCTGCGTTGATTAAGAGTCAAGGTGGTGAGCGTTAGGGAAAAGGCATGACAATGATCGTGTCAGGTATGTATTAAGGAGACGAACGCAAGTGAACCACTGATGAGGTGTCGAAAGACCTTAAATGTCGTCAAAACTGGGATTCTGAAGATGTCCCAGGATAAGTTCAGAGGGAACCTGATTACTGTCTGGATGGCGACCGGCATAAAGGTGGCGTGAACTTAATACAGGCTTTGGTATGGAACGTGGGAACCTGTCGTTCTGATGCCAAGGAAGCAACTCAAGCGGAGGCCCCGCGAGAGTTTGAGTACCGATGCAGAACACAGGGGCGGATCATCCTGTATTAGTGATGAAGTTCTTGTAATGAGAATGGAGCGAAGGGGATGAGTCAGCTCATGGAGAGAAGGAGCCAACCGGGAAACTGGGAGGAGCTACTTACCTTTCCATGTCGTCTTGGGGCCGAGAGGCTTCGAGGGAATGGCTGACAGGAGCCGTGTGACGGGAGACTGTCACGCACGGTTTTGTGAGGGCCTGGGGGTGAGATTCCCCCGGGCTACTCGACTATGTCATTAGCAGGAAATATCAGAGTTCATTACTGTCCAATTTTTATTGGCAGGAGTGCTTTCCATCTGTTAAATTTATTTAATTTTACGGCGCAATGTATAGCTATGGGCTGAAGATTTCCTATAGTTTCACTGGAGCATGGGCTGAAAACCCTTTTGTCAAGCGAATAAGATTATAGAGTGGAAGGTGGATATGGGGCAAGAGACATCAAGATACAGGCAGTTGCAGGAAATATGTAAACGTTGCCATGTCAATATCATGTATGCCTTTGGTAGCCGATCGGAGGAGATCAGGAGTTACATCGAGGGATCGGGTGTTTTAAACAAGGCATCCTCTTCGGATGTCGATATTGGCATCAGAATCTCTGAGGGCCACCATTTATCGGTTAAGGATAAAGTAAACCTGGCTATGGAGCTTGAGGATTTTTTTGGCGTAGAAAGGGTGGACCTGGTGATTCTTACCGAGGCTGATCCATTTGTAGCCGCTAACATTATCAGGGGTGAGCGCCTTTATGCTGATGATGAATATGTGGCTGATGAGTACGAGCTTTATATATTAAGGAAAGCAGGGGATTTGGCTTACCTGGAACGTCAAAGACTGAGTCTCATTTTTCGCGAGACGCTTTAACCGGAAGACCTTAGCAGATATGCATGTAGCGTACGGCACGCGACATGAATAAATAGATGGAAGGCGGGCCATGACACCGAGCAAGATAAGCAAAAGAGTTGTTGGGGATAGGCTTGACTGGTTAGATAAAATGGTGACCGAGATCAATTCGCTGCCTTTAAAAAGCTATGAAGAATTTATCTCCGACAGCAGAAACGTGTGGGCTGCTGAATCATGTCTGAGAAGGGCACTGGAGGCCTTATTCGATTTGGGAAGACACATTCTGGCCAAGTGTTTCGGCAAAGGTGTAAGTGAATACAAAGAGATCGCTTCTGAGTTAGAGAAAGAGAGGGTATTCCCCCCGGCTGACGCAAAACTGCTCAGAACACTGGCAGGATATCGCAATCGACTCGTTCACTTTTATCATAATGTGACGACGGAGGAACTGTACAAGGTTTGCAAAAATGATTTGGGCGATATTTTGGCCATGAAAGATGCATATCTTAAGTGGCTTAAAAGAAACCCTGATAAACTCGATGAGATGTTATAAGGGGGTAATCGGGGTCACATCTTCAGTGCGACTATGTCATTTGCCCTTGATAAGGTTGAAACATCAGACGAGATCCAGGCTCAGTTTAATGGCCTGGTTGACCTCTTCCATCTTTTCTTTGCCGAGCTGGCCTATCCTCCTTTCCAGCCTTTTCTTATCGACGGTAAGGATCTGGCTGGTTTTGACAATGGAGGGAAGGTCTAGTCCATCTTCAGGTGGTTCAATTTTAACGTTCATGGGGAAGATTTTTAGAGAACTCGAAATGGCTGCTACAATAGTGGTTGAGGCCCTTTCGTTACCAATATCGTTCTGAATAACAAGCGCCGGTCTCTGGCCCGCCTGTTTGCTTCCCCTGGCCGGATTCCAGTTAATCAGCCAGACTTCACCACGCCTGGGAAAATTTTTCACGACAGTATCTCCTTTTGCGCTTCAAAAGAGAGTTCAGCAAACTCCTTATCCTCTTCGGCCATTTCCGTGTAACCCCTGGCCATTAGTTCCTGGGTTCTTTTTTTAAGCCACTTTGATTTAATTGATTGCATCAGTTTTGTTACTATGGAAAGCCTTGGTCTTAACACTGCCCTTTCTTTTGATAAGCACTTCGCCCAAAGGGGCTTTGACACGGTGCCATCTAAACGTTTTTAATACGGCTGTCATCCCATTTCATAACCGTGACGTCCTATAGTATCCAGAAACCATGTGTGGAATAGCAGGAATATTTAATCGCAATAACGCACCCGTTACTCCCGATCTCCTCGTTCGCATGACCCGCACCCTTATTCACAGGGGCCCTGACGAGGAGGGATACTTTGTAAACGCCGGGAGGCTGGGGGCTGGGAAGCCCGGAAGCCTGGAAGCCTGGGGTGGAGAGGCGCCGTTGAGAGGATGGATTGATGGAGGAAAGGGAAATGTTGGATTGGGACACCGGCGACTTAGCATTATTGATCTGGCCACCGGCCAGCAGCCCCTTTGTAATGAGGATGGAAGTGTCTGGATTGCCTTTAATGGAGAGATCTACAATTTTCAGACATTAATGCCGGAACTGGAGTCCAGGGGACACCGCTTTCGGACGCGGTCGGATACCGAAGCCATTGTGCACGCTTACGAGGAATGGGGCGAGAAAGCCCTGGAACGTTTGCGCGGCATGTTTGCCTTTGCTTTGTGGGACGAAAAAAGACAACAGCTCATTCTGGCCCGGGATCGGGTAGGCAAGAAACCGCTGTATTACCTGGAAGAGAAGGATCGCTTCATCTTTGCTTCAGAGATCAAGGCCATCCTGGAATGCCCCGGAATATCACGCAATTTGGACCTTACCGCCCTGTCAGACTATCTGTCTCTCTTGTATGTGCCCTCGCCTAAGACGATCTTTCGGTCTATGCGCAAGCTCCCGGCTGCCCATTATGCAGTTGTAACCGCCGGCTCTTTTGAGGTTCGACCGTACTGGGATCTTCCTTTCTATCCCCAACACGATCTAAAAGAATCTCAAATGATAGATGATCTCCTTGGGATTCTGGATGAAGCCACCCGTATCCGCATGATCAGCGAAGTTCCCCTGGGCGCCTTTTTGTCCGGAGGTGTCGATTCCTCGGCCGTGGTTGGCCTGATGGCCGGAGCCAGCCAGAATCCCGTGGTCACCAATTCCATCTCGTTCAGTGTCGCCAGGTACAATGAGGTAAATTATGCCCGTCAGGTGGCAAAGCTCTTTGAAACGGATCATCACGAGATGCATGTAACTCCCGAAGCCATTCCGGTGATAGAGCAGCTTGCCTGGCACTATGATGAACCTTTTGCAGATTCCTCGGCCGTTCCCACGTACTATGTATCAAAAACGGCTCGCGAGAATGTGATTGTCTCCCTTTCCGGGGACGGAGGCGATGAGAATTTTGCCGGTTACCGGCGTTATTATTTTGATTTGAGAGAGAATTTTGTTCGGAATCTGGTGCCGCCGGCACTGCGAGCACCGGTCTTCGGCCTCCTGGGAAGGCTTTACCCCAAGGCCGACTACCTGCCACAGATTTTCCGTGGAAAGGCATTTCTTTCCAATGTGGCCCGGGACCCTGTGGAAGCCTACTTTTTTTCAGTCAGTGCGTTATATGAAGACCAAAAAGAGTTACTGTTGCAGCCAGAGGTACTAGGAAAGTTAACCGGGTACAGGACCCCGGATTTATTCCACAAAATATATCGGGATGCCCCTGCTAAAGATCATCTATCCCGCATTCAATACCTGGACATCAAAACCTACCTGTGTGAAGACATACTGACCAAAGTGGATCGAGCCAGCATGGCTGTCTCGCTGGAGGTCCGCTGCCCAATCCTGGACCATGTGTTCATGGAATATGTGGCCCGGATACCTTCCCGACTGAAACTGGTAGGGACCGACGGGAAACATATCTTTAAGAAGGCGCTCAAGCGTTACTTGCCCCATGACATACTGTACCGTAAGAAGATGGGCTTCGGGGTGCCGATCCTGGAGTGGCTGCGCAAAGATCTCAAGGAATACGCCAAAAGCCTGGTGCTGGATGGTGAGGCCAGCCGGCTTTACCTTCAAGGCGATTATCTCCAGAAGATCTGGAACGAACATCAAAGAGGCATCCGGAACCGGTCTACGGAGCTTTGGGTCGTGATGATGCTGAATCTGTGGCACAAAAACTTTGCATAATTAAACATGCATAGCGAGCGCATTCCCCGCTGCTTGCAGCGGGGAGCTTCAATCAGCCGCAGACACACACGGACCTAACTGAAAAAAGGCTCATCGTGGAAGAGTGTGGGTAATTTTCTCTTAAAATAAGGCATGCTCCTTATTATCTCCCCTTTTAGCAAAGGCATGCCTCTTATTATCCCCCCTTTAGTAAAGGGGGGCGAAGGGGGATTTGAAAACTCTTGGTAATAGCTATGCTTTCGTATAATAACAGCCTAAAACAGTTATGATTTATAAAATCTCCCCTAACCCCTCTTTTCCAAAGAGGGGAATAGAGAAGAGTAAAAAATTACCCACTCGATTACGCGAAGACCCTGAAAAAATGATCGGATGAATTGTCATGAATTCGTAAAAAGTCCTGAAATCGTCATGCCGGACTTGACCCCGTATCAAGTACGGGGCAGGTTCCGGCATCCAGAACATATTGAATTTACTGGATTCTGGCGCCTGCCCCGGACCCCGATCCGGGGTTCGCCGGAATGACGTTAAAAGCGGTTTTTAGACTTTTTACGAGACCATCAATTGTCATGAGACGAAGCATTGTATTGGCTGTAATATGCCTGATATTTTTTGCTACCGGAGGTCTAACTGCGATCAAAAGGACTTCGTCCTTTTCTTCTGGTGAGGAGTCTCGACACACCGAACCCACAGCAGATAGACGCAATCCGCGTTTGCTTGCATTGCGACCCAACGTTTGGGTAAAAATAAAAGAGGCCAGGGGGTTACACTGGCACCGGCAGGCCCATGCCGGCATCGCTTATGATTCAAAAAGGGGAAGGCTGTTGATCTTCGGATCAGATACCCACGGTCTCGATTGGGATAACGAAGTCCATGAATTTGACCCGGTCACCGGGACCTGGACCACCCATTACCAAAGGGCCCCCAAAGAATCCTATCGCGCTGACCCTGCCGGGCGTGCCATAGCCGGTGGCACACGGCTGCTTCCGTGGGCCATGCACACGTTTGACAACATCATTTATGATCCGAAACTGGATGCGATCATTGTAACTGCCCTGCCGGGGCACAATCCGATTCAAAGGGATGTGCCCCAGGCCAAGATTCATCCCACCTGGATCTATGATCTTGCCAGGCATGACTGGCGCATTTTTGAGAATAGGGGCAAACCTTCTCCGACCTTTTTTGCCGCTGCCTCGGCCTACGACCCGCACAGAGATATAATCGTCGCCTACGGGAAAAACGGTGTGTGGGAATTAGGCCCGGAGCGCGATGAGTGGAGAAAAGCTACAGGTGAGGTCCACCACGAGATTCACCACAACATGGACTACGACAGCAAACACAGGGTATTTGCAGTGTTCGGCGATTACCATAATACCAGTATGGTATGGATTTACAAGCCTGCTCGTGTTCCTGGCACAAGGGGAACCTGGGAGAAGAAGATACCGGATGGTGACCCATGCCCCGGCGACCAACACCTTCCCGTCGCCTTTGATGATGACAATGGCGTATTTTTGCTTGTTCCTGATAACACCCATCCTTCCCCTCCCAAATCCAGCAGCGCATTTGTTTACGACCTTGAAACCAACCGGTACACTAAAATCCCGGGAGCGGACATGCCACCACTAAAGATGAACTATATGATGGTGTACGACAAATTTCATAAGGTTTTTCTCTTAGTGACAGGAGATCATTCTAACCCGGTGACGGTATGGGCTTTGAAGCTCGATTTGGAAGAACTGGGCATTTTCGTAGGGCATTAGTTGACGAGTTCGTAAAAAGTCGAAAACCACTGTTTTTTGTCATTCCGGCGGAAGCCGGAATCCAGTCTATTCAACTAGTTACGGGAGCTCTGGACTCCGGTTTTCACCGGAGTGACGACTTTTTACGAGATCATCATTAGTTAAGTCGTTAAATGGTGAAATAGGTAGAGGCAAGAAACCACTTAACCAATCAACTAATCACCTAATCAACTATTTTCCCATTCAACCGGGCAGGTCTAAAATCAGAATCGTTCATCTAACATATTCCTTTGAAACCGGGGGGCTTGAGAAAGGCATAGCAACTATTGTAAATAATGCCTCGCCCTTATTCGAACATGTCATTCTTTGCCTGACAACGTCGGGCAGATCAGAAAGTCTTCTTCCTCCGGATACACAAGTCGTCGAACTACGCAAATCTCCTGGCAATTCTCCTCTTTTTCTGTTGAGGCTTTCTCGTGTTCTCAGAAGTCTCAGCCCTGATATCGTCCACACCAGGAATTGGAGCGGGATGGACGGGATCATGGCGGCCCGGATGGCCGGCATCCGGGCCGTAGTGCATGGTGAGCACGGTTTTGGGATGGAAGACCCCAAAGGCCTGCGCCCGAAAAGGATACTTATACGCAGATTCCTTTCCCGTTGGGTGAGTGAGTACACATGCGTTTCAAGGCAGATAGAGAATTGGTTGCGCAATGATGTTCGCGTCAGGAAACCTATCACCCAGATTTACAACGGCGTGGATATAGAGAAATACCGTCCGGGCCACGGCCGCATTCAGATTCGCACCGGGCTGGGGTTCGCTGCCACTATCCCTCTCATTGGAGTAGTGGGACGCCTCGATCCCATAAAAGACCACGCAACCTTGTTGCGGGCCTTCGAAGCAGTTCGAACGATTAGGCCGGAAGCCCGTCTTCTTGTTGTAGGAGACGGACCGGAAAGGAAACGTCTGGAAGGCCAGGCAGGAGAAGGCGTGATCTTTCTGGGGAATCGTTCTGATGCGCCCGAAGTCTTGCAAGCTTTAGATCTGTTTGTTCTGCCGTCCCTGAACGAAGGGATTTCCAACACCATACTGGAAGCAATGGCTACAGGTATTCCGGTAGTGGCGACCCGTGTGGGTGGAAATCCGGAACTTGTGGAAGACGGACGCACGGGCACGCTGGTAGAATCAGGCGATTTTCAATCCATGGCCTCGGCCTTTTTGCGTTATCTTGAAAATCCGGATCTTCGGGCTCGACATGGTAAGGCGGGGAGAGATAGGGTGATCAAAGAATTCGGCATACAGAAGATGGTAAGGACGTATGAGTCAGTTTATCGGCGAGTGGCTTGTTAGCCGCCCCCATAAGCCGGACGATGCTTGACCCATGAAAAAAACTGTCTTACCAAATGACTTGCTCTTTCTCAAAATGAGTGGATAAAAATTATTTCTTCCCCATTGACGGGAGAGTATAAAATATACCCTCCCCCTTGACGGGGGAGGGTCAGGGTGGGGGTGATTACCCTTTGAAAAAATTAACTGAGTTGGGAAAAGTTCTGAGGAAAAGACCGACAGATGCTGAGCAATTACTCTGGAAGCACTTGAGAATGAAGCAGATGGAGGGATTGAAATTCAGAAGACAACAGCCGGTCGATAAGTATATCGTTGATTTTGTCTGCTTTGAAAAGCGGCTTGTTATTGAAATAGATGGGGGACAACACGCGACGCAAAAAGAAAAGGATACAGAAAGAGATATATATCTTAAAAGTCAGGGGTTCAGGGTATTAAGGTTTTGGAATAACGAGGTCTTGCAAAATATAAACGGTGTTTTGATGGCAATAAGGGAAAACTGTTTATCTCACCCTCCCCTTAATCCCCTCCCGTCAAGGGAGGGGAGAGTTTGGGTATCCCATCAAGGGAGGGGAATTTACCCACTTTGAAATGCGAAAGAGCCAAATAATCTGTATAAGGGATGAGCCCTTAGTGCCCAGGAGGTAATCGTAGTGAGTTTTTTTCGTTTGCTTGGCCGCATTGTATGGCATGTTCTGGCTGTAATAGGTCTATTGAGCCTATGTATCGTTGCCTATGGCAGTTACTGGGCCATGAAGACATACGACCTTACGCCTCATCATCTGGCGATAAAACTCGGGAAAAAGCTTGGCCTGAATTCCCCGGGGAACAAAATATTTTTTTCGCCAGAACACCCTCTGCAGGTTGCAAAATCGGAATTCAGTCCTGTGCCATTATCTGAACAAGTTAACACCAAACCGTTTACTGCCGCCGAAATAGGGGGGAGGCGGATTATCCGGGTAGGGCCTGATCGGAAAACCGAACTCCCCAGCCAGGCGGCACGTATTGCAAAAGCCGGGGATATTATCGAAATTGATGCCAGGGAATATTTTGGGGACGTAGCCGTATGGCGTGCAAATAACCTCATAATCCGGGGCGTTGGTGGCAGGCCGCATTTGAATGCCGGAGGTTCAAGCGCTGAAGGTAAGGCTATATGGGTAACCAAGGGAAATAATATCACCATAGAAAATATTGAATTTTCTGACGCTAAAGTGCGAGATAAAAATGGGGCTGGTATTCGATCGGAGGGCAGCGACTTAACAATTCGAAATTGTCTGTTTCATAATAACGAAGAAGGAATCCTTGCGGGATCGAACAGAGAGAGCACAATAACGGTAGAATATTCCGAGTTTGCCTACAACGGATATGGTGATGGACAGAGCCATGGAATTTATGTAGGGTCCATCAAGCGTTTTGTATTTCAATACAATTACGTTCATCACTCAAAGATTGGACATCATGTCAAGTCAATGGCGCAAGAGAATTTTATACTATACAATAGACTCATGGATGAAGAAGATGGGAATTCAAGTTATGCAATTGATATTCCCGATGGCGGTTTGGCGATAATAATCGGGAATATACTTCATCAGGGCAGGCTGGCTGAAAACTATTCGTTGATCCACTATCACGGTAAGATAGAGAAGCCAGGGATGGGCTTATATGTTGTAAATAATACCGCATTAAATAGCAGGCACGATGGGGTCTTTGTCAATAACCGGAGTCCGGTGCAGGCCCAAATCATAAATAACTTAGTGGCCGGCAAATTAAAGCTGGTGGAGGGGCCTTTCAAGGGAGCGCATAACATCATGGGAGATAAAGGCTGCTTTGTAAATCCAGAAGGCTATGATCTTCGCTTAAACCCAAAAGCCCAGGCAATCAATGCTGGAATAGACCCTGGAAAAGTGCACGGGATTTCTTTGACCCCAGTTGCGGAGTATGTGCACCCCCTAAGCCGACGTGACCGTCCACGCATTGGCCGGCTGGATGTCGGTGCCTTTGAATTCGATGGAGCAATATCGGGGTCACTCGACTATGTCATTAAAGGGGCGCTATGTCAAGGTAAGACTTGCCCATAAAGGACATTCCCGTAGCCCGTCGTCTTGCCCCGGCGGATATGGGATTTAATCGCTAATGACATATGAAGATGTGACCCCGATAGCTTAATATGCCTTGCAAATTACCCATTATCCTGCTTCTTTTACTCCTGCAAGTTTCCCTTTCTTCTCACGCCGAAGCATCTCTAACCCCCTTTCAAGCATCTCCAGATCAAGTATTAGTCCTCTATAATGCCGATTGGCAGAAGGATGTGGACGGCTCTGAACCAGGGCAGGATTCAAAGGAGGTGGCGGAATATTACGTCAAGATGCACACTGATCCGGTTACCGGAAAAAAGCCGTATTTGTTGGGCCTGAGATGCGTGCATGGAAAGAAACATTTGAACGATTGGGTTATCCGGGAAGAAAGTCAGGACAATAAAGACGGTATCGTTTTTATTGGAAAGGGCAAGGGGCCAAAGACCGGAGAATGGGCTCGAGATTCGAGGCAGGTTGAGATTGTGCTCGACCCCGGCAAGGAGCCTATGGATTGGGATTTGGTGGAGATCTGGTGCCAATCTGATCGAAGTGGAGAGAAAAAGACTGTGTCGCCCATGGTCACGGGCATTCCCCAAATAAAGGGGAAGGAATCGGTCTATCCAGAAGTTCAGGAAGGCAAGGGTCGATGCTATCGTTTTGATGCACACCAGTTATTCGCGGGAACGGTTTGGGTAATATTCAGGGCGAAGAGTGGATCGGGGAAACTTATCCGCGACTTGGAATTAAAATATTACGATCGGGATGATTTTGCATTCTCGGCACTTGGGCCAGATGGCGTTTCGGATGAAAAACATTTTGTGGAAGATGTGGCTATTCCAATTAAGCAGTTTCTTGAAGATCCTGCCAACGCCCTCCCTGATGGTACACTACTAAAGGATCATATCCTGTATATTGTAATTTGCCACGGCCTCCCTTTTTCTTGCGAAGGGGTATTCGGGATCGAACGAGGGGTTACTCCAAGACCCGCAGATCATGGAGACCTGGGTTCTTTGGAGCAGCGTCTGCAGACCCTCTATTATGATTGGGGTGGGGAAATCGTACCCCCTGTAATTTCCATGTATATGTCCGAGGGACCAGATTCAAGGGAGGGGGTGCGCAATTATCGCATCACCACTGCCATGCGCTATCCCTTATTTGGCTGGCGGTGGAACCCCTACATGCACCCGGACACCTATTCATTCCTGGCCAGGAAAAATGAAGCCCGGTTTATTAATATCCCACCCTTACCGGAAGTAAGGAAAAAGATCCCGGCCTTTCTGTTTGCATACGGTGTGAGTCGCATTGACGGGCACGGGCCGGGAGAGGCCAAGCGCCTTATCGACTATTCTCTCTATGCGTCCAAATTTCTTCGGCCGGAAATAGACGGTTCTGTTCGAGAGCGTTTAAAAAAAGAGAATAAAGATAAGATTCAAGACCTTGCCCATAGACTCGGGAAAGCAGAGCAGGAAAACAGGTGGGGATCTGATGAAGAGGAATGTCTGGGCTTCAGGGTGCTTTCCCGCTACGGCGGGCAGGGTGTCCCTTTTGGGGGACGACCACCCGAAGATGTTGACGGCTCCACTTCGGATTCAGAAAACAACGGTCAAACGAGGTACCTGGGCTACTACCCGGGAGGAATGGATTTCACTGTTTCCAGTTCGAATGGCTGGAACATGGGGCGGTCTGCGTCAATATGGCGGCAAGTGGATCAGGGGGTCACCCTAAGCGCCTGTGGTGGTCCGGCTTATGGCGGAGGGCCCCACATTACCAACGCCACATTTTGGGACAATCGCATACTTTTACGGTACCTTTTCCGGGGACGCGACCTGGGAGAGTGCTTTCTACTCTCCACCTACTATGTAAACTGGTCTACTTCGCTTTTGGGAGATCCGCTTTTACATCCCGACCTTTCAAAGACCGTTTTGGATGAGACCCCGCCAAGGGTGGCCAGAAAGGAAGACATAAGGATCGAATTGGCTGAAAGCTCAAAGCTGATAGCGCAAAGCGAAGAAGAAAAATCCTCCACCATTAAATCAAACCCTGTAATGGGGAAGTATGCGGGAACTATAACAATACCTCTTATCTCAACAGCAACTAATCCTGAGGTGGCTAAACTGACCGTCTTCTACTCAAAGGAAGGTGAAAGCGCCGGGCAGGTTAGCCGCTGGCCGATTTATTCCACAAGACCCCAGGTAATATTGCGGGATCTTGAGCCCGAAGCAACCTATATCTACCGACCGGTACTTACTGACCCTTATGGAAACACTACGGATCTGACGAAGGATCTTGGACGGCTTTCTTTTCGGACTGGTCCCTCTCGTGATAACAAGGTCTCCGTGCACAAGGCCAAGGAAAGAAGACAGGGCTGGGAAATAGATTTCTTTGGCCTGGGCAAGTTGACCGAACATGGAACGATCAAGGTTGAATTTATTGCCGGCCAGGATGGTCTTATGCCCTCTATTGTCTCCGAAAATCTGAATCTTAAGATAGATAAGTGGCCAAAAAACCAGATCAAGGTTTTCCTGGAGGCAGGTGGGCCTTCTCAAGTTTGGCATTTAAAATCGCCCCTGCAAGAAGGAGAAAGGGCAATCCTTATTCTCCGCTGGCGCCGTTTCCCCCTGACGCGGGAGGTATCGCTCCGTGCCAAAGACGGTAGGGAATTCACTCTGCTGGCCGATGTCAGAACACCGTGGGAAGAAAAGAAGCTAAGGGGACCCATTATGATCAGGGAGGAACACGGGGTGCAGGTGCTTTTTGCGACGATCTGCGATGACGCACTTCCCGCATCACCCGAGGCCTGCGGAATCACGATCCCTCCTGTTAGCATCGGGGTCACATCTTCATATGTCATTAGCGGGAAGTATTAGAATAGCAGCGCCATAATGGCCTTTTTGTTTTCAGTCCAGGCTTATGATCTGAACCACAGTATAATGGGGCACCCGCTTCTGCGGGTGCCCCATTATCAGGTTCATAAGAGGTTATTTCTGTGTTTTGGTAGTTGGTTTTGTATCTGATTTTGCCGCCGTTGGGGCCGGGATACAGGTCTTACAGGGTTCGTATCCCTTACTCTCAGCCTCGGCCGCGTCCTTGAAAGTGACCATATTTTCCGGCTTGATCTTCTTGGCCAGTTTACAGGAAGGCAGGTGATACTTGCCGCCTTTAGCTGAGCCTACAAAGGCAGGTTCTTCCTTTGCCGCCGCCTTCTCAGCAGCTTGAACAGAATAAGCGACCAGAGTAAATGCGAACATCAAGACTAGAATTAACGAGACGTACTTTCTAACCGGCATAAAATTTTTTCCTCCTTAAATTAGATGTTTTTTTGTAGCCTTTTGGTCTCCCGGGAGAATCTGATTTGTCTCTTCGGTATTATCCTGGAGAATATGAATTTTGTGAACTTTTTCATTAATACTGGGGTCACATCTTCATATGTCATTAATCTCTTGACACGGGACCAGGTTTGTATATGATAGCCCCGTGGCCAGACCGATTCGCATGGATTATCCAGATACTTTCTACCATGTGCTATCCCGCGGGAACGAAAAGAGGGATATCTTTTATGACGAACGAGATTATCGTAAATTTCTTGAGATTATGGGCGGGATGGTGGAGCGGTTTAAATTGGAGGTACATGCCTATGTTTTGATGAAGAACCACTATCACCTTCTCGTTCGTACAAAAGAGGCCAACCTCTCCCGTGCGATTCAGTGGCTTGGCGTAAGTTACTCTGTCTGGTTTAACCGCCGGCACCAGCGGAGCGGGCATCTGTTTCAGGGGCGCTTTAAGAGTTTTCTCATCGAGAACGACCGTTACTTTACGGCTATGTGTCTTTATATCCATGGTAACCCCTTAAGGGCTGGTCTTGGGGAGAGGTTATTGGATTATAAATGGAGCAGTTATCAGGCATACGCGGATAAGGCGCACCAGCCGCCATGGTTGACCACGGAACTGGTGCTCGGTATGTACGGGGGAAGCCGCCGGAGATTTTTTAAGGCTCAGCAGTTGTTCTTGGAAGAAAAGGGTAATTTGATGAATGATCTCAGGCATGGCTTATACCTGGGGAGTGAGGAGTTTTCAAAGGAGTGTATTCAGCGCATTAGGGACGAGGAGCATCGTGAGAAGCCGCAAGGCAGGTTATTATTAGGAGATAGAGATATTCGGTCTGTGGCTTATAATATACTGGAGCGGCTGGGAGAGAAAGACCCTAACGCGGTGTTGAAATTTAAAAAGACCCGGCGTCCGAAGCGGGATGTGACCATTTACATCTTATATCAACTTGGCCAATATCGGAATGAGGAGATCGGAAGGGTTTTTGGAGTGGGATATACCGCGGTGACCGGCGCGGTCAGGCGAGGGCAGGAATACCTGGATTCGGATAGGCGGTTGGCCAAAACAGTCAAAGAGATAGCTAATGACATATGAAGATGTGACCCCGGCTATTTTCAGAGAGTACGATATCAGAGGCATCGTAGATAAAGACCTGACCGAAGAGGTGGTACGCGACATCGGCCGCGCCTATGGAACCACTATCTACAAAAATGGCCTGAAAGATGTCACCGTGGGCCGGGATGGCCGGCTGAGTTCAGAACGTTTTCAGAAGGCCCTGACCGAAGGTATCCTGGAGACAGGTTGCAACGTTACAGACGTGGGCCTCTGCCCCACGCCACTCCTTTACTTCTCCATCTTTCATCTTCAGAAGGATGGGGGGGTCCAGGTGACCGGCAGCCACAACCCCCCGGAGTTCAATGGCCTTAAAATCTGTGTAGGAAAAGAGACCATACACGGGGAGGCCATCCAGGGACTAAAAAAGATCATCGAGGCCAGGGCCTTTACTTCAGGGGCGGGCTCCTTATCCTCATTCCCCATAATTCCCGCCTATCAGCATTACATAAAACAAAACATCTCTCTTAAGCGGCCATTAAAAGTAGTTATAGATGCCGGAAACGGCACCGGGGGGCTGGTGGCGCCCGATCTTTTCCGGCATTCTGGCTGCGAGGTTACGGAACTTTACTGTGAAGTGGATGGAAGATTTCCCAATCACTTCCCTGATCCCACTATCCCCGAACACCTGGGCGATCTTATAAGACTGGTGACCGCGAAGAAGGCTGATTTCGGTATTGGCTACGACGGCGATGCCGACCGCCTGGGTGTAGTGGACGAAAAGGGCAACATCCTTTTCGGCGACCAGCTTCTCATCCTCTTCGCACGACAGATATTAAAGACCAATCCCGGCGCGACCGTCATTGGAGAAGTCAAATGTTCCCAGACCCTTTATAATGATATAGCCCAAAACGGCGGCAGGCCCATCATGTGGAAGGCCGGCCATTCCCTTATAAAGAGCAAGTTAAGGGAGGAAAAGGCCCTCCTGGCCGGAGAGATGAGCGGCCACATCTTCTTTGCCGATCGTTATTTTGGCTTTGATGACGCTATTTATGGGTCGCTTCGTCTGGCCGAAATTGTCGCCCAAGCAGAACGGCCGTTGAGCGAACTCCTCTCCGATGTACCGAAGACCTTCTCTACCCCGGAGATCAGGGTCCCCTGTCCCGATGAATCCAAGTTTGCCGTGGTGGAAAAGGTCAAAGAATACTTCCAAGCTCACTATAAGACCATTGACATAGACGGCGTGCGCATCGTATTTGATGACGGCTGGGGGCTTATCCGGGCCTCGAATACCCAGCCGGTGCTTGTCCTCCGTTTCGAGGCCCTGAGCGCTGAAAGGCTGGACGAAATCCGGAACCTCGTGGAAGGTAAATTAAGGGAATTGGCAGGATATTAGAACCAGAGATAATTGTGGAAAAGTTTTTCTCTGCCTAGTTGGAATTATTTTTCCATTTATAACGGCATTAAACTTCCACTTTTGTGGGTAGGCCCGCTGAAAAGATATTAAGATGCCGGTTATAGCGGGCGCAGCAGGCCTGGAGTACATGGCATAAGCCTTGCGACGTCATCGACACAGCGTTGATTGATGGATGATTTGATCTGTTCGCAATGACAACTTCAGGCGCTTTTTAGGGGCCGTCTTAACCGGGCCTTGACCAGGGAAATATTAAAAGGTAAAACCAGAAAACAATAACAGGCTAAAAGCCAATAAAAAGAGGAGGCAAAAGATTATGAAAAAGTTAGTAGATTTTATTAAGGAAGAGGATGGGGCGACAGCAGTGGAATATGCCCTGATCGTTGGCCTGATTGCGGCAGGTATCATTGTGGCTGTAACGGCCTTACGTGACAAAATAGTAACGGTATTTACTAACGTAAAGAACGCCATGCCCTAATAAGTGGCAAGAAGGATGAGGTACAACCTCGATTTGTGAAGAGGTGTATCTCATCCTTGCTCAGTGAGTCGTTCAATAGCTAGTTTATGTGATCAGCCGAATAAAGGCGGCGAGGGGAGTGTGTTGCCTACAGGGAGGACATGGTGCGAGGCTGCCAGGAAAGTCTTGCGATGAATAAGTTATGCTTAAGTTGCTCATTCTCCTCACCGTCTTGTCCATCGCCGTGGTCAGCGATCTCTGGTCTCAAAAGATACCCAACTGGCTGACCTACCCGGCCATGGCTCTGGGCATAACCTATCATAGCACTGCAAGCGGATGGGGAGGCCTGTTCTTCAGCCTGAAGGGTATGGGATTGGGTATCGCCCTCATGATCTTACCTTATATCATAGGCCAGATGGGGGCCGGGGATGCCAAATTAATGGGTGCAGTTGGCGGGCTACTCGGTGCAAAAGGGGTATTTGTAGCCTTTTTATTTACTTCGATCCTGGGCGGCGTTTATGCCCTCGTGCTTCTCATCCTGCACGGACACCTTAAAGAAACACTAAAAAGATACCTCCACATGCTCAGGACATTTCTTGTTACCGGCCGGTTTTTCTATATCCCGGCACCATCTGTAAAAAGGCCCAAGCTGTGCTATGGGCTTGCCATAGCAGCAGGGACGTTATGCTCCCTATTCCTGGCTGAGCGCATAGAGTTTTTGGGAAGGTAATGTCCATAGTTCTATGAAAAAGAAACTACAGAGATGGAAAATCCGAAGCACGAAACTCGAAACAATATCAAATGACCAAATGAGAGCAATGACCAAAACGAAAAATCGAAGAGATTGCTGATGACGTTTCGAATATTTGATATTTGGATTTCTGATTTGTTTCGGATTTCGTATTTCGATATTCGGATTTGGTTGCGGCTATGTCGCGCTGTGTCCTCTGTGGTTTAGAAAAGGCGCCTTATGCAAAAATATAGACATCTCATCTTCCTCGGAGCTGCGGTGATAATGGCTTTGGTGACCAGCTTGTTGATATATACCTGGTTGCAGAAGCAAGCGAAGGTGGAAAAGATTGCAGACTTGCAGACTCAAAGCGTAGTAGTGGCTGCGGGTGATTTACCATGGGGAACAGCGCTCAAGAAGGAAATGATGAAGACAGTGCCCTTACCCAGAGGGAGTCTCCCGGCCGGCTATTTTTCGAGCGATGAGACGCTAATAGGAAGGGTGTTGGACTCTGACCTGAAGGCGAATGAACCAATACTGGAATCCAAACTGGCGCCGGTTGGCGGTGTGGGCGGGTCGATGGCCGCTATCGTCGGTCCGGAAAAACGGGCCATGGCCGTTAAGGTGGACGAGGTCTCCGGGATAGCCGGCTTCATACGTCCGAAAGACCGGGTTGATGTACTTGTTACCTTAAGTGGCGAGGGAGAAATATCGACTCCAATTACCAAGACCGTCCTTCAGGATATACCGGTTCTGGCTACTGTTATTGAATGGGAAAGGAAGGAAAAAGAAGAAAAACCTGTTCCCATAAAGGTGATTACACTTGAACTATCGCCGGAGGAAGGAGAAAAACTGGCCCTGGCCGCCGTTCAGGGCAGGCTGCAAATGGCCCTTCGGAACCCCATAAACAAAGAGCCGGCCCTAACCAGAGGTGCTACTTTAAATCAACTGCTTGCTTCCTATCATCCTGCTAAAAAGGCGGGAGATATGCCCAGGGGAAAGGCTGAGGCCAGAAAACTATCTCCAGTTAGGGAAGTTTTCAAGATTGAACTTATAAAAGGAAGTAATGTGAGCACGGTGTCTTTTTAGAGCGGAGCAGATATGAACAGGCAATCCAATCATGGCCCGGTATGGAAGATGATCCTTATCCTCTTGTTTTTATTGGTCTCCCTCCATGAAGGCTGGGCCGCTCAGGACATCAGTCAGGTCACCCTGGAAAGTCACTTACCACAGAAATTAACCCTTACCGTGGGGAAATCCACCATTATAACCAGCCCCGCGCCGGTAAAACGGGTCTCGCTGGCTGCTCCGGAGATAGCCGACGCCATCGTCCTTTCGCCTCAACAGATATACGTGCTGGGAAAGGCCGTGGGAACCACCAACCTGACGTTATGGAAGGCCGATGACAGCGCTTTTACGGTTTTGGACCTGGAGGTATCCCCCGACCTGACCCGCCTAAAGGAGAAACTCAAAGAGATTCTTCCGGGGGAAGATATCCGGGTCATGGCCACGCATGATTCTATAACCCTTTCCGGTTTGGTCTCCAGCACGACCAACCTTTCCCAGGCCCTGGCCATAGCTGAATCCTACGCCCCCAAGAAGGTCATTAACCTGCTTCAGGCGGGCGGTACCCACCAGGTCATGCTTGAGGTCAGGATAGCCGAGATGTCCCGTACCCTCACGAGGAGGCTGGGCTTTAACTTTGCCTATACGCGCGGGGGAGATTTCGGAGTCAGCCTTTTAAACAATCTTACTTCTATTGTAAGGTCTGACGAGGGTGCCTTATCTACCCCCGGCGCTCCCTTTGGCACGGACGTAAGTTCTTCCATTAATGCCCTTTTCCGTTTCCATAAGGGAAGCGCCACCTGGACCGGGTTCATCGATGCCTTAAAGGAGAATGGCCTGGTAAAAATCCTGGCCGAACCCACCCTGATCTCCCTGAGCGGCCAGGAGGCCAGTTTCTTGGCCGGTGGAGAGTTCCCCATACCCGTCCCGCAGGAGACAAATGTAGTCACCATCAATTATAAGACCTACGGCGTGGGACTCACCTTTACCCCTACCGTGCTCAGTGACGGGAAGATCAGCATGAGGGTCGCCCCTGAGGTCTCGGACCTGGATTATACCAATGCCGTCTATATATACGGGTATCTCGTGCCCGGCCTGACCACCAGGCGGGCCTCCACAGTGATTGAACTGGCCAATGGTCAGAGCTTTGCCATCGCCGGACTCCTTAAAGACAATGTGAGGCAGGTAATATCAAAGTTCCCTGTACTGGGAGACATTCCTATACTTGGAGCCCTGTTCAGGAGCTCTGCCTTTCAGAAAAACGAGACAGAGCTCATCATCATCGTCACCCCTCATCTGGTAAAGCCATTAGACCTGGCCAGTCAGCCCCTTCCCACTGACCAGCATATCGAACCGGACGATTTTGAATTTTACCTTCTGGGAACCATGGAGGGGAAAGGGGCAGTGCCTGACAAGGAGGGAGGTTTGGAGGGCGAATTTGGACATATAATTCCGTGAATCGTAAATCACGATCACGGGACGGCAATGTCAAAAGTTCTATGAAAAACAAACCACAGAGATGGAAAATTCGAAATCCGAAGCACGAAATTCGAAACAATATCAAATGACCAAATGAGAGCAATGACCAAAACGAAAAATCGAAGGCGTTACTGATGAACGTTTCTATTACTCCGGCAATTAAATACCTAAATGCCGTCATTCCCGCGAACCCCGGATCGGGGTCCGGGGCAGGCACGGGAATCCAGCAAGGAACTGGATGCCGGATCAAGTCCGGCATGACATTTTTATATATTTACTTGCCGGAGCAATAACATTCGATATTTGGATTTCGAATTCCGGATTTCGATATTCGGATTTGGTTGCGGCTATGCCGCGCGGTGCCCTCTATGGTTAATTTTTTGACAATACTCACGAGACCAAGGGGATAGATAATGACAAGGTACCTATTTTTAATTGGATTGGCGATTATTTTCTCCACGCTGGCCACAGTTGGCTGCGCCACTGCCCCGGGCAGGCTTGAGGCCGATTATGGTACCTCCTTTAATTTCTCCAAGTTCAATCAGATATTAGACCCTGAGGCCGGTGAAAAACTCCCTCCTGCCAGCGGACTGGATGGCGAGGCGGCCCGGGCAGCCATGGAAAAATATCATAAAAGCTTTCAGGAGAAGGCTGCCAAACCTGCCTTCACTATTAGCATAGGAGAGAAGTAGAACGTACCATGAAATTAAGAGATCAAAAGGGAGCAGCCGCAGTTGAGTTTGCCCTTGTGCTACCGATTTTGATACTGTTTATCTTTGGCATCATCGAGTTTGGTATGGGCATGCACGCCAAAGAGATACTCACAAACGCCAGCCGGGAAGGGGCCAGGGCCGGTATTGTGGCCGGTGATCCGAGACCGACCGAGAGCCAAATCATCGACGTTGTGAAGACCTATCTCACCAATGCGGCCCTGGATGTAAACAAGGCTGAGATAAAGGTGAGCGGCGCCGGTGGGACACCTGGCAGTTATCTTACTGTACAGGTCCAATACCCCTATAAATTTGAGGTCCTTCCCGGGTTTATGACAGACTTTGCCGGCGATATCACGCTTACGGGCAGGACAGTGATGCGGACGGAATGAAGGGGGCAGGGGGAGGACAACAAGTTATAGAAGCATGAAGGCCCGGAAGGTAATAACCAGTAAAAGAGGGGCCACGGCTGTCATTGTGGCCATTGTGCTGACCATTCTGGTGTCCATCACGGCCCTGGTCATAGACGTAGGATATGGCTTAGTAGTAAGGAACGAACTGCAAAACGCCGCTGACGCCTGTGCCCTGGCCGGGGCCAGGGAATTGGGCGAGACTTATGGACGGCTACCGTGCAAGTGCCAGTGTGGAGGGATGAAGTGCCAATGCCAGTGCCAGATGAACTATATCCTTGCAGACAAAGACGCGGTCATCCAGGCGGTAAAGGATGTGGCCCGACAAAACTATGCGGACGGTAAACCAGTCGTTATAAATACCGAAGATATCAAAATTGGGACATGGGATCCCGCCACTAAAACCCTGCAAGTAACTGATTCCCAGCCTGATGCCGTGAGCGTTATCGCCAGGAGGGATGAAAATTCATCTGACGGCCCTATAACCACATTCTTTGCCCGGGTATTTGGCGTAGATACCATGAACATCTCGGCTAAGGCTACGGCTGCCCTCACGGATATAAGTAAGGTGGGCAGAAGGCATACTCCTATGTGCATCTCTTCCCGGTGGTTTGACAGCAGGTCTTGCAGCCACGGAGACATGATATCTATCCAATTTGATTCTAATATGCACAGCCATGATGCGGATATCCAGTGGGCGACATTCGACCGATCGCCCGTCACTGCGGATGAAACAGAACTCGATCTGATTACCGGAGACAAAGAAATTGCCAATGCCCTGGCTGATTTCAAAAACCTCTATAATGCCAACAAAGACCCTGTTACTAATGAGTGGGAAGTGCTGGTGCCTGTATTAGACGCGGCTTCATCGGGCCTGGTTGTTGGGTTTGCCACGGTGGCGATAACAGGAGTTTCAGAAAGAATGGGTAGGTATACAGTGGAAGGGGACGTCCTGTGGGGATGCTTTGGCGATGGCCATGGATGCGGGCATAAGCATAAATACGGCACGAAAGGGACTATCCCGGCCTTAGTCCAATAACCTGGTGAGGGTCTATGCCTGAAGACATCGTATCTGTACTCCTGGAAATAAGTAATACCAGTCTAAAAGAAGAGATGGAGATTGTCATTTCCTCCCTTGAGGGGTGCTGGCTAAAGCGGCCAGAAGACCCGGGCTCGCCAGATGTTATCATCCTGGAGCTGGAAGAGGATCATAAAAAGACCTTCAACCGGGTCGAGTCCATCCTGGCCTCCGACCCTTTTACAGAGGTCTTCTTGACTGCACCCCGTACAGAACCGGAGGTATTGATCCAGGCCCTGCGGACGGGCATTAAGGAATTCATCTCCCAGCCCGTTAAACGGGAAGAGGTGGAGGCCACCTTTAAGATATTCAGGGATCGCCGGGCAAAAAGACCTAAAGGAGAAAAACAGGGAGAGATTATAACCGTCATTGCCAGTAAAGGCGGCATAGGGGCTACCACCATAGCCGTTAATCTTGCCGTCAGCCTGGCCGAGCAGGCCGAAAAAAAATCTGTGGCCCTGGTTGACCTTAACCGCGGCTTCGGGGATGCCGCCCTCCTTTTGGATGTGGGCTTTCTCCATAACCTGGGAGAGATCGCCAAGAACATCGCCCGGTTAGACCCCAACTTTTTAATGGGTTCACTTTCCAAACACCCTTCTGGTGTCTATCTGCTCCCCGCCCCCTCTAAACGGGAGGACATAGGCCTGGTCACCCCGCCGAGCGTAGAAAAGACCTTAAGCATGATGCAGGTCATGTTTGATTTTGTGATTATAGACGGAGGCCATGCCTTTGATGATGTCTCGGTCCGGGCCCTTGATATGTCAAATTTAATCTTTCTGGTCTCCGTCCTGGACGTACCCGGCCTGGCCAATACCAGGAGATGTCTGGACCTATTCTCAGGATTCGGTTACCCGAAAGACGCCATCAGGTTGATCATAAACCGGTATGTCAAGGACTCTGAAATACCCTTAAACAAGGCAGAGGCGACCCTGGATCATAATAGTTACTGGCTGATACCCAATGATTATCGCTCCACCATAACTGCTGCCAACCAGGGTAAGCCGCTATCAGTCGTGGCTCCACAGGCCGAAATCACAAAAAGCTTTCAGCAATTGGCCTGTAAGCTCGCGGGGAAGGAATATAAGGAGAAGAAAGAGGCGTCTTTTTTAGCCAGGCTGCTCAGGGCTGGATAAGGCAAACCCATTATGGACATCAACGAATACCAGGAGCTAAAGTTCAGGGTCCACGAGAGGCTAATGAACCTTCTGGACCTCTCCATTCTTAATTCCCTGGACCAGAATAGGTTGAGGATAGAGCTGAGGAGGCTTGTAGAAACCGTCCTGGAGGCAGAGACTGTGCCTCTGAACCTCAGGGAAAAGGAGGCGTTGATAACCGAGGTCCAAAACGAGGTGTTAGGCCTTGGCCCTTTAGAGCCCTTTTTCCGGGACCCCGCTATCTCGGACATCCTGGTCAACACCCATGAACAGATTTACGTAGAGAAGGCCGGCAAATTAGAGCTGACCCAGGTCTGTTTTAAGGATGAAACCCACTTAAGAAAAATCATCGATAAGATTGTCTCAGCGGTAGGACGGAGGATCGATGAGGCCTCACCCATGGTAGATGCCCGGCTCACCGATGGCTCCCGTGTTAACGCCATCATACCGCCTCTGGCCTTAGACGGCTCCATCCTCTCCATCAGGCGTTTCAGGGTTGACCCCCTGAAATTAGAGGGTCTGGTCGCCTTAAAGGCCCTGACCCCGGAAGTCGGGGAGTTCCTGAAGGGGGTGGTCAGGGCCAGATTAAATGTCCTAATCTCCGGCGGTACCGGAACGGGCAAGACCACCCTCTTAAATGCGCTCTCAAGGTTTATCCCTGCTGGCGAACGGATTATTACCATCGAGGATTCGGCCGAACTCCAGCTCCAGCAGGGACACGTAGTGCGCCTTGAGACCAGACCCCCGAACATCGAAGGGAAGGGCGAGGTGACCCAGCGCGATCTGGTAAGAAACAGTCTGAGGATGCGCCCTGACCGCATCATCGTAGGTGAGGTGAGGGGGGCCGAGGCCATTGATATGCTCCAGGCCATGAACACAGGACACGATGGTTCACTAACCACCATCCATGCCAACAGCCCCCGTGACGCCCTGCTCAGGCTGGAGACCATGGTGGCCATGGCCGGTCTGAACATAAACATCAGGTCGTTGAGATACTATATAAGCTCTGCCTTAAATATCCTCATCCATCTCGAACGTTTTATTGATGGCAGCCGGAGGGTGGTAAGCATCCAGGAGATCACCGGCATGGAAGGGGACATCGTCACCCTTCAGGAGGTATTTCGTTTTGAACAGACCGGGATAGATGCGGAGGGCAAGGTAAGAGGCCAATTTCGGGCCACCGGGATAAGGCCCGGTTTTATGGAGAGGCTGGGTTCTTCCGGGATTACCCTTCTGCCGGAGGTCTTTGATCCGCACAGGGCCTGCGAGGTGTAGAGATTGGTTGGCATTATCGTATTAGCGACCGGCATAACCGTATTTCTCTTCATAGTGTACGGCTATTCTTTTCTCCAGAGGCTACAGCGGCAGAGGCTGGAAGATGACCGCCTGAGGAGGCTGGCACAGGCTGCGGACGAAACAGGGCCTCCAAGCATTGTCCGAAGGAGGTTATTCAGCGAAATCCCCTGGCTGAACCAGATACTGGAAAAGATTACCCGGCTAAAGGCCCTGGATCGCCTCCTGGAGCAGGCTGATAGCAAATATCCGGCAGGAGTCTTTATCCTGCTCTCCCTCTTTCTGGCAACTCTCGGCCTCCTGGCTGGTTTCCACCTGGCAAACAACCCGGCGATTTCAGTAGTTGCAAGCCCGGCCGCTGCAGTAGCGCCATTTTATTACCTAATCTGGAAAAGGGGGCGGAGGATACAAAAATTCCAGGAGCAACTCCCTGAGGCCTTAGACCTGATTGCCCGGGCCTTAAAGGCCGGACACTCCCTGTATACCGGGTTAAAGATGGTGGCTGATGAGTCCGGAGACCCGTTAGGCCCTGAGTTTGCAAAGGCCCTGGCCGAGATACAATATGGTGCCGGGGTTAATCAGGCCCTGAAGAACCTTTCCATGCGCATGAATTCTCTGGACTTACGATTTGTAATTACGGCCATCCTTATCCAGAGGGAGACGGGCGGAAACCTTGCGGAGGTGCTGGAAAAGATTGCCTGTCTTATTCGGGATAGGTTTAAGCTAAACGACCGTGTCCGCACCTTGTCGGCAGAGGGGAGGCTCTCAGCAGCAGTCCTGATCGGCCTTCCTTTTTTTATTGCCCTTGTGCTAATGGTGATAAATCCGGACTATCTGAAACCCCTGACCGAGGATCCGGCGGGGAGGGTCATGCTTTTGGCTGCCGGCCTGCTCCTGGTGACGGGCATCCTTATAATGAGGCGCCTGATCAGGATAAAGGTATAAGCCAAGGACCTGAGAAGATGTCATATTTTCTTTTGATACCCGTCTTTGCTTTTGCAGCCATAGCCCTCTCCCTCCTCGGGCTATATTACTGGGCTGACCACCGGCGCCGGCTTAAGGATATGATGGAACGGGTAAAAAGCGGGGGAGAGGCGGCCACGGCGGAGGAGCTGCCCAAAGAAGAGGCCTTTGCCGGGAGAGCGGAAAAGTACCTGCAGGACCTCTTCGAGGCCATTGGCAGGAAAATGGCGCCAGGAGACGAAGAAAAACTCTCCCGCCTCCAGAGGCGTCTCGTCATCGCCGGATACAGGAGAATAAACACCCCGCTGTTTTTCCGGGGCGCCAAGGTATTTTCCGCCGGCCTGTTTTTCGCGGCCTTTTCCCTTTTCCAGACCGCTATGGCCGGAGAAACAGCCTGGCCGCAGGCTATACTACTATCTCTTTTAGGGGCCGCTTTTGGTTTTTATCTCCCGGACCTCTGGCTCAAGGTAAAGATAGTCCGCCGGAAAGAAAAGATTGTGCATGGTCTCCCGGATGCACTGGATCTCCTGGTCATCTGTGTGGAGGCCGGCCTGGGGGTGGACGCAGCCATAGACCGGGTAGAAAAGGAGATCGGGCTGGCTAACCCGGTCCTGGGTGAAGAATTCCGGCTTATTGGGTTAGAATTGAGGGCCGGTGCGGGACGCGCCCGGGCCCTAAAGAACCTGGCCATCCGCACCGACCTGGAAGAGGTAAGCAGTCTGGCCGCCCTCCTGGTGCAGAGCGAGCGGTTTGGCCTGGGTATTGCCCAGGCCTTAAGGGTCCACTCCGATTCCATGCGGGCCAAAAGGTACCAGAAGGCAGAAGAGATAGCCGGCAAGTTGCCGGTAAAATTGTTGTTTCCGCTTATTTTGTTCATATTCCCGATCATCTTTATAATCCTGGCCGGGCCGGGGGTGATAAGGATAATTCGGGCGGTGCTGCCGACACTGGGGAGTTAAAGAGTGATGAGTAATGGGTACAGGGTACTTTGCCGAAATTCCAAATGACGTGACATTTTAGCTGTTTGAAAAAGTATTTTAAGATCCCTCCCAGCCTCCCTTTTTCAAAGGGAGGAGAAACACTCCCCCTTTGAAAAAGGGGGATTAAGGGGGATTTTTAAGGTGCCGTTTTCTGGACGACTAGCTCTTTTCAAACAGCTAAACTGATAC
>JBFMAZ010000078.1:0-2111 GCA_040755415.1 Thermodesulfobacteriota bacterium | reverse complement strand
CCTGATCACCAGCAAGATATTAGATGCAAGGCGCCGAGGAGCGACGACTGAGGCGTATGGAGCAATACGCCGCAAGGAGGAGCGATCGAAGGCAACGCCGCAGATGATGTCTTGATGGTGGATCAGGTGAGCATCTTTTCACTTGCAGTTAGCATCTGTATAAATTAAAGTGCACCGTCAAATGTTTTTCGCATCATCAGGACATAACCGGATATAAAATTTAAGGGGTAAGAGATTGAACTTCGTTGACTTAAAACGCCAGTATCTGGCCTACAAAGGAGAGATTGACCAGGCCATAGATGCGATTTTGAACTCGACCCGGTTCATAATGGGACCGGAGATAAAAGAACTGGAAGAACAGCTTGCCGCCTATGTGGGGGTGAAACACGCCATCGGTGTTAGTTCCGGGACGGATGCCTTGCTTTTAGCCCTTATGGCTTACGATATAAGGCCAGAGGACGAAATTATAACTACCCCCTTCAGCTTTATTGCCACAGCCGAGGTCATCTCCCTGTTAAAGGCCAAACCGGTCTTTGCAGACATCGAAGACAGCACCTACAACCTTGACCCCGCGAAAGTAGCCAGGATAATAGAACAGAAGAAGAAAGCAGAAGAATTCAGGATTAAGGGTATCATAGCCGTAAGCCTGTATGGTCAATGTGCAGATTTTGACGCCTTAAATTCTATAGCCCAAAAACATGACCTTTTCGTCTTAGAGGACGCCTGTCAATCCTTTGGCGCAACCTATAAAGACAGGCGCTCTTGTTCCCTTGCCGACGTGGCGGCCACATCATTTTTCCCTTCAAAACCACTGGGCTGCTATGGCGATGGGGGGATGGTATTTACCAATGATGATTCTTTGGCCGAGAAGGTGCGTCACCTGCGCGAACACGGCTCCCGGAAAAGATATGAGCACAAGTATGTCGGTCTAAACAGCCGCCTGGACACCATCCAGGCGGCTGTCTTGCTGGCTAAATTCAGGCACTTTGAAGATGAGCTTGTTTTGAGACAGAAGTGCGGGGCGTATTATACAGAAAAATTAAAGGACCTCCAACCAACGGTAATCCCTCCCGCTATCTTGTCCCATAATACCAGTGCTTATGCCCAATATTCCATCCGCGTAAAAGGACGCGACCACGTGGCCGAGTTGCTCAATAAAGATGGTATCCCTACTGCTATCCACTATCCAAAACCCTTGCACCTGCAGACAGCTCTCGACTATCTGGGATACCATGCGGGGGATTTCCCTGTCTCTGAATCCGTGGCCAGGGAAATATTATCCCTTCCTATGCACCCTTTTCTTACGGAAGATGAGCAGTCCTTTATTGTGGACAGGATTGCCGCGGCACTGGCTTAGTTACTTTTCAGCCAGTAACTCTTATATTCCCCCCCCTTTGACGGGGGAGGGCTAGGGTGGGAGGGGAGGTTTTCGAATGAAAAATAGCTACTTTTTAACGGCCAAGAGGTTTCTTACGCAGATATAGGCTAATAGCGGCCATCCGGCGATAACCACGATCCAGAGCAGTAAACCGAGAAACCCCAGTCCACACATGACCGTATAGTTAAGTGGTCAAGCAGGCAAAACGCCAGCAGCAATCGGCCTGATCGCAATATACGATAGCCGTGCCGAAACAGTCAAAATTACCTTCAGCACGCTGGATGGCCCTTATGGCGTCTGCGAGCGTCAGGCCCTCAATAGTGATGTTCAGATCTTTGGCCCTTTTTGTCGCCATGGCCTTAGCCTTCGATGTAACACCGCCCCCGCGTTTCTTCTCCGCTGCCGGAGCCTTCGGTTTTTTGGCCTTCGCCGCCGGCTCTACCCTGGCCTTTGCCGCCGTCTCTTTTTTAGCTTTTACCGCCATAGTCAAATGACCTCCCTGTTTCTAAGTAGTCATAAAAATCATACGATTATTCTTATTCGTTGACAACTGTTTTCTTGATACCCTAAAGTTTAATTAAGTTTAAACAACGAATTAAAATTGCAGTATCAGTTTAGCTGTTTGGAAAAGTATTTTAAAATCCCTCCCAACCTCCCTTTTCCAAAGGGAGGAAAAACACTTCCCCCTTTGAAAAAGGGGGATCAAGGGGGATTTTCGAGGTGCCGTTTTCTG
>JBFMAZ010000077.1:0-14723 GCA_040755415.1 Thermodesulfobacteriota bacterium | reverse complement strand
GCCTCTGCACACATAACCATTACTTCGAAGTCCTCGAAGAGTTAGTTGACACCGTCGAGGATCAATTTAGACTATGGACTAAACCTAACGATACATTGCGTCGTCTTTGCGCAATTAATTAAGACCGCATGTATAGAAGAGTAAACAACCAGCGGGATAAAAGAATTGCAGGCCACGGAAGTAAAGAAAGGAAAGTCGGTAGATTCGACATCCGTCCCAGGCGGACATCTTCGACCGTAGGAGAAAGAGTTTCTTAAAACACAAGTTCATAGTCTTGCTTTATGCCTTTAAGGAATTTTTCGTAAAGAATATCCTCTTTCATTAAGAAAAACCACTTGACCTTGAGTATGGTTTCCAGGTTCTCATACCCTATAAAATGTTTGGAAAAGGCCTCCCCCAACTTCGTGAGGCTATCCAGGGTCTTCTGGGTATCAATGTTGATACAATTAATACCAGAAGCGGCCTGCTGATACTCGCTAAACCTTTCATCTAATATACTTTTAAACTCCCCTTCGCAAGCTACAGGCCTTGTTTGGCCTATTTCGGACATTAATCTTTTTACATACAAATTACGCAGCTTAGTCGCTGCTTCTCCATTAAAAGCCCACCTGAGACACAGGTAATCAATAAATAACGATAAGACTAAAAATTCGCAAAAATGTTTATCTGATAATTCTGCTTCGGGAACCGCCGCTGCAAGCTCCTCGTACATTTTAGCAAATTGACCGCGCTCCAACGCCGTCTCAGTAAATAATTTTATAAAATCCTCAGGGGTTATCTTTTCCCTAGGCACCGGCAAGGCCTCCTCCCCTGGAGTAAGTCAGTCATTAGATAAATCCATAGGACTTAAAACTAAACTAAGTCTTCTCTTATGCTTATATTAGATTGAATGATGCTGGTCAAGATATTTTTGGATTCCCGCCCGTCTTCCGATAAGAAGTTAAAGTACACTCACAGGAGAACAACAGCCACTATGTTCGACATGGCCAAGGTCTTAAAATCCATAGACCAGCTTCCGCCTCTTCCTGAGGTCGGTCAAAAGATCCTCCAACTAGTCAATGACCCGGAGTCCTCAGCGTCTGATATCGTAACGGTAGTCCGTCACGACCAATCCATAACCGCTAACGTCCTCAGGCTTTGCAACTCAGCCTATTTTGGATTGAAACGCAGGATTGATTCATTAGTCCAAGCCGTTGTCCTCATAGGGCAAAACCAACTCGCAGAATTGGTTATGATCAGCAGTTGCATCCACCTTTTCCGTAACGACCATAAAGGCTACAATATGAAAAAAGGCGAACTGTGGCGACATTCTATCGCCTGCGCCCTTCTATCGCAAATCATTCTCAAAAGGATGGGATCTGCTCCTGACCACGGCCTTTACACCGCTGCTCTTCTCCATGATATAGGGAAAGTGATCCTGGACAACTACATGCAAGATAAATATCAACAGGTAATAGGCCGGATTCAAGAGGCCCACGTGCCATTCCACGTTGCAGAGCAAGAAACCCTAGAAATAGATCATGCCGAAGTAGGCGCGCAGATTATGGAGGCCTGGAATCTACCCGATAATATAGTCAGAGGGATTCGCATGCATCACCGGCCTGAAGCCAGGCTCGGGTCTAAGGATTTCAGTTCTATCATACACCTCTGCGACCTACTCAGCCTGCATGAGGGCATAGGCAGAGACTTCCATGAAACAGACGCAGTTACTCTGAAAACCTTCCTGAAAACGGCGCAACTCTCAGAAGAATTTGTGGACTCCTGCACTCAGGAATTAAGCGGAGAGATGGCAAAGGCAACGGCGTTTATTGGTCTTGTCTAATGCCCAAATCAAGCTTTCAGCTTTCAGCCTTCAGCTCTGGGCTTTGACATTTGACATTCATTTGAACTTTGAACTTCGAGCTTCACCAACCAGAATTTTTGCGCTATGGGATCGAAATTTTCTGCGAACCTAAATCGCGGAGCTTACCCGAACCTTAAGTCTTGTCCCTGGTAAGATAGTATCTCTCTGGATATCATTCCATACCCGAAGGTCGGCTGGAGTAATGTTATATTTTTGGGCGATATTCCACAGGGTATCCCCTCTGCGCACTCTATGATATCTTATCTTTGGCTTACCGGCATAAATCTTCTTACCCTTGCTGGACCGGTCCGCCATAAGCTTTTTCGAAGATCTAGGCTTGACTATATTTTGGTCTTGTTCACGTTCCGAAGCGTGAACAACAAGTGTACAGCCGGCCATAAGTTTTGTATCTTCTGCCAGGTCGTTTTGACCACAAAGAGATTTTACGCTTACACCAAAATGTCTGGCAACGCCGTAAAGGGTGTCTCCCTTCTTTACGGTGTAAATATGCGCTTTCTGCCCGGTTGATTTCTCACCCTCGTGTAAATCAAAAGAAGCGACTTTAACTTTAGATTGTGATTTTTGGGGAGCAAGTGCATATTCCCTGACCCGATAAGGAATTCGTAGCACCTTGCCTCTTTTTATAGAACGTTTCCCTTTTATCTTATTCGCACTGGCCAGAGTCTTCTTAGAAATACCAAACTTTTGAGCTATCCTGGCTAAAGTATCCCCCTTTTTAACTACGTACTGGTGATAACAGGTCTTAACCATCGTCTTGACCCGGGCGAAATTATCCTTGAAGAATTGCGCGGCACTTTTTGGGATATTGAGTAAATAGGACTGGCCAGGCGGGGTACAGTCGCATCTGAGTGCAGGGTTAAATTCCTTAAGAATATGACAATCTACTCCAGTGGCCAGGGCTACGGCCTTTAAATCCGTTTTGGGTGGGACAGGCACCTTAGCACAAGGAAGAGGCTGCTGGTACTCAACATCCGTAAAACCGTACTTCTCCGGATCCTTGGCTATAATAGCCGCTGCTATCATCTGAGGGACATAATCCTTGGTTTCTTTTGCAAACAGGTCGTAATCGCACATTTCCCAAAAGTCGGTAGTCTCATAGGTACTGATGCCGCGGCGGACCTTATTTTCGCCGGCATTATATCCTGCTGCCGCCAGGTACCAACAGCCGAATTCCTGATAAAGATCCTTAAGATAATTTGCTGCGGCCCTGGTTGCCTTCTCCGGATCACGCCGCTCATCCAGCCAGGAGTTGACCTCAAGACCATAACGCCGGGCTGTCTCCTCTATAAATTGCCAGGGGCCACAGGCATGTGCAGGCGAATAAGCGCCTATATTGAAACCGCTCTCAATCATGGCCAGATAGACTAAATCCTCTGGAAGGCCATTTTCGCGTAGTATCTCACGCATGCGTGGCACATATCGCGTTGAACGCGCCAGCCAATTGCGAAACACCCTTCTTTTTTCAGTTTGGAAATAATTAAGAAAGTATTCTACTCGATCATTAATTGTAATAGGAATGTCAATTGAAACTTCGTCAGAAAGAAATCTGGAAAAGCCACCTTCGATGCAATTCCCTTCTGCTTCGGCAGAAGAATTCGCGGGTAATGGAGAAAGGTTAACTGCTATTATTTCTTCTGCCCGTGCGATACTCAAGGAAAATAATGCCATCCATATAAAAAACAGTATCACCCACCGGCCTGTTCGCTCCATGAACTTCCCCTCTTAATCCACAGATTACGCAGATTACACAGATTTTCGTGAGTTATTGGGTTAAATTCCCCGAAGTTTGCTTCGTTTAGATTGTGAAAATCAGATGCGCGATACTCCGTAGCTTGCTGCGGGGCAATTCGTTTCCTTCTACAATAAAAGAATTTTTACTGTCAACTAATTTTATCGGCGATTTTTCTGCGCATCTTAAATGCAAAATATATTAACCCGCCCAGTACCGGCAAAAAAATAATGATCAAAAGCCAGATCATCTTCTTTTGCGGATTATCGAAAGGTCTATAAACAACATCTCTGATCGCCAAAAAGGTAGGCACCATCGGTAATAACAGAATAAACAAAGCAATAGCCAGGCGCATAATTATTCCCCAAAGAAATGGGCTTTTCAGCTTTCAGCAATCCGCCTTCAGCCTTAAGCATCTTCTTAGCTGACGGCTGAATGCTGACAGCTCTTGGGAAGATAGCAGCCTGAGCGACTTTCGTAAACAAAAAAATCAGGCTGATGGCCGACTGCTGAAAGCTGAGAGCTAATTTAGTGCTTGACTCATGTAAAAAGGTGATGATAAATTACCAAACAGGTCTAACAGGGAAAGCCATGAAGATACCACTAAAAGGTCTATTTAACTATGGGGCGCCCGGCCTCCTTACTCTCTGAGGAAGGAGGCTTTTTTTTGAATACAGACTGATGAGAGAAAAACCACTTACGATAAAACATGTCCTGGACATAGCCAGCTTAAGCCCGGACCAGATCACTTATATCCTGGATACCGCCGCATCTTTTAAGGAAATCTCCACTCGCTCTATCAAGAAGGTGCCCACCTTACGCGGTAAGACAGTAATTAACCTCTTTTTTGAACCCAGTACCCGCACCCGGGCCTCTTTTGAAATAGCCGCAAAAAGGCTAAGCGCCGATACCCTGAGCATTTCCGCCTCAACCAGCAGCGTGGTAAAGGGAGAGACCTTAATCGACACTGCCCGGAACTTAGAGGCTATGCAACCTGATGTAATCGTCCTGCGCCACTCATTATCAGGCGCTCCCCACCTTCTAAGCAGACATGTCCGGGCCTCGGTCATCAATGCCGGCGACGGCGCGCATGAGCACCCCACCCAGGCCCTTCTGGATTTACTCACGGTGCGCGAAAAAAAGGGGAGGCTTAAAGGACTTAAGCTGGCCATAATGGGGGACATTGCACACAGCCGGGTAGCGCATTCCAACATCCTCGGCTTTACAAAAATGGGGGCAAATGTTGTAGTGAGCGGCCCGGCGACTATGATACCGCCTTATATAGAAAAACTGGGAGCTAAAGTTACTCTTGATATGAAAGAAGCCTTGCAGGGTGCAGACGTGATCATGGTTTTACGCATTCAACTGGAACGGCAGAACAAGCTCAGCTTCCCTTCCATCCGTGAATATGCCACCTTTTTTGGGCTCCATACGAAACATCTGGCCTCAGCCGCACCGGATGTTATAGTTATGCACCCCGGCCCCATTAATCGCGGGGTAGAAATAAGCCCGGAACTGGCCGATGGCCCTTATTCTGTAATTCTTGATCAGGTGACAAACGGTGTAGCCGTACGCATGGCCCTCCTTTATCTTCTCCTGGGAAGCGAAACACGCATGACGCATGGCGACACAAAGAAAAATGAAAATAATCCCCCCTCACCCCCCTTTAGTAAAGGGGGGAATCCGTTAAGTCCCCCTTTGCAAAAAAGGGGACATCCGTTAAATTCCCCTTTGGGGAAAGACGGGGTCCCATCAATTCCCCCTTTGGAAAAGGGGGATACAGGGGGATTTTCAGGTGTGAGTCAATGAATCTCTATCTGAAAGGTGCAAGAATAGTCGATCCCTCTGCTCTGACCGGTCGCGCCACAGGCAGATCCGCCGGGGCGAACGAAACGCCTGCCATAGTTAAGGCGGATGTGCTCTACGATATATACATCCGAAACGGCAAAATAGCCTTACTACGTGTGTCCGGGGACGGACCCATACCACCTGACGCCAAGGTAATAGACCTGGCCGGGAAAATCGTCACCCCCGGCCTTATGGATATGCACACCCACCTGCGCGAGCCGGGTGAGGAATATAAAGAAACCATAGCCACGGGATGCCTGGCCGCGGTCTCCGGCGGATTCACGGCCATAGCCTGTATGCCCAATACCAAACCGGTTAATGACAACAAATCGATAACTGAATATATCCTGCAAGAGGCGGAGGCCGCCCAGTTAGCACGGGTTTATCCCATAGGGGCTATAAGCAAGGGTCTCCAGGGCGAAACCCTGGCGGAATTCGGTGACATGAAAGCCGCCGGGATAGTGGCCGTTACAGACGACGGCCGGCCCGTCATGAATGGCGAGCTTATGCGCCGGGCCCTGGAGTATGCCCGAAACTTTGACTTACCGGTGATCTCACACTGCGAAGAACTGACGCTTTGTTCAGGCGGGGTTATAAATGAGGGGCTTGTATCCACACAGCTTGGATTACCCGGCATCCCGGCCGTGGCTGAAGAAGTCATGGTCTTCCGGGAAATCAGGCTGGCCGCCCTGACTGAAAGCTCAGTCCACATTGCCCATGTCAGCACCAGGGGCTCGGTCGATTTGATAAGACAGGCCAAGGCCTCCGGAGTTAACGTTACCGCAGAAACTGCCCCGCATTATTTTAGCCTGACCGAGGAGGCCGTAACAGGCTACGACACCAATGCCAAGATGAATCCTCCCCTCAGAACGAAAGAGGACGTGGCCGCCATCATTGAAGGACTTAAAGATGGAACCATAGATGCCATCGCCTCTGACCACGCCCCGCACAGCACCCTGGAAAAAGAGGTGGAATTTGATATGGCGGCCAACGGCATTGTAGGTCTCGAAACCATCCTCCCTCTAACACTGAGATTAGTTCATGCCGGGCATCTTTCCCTCCATGAAGCCATCGTCAAGCTTTCTGCAAAACCGGCCCGCATCCTGCGTCTTGAAATCCCTTCCATCCAGATCGGTAAAAAGGCCGACCTTACCATTATAGATCCTGACCGGAAATTTATCGTCGATGTCCACAAATTCCAGTCCCGCAGCAAAAACTCACCCTTCCACGGCTGGGAATTAAAGGGCAAGGCGGTTATGACGATAATAAATGGTAGGATCGTCTTTGACGACCTGAATTAAATTTTCTCACCGCAAAGGCGCAAAGGACGCAGAGAAAGATAGGCTTAAAAGAGCCTCTCCAATAGTTTTGTGAATGGCGTTCTCGTCATTCCGGCGAAAGTCGGAATCCAGGAATTTCAAGCAGATTGAGATACCTCTGGACACCGGTGCCTGCCCCGGACTCCGATCCGGGGTTCACCGGTGTGACAATTTTGCAAGAGCCTCTGATAAAGATGTTTTCTTTGCGCCTTTGCGGTGAACGTATCTTATTATGAACCCCTCCGCCCGGATACTCGTAGTTGATGACGAACTCAGCATGCGTGAGTTCTTCAAGCTCATGCTGGACAGCGAAGGCTATCAGGCCGAGTGTGTCTCAAACGGTCGGGAGGCCGTCTCTCTCGTCCAGAAAAACTTTTACGATCTGGTTATCACCGACATCCGCATGCCCGGCATGGATGGACTTGAGGTACTGAAAAAGGTCAAAGAAATAAGCCCGGAGACGGTAGTAATCATGATCTCCGCCTACGCCACCACGGAAACAGCCGTTACGGCCATGAAGCAGGGGGCTTATGACTATATCCCAAAACCGTTTAACGTGGAGGAAATAAAGTTAATCATCACAAAGGCCCTGGAAAAAAAGCAGCTTCGACAAGAAAACGACCGTCTCAAAGAGGAATTAAAAAAACACCACCGCTACGAAAAGCTGGTAGGCAGCTCTCCGGCCATGCTGAAGGTATATGAGATGATCAGAAAGGTCGCCCGGACCCGGAGTAATGTCCTGATTTATGGAGAGAGTGGAACCGGCAAGGAGTTAGTAGCCCGGGCTATTCACGCGGAAAGCCCGCGTAATAAAGAGAACTTTGTGGCCATTAATTGCGGCGGCATACCGGAGACGCTCATCGAAAGCGAGCTTTTTGGGCATAAAAAAGGGGCCTTTACCGGGGCCATAAGCGACCAAAAAGGGCTCTTTGCAATGGCCGATAGCGGGACGATATTTTTAGATGAGATAGCTGAACTTTCTCCGGCCCTCCAGGTAAAACTCCTTCGCGTACTCCAGGAAAGGGTGTTCAGGCCGGTGGGAGGGACGGAGGATATAGCGGTGGATATCCGCATAATATCGGCCACGAACAAGGACCTGGAACAGGAGGTGGCGGCCGGAAATTTCCGCGAAGACCTCTTTTACCGGCTTAACGTCATCCAGATAAGGGTCCCGCCCCTCCGGGAAAGGAAGGAAGATATACCGCTCTTGGCCCGGCACTTCCTTAAAAAATATGCAAATGAAACACCCATACCTCAAAGAGACACAAAGAACAATGAAAAAAATCCCCCCTCACCCCCCTTTAATAAAGGGGGGGATCCGTTAAGTCACCCTTTGGGGAAAGACGGGGTCCCATCAATTCCCCCTTTGGAAAAGGGGGATACAGGGGGATTTTCAGATGAGACGCGGAAGCAGGTGGATAACATATCACCCGCAGCCTTAAAAATGCTGATGCAATATGACTTTCCGGGAAATGTACGTGAACTCGAAAACATTATCGAAAGAAGCGTTGCTCTCGCCTCTTCCAGCACTATTCAGGCAGAAGACTTATCGTTTATAAATATAAACAACGGCAAAGGAGCGAAGATCGACACACCGGCTGTTACCATCCCGTCAGATGGCTTCGATCTCGAGAAATACATAGCCAGGACAGAGAAGGATATTCTCCTTAAGGCCCTTGAAATCAGCCGGGGCGCCAAGCAGAAGGCCGCCGCCCTCCTGGGCATCAGCTTCCGCTCCTTCCGCCATCGCCTGAGCAAATACGGGCTGTAAAAAATCAATAAGGCCGCAGATTTTCGCCGATATGCGCAGAAAAGCCTTTTCACCGCCGAGAACACAGAGTCCGCAGAGGGAATAATAACTGCGAGGTAGAGTTGATTATTATTACTCCGGCAATTAAAAAGCCTCACCTCCACTTCACCCCCCCTTTAGAAAAGGGGGGGTGAGGGGGGATTTGAAAACTCCTGGTAGCAACTATGCTTTCGCATAATAAGAGCCTGAAACAGTTATGATTTATAAAATCTCCCCTAACCCCTCTTTTCCAAAGAGGGGAATAGAGAAGACTAAAAGATTACCCACTCGATTACGCGAAGACCCTATGTATTTAATATCCTGGTAATCTGCGTTTATCTGCGGCCAGAAAAAATATTTCAGCATTCAGCTTTGAGCCTTCCAGTTGCGGGTTCCGGTTTTAGGCTAAAAAACCTCGCAATCCGTAACCCTTCTCCTCATCTATCATCCATCATTATTACTACGGCAATTAAATATATAAACTTGCCAAATCCCCCCATCCCCCCTTTTCCAAAGGGGGGGTGAGGGGGGATTTAAGTCTTTAGTTGCCGAAGTAATAATTACTAAGCCGCAAATATGATGGTCTCGCAAGAAGTCAGAATTCCCCTCCCCCGGCGGGAGGGGATCAAGGGGAGGGGGAACGTAAGTACCTAAATCATCGCCATTTTCACCCTCACCCCAACCCTCTCCCATCAAGGGAGAGGGGGTTTTGGGGACTTTTTACGAAATCATCAAATATTCTTGCATAATGTTTCTTCATCTGATATAAATCGTTTCACGATCTGAAACGATGTATATCAAGCGCCATGGACATTTTTAAAAAAAGATGGGTAACTGAGAAGCTGAGAGAAGCGGTTTCGTTTTCCCCGGTTACAGTACTCACCGGTGCCAGACAAACCGGCAAGTCCACGCTTCTGACCCACGAAGAACCATTCCGCTCCTGGCGCTATGTGACCATGGACGATCTGGATATTATGGCAGTAGCCGCCCGGGAACCTTGGGCTATCATCGAAGATAGCGGGCCCCTTATAATCGATGAGGTACAGAAGGTGCCGAGTCTGCTATCCACTATCAAGATGGCCGTCGATCGGGAACGGGATCGGCGATTTATCCTGTCCGGTTCCTCCAATCTGCTTCTCATGAAAGGGGTATCGGAGACCCTGGCCGGAAGGGCTATTTACCTGGATTTGTTTCCTTTTTCCTATGGCGAATACAAGGAAAAGGGCCGGTCCGGCTGGATTTCCGACGTCCTTGCCGGAGTTGAACCCCGCTTCCCTGAAGTATCCGGTGAAGAAAACATACGGTCTCTCCTATTCCGGGGATTCCTCCCCCCCGTGACCGAACTCTCTCAGGAAAAACATATAAGCCTGTGGTGGAGGGGGTACATAGCTACTTATCTGGAAAGAGACCTGCGCGATGTCAGCCGGATATCGAATTTACCGGACTTCAGAAAGGTTATGACCCTCCTGGCCTTGCGCCAGGCGAACATACTCCGGCAGAGCGAAGTAGCCAGAGATGCCGCTCTTAGCACTGCCTCGATCTCCAGATATGTAAACCTCTTAGAAGTCTCCAACCTGTTTACGAGGCTTCGCCCTTATTCCAAAAACCTATCCCTCCGGGCCATCAAATCTCCCAAGGGATTCTTTATCGATCCCGGCCTGGCCTGTACACTGGCTGGATTCAGCGAGAAGGACCGGATTCCTGAACAATTGTGGGGCGCGCTTTTCGAGGGATTTTTCTTCTTAAATCTCCTGAACATGGCGCATGTAATGGACGGAGATATCTATTTCCTTCGAACGCAGGGAGGGAAAGAAAAAGAGGTTGATTTCATCCTGGATGTCAACGGCAGGCTATGCGCCTTTGAGGTGAAGTTCTCAGAACGCGTGGGGCTCCGGGATGCAGAAGGCATAAGGTTTCTTCAGGGCTTGCTGCCCCGTTTATCGGGCGGTGCGGTCTTATATGCCGGCAAAGAAGTAAAGAGACTTTTTAAGGGAATCTACGCCGTGCCGTATTGGTGTTTATAACAGCGGTCAGCTTTCGGGGTGCGAGTTTTTTAACCCGAAACCCGTAACTCGCAACCCGACTCATCACTAATTCCTGCCGACATTTGTCATGCTATTGACAAAATTTGTCACTTTCAGCTAATCCTCGCAATCCTTAGTACGCTATCCAGGCCAATAACCCACAATATTTTGTGGTATCAAGTTATTAAACCCTATATCTTGGGCATGGCCAAGATTGGCATTACTATTGCTAAGGTAATAAGCAAAAAAATTTAAAGAAATCATATAAAGACCGATAAGAGGCTATATACCTCGTAAATACCCGCTCCCCTGGCGGGAGAGGGCTTGCCCTGTTAAATAGATAGATTATTTAACAGGGTGAAGGTGAGGGGGAAGAAAGATCTCATAAGTAGTAGGTTGGGCGTCTCGCCCGACACAAAAATCGTACGATTTAATGCTAACCAACAAAGGGAGGTGAATGAAAAGTAAAAAAGTAACTTGCATGTCTGGCATGAATTAGTAAAATCTAAGTTAAGCAAGAACAAGGAGGCAAAAAAATGTTAGCAAAGATGAGAATGAAGAGGAATCAAAAGGGTTTTACACTTATCGAACTCATGATCGTCGTGGCCATCATCGGCATCCTGGCCGCTATCGCGATACCACAGTTTTCTGCGTATAGACAGAGAGGCTATGATGCATCGGCAAAAAGCGATCTAAAGAACGCCTTTACGGCTGCTCAGGCTTATCTAATAGATAATCCTTCCGGGAGCGTTGACGCCGTAGGGGATATCACTGGTTATGGCTACAACGCAACACCCAACGTAACCCTAACATTCACTACACCATGGAATGCGACAGGCGCTGGCTCAGTAACCGCCGTGCACTCAAGCGGCGCGACAACGTATACTTGTACTGGTGCAGGCGTCATAACTCCATAATTAGCAGCCACGTAAAGTGGGCTTTGCCCACCAAAACTGGAAAGGGCTGCCTTACCGGGCAGCCCTTTTTTGTTAGTATCCATCCGAAAACCCTATATTCCCTCCCCCTTTGACGGGGGAGGGCTAGGGTGGGGGTGAAAAAATGCGTAATTTCATACTGTTCACCCTCCCCCTCACCCCCTCCCGTCAAGGGAGGGGGGATTTGGCTGTCAGCCACGTAGGGTGGGCTTTGCCCACCAAAAGAGATGCCAAATTATCGAAGAGCCCGGGAAGGGAACACCTATTTTTTCACGGTGGTTACGTATCAACGGCAACCGATCCTTTGTTGCGAGGAATCGAGAGCGCTGTTACGTGAAATCATTACAAAGGTCCGCAACTCCCATCCGTTCATCATTGAGGCGTGGGTTTTGCTGCCGGATCACATGCACTGTATTTGGCGTTTGCCCGACGGTGACGTCGCTTATTCACTGCGCTGGGCGCTGATTAAGAGTGAGTTTACGAAGAGGGCGAGAGCGTGGCTGCACATGCCGAGCCCAACGGCATCTCGAAAGAAATATAGGGAAGGCACTGTGTGGCAACGGCGTTTTTGGGAACACATGATTCGAGACGAGCAGGACTTTTCAGCTCATTGTGATTACATTCATTACAATCCGGTGAAGCACCGGGTTGTAAACACACCGAAAGATTGGCCGTATTCTACATTTCGTCGTTACGTTGAGGCCGGCGTGTACTCACCGGACTGGGGTGCAACACCCTTGCAAATACCCACGGATATTGGTGGAGAATAGAGCGGCAATCTAATGGCGGTGGGCAAAGCCCACCCTACGTGTCTGTCTTACCAGGCAGCCTTTTTTGTTTAGGTCATACCGGTAGAATGTATCCGCAAGGGAGGTTGCCGTTTTTTCTTTGAATGATTAATAAAATTAAAGTATCATGTTGTCAAAAGTGCATTTGTTTAGTGCCTACGATTAATGGGCAGCAGTCTGGCAATCCTTGGATTATGGATAATTAATGACACCTGAGCGTGTGTTTCCATCTGATCCTTTAGATTTCATCCGGCGCTGTGTACAACAGAGGAAAATCTTTTGGACTTACCATGTGAATATGCGTCTGAAAGGTAGATTCATTTCCCGGAAGGCTATTCTCGAGTCCGTCGCCGGGTATGAGATTATAGCGGAGTATCCAGAGGATAAATATCTTCCCAGCTATCTCATCTACTCTCGGTATCAGGATGTTGCATTTCATATTCTGTTTGCTATTGATGTACAAGGAGATAATGTCCGGGTCGTTACCGCCTATCATCCAGATCCAAAGGAGTGGGAGAACGACCTGAAAAGACGGAGGCAATCCCCATGAAATGTCATGTGTGTGGATCGGAAATGATCTCTTCACTTACAAACCTCCCCTTCAAGATAAGTAATACAACTATCGTCATCTTGAAGGATTTGCCTGTGGCGCAGTGTAATAATTGTAGTGAATATCTGCTGGATGATCTCGTACTGAAACGAGTGGAAGAGATTCTCGAACAGGTGGATACAGCGGCAGAATTGGAAGTCATTAGATACGCCGCATAAGAGAGTATGCTGCGACCCATTGAAGAAGAATGGGAAGCGTCATTTTAAAAAAGGGCTGTCCTACCGGGCAGCCCTTTTTTTTGTTATTGCTCCGGCAAGTAAATATATAAAAATGTCATGCCGGACGTGATCCGGCATCCAGTTCCTTTCTGGATTCCGGCTGGAGTTTACCCCGTACTTGATACGGGGCCGGAATGACGATATTTGAGTATTTAATTGCCGGAGTAAAAGTCACGTAGGGTGGGCTTTGCCCACCTTATGTGACTGTATTTTTAGTAGACATCTTCTCAAACAAAATGTACATTGCAAATGTACACTTCTGACGGATATAAGGAGTTCTTTATGAAGATCAACGCAAAGGAGGCCAGAAATAAATTAAGTTCACTTCTTAACCAAATAGAAGAAGGTAAGGAAGTGATCATCTTACGCCGCGGCAAAGAAGTAGCCCGGCTTGTTCCACCTAAGGGTGAGGTCAGAGTTTTACCCAAACTGAAGGATTTTCGCTCTTCTATTCGACTTAGCGGTAAGCCATTAAGCACAGTGGTAATCCGTAAAAGGAGGGAGGAGCGCTATTAATGTTTTATATAGATACGAGCGTGTTGGCGGCGTATTATTGTCCGGAGCCTTTAAGTGAAAAAGTGGAAGAGTTCCTAATCGCTCACCCTCAACCGGCTATCAGTCTCCTCACAGAAGTAGAACTTTTCTCGGCCATATCCAGAAAGGTTCGCGAAGGAGGCCTGCATCGAACCGACGCCAGCCGGATTATCGCAAAATTTCTAGCTCACCTGGATGGGATCTTTTACACCAGACTTTACGTTGAGTCCCTTCACTACAGATTGGCCAGAGACTGGATGGGCCAATTTAATACTTCGCTGCGCACCCTTGACGCCCTTCACCTGGCGATTGCCTCTTCCGAGGGACTAACCCTGGTTACTGCCGACGAAGGACTTGCAAAAGCAGCTAAGGCATTAGCCGTCGATGCCCTCCTGCTTTCATGACCTATAAGAGCGGCGACTATCCGCCGATGACCTCTACAAACGGCAGTCACGTAGGGTGGGCTTTGCCCACCAAAACTGGAAGGGGCTGTCTAACCAGACAGCCCTTTTTTTGTTAGTATCCATCCGAAAACCCTATATTCCCTCCCCCTTTGACGGGGGAGGGCTAGGGTGGGGGTGAAAAAATGCGTAATTTCATACTGTTCACCCGCCCCCTCACCCCCCTCCCGTCAAGGGAGGGGGGATTTGGCTGAAGGTCGGCGGAGATTGGGGGGGGCCGCAACATTATAAATAAAAATCCCGGAATAATTCGCACCGGACAGAAGAAGCGGGTATCACCCCACGTGACTGCCTATGCAGGTTTTTTTAAAAAATTGTGTGACAACAGAATCAGGATATGTCATTTTAAGCCATGCCGGCAATTCTTAAGATCGGTCCATATCGTATATAGGAAACGCTGATTAATTCGGTCATGTAATACAAGCTGGCATCTAACTTGTTCCCATCCGGAAACTGCCAAATCCCCCCCACCCCCCCTTTGCTAAAGGGGGGAAGATATTGAAATCCCCCTTTGGAAAAGGGGGATACAGGGGGATTTTCGGATGGAAACTAACTTGTTGATTTTGTGGATTCCGGCTTTCGCCGGAATGACGACTAAGGAATA
>JBFMAZ010000076.1:0-13324 GCA_040755415.1 Thermodesulfobacteriota bacterium | reverse complement strand
AGAAAACGGCGCCTCGAAAATCCCCCTTAATCCCCCTTTTTCAAAGGGGGAAATGTTTCTCCTCCCTTTGGAAAAGGGAGGTTGGGAGGGATTTTAAAATACTTTTTCAAACAGCTAAACTGATACCGATATTTGAATTTCGGATTTGTTTCGGATTTCGGATTTCGATATTCGGATTTGATTGCGGCTCTGCCGCGCTGTGTGCCCTGTGGTTAATCTTTTGACAATGCGATTACCATCAAAGGAATATGCTTATGTTTCTGTTTAAAAAAATAATCTCTCAATTTTTGCTCCCGCTACCCTTGTGCCTTGGAATTTCCTTTATAGGATTATTCCTGCTATACTTCACGCGAAGACAAAGGCTGGGCAAGGCATTTATATCTATCGGCTTAATTACCCTGACGCTTTTAAGCTATGGGCTTATATCTGACCGCCTCCTGCGTCCCTTCGAAAACAGATACGCGCCTTATGTTGCCGGGAGTGCGGGGGACGGGCCTGAATATCCGGTAAGATTTGTTGTCGTCCTGGGCGGGGGGCATACCTCAGACCCAAAACTTCCCATGACCAGTCAAATAGATGATTCTTCCCTGGTGCGTCTGGCAGAAGGAATCCGGATCTACCGGAAACAACCGGGCAGTAAGCTTGTTTTGTCCGGCGGAAGGGTGTTTGATCCGCTTCCTAATGCCGAGGTTATGGCCGGTATTGCCAGGGAAATCGGTGTTGATGGGGGCGATATAATTGTCGAAAGCAGGCCTAAAGATACACACGATGAGGCCTGTCTCATAAAGTCTATAGTCGGCAGTGCTCCCTTTGTCCTGGTGACCTCAGCCTCCCACATGCCGCGGGCCATGTCCCTGTTTAAAAAGCTCGGTATGAATCCGATTCCTGCCCCTACCAGACATCGGGTCAAGAGTAACCAGACATTAGGCCCTGGTTCGTTCTTTCCCCATGCGGATGCCCTTCATAATTCGGAAACGGCTGTTTACGAATACTTAGGGATAGCCTGGACCAAACTCAGAGGACAAATATAATTAAGCTCACCGCAAAGGCGCAAAGGGCGCAACCCTGGAAAATCCGAAATCCTAATATCGAAACCCGAAACAAATCCGAAATCAAAATGTTCAAATGACCGAAACATAATTGTTTAGAATTTTGGTCATTTGAATTTGTTTCGTATTTCGAATTTCGTGCTTCGGATTTCCTACATCTTTGCGCCCTTGCGGTGAGTCTATCCCACGTTATCATATCCCGGTCTTGAGATGGGCTACAAATCGGCCCACGATGGGCACCAATTGCGGATCTTCAGCATGTCTGGCTATAAGATTTACAATGGCGCTGCCCACGATGATGCCGTCTGCATGCGGGGCCAGCATGGCCACCTGTTCCGGCGTGGAGATGCCAAATCCCACAGACACAGGAACAGCAGCGTGTTTCTTGACCAATCTTAATTTAGCCAGAAGATCGCCCGGCAGATCCTTCCTGACGCCGGTTATACCGGTAACCGATACGTAGTAGATAAAACCGCTGCTCAAACGGGTAACCTTCTTAATCCGGTCGAGGTCACTAGTCGGAGCCAGGAGAAAAATGGTGTCCAGACCGGCTTTGTCTGCCTCTTTTTTCCATTCCTCTGCTTCTTCGGGAGGAAGGTCAGGGATGATAAAGCCATCCACACCGGCTTGAGCGGCTTTCCGGGCCGTGCGTTTCAACCCATACTGCAAGACCGGATTGTAATAGGTCATCAGGACGAGCGGGGTCCGGGTCTTGCTGCGAAGATTCCGAACCAGGCCAATGACGTCCTCCAGGCGTACACCCTGGGCCAAGGCGCGCTGACTGGCGGCCTGGATGGTCGGCCCATCGGCTAAGGGATCGGAAAAAGGTACACCCAATTCAATTATATCTGCCCCCTGCCGTTCCATTTCCAGCACCAGTTCCGCAGTATGGGCAAGAGATGGGTCACCGGCCGTAAGGAACGGTATAAGAGCGGCTTTTTTTATCTTTTTCCTGCTGACAAAAACCTCTGCAATGCGGCTCATGCAGCACCTCCTGCTAAAAGACCGGCAACGGTCTCTACATCTTTATCTCCCCGGCCGGAGAGGTTGATGATTACTATATCTTTACGCGATAACCGGGGCACTATCCTGGCGGCGTAGGCGATGGCATGTGCGCTCTCCAGGGCAGGGATAATCCCTTCCGTCTCGGAAAGGAGCTTAAAGCCTTCCAATGCCTCAGCATCCGTTACCGAGACGTATTCCGCGCGCTTGCTATCCTGATAATGGGCGTGTTCCGGCCCCACACCGGGATAGTCCAGACCCGCAGCTATGGAATGGGTATCTCTGATCTGGCCGTCAGCGGTCTGAAGCAGGTAGCTCATGGCCCCATGCAGAACGCCGATGCTTCCGGCGCCGAGGGTAGCCGAGTGCTGCCCGGAGGAGATGCCCTCTCCACCCGCCTCCACGCCGATCAATCGAGCCGGGTCGTTACGGAAGGGATAAAAGATTCCCATAGCATTACTTCCACCGCCCACACAGGCTATGATGACATCGGGAAGGCGGCCCTCTTTTTTCAGGATTTGCCGGCGCGTCTCCTGACCGATTACCGATTGGAAGTCACGGACTATCATGGGATAGGGATGCGGCCCCACCACCGAGCCGATCACATAATGGGTATTTCGCACGTTGGTTACCCAGTCCCGGATAGCCTCGTTAATAGCGTCCTTCAGGGTCTTGCTGCCCTGTTCCACCGGTATGACCCTGGCCCCGAGGAGCTGCATACGAAAGACATTCATGGCCTGTCTCTTGATGTCCACCGCGCCCATATAGACATCGCATTCCAGGCCCAAAAGGGCCGCAGCGGTGGCCGTGGCCACGCCGTGCTGTCCGGCTCCGGTCTCGGCGATAACCCGCTTTTTGCCCATTTTCCTGGCCAGCAAGACCTGGCCCAGGGTATTATTTATCTTGTGTGCCCCGGTGTGGGTCAAGTCTTCCCGCTTTAAATAAACTTTGGCCTTTTTTAGTTTCTCCGTAAGACGCTTGCAGAAGTAAAGCGGGGTCGGCCTGCCCGTGTATTCCGTAAGATAGAAGTGGAGCTCTTCCTTAAAGGACCTGTCTTTCCGGTAGTGGTGATATTTTTTTTCGAGTTCCATAAGGGCTGGCATCAATGTTTCCGGTACAAAACGTCCCCCAAACATGCCAAAATGCCCTCTTTTGTCTGGAAGCATTATGCTTACCTCCTTTAAAAAGAATACAAAAGACAGAATTTAGAAAAATAACAGATGCCAAAGCCCAAAACGTCACTCGTCACTGGTCATTAGTCATTGGTTAAGTTGGAAGGATGGACCACTTTTACCAGTGACTAATGACTATTGACTAATGACATTCGCTCTAGTCATTTGGACTTCATTTGAACTTTGGTATTTGGATTTCATTTGGCCCTTGGCCTTTGAACTTTGACATTTCTATGCAGCCTGCGCCCGCTCTATGAATAATCTTATCTTCTCATGATCCTTCTTGCCCGGCGACATCTCCACGCCGCTACTCACATCAACCGCGTAGGGTCTAACCGCCCGGATGGCGGCCTCGATGTTATCCGGGTTAAGACCGCCGGCCAAAATAATCGGCCCGATCTTTCCAGCCTCTTTAGTCATGGTCCAATCAAAGGCCTGCCCGGTGCCTCCGGCAAGCACGGGGTGATAGGTGTCTAAAAGAAAGGCGCTCACCTTACCCTGGTACGGTTTCATGCGTTCGATATCTTCTCTCTGACTTATGCGAAAGGCCTTAATTACAGGCCGGCCAAATCCTGCGCAATACTCAGGGGATTCTGACCCGTGGAACTGCAAGACCGTCAACCGGCAAAAATCAGCTATGTCTTCTATCACGCCCTTCTCTTCATTTACAAAAACCCCGACTAAGTGCACAAAGGGAGGCAGGGCCTGGACGATCTCCCGGGCCTGTTCTTTCTCTACCCGGCGGGGGCTTTTGGCAAATACCAGCCCTATGGCGTCTGATCCAAGGGCCTGGGCCGCCAGCGCATCTTCAATATTAGTGATACCGCACACCTTTATCCTGATCACTTTTTCCTAACAGCTCCATAATCGCTTTTGTCCTGTCCGGGGCCCGCATCAAGGTCTCGCCGATCAAAACCGCCTGGATCCCGGCCTCTTCCAGCCGGACAATGTCGGAACGGGTTTTAACCCCGCTCTCACTGACGATTACCTTCCCCACCGGTATCTTGCGGCAAAGTTTAAAGGTAGTCTCCAGCGATACTGTGAAGTCCTTTAGATTCCGGTTATTGATCCCGATCACCCTGGCCCCGGCTTTCAGCGCCCTAGGGAGTTCAGGTTCATCATGTACTTCCACCAGGGCCTCCATCCCCAGCCCATGTGTCAAATCAAGAAGCGACTTTAGCTCCCTATCTCCAAGGATGGCGGCAATGAGCAGTACGGCATCAGCCCCGTAGGCCCGGGCCTCATAGATCTGGTAGGGGTCTATGAGGAAATCCTTGCGAAGTACGGGCAAAGAGACTGTTCGTCTAACCTGCGGTAGAAAGGCAATGTCACCGGCAAAAAATTCTCTGTCCGTCAATACCGAAATAGCCGCTGCCCCGCCCATTTCATATTCCGTAGCTACGGACGCCGGGTCTATGTTGCCGGCTATCATGCCCGCAGAGGGTGAAGCCCGCTTTATCTCGGCAATGATATTTATCCCGCCACCCGCTGTAAGGGCGCCGCTCAATGAACGCGGTGCGGCCAGGCGCTCTATCTCCTGCATCAAGACAGGAACGGGTTCCTCCTCCTTACGCCGGGCCACCTCAAGTCTCTTATGGGCAACGATCTTATCTAAGATCATAGTAACCTTCGGGCTTTCAGCTATGAGCTATGAGCTATGAGCTATGAGCCATCTTACGCCGCTTTCCGGGAAAAGGTAATATACTCCTCCAGCTTTTTGCCGGCTGCACCGCTATCTATGAGTTCTTCAGCCATCTCTGCGCCCTCAAGTATGTCCCTGGCCTTACCGCTGATAGCCAGGGCGGCAGCCGTATTAAGGACTACCATATCCCGGCAGGCCCCTTTTTCACCGGCAAAAATGGAACGCACAATCTGTGCGTTTTTTGCCGCATCGCCACCAATAATCTCCGCCGAAGCGGCCCTCTTGAGGCCGAAATCCTCCGGCTGCACAATGTAATCGCGGACAACGCCTCCCTTGAGTTCGCTTACCCGGGTAGGCCCGACTATGCTCAGCTCGTCATACCCGCCTTCACCAAAGACCACCATAGCCGCCTTACTACCAAGATTCTTGAGGACGGTGGCCAGGGTATTTGCCAGACTGCCATCATAGACCCCGAGGACCTGAACATTGGCCCCGGCCGGATTGGTGAGCGGCCCGAGAATGTTGAATATGGTACGCAGCCCTATCTCCCTTCGGGGACCGATGGCATGTTTCATGGCCAGGTGCAGTTTGGGGGCAAAAAGGAATCCAAAACCAATCTCGCCGATTGCCGCAGCCACCAGCGCAGGCGAAAGGTCAAGATTAACCCCGAGTGCCTCCAGGACATCGGCACTGCCACAACGGGATGAGACCGCGCGATTTCCATGTTTCGCCACTTTCACTCCCGATGCAGCTATTACAAAGGCAGCGGTTGTAGAAACATTGAAGGTATTAGAGGCGTCACCGCCGGTACCGACGATATCCACCACTATCTCTGCCTCAACCTTAATCTGAGTGGCCTTTTCCCGCATTACGCGGGCTGCTCCGGTTATCTCCGCTACAGATTCACCTTTCATGCGCAGCGCCGTGATAAAGGCCCCTATCTGGGCCGGTGTACAACTACCGCTCATAATCTCTTCCATAACCGCCGTCATTTCCTCCTCGCTTAAGTCCTGGCGGTTAACTACCCTAGCCAGCGTTTCCTTGATCACGGTCATCTCCTCCCCCCTGACAGTCTTGTAAAATTCCTCAGGAGTCCCGGCCCCTCTCTGGTCAGGATTGATTCGGGGTGGAATTGCACCCCCTCTATGATAAGCTCTTTGTGCCGAAGGCCCATAATTTCTCCCTCTTCGGTCCAGGCGGTTATCTCCAGACAATCGGGCAGGGACTCTTTCTCTACGATAAGCGAGTGATAGCGGGTGGCCTCAAAGGGCAGCGGCAGTCCCTCAAAAATCGTTTTCCCATCGTGATAGATCAGGGAGGTCTTGCCGTGCATGAGGCTTTCAGCGCGCACTATACGGCCGCCAAAGGCTGCGCCTATGGACTGATGCCCCAGGCAGACCCCGAGTATGGGCAGCCGGCCGGCAAAATACCGGATAGCTGCCACAGAAATGCCGGCCTCTTCCGGGGAACACGGCCCGGGAGAGATGACCAGGTGTGAGGGAGAAAGTCCTTCAATCTCCTCGAGACTGATCTTATCGTTGCGCTCCACGATCAGGTCTTCACCCATCTCGCCAAAGGCCTGGACGAGATTATAAGTAAAGGAGTCGTAATTATCGAGGACAAATATCATTACCTATTCCAATGCCTTTTTTGCCCATTCAATAGCCCTTAGCATACCGCGCGCCTTGTTGACCGTCTCCTGATATTCCTTATCCGGGTCGGAATCAGCTACAATCCCCGCCCCGGCCTGGACACTTATCCGCCCATCTTTCATGAGCAGTGTGCGGATGGCGATGCACAAGTCCATGTTGCCGGAAAAACTGAAATAACCAACCGCACCGGCGTATGGCCCGCGGCGGTCCGGCTCCAGTTCTTCAATGATCTCCATGGCCCGCACCTTTGGGGCGCCACTTACCGTCCCGGCCGGAAACGTAGCGGAGAAGACGTCAAAGGCATCCTTGCCTTCTTTTAACAGGCCGCGCACATTGGAGACGATATGCATGACGTGTGAATACCGTTCAATAGCCATCAGTTCGTTTACTTCTACGCTGCCGTATCCGGCTACCCGGCCCACATCATTTCGTCCCAGGTCAACCAGCATTATATGCTCGGCCCGTTCCTTGGGGTCGCTCAAGAGTTCTTGTTCCAGCCGGCGATCTTCCTCCTCGTTTGTCCCGCGGGGACGCGTCCCGGCAATGGGCCGGACCTCTATTTTCCGGTTCTCCAGCCGTACCAGGACCTCCGGTGAAGAGCCGATGAGATACTCGTCATCAAAACGGAGATAAAAGAGGTACGGCGAAGGATTTATTTTACGCAGTGCCCGATAAACCGCAAAGGGCTCCGATTGCCATGTCGTCTGAAAACGCTGGGCCAGCACCACCTGAATGATATCTCCCGCCCGGATATACTCCTGGGCCTTTCTGACCATACTTTTAAAGTCCTCAGGCGACATATTGGCTGATACCGGAAGATCATCCTGAGGAATATCCCCTGACTGCGGGACCGGAGCTCCGCGCAGTCTGTCAATAATGCCGTCTATCCTGGCTATGGCCTGATTATAAAGCGATTGCAGGTCGTCGCCTTCCTTGATGTGCACATTCGTTATGACCTTAAGGGACTGGTTGAAGGTATCGTAGATGAGAATTTGATCACAGATTACAAAGACCATATCATAGAAGCCAAGCACGTCCGGATTTGTCTCCGGGATGGCCTCTATAAAGCGCACGGTGTCATAACCGAGGTAACCCACGGCACCGCCAAAAAAACGGGGCAGGCCATCAAATACCACGGGCTTATAAGCCGACAAGACCTTTCGTAAAAACAGGATGGGATTGCCGGTTTCAGTGTGCACTTTACCGGCGGCGTCGAGGCGTTCCAATCTGTGGCCTTTGGCGCGGATTATAACCGAGGGATTAAGGCCGATAAAACTGTATCGACCCCATTTTTCGCCGCCCTCCATGCTCTCCAGGAGAAAGGAATATCTCCCCTCTTCAAGCTTACGATAAATGGAAAGCGGAGTCTCCATATCCGCAAGGATGTCCCGATAGACCGGAATGAGATTTCCCTGCTGAGCAAGCCTCTTAAATTGTTCGAAGGTTGGTGAATACATTTTAAAATAAAAAACCGCAGGTCACTTTGAGATGACCCACGGTTTATTAGACGGCATGTATGTTAATAACCTGGAGTGGGTACACCTCACCCTATATCAACCCACTCCACCACCAGCATGAGATTATACCGTCATAAGTTTTCATATTGCGTTACGTTTACCAGACTCAAGACTACGTGTCAATAAATAAAATAATAAAATAATGTGAAGCGAAGGAATGACGGATTCCATAAAGAAGCCAAGGACGCAAAGAAGACAGTCAGCTAATAAATCCCCCCTTGCCCCCCTTTTCAAAGGGGGGGACTGAAAAGTCCCCCCTTTTTCAAAGGGGGGGACCGAAAAGTCCCCCTTTAGCAAAGGGGGGATGGGGGGATTTTAGCAAAGGCACTAACGTTTCAGAGTAATCAGTTCGGCGAGCATCTCGTCGGTAGTGGTGATGATCTTGGAGTTGGCCTGGAAACCCCTTTGCACGGTGATCATGCGGACAAATTCCGTACCGAGATCCACATTGGACTGCTCCAGTGAGTTAGGGGCGATGCTCCCCAGGCCATTCGTCCCGGGCTGGCCGGTAATAGGCGCTCCGGACTCGGTGGTCTCCGAGAAAAGGTTCCCGCCCACCTTGGAAAGGCCGATCAGGTTATTGAAATCAGCTAAGCCAATCAGGCATCGTGGAATGATCTGCCCATTAGAATAGTGGCCAGTGATGACGCCTTCGGTGTTGACAGAAACAGACTGCAGGAAACCTGCGCCAAAACCATTCTGGTCCTGGAAGATAGTGGTCGAAGCGCTGGCATACTGGCTGCTACATAAGGCCTCTTTCTCCCAGGCGCTGGTGGTTGAATTATAGGCGCTGCCGAAATTAAGGTCGACAGTCTGATCCGTCCCCGTGAAATTGGCTATAAACTGGAAATAACCGTTGGGGGTATTCGTTCCGGCGGTCAAGGCGTCCCAGGCATTGGTGGTGTCATTATATTTGTTAGCCGTGATGGATGTGATATCACCGCTATTATTAAAGGTTATCGTCCCGTAAAGGAGGGCACCGTCCACAGTTGTTGGTGTGTAGCCTCTCTGATCCTCGCTCGGATTACAGGTCACCAAGTATTCCCAGACGTTGTTGGTAGCTGTGGGATCAAAGTAAACTGTTATATCGTGGCTGTTGCCCAGCGAATCATAGACCTGAATGGCGCTGTGGTACGTATATTCATTGACGCCCAACGGCGGGTCAGCCGTACCATCCCAGTCGGCATTAAGAGCAGCGCCAAGAGCCGCTTCCCGTGAATCTAAGTTGGTGATGAGTTGTATAGTATCTGTAGCCACCGGGGCTGAGCTCTTCGGGACCAAGATATCCCCGATCGTACCGGTAACCTCCCCGGTATCCTGATCCAGTTCCCAGCCCTGGACTACGTAGCCGGCCGGGTTGACCAGATAACCGCTCTCATCAAAACGAAATTCACCGGCCCGGGTATAATACAGGTTATTTTCCGTGCCCGGGGCCCGTACAATGAAAAAGCCATTCCCGCCGATGGCCAGGTCCGTCGGCTGCGAAGAACTCTCAAAAGAGCCCTGGGCAAACAGGCCGCTTACGCTGGCTAAAGTAACGCCGCGGCCGACCTGAGAAGAACCGGCGGCGGTAGATATCTGCTGGGCCAGGACGTCCTGAAAGGTGGCCCGCGCCGATTTGAAGGCCACGGTATTCACGTTGGCGATGTTGTCACCAATGACGGACATGGCGTTGCCCATGGTGGAAAGACCGCTGATGCCCGCATAGAGCGAACTGGAAATGGACATAATCTATCCCTCCTTTAATTAAGTTCTAAGTTCAAAATTCAGTATCAGTTTAGCTGTTTGAAAAAGTATTCTTAAATCCCTCCCAACCTCCCTTTTTCAAAGGGAGGAGAACCGCTTCCCCCTTTGGAAAAGGGGGATTGAGGGGGATTTTGGCCTTTATAGCGCCTTGCTTAGGCATATTTTTCAAAAACCTAAAGTGTTACAAAATTCAAAGTTCAAAGTTCAAATCAATGACAAAATCCAAACCACAAAATTTGACATTTGAGCATTTGAACTTTATTTGAAATTTCAATTTTGTCATTTGAAATTCTACGCCTCTTTTTATTATTCAAATCATCCTTCCTAACTGTTTGCCTCTTCACCGCTAAGCCCGGCCGGCGCATTTACGACCCTGACCACATCAGCCACGCTGGTTCTTGACCCATCCTCCAGTACCAGCCTGGTTATCCCCCCTTCAAAGTCCAGGCCAGCGATACGACTACAGACGGAACTATTAACCGGGATCTCATTGCCCCCAGCATCTGTGGCTACGACATCGAAATAATACCGGCCATCTGGAAGAACCACTCCTTTCTGATCCTTGCCATCCCAGTCCAGCGTATAACTACCGGCATGCCTGGACCCAAGATTGAGGCTGCGCACACAAGTTCCATCCTCGCCGTAGATTTTGATGGCACATGCGGTGGCTTCTTCGCCTAATTCATACCAGGCTTCAGTCGCTTTACCGCCCTGAAGAGTGAGCTTATCCGTGACCACTTCCACTTTTTTATCAATCAAAGAGAGGAGCTGCAGGTTATTCTGCGAGGTCTGGTAGGCAATCAGATTATTCATATTTTCGTTTAAATTATAAAGCTGCTCCAGACTGCTGAACTGGGCGAGTTGCGCCGAAAACTCATAGGCCTCCATAGGGTTTAATGGATCCTGGTGCTCCATCTGGGTGACGAAGAGTTTTAAGAAAGAATCCTTATCCAGGACTTGGCCACCCCTGGATTGCGTCTGACTGGCCGAGGTGGCCAGTCCCAGTCCCTTTATATCCATACCTCATCCCCCCTTTTATAATGGATGTCATTAGTCAATGGTCATTAGTCACTACTTAAAGAAGTTGCAAGAGTTACAAGTTACAAATTTGTAACTTCTGTAACCTGTAACTTGTAACTATCCTATGACCGATGACCAGTAACGTTGCCGATAATCAGGCAAAGAGGTCGATCCCCTGTAGCAGGGGCTTAGGAGAATTAATGGGTACGGCTTCCACCCCTTCTCCTCTGGCATAATGCTCATCTTCATCACGATATAACGGCCATGGCCTGCGGCCCTGCCCGGCATACGGTTCATGTTCTCTAAAAAATTGGCGAAAATCCTGGCTTAATTCCACATGGCACTCCCCCATTTTGATCCCCTGTTCGGACAAGGCTGTTCTGAGCTGCGGCAGGCTGCTCTCCACGATCTCCTTTACTCTATGGTTGTCAAGGGTAAATGTGGTATGGAGATGGTCGTTTTTGAAGACTAGGTTGACTTTTACCTCGCCCAGGTGCGGCGGGAAGAGTTTAATAACCACCTGATCTTCCTTCAGGCGAAGTGAACCAAAGAGACGGCCAGTAATCTGGGAGAAAATATCCTCCGGATAAACAGCCGGCCTTATCGTTTCTTTTGCCGCACTACTCACGGTATCCGCCGCTGATATTAATGGCAGCCGGTCTATTGTGAAGGGCATCTTCTGATCCAACTTCAGGTTTACCATCTGATGTTCGGCCATTTCCTCCAACCGGACCGGGGCTATTCCACCCTCTACAGACGGCTTTCCCTCGAACCAGCTATCTAACGTGAGCGTTTGTTCTTTCGGATCAAGCCCTGCATTTACTTCTCTGAGCCTCTCCAGCCACTTGTCCTGCCAGGCACGGAGCGCACCAACATTATTCGGTGTGCCTGGTTTAACATCTATCTCAAGCTTTATTTTGCCGAGAAGGTGTTCCAGGTTCCGGAGAAATCTATCGGCATCAATGGGATTTTGTTTCCGCTCTACGACCTCGGTGGCCTTGTCCAGTATAGAAACGAGTTTCGGGAGAGAAAACCTTTTATCGCTTAGTCCTGCCTCAACGGCGACCTTACGGATCTCTTCCTCGGTCAGACCCAGTTTGGCGAGCAGATCAGCAAGAGAATCCTCATGCCATTCCTCAAGGGGCATACTGGATAGAGGACGCTTACATTCCTCTTGCAGCGTTCTCACCAGTTGGCCAATTTTTATAAACCCGTCCTCTGTCAGGCACTCCTCCGAAATGCCCTTTATCTCTTGCGGCGTCAATCCAAACCCTTCCAGCATAGCACTTATGGCCGATAGATCCGAAAGAGTCATACGGTGCTGTGGGGAGAGAAGAGGTTCCTGGCCTTCATCAGCCCGCGCCTTGTCCTGTAAGGCCTGCGGGTCAAGCATGGTGAACAGGATATTAAGGTTGTATTCTCCCTCTTCGCCTTTCATTTTTGCTGTAACCTGAGAAATTTCGGCCTCTTTCAGGCCGCAGGCACGCAAGAACTCAGTAAGCATAAGCTCGTCCGGGTGCTCTATCACCAGGCCGGTTCCGGATAACCCTGTCTCTTTAAGTGTGTTTTTTAACGACCGGAGAATATCGCGCAGGTCGTTAAGGCAAAGCCTCCCCCTGGGAACGGGACAAAATAAGGGGCCTTTTCCACTGATACCCGGAAGGCCAGAGGGGGCAGATGGGTTGCCTTCCGGTACCATCGTCTGTCCCCCACACTGATCTGCCCCGCCAAGACAATTTCTGATTGGAGAGGAACTGTTATTTAAAAAGGACAGAAACGGGGCTCCCCCCTCACCTTTTGTTGCCTGGGCCTCAGGGCTCCCGGTGAGTGTACCATCGAATATTCCAGTCAAAATAGGCCCTGTATATAGCAATATTTTCACCCCCTTTCGGTTCCGGCTCGAACTCCGGCCTCTTTTATTGCAACGCCTGTGCCATTTGTTTGTTCCTTACAATTTTTAATCAGTTTCCATCCGAAAAGCCCCCCTCCCTCGATGGGAGGGGGTCAGGGGGGGGTGTACTGTTAGGAAAATCGCTAGGTTATCCCCCTCACCCTAACCCTCTCCCGCCAGGGGAGAGGGGAAAAGTTGGGGTTTTCGGATGAACTCTAGCTAGCGTAATTACGGGTCTTATCGACCCTTAACCGTGAGGGGAGTCGGCAAATTTTTCAGTCTTGCCTGCGGGATAGCGGAAAAAATTGCCGGGGGGAAGATTGCGGGATCGAATAGGTTTGCCAGTAGAGTACCCAGCGCGGCAGCGCCCCAACCAAATCCGAATATCGAAATCCGAAACAAATCCGAAATCTAAATATCAAATGTTCAAAACGTAACCAGTTGAATAAGTTTCGTTTTTTGTTTCGGTCATTGGTTGCATTTCGGTTATTTGAATTTGTTTCGAGGTATCAGTTTAGCTGTTTGAAAAAGTATTCTTAAATCCCTCCCAACCTCCCTTTTTCAAAGGGAGGAGAACCGCTTCCCCCTTTGGAAAAGGGGGATTGAGGGGGATTTTGGCCTTTATAGCGCCTT
>JBFMAZ010000075.1:0-11110 GCA_040755415.1 Thermodesulfobacteriota bacterium | reverse complement strand
AAGGCGCTATAAAGGCCAAAATCCCCCTCAATCCCCCTTTTCCAAAGGGGGAAGCGGTTCTCCTCCCTTTGAAAAAGGGAGGTTGGGAGGGATTTAAGAATACTTTTTCAAACAGCTAAACTGATACAAATTAGGAAATTTAGGGAAAGTGAAACCACGGTATTTCTGTATTAGCGAATGATTAAAGGGTGGAAGTTGATAAAGCCTTGGGGGGTTTAATAGCTAATCCTTAACAGCAGTATCCTCTTTTCCGATAAAGCCCTAATCCTTAAAATTCCTTTTTATTCTTAAATATCTTTTCTCAAACCATTGCCTCGTCACAACAGGCTCTTTTAACTCAAGAACGAAATTTTGTTTAATTTTAGCTAATTATGAACCTACAGTCAAGAGGTCCAGGTCCCCTTGACCCACCATCGAACTGTTGACAGAGAGCAATGGGTGATCTCCGATTACCAGGCAGCCGGGCTCAAATCCGAATATCGAATATCGAAATCCGAAACAAATTCAAATGTCCAAATTCCCAATGTTCCAAACGGCAGCAGCGCCGATTGTTTTGGATTTGAATTTTGGTGATTCGATATTGTTTCGAGATTCGTGCTTCGGATTTCGGATTTGAAATAACCCTGCACAGCAACCATGGTGTGTTTTATGGGCAGATGAAATTGTCGCCCTCGCTAGGCGCACCAAGTTTACATAAGTGTTGATAAGATGCCTCGAAGAAACTCTTTATAGGCATCTTTCATCGGCAACTCGTAATCAACTCTGATGCGGCGTCTAACCGCGCTAACCGTCATTCGTTTGATCGGATCATAACCTTCTTTCTCGTATGTCTCCCAGTATAGGCCTACGCCTCTCCGCTGCCACACCGGTAGGTCATTAAAGTTGATGCCATGCTGGAAAAGCAGTTCATTCTTAAGGTTCCAGGATCTCCCCTTGAGAGATGCCGTAGCCTCTTCAGAGCTACTTCCGGATCTTCGCAGCGTCCAATAGCACCAACTGTGAAGTGCACAGCGAGCGGCGTCTGATTGGCGCCAATGGAAGTAGTCAACAACATCATTTTCGCCGATACCAAGCCAGATGCGGCTATCAAAGTGCACCGGCTCACCACAGGCGTGCGTAAATGCGGCACTGGCAATACCGGCGGAAACCGAGACAAGTTTTTCTAATTCCCGGTCAAAAAGATCCCATTTGGGGCTAAAGAGAACCGAAATCTCATCGCTTGTGGTATGGGCATAGACTCCGCAGAGTTCTCCCAACATAGTCTGCGCAGTTACCACCATAAAGTCGCGAAAGCGCAGATCAAATGGTTTCTCAAAGCGCGAGCTCGTGAAATTAGTGAAGTTACGCCCATCGACTCGTATGATTGTCCAAGTCCTTGGTAAAAGGCGCAGTGAGTGAAAGTATTCCAATGAGCGCATCCTTGCCTCAAGAGCTTTGAGGGCCATAGCCTATTCCGCGCTGACGTTCCTGTAGGTTGTCTGACTATTTATAAAAAACATTGTATCAGTTTAGCTGTTTGAAAGAGTATTCTTAAATCCCTCCCAACCTCCCTTTTTCAAAGGGAGGAGAAACACTTCCCCCTTTGGAAAAGGGGGATTGAGGGGGATTTTGTCTCTTATAGCGCCTTGCCTAGGCATATTCTTCAAAAAACCTAAAATGTTACAAAACATTTTATTATTTTATACAGAATCTTATCTCGATAAAATAAATATATACCTTTATCAATTCTTTTAGAAACAGAAATCAATACAAAAAAATATCTTAACAAAATGGTAATAATTTTCTGCGGGATTCCTGGTTCAGGAAAATCAACCGTTGCTAGAAGACTTAGAGAGGAACTGGAAAAGCGGGGGAGGACAGAGCTTCTGGTCTCCGATCAGATTCGCTCTCCAGTTTATAGAAAGATATTTAGGTGGCTGAAAGAAAATTTGGATAGGGCTGACTATATCATAATAGACGCTACTTTTCATAAGACAAAGTGGAGGGATGAGGTCTTTATGACCGCCGGAGCAGACAATGTTTTAGTTGTTCACCTTCATTGCTCATTAAAAACCTGCCTAGAAAGGAACAAAAAAAGAAAACCAGCCCTTCCAGAAAGGGTTATTTACGTTATTGACAGGGCCATGGAAAGACCGGTACATCCGGATATCTCAATCGATACAGATGAAATTGGGCCAGAAGAGGCTGTCTCCATGATTCTGAACAGGACACGATGTGCTCCTCAACCGGCTGCCTAAAATCATACTGTCACAGCACGTATCAGCGTCGAAATGATAACGATTACCAAAGGAGGCCTCAAAAGCTGGTCAAAACTTTGACAATGTTTCACCCATTCCGGTGCCCTGACCACCTCACATGGACCCCGGGGGAGATTGTTAAGTGCGTTGTCCTATCTTTCATTGCCTTTTTCTACTGCGCCTTGGAGATGGCGGATGCAGAACTCACAGTTGTAGGACTATTTTTCCTATGGAATAGGATTATAGCGGTTATTCAGGGCAAAGAGGCTGAAAGGGTAATCTGCGGAATGGTTGAAAAATTTTAGGCACTATCTGGACACAAAAAAAGGGGCTATACGCCTTCGGCGTATAGCCCCTTTTTTTGAGCTGCACATGTTCGGAACTTTTCTCTAAACACGAATTAATCAGAGTTTCCTTAGGACTTAGGGGAGGTTATTGAAAACTATCACTTATTTTTCATGGACTCCAGATTTTGTATAGCCTTGGCAATGGCAGAGGTACACACCTTAATATAACCCCCTTAGTAAGAGGATGAGAGGCTAGAGATGTCCCAGAAAATTAAGCCGTCGTAGCCCTGTCCAACAACGAAGGTTGATTTATCCAGTGGTGGCGAGTTTCTGCGCCTCCTGTTCCACGGCCTGAATCATTGCCTGGATTGACTCGACCTCCGTCTCCTCGAAATAAGACTCGCCACACTGCTGACAAGTCCAGGCCGGGACGTCATCGAGCGTTAAGTGTATCCCTTTCCTGTCAATATGGAATGGGGCTTTCCCTCGTTTCATTTCACCTTTACAATACATACACTTCATTTATATATCGAGCAGACTCTTCTTTTTGGCATATCACCTAAATATCATTCAGTTTATACAACAATCGGGTGAATAACACAATAAGTCTAATTTTGATTAAGACGACTGATGGAATTATTGCGGTTATACAGAGCGAAGAGGCTGAAAGGGGTAATTCGCAGATTTGGCAAAAAAGGGGCTATCTGCTTTCAGCGGATAGCCCCTTGACTTTTTTGGTAGCGGGGGCAGGATTTGAACCTGCGACCTTCGGGTTATGAGCCCGACGAGCTACCGGACTGCTCCACCCCGCGTCAGATGCTTTGTAGAGTACACCATAAAACCATATCTGTCAAGACAGGCGGGCCCTTAATTCACATTTTAATGAATCTTTCCATAAGCTTAAAGCCTTCCCCGATAAACAAGCCCCTTTCCTTGGCGGAAACCTCGTTAAACCCGGCCTCTCTCGTCCGGTCCCGCCTGTTAGAAGAAAAGATGACAAATGGCACAGGCTCGCCCACGTGTGTCTTTACCGAAATAGGGGTGTAATGATCGGTCACCAACAAGATGCGGTGCTCGCCGAATTCAGCCAGACCATCTATTACCACTTGTACTACCTTTCGGTCGAAGTTCTCTATGGCCTTTATCTTTTCTTCAAGATTCCCGCCGTGAGAGGCCTCATCCGGGGCCTCCACGTGAACCACCACCAGATCCTTTTCCTTAAGGGCGGCCAGGGCGTACTCTGCCTTCCCCTGATAATTGGTATCAAGATAACCGGTAGCGCCCGGAACGGCAATAGGTTCAAGTCCGGCATAGACGCCGATGCCCTTCAAGAGATCAACGGCCGAGATTATAGCGCCCTTGATGCCAAAACGTTCGGCAAATTTCGGCATATGGGGCATCCGCCCCTGCCCCCATAACCACACCGCATTTGCCGGCTTTTTCCCCTCTTTCACGCGCCTCTCGTTCACCGGATGGTTCCTTAAAATAATCAATGCCTGGGCGATCCAGTTAATCAGATTCGGTTCGTGTTGATAGACTCCCCAATGGGCAGTAACATCTTTACCGGTATGATCATGGGGCGGGACTGTAGCCAGCCTTTCCTTGCCTTCCGCCCAGACCAGGAGATGTCTGTAGCTTACCCCGGGATAAAGAGTAAGACCATTGACCTTTACCTCTCGCCCGATATCGGCAACCATAACTCTGGCCTCTTCGGTAGAGATATGGCCGGCGCTATAGTCAACCATAACTACCCGGCCATCGGCCAAAAAGTCCAGGGTGACTAAATTACACCGGTAGGCCACATCTGCAGGCGACAATCCTATCCCCATACTCCCGGCCTCAAGCGGGCCGCGACCGGTATAGCAGGAGGCAGGATCATATCCCAGTATGGAGAGATTGGCCACGTCGCTGCCCGGCTCAAAACCTGGAGGCACGGTCTTTACTAACCCCAGTTCACCCTCCCGGGCCAGAAAATCCATAGCCGGGATAGAGGCGGCCTGGAGCGGGGTCTTACCGCCTAATTCCTCCAATGGGTAATCCCCCATGCCGTCCCCGATCAAGACCACATACTTCATAAATAGAAACTCCATAGCATCTGAGAGGATTTCGTTCTCTACAGGCGCTGAATAACCACAGATATAAGTTCAAATGACAAAATCCAAGGTTCAAATTAAATCCAAAGTAACACTTTAGCTGTTTGAAAAGAGCTAGTCGTCCAGAAAACGGCGCCTCGAAAATCCCCCTTAATCCCCCTTTTTCAAAGGGGGAAATGTTTCTCCTCCCTTTGGAAAAGGGAGGTTGGGAGGGATTTTAAAATACTTTTTCAAACAGCTAAACTGATACAATCCAAATGCCTGAATGTCAAAAAATTGGGCTTTCAGCCTTCAGCTTTGAGCTTTGAACTTCATTTGAACTTTGAACTTTGGCATTTGTTTTTTTAGATGGTATTTTCGATCCTGATAAACATAGTCTTTGCGGTTACCACATCCAGGCGGTCGATTTTGGCTACGGCCCGGCGCACGTTGCTCTCCCGGGCCTCATGCGTCATCATGACTATCGGAACAGAGCCGCGGACATCGCGACCCTTCTGGATGACTGATTCTATACTTATGCCATTGCGTCCCAGGACCCCGGCAATTTTGGATAAAACCCCCGGGCTGTCCACAACGGAAAAACGCATATAGTACCGGCAGACCAGGTCATCCACAGGCTTAATCGGAAGTGACCGCAATCGATCGATCGCACACGAAAGGGCCGGGACACGCTGGGTCGTGCCCTTCAGCACATTACGGCCCAGATCAATAATGTCGCCGACCACCGCACTACCGGTAGGCATCATACCGGCCCCCAGCCCGTAGAGAAGCACCTGCCCCACTGCATCCCCTTGTATATAAAAGGCATTATAGACGCCGTTTACATTGGCCAGAAGATGCTCGCTTGGAATCATGGTGGGGTGGACCCGGACTTCAATCGACTGACCGTCGCAGCGGGATATGGCCAGGAGCTTTATCCGATAACCGAGTTCCTTGGCAAAGGCGATATCCAGTGGTTCGATGTGGGCGATGCCCTCAGTATATATATCTTCCAGGCGCACGAAAGTCCCGTAAGCCAAAGTGCTAATGATCGCCAGTTTGTGGGCCGCATCGATCCCTTCCACATCATAGCTTGGATCGGCCTCTGCATATCCTTTGGCCTGGGCCTCCTTCAAGACATCACCAAAGGAACTCCCTTCATCGGTCATCTTGGTCAGGATATAATTCGAGGTACCGTTCATAATGCCCAATATGGACTGTATATGGTCTGCCACCAGACCTTCCCGCACAGACCGGATGACCGGAATACCTCCCCCTACACTGGCCTCAAAACCAATATCCACGCCCTTACGCCCGGCCGCCGTAAATATCTCCTGCCCATGAGCAGCAAGCAGGGCCTTGTTGGCAGTAACCACATGCTTACCCCGTTCGATAGCCTTGAGAATAAAACTACGGGCCGGCTCATACCCACCGATAAGCTCCACCACTATGGAGATCTCGTCATCGCCAAAGACGTCCTCAATATTGGTAGAAAGCAGCTTTTTTGCTACCTTAAGCTTGACCCTGTCCGGATACTTATCCACAATCCGCTTGAGGACAACAGGTGCCCCCACCCGTTTAGCCAGTAAATCTCCTTTCTCAAGGAGGATTTTGGCCACACCGCTGCCTACTGTTCCTAAACCAATAAGCCCTACATAAATGGGTTTTGCCATGAGAACCTTCCTAGTTCGGATCCGCCGTAGCGGAAAACAAAAAGTAGTCTATAATTTCAAATGTCAAAATCCAAATGTCAAATCAATGACAAATGACAAAGCTCAAATGGCAGGACTTTTGGTATTTAGGCATTTGGATTTGATTTGAACTTTGAGCTTTGTAATTTGAACTTTCTCTTTACATCTCGTCTGCTCAAAGGACGTCTGACCTTACCTTATTGCGCCAATCGTTGTCAAAAGAAATAATGCACTTACCCTACCTCGGCCAGCGCCAGGCCCCTGGCCCAGCGATCCTCCACGATCTCCCTAAGCACCCTATGCGTGGGCAGACTAAGATCCGGGTCCTCTTCTATCAGGCGAAAAGCCTCTTCACGGGCCGCCGTCAGGATAGCCATATCCCGCACAATATTGGCCGTCCTCAGCTCAGGCAGCCCGGACTGACGCGTCCCTAGGAACTCTCCGGGGCCCCTGATCTTTAGGTCCTCTTCAGCGATGCGAAAACCATCCGTGGTCTCTTCCATCACCCTGAGACGCTGACCGGCATCGGAGTCGCGGCCCAGGCGGGCGATAAGGAAGCACATTGATTCCCTTTCTCCCCGCCCTACCCGGCCTCGCAGTTGATGAAGCTGTGAGAGGCCAAAACGTTCGGCATGCTCAATCACCATAACCGTGGCATTGGGCACATCAACACCGACCTCCACCACAGTGGTGGAGACAAGCACCTGCACCTCTCCCCGCTTAAACCGGCTCATAACCGCCTCTTTGTCCGCCCCCTTGAGACGACCATGGAGAAGGCCCACTGCGTAATCCGGAAAGACCTCCTTTTGCAGGTGCTCAGCCATCTTCCTGGCATTGAGCAGATCCAGGGTCTCCGACTCTTCAATCAGGGGATAGACAATATATGCCTGGCCGCCCCGGGCCAGTTCACGCCGCACCATTTCATAAACCCGCGGACGGGCCCCTTCTGCATACATCTTCGTCTGTACGGGCTTCCGTCCCTGGGGAAGTTCGTCTATGATAGAGACATCCAGGTCGCCGTAAAGGGTCATGGAAAGCGTGCGCGGTATAGGAGTGGCGGTCATGACCAGGACATCCGGCCATAAAGGCCGACCACAAGTCGGGCTTGGCCCTTTTTCCTTCAGGGCCGCCCGCTGCAAGACACCAAAGCGATGCTGCTCATCGACAATTACCAGTCCCAGCCGGCCAAACTCAAGACCCTCCTGGATCAGGGCATGCGTCCCTATGACCAGACAGGGATTACCCTGGCTTACATCACGGTATAACTCCTTTCTGGCGGCAGGAGGCGTACTGCCGGTAAGAAGATAAACAGGCACAGACAGACCTTTCGTCATTTTTTCGAAACTGGCGTAATGCTGTCCGGCCAGGATTTCCGTCGGCGCCATCATAGCCGCCTGAAAATCGTTGCCGATGGCCGTCATGGCCGCAGCAAAGGCCACCACGGTCTTGCCGCTGCCCACATCTCCCTGCACCAGTCTGTGCATAGGGTAGGGCCTGCCCATATCTTTTTCGATCCCGGCCAGGACACGCCTCTGGGCCCGGGTCAGCGGGAAAGGGAGATTGGCCATGAAATCCTGAAAAAGCCCGGGCTGACTCTTGAAGGCAATTCCCTCTTGCCTAGCCATACGCCTGCGTCGTAGGGCCAGACCCAGTTCCAGGAAAAAAAACTCGTCAAAGATCAGGCTATGGTGATAAGTATTCTTGCCTTCTATAAGGGCCTTCAGGCCGGTATCATCACCCGGAAAATGGAGGGCAGAAAGGGCACGGGGTAACGGGACAAGCTTTCTTCGCCGCAATATATCCGCGGGTATAAAACTTTCCGTGGCATAGGCATACGCGGTGACCGCGCCGTGTAGAATGCGGCGTATCTGCCTCTGCGATATCCCCTCTGTCTCTGAATAAACGGGTATGATCCGGCCGAAACTGGTATCTCTGCCTTCCTCGCTATCCAGGATCTCTATGTCCGGATGGATAAATTCCCTTTGTTGACGGAAGGAGTGCACCTCGCCGGAAAGGATCACCTTCAATCCCCTTTTATATACCCGCTCCATATATCCACGGGAGAAGTTAAACCACTTGGCAGAGATCTGGCCGGTCCGGTCCCGGACGATCATCTCAAACACCGCCCTGCGGCTGACCGGGTAGCGAACAGTACCGGATAGAACAATCTCACCTACTACTACCGCCCTTTGTCCCACCTCAAGGTCAGCGATCTGAGTAACCGCCCTTCTATCATCGTAGGTGCGGGGTATGAATAAAAGAATATCTTCCAGGGTCTTGATGCCCTTCCGGGTCAGCCTGGCAGCCCGGCCCTTACCCACTCCCTTCAGAAACTGGACATCCTGCGCCAATACCTTTCTGTCTTGCCGGTATCTGCTTAAGAGGAGTTCTGCGGCCAGGACGGATAATTCCCCCAGGGCACTAGCCACCCTTTCCCGTCTTTCCGGCAAGGCCTTTTCTTCATAGTCCTGGAATAGCCCCTTTATATCCGACAACCTGACCTTCGCTTCTTCAGGTATGTCCTGAGATAAAAGCCGATCTATCGCCCCGATTATCGTGGCGCCTAATTTTTTCACCGCTTCCAGTTTGGCGAAATCTTCCTTCGCAACGAAGAAGAGCGGATTAAGAAGCCAATCAAAATAAAAAGCAAGCTGGGGCATACATATCTTCCATGTGTTTTGACGGCTTCGTAAAAAGCTTTTTCACCGCTGAGCACTCGTTGTCCGTTGTCGGTTGTCAGTGGTCAGTTGCAACCCACCAAAGGCGGATCTTCGACGGACTACGGACCACGGACTACCGGCTACTGTATCTCGGCGCTCTCAGCGACCTCTCACACCTTCGGCGTATCTTCGAGCGGTAAACTCGACTTTTTACAAAATCATCATGCTGTTACGAATTCCATAAAAAATGGGAAAAATCCAGCCGGTTTACTCTTGACAACGTCTGGGAATAGTAGCATATATTCACCTTTTGTAAAAGACATTACAGGCTGAATATAGTGCCGTCGTATCAGTTTAGCTGTTTGAAAAAGTATCCTTAAATCCCTCCCAACCTCCCTTTTTCAAAGGGAGGAGAAACGCTTCCCCCTTTGGAAAAGGGGGATTGAGGGGGATTTTGGCCTTTATAGCGCCTTGCTTAGGCATATTTTCAAAAACCTAAAGTGTTACAAAAAACATAATTAAAGGTTCGAATAAAATCCAAACAATCAATAGAGGAGTTATAAACTGATGCAAAAAAAATATCTGCTCGCCCCCGGGCCGGTGTCCATAGCCCCGAGCACCCTGCTCGCCATGGCCCAACCCATTATTCATCACCGGGCGCCGCAGTTTGCCGCCATACTGCGTGAGGTCGAAGAAGGGCTCAAATATCTCTTCCAGACAAAAAACGATGTCCTTATCTTTGCCTCTTCCGGTACTGGGGCCATGGAAGGAGCCGTAACCAACACGTTATCCAAGGGCGACAAGGCCCTGGTCGTCCGGGGCGGCAAATTCGGCGAGCGCTGGACGGAAATCTGTGAGGCATACGGCGTTACGGCTATAAATATCGATGTCAAGTGGGGTGAGGCGGTAGATCCGGCCCTTATCCGTTCCGCCCTGGAAGCTGACAGCAGCATCAAGGCCGTCTTCATCCAGGCCCATGAGACATCCACCGGTGTAAAGCACCCTATAAAGGAAGTAGGCGAGATCGTCAAGGCCTATCCTGACACCATACTGGTCGTAGATGCCATCTCTGCCCTGGGTGTCTTTGACATCCCGGTCGATGATTGGGGGTTAGACATCGTCGTGGCCGGTTCCCAGAAGGCATTTTGCTTACCTCCGGGTCTGGCCTTCGCCAGCGTCAGCCCCAAGGCCTGGCAACGGGTCGAAAAATCGAATCTGCCCAAATATTACTTCAATTTCCTTAAGGAAAGAAAATCCCTTAAAAAAGATCAGACTGCTTATACACCGGCGGTTTCCCTGATCTTAGGTCTGAGGGAAGTGCTTGCCAGGATAAAAGAAGCGGGCCTGGAAAAACTATTTGCCCATCACCGCCTGCTGGCTGAGGCGGCGCGTAAGGCCGTAGTCGCCATGGGGCTCGAACTCTACACGGCTGTTCCCGCGGAGGCCGTCACGGTAATCCGGGCGCCGCAGGGCGTGGACGGGCAACAGGTCGTCAAATTGCTGCGTGAGAAGTACGGTATAACCATTGCCGGAGGCCAGGGTGAGGCCAGAGGCAAAATTTTCCGTATCTCTCACATGGGATATACTGATAGGTTCGAACTCATACTCGTACTCTCGGGTGTGGAGATAGTCTTAAAAGAACTTGGTTACCCGATAGAATTGGGCAGCGGGGTCAAGGCCGCGGAAGAATATCTCTTCCAGCGCCGGGATGTAGTTTGACGTAACAGCTTAAGTTTTTGAAACGCTATGGGCCATGAAATACGCTGGATTCCCGGATACAGCGGGGTTTCAAATCCGAAATCCGAAGCACGAATCTCGAAACAATATCGAATGAGCAAAATCCAAATGATCAAAACGAATTGACCACGCTTCGGCTTTGAACATTGAGCCATTAGGAATTTGAATTTGTTTCGAATTTCGATATTCGTATCAGTTTATTACTCCGGCAACTAAAGACTTAAATCCCCCCTCACCCCCCTTTGGAAAAGGGGGGATGGGGGGATTTGGCAAGTTTATATATTTAATTGCCGTAGTAATAGCTGTTTGAAAAAGTATTTTAAAATCCCTCCCAACCTCCCTTTTCCAAAGGGAGGAGAAACACTTCCCCCTTTGGAAAAGGGGGATTGAGGGGGATTTTGGCCCTTATAGCGCCTTGCTTAGGTA
>JBFMAZ010000074.1:0-21356 GCA_040755415.1 Thermodesulfobacteriota bacterium | reverse complement strand
CGGGCCGGGTGGAGCGAGGGATGATCAAGGTCGGGGAAGAGGTGGAGATAGTAGGGATTCGTCCGACGACGAAGACGGTATGTACTGGTGTGGAGATGTTTCGTAAGATATTGGATCAGGGTCAGGCTGGGGACAATATCGGGGTGTTGCTTAGAGGTACGAAGCGTGACGAGGTGGAGCGTGGGCAGGTGGTAGCGAAGCCTGGGAGTATAACGCCGCACACGAAGTTTAAGGCGGAGGCGTACATATTGACGAAGGAAGAAGGTGGGCGGCATACGCCGTTTTTTAATGGGTATAGGCCGCAGTTTTATTTTCGGACGACGGATGTTACCGGGGTAGTGAAGCTGCCGGCGGGGGTGGAGATGGTGATGCCTGGGGACAATGTATCGATGGAGGTGGATTTGATTACACCGATAGCGATGGAGAAGGAACTCAGGTTTGCTATTCGAGAGGGTGGACGCACCGTTGGCGCAGGCGTCATCAGCGAAATAATAGAATAGTTAAATTTCCTGGTATCAGGATGGGAAAGAAATATGATTCAAAACCATAAAATTCGTATCCGTTTGAAGGGTTATGATCACAACCTTTTGGATCAGTCTACGGCTGAGATTGTGGAAACCGTAAGGCGTGCGGGGGGGAAGGTAGCAGGACCGATTCCTCTACCTACGGTAATTAACAAGTATTGTGTCTTGCGATCCCCCCATGTAGATAAGAAGTCCAGAGAGCAGTTTGAAATTCGGACACATAAAAGGCTCCTGGATATTTTGGAGCCGACGCAGCAGACTATCGACGCCCTTATGAAATTGGAACTTTCGGCCGGGGTCGATGTCGAGATAAAACTCTAGAAGAATTCTCATTTGAAATCTGAAGGCTATAGGATAAAGAGATGATGAGGGGAATACTAGCGCGTAAGCTGGGAATGGCCCGTATTTTTTCGGAAGAGGGACATTCCATTCCGGTAACGGTGGTAGAAGCAGGGCCGTGTACTATCATCCAGAAGAAAACTAGAGAAAAAGATGGCTACAACGCTATCCAGTTGGGCTTCATGCCTCAAAAGGAAAGTCGCGTGACTAAACCTGAAGCCGGTCATTTTAAAAAGGCGGGTAAGGGATGTTACCGCTACTTGCGTGAATTTTCTATTGATGATGAGGAACTTGAGTCCTATGAGGTAGGACAGGAGGTCACGGTAGAAAACTTTGAGGTCGGCGAAAAGATAGACGTGGTGGGGGTTAGCAAGGGACGTGGTTTTACCGGCGTGATAAAGCGGTGTGGCTTCCATGGGGGCAAAGAGACGCATGGCTCCATGTCCCACCGTGTCGTGGGTTCTATTGGAGCCAGTTCTTTCCCCTCGCGCGTCATTAAAGGCAAAGGGATGCCCGGACACATGGGTAATAGCCGGGCTACAGTAAAAAGCCTGACCATTTTAGATGTGCGTCCGGATGAAAATGTACTGGTACTCAAGGGGGCGGTACCAGGAAGTAAAAATGGCCTATTGTTGATACATAAGTGCCTATAAGGTAAGTACGGATTATTATTGAGGGATGTTGTATGCCAGTCCTAGATGTCTATAACATGCAAAAAGAGAAAGTTTCAGAGATTATTCTGAATGATGTCGTCTTTGGTGTCCCGGTTCGGGAAGATGTGCTGCATGAGGTCGTGACCATGCAATTGGCCAAGCGCCGTGCCGGTACAGCTTCAACTAAAGGCCGGAGTGAGGTTAGCGGCGGCGGGCGAAAACCTTGGCGCCAGAAGGGCACGGGCCGGGCGCGGAGTGGTAGTAATACCTCGCCTCTATGGAGGCGCGGAGGGGCGGTTTTTGGCCCAAAACCACGTGACTATACCTATAAGGTGCCGCGCAAGGTCAGAAAGCTGGCTCTGCGTATGGCCTTAAGTGCCAAGCTGAGAGATAGCCAGATGTTGATTGTGGATGGTTTTACTTTAAATGAAATTAAGACAAAAAAAATTGTCCAGATTATGAATAATCTCGGTGTGGAAAATGCCTTGATTGTAATGAATGAGCGACAGAAAAATCTGGAAAAATCAGCTCGCAATATACCTTATGTAGATGTCTTGCCGTATACGGATATTAATGTGTATGATATTTTGATACATAACAATCTGATTTTGCACAGGGATTGTATCCCAAAGATTGAGGAGCTTCTCTTGTCATGAAGGACATATATCAAATAATAAAAGGCCCGTGGCTCACGGAGAAAAGCACCTGGCAGAAAGAGTCTGCCAATCAGGTTTGTTTTATTGTGGCCCGGCAGGCCAACAAAATAGAGATAAAAGAGGCGGTCGGGCGTATTTTTAAGGTCAAAGTAGAGGCCGTCCGGACCCAGGTTAACCCCGGCAAACAGAAACGGGTTGGCCGTAATGTAGGATACAGTTCTGACTGGAAGAAGGCCATTGTGACTTTAAGGCCTGGGGAACGTATAGAATTTTTTGAAGGCGTCTAAATAGAGTTTTGGTGTGAGGAACGGTTATGCCAATCAAGAGTTATAAACCTACATCACCGGGTAGAAGAGCGCAAACTGCTATCGTGGGCGAGGACTTATCAGCAGTTGAGCCCGAAAAGGGTCTCCTGACCCCTATAAATAAGAGGGGCGGCCGAAATAATGCAGGCCGGATGACGGCGCGACACAAAGGCGGGGGACATAAGAGGAAATATCGATTGATTGATTTCAAACGTGACAAACGTGATATTCCAGCAGAGGTGACGACCATTGAGTATGATCCCAACCGTTCGGCACGCATTGCCCTCCTCCATTATATAGATGGAGAAAAACGCTACATTTTGGCTCCAGTTGGCCTGGCGATAGGGGATACGGTAGTGTCTGGTGAAAATGCAGACATTAAGCCAGGCAATGCCCTGCCTGTTGGTAAGATGCCCTTGGGTACACTGGTGCATAATGTGGAACTACGGCCCGGCAAGGGCGGGCAGATTATACGGAGCGCCGGCTCCTATGGTCAGCTCATGGCTAAGGAGGGCAGATACGGTCAGATTAAGTTGCCTTCGGGTGAGGTGCGGCAGGTTCACGTGGACTGTATGGCTACGGTGGGACAAGTCGGTAATCTGGAGCATGAAAACATCTCTTTGGGTAAGGCCGGACGTGCGAGATGGATGGGAAAAAGACCCCGTGTGCGCGGTGTGGCCATGAACCCAATCGACCATCCTATGGGTGGGGGCGAAGGAAAGTCTTCCGGGGGTAGGCATCCCTGTACTCCATGGGGCTATCCTACCAAGGGCTATAAGACCCGCCGGCGAAAGCCCAGTGATAAGCTTATAATTAAACGGCGTCCCTAGGTAGGCTCAATCTATTTATTAATACCCGGTTACAGTGCTTAGTTTGAGGACTGCGTAATTTCACAGGGGGAACAAGGTGGCAAGATCAGTTAAGAAAGGTCCTTTTATAGATGGGCATTTAATGAAGAAGCTGGATGAGGCCCGTCGAGCTCAAGGGAAAAAGGTGGTTAAGACCTGGTCCCGGCGGTCAACTATTATACCGGAGATGGTCGGTCTTACATTTGCGGTGCATAATGGTAAGAAGTTTATACCGGTTTTTGTCTCCGAGAATATGGTCGGCCATAAACTCGGGGAATTTTCGCCCACGCGTACTTTTCACGCCCACTCTGGCGATCGCAAGACCAAGGTTAAAGGAAAGAAGTAGCTTACGAGAGATTATTTTCATAGATTTAACGGATACGTCATATATGCAGGTGGGTGATTTTGGACTGGGGAGTGTAAGGAGCTATGGAGTCTAAAGCAGTAGCAAGGTATGTGCGCATTTCTCCGCTGAAGGCCAGAACGGTGACCAGACCGGTAAGCGGCAAGAAGGTAAATGAGGCCTTGAATATCCTGAAGTTTGTACCGAAAAAGGCAGCGCGGCTGGTGAGCAAGGTTATCTATTCGGCTTTAGCAAATGCCGCACAGAATCCTAAAATAGACGTGGATACGCTTTATATTAAGAAGATCTGCGTCGATGACGGCCCCAGGCTAAAACGTTGGCGGGCCAGATCCATGGGAAGAGCTAATCGAATAATCAAACGTACTAGTCATATAACCGTAGTTCTGGATGAAATTTAGGAGATAAGGCAGGAGGATAACTTGGGGCAGAAGGTAAATCCGATTAGTTTGAGGCTTGGTTATATTAGAACCTGGGATTCACGATGGTTTGCTAAAAGAGATTTTTCATCCCTACTTTATGAAGACAAAAAGATCAGAGACTTCATAAAGAAGAGGCTTTATCATGCCGGAATTTCCAAGCTCTTGATCGAGCGAGCTGCTGATAAGCTAAAGGTGAAAATTTATACTGCCCGGCCCAGCATCGTCATCGGTAAAAAGGGCGCAGAGATAGAGAAGCTTAAACAGGAGATAGAGAAGCGGATTTCCCGGCCGGTTATTTTGGATATTCACGAAGTACGGAAACCAGAGCTGGATGCTCAACTGGTAGCAGAGAGCGTGGCCCTACAATTGGAACGGCGGGTCTCATTTCGACGGGCTATGAAGAAGGCGGTGTTTACGTCCCTGAGGCTTGGCGCGAAGGGTGTACGGATAGCCTGTGCCGGTCGGCTTGGTGGTGCAGAGATGGCCAGGCGTGAGTGGTACCGGGAAGGGCGGGTGCCGCTGCATACCCTGCGCGCAGATATAGACTATGGTTTTGCTGAAGCCAGGACCACGTACGGGATCATTGGGGTCAAGGTATGGATGTTTAAGGGCGAAGTGTTTCCGGAAGCAGGCACTGCATAAGAAGACTTAACTTAAGAGGATCAATATGCTTAGTCCCAAAAAAGTTAAATACCGCAAGCAGCAGAAAGGACGTATGAAGGGAGCGGCCTATGGTGGGAGCACCCTGTCTTTTGGTGATTATGGGCTCCAGGCCTTGACTTGCGGCCGGCTGACTGCCCAACAGATTGAGGCGGCGCGAATCGCTATCACCCGGCACGTTAAGCGCGGCGGTAAGGTATGGATAAGGATATTCCCTGATAAACCGGTTACGAAAAAGCCCGCTGAGACACGTATGGGTAAGGGAAAAGGAACTCCGGAGGGATGGGTGGCCGTGATTAAACCGGGGCGGATTCTCTATGAGATGGAGGGAGTCAGCAAGGCAGTGGCTATGGAAGCCTTAAGACTGGCTGCATATAAATTGCCTCTGGCTACACAGGTTGTATCAAGGAGTGAATTATCATGAAAACAAAAGACCTCCGTGCTTTAAGTCCGGATGAACTAAGGACCAAGGTTAAGGACCACAGGGAGGAGTTGTTCAGGCTCAGATTTCAGCATTCGATCCAGCAATTAGGAAATACGGCCAGGCTTCGTTTGATAAGGCGTGATATTGCCAGGATCGAGACAGTTCTGCGTGAAAAATAAAAAGTTTTAGCTTTTGGTTTTTTGAAGGTGACAAGAAGATGAGAGCAACCGGGCATCGTAAAACACAAATTGGTATCGTAGTCAGCGATAAAATGGACAAGACGATAGTCGTGCAGGTAGAACGGCTGGTCAAGCACCCTGTCTATAAGAAATATGTCCGCAGGCGGGCCAGGTATAAGGCTCACGATGAAGGTAATACCTGTAAGGTGGGTGATAAGGTAGTGATTGAAGAATGTCGCCCCCTGAGCCGTGAGAAAAGGTGGGGGGTAAGAGAGGTTATTGAGCGGGCAGTTTAAAACTATTAGGCTATATCTCCAGGACTAACGTTTAATAGCCTATTTGAGGGAGATAAGGGGAATAAGGCAATGATACAGACAGAAACCATATTGAATGTGGCTGACAACTCCGGAGCAAAACTTGTGGGTTGCATCCGGGTGTTGGGCGGCACACGGCGACGATATGGACGCGTTGGTGACGTGATTATTGTTTCTGTTAAAGAGGCCCTGCCCAATTCTAAGGTCAAAAAAGGGGATGTGATGCGGGCCGTAGTCGTACGGACGACTAAAGAATTAGGACGCCCGGATGGGAGTTATATCCGTTTTGATGATAATTCGGCAGTGCTTATCAATGCCCAGGGGGAGCCCATCGGTACACGTATCTTTGGGCCGGTAGCCCGGGAACTACGGGCAAAAAAATTCATGAAGATTATTTCTTTGGCTCCGGAGGTACTTTAGGGATGGATCGCCTAAAGACTTATATAAAGAAGGATGACCGGGTAATGGTCATGGTCGGCAAGGATAGGGGTAAGATAGGTAAGATATTAAGGATTATTCCCAAGGAATATCGGGCCCTGGTAGAAAAAGCCAATGTGGTGAAGAGACATACCCGGCCGGGGCCGCTGTCAAAAGAGGGCGGCATTATACAGAAAGAGGCTCCGATACACATATCGAACCTGATGTTGGTTTGTCCAAAATGTACAGACCCCGTGCGGGTTAGTTTTAAAACCCTTGAAGACGGGAAAAAGGTACGTATCTGCCGTAAGTGCGGGGAACCTATTGAGAATAAAGTATAATAGTGGTCTGGTGTTGGAGGCTTTGGCATGGCTTCGATGAAGGAGTTTTATCAGAAGGAATGTGTGCCTCTCCTGATGAAGGAGTTTGGTTACAGAAATACAATGCAGATTCCTAAGGTGGTTAAGATTGTGCTTAACATGGGCTTAGGGGAGGCGATTCAGAATGCAAAAGCGCTGGAATCGGCGGCAGAAGAATTGTCCTTAATCGCCGGACAGCGACCGGTGATAACTAAGGCCAAGAAATCAATAGCTTCTTTTAAGCTGCGCGAGGGAATGTCTATTGGCTGTACGGTGACTTTACGCGGAGACCGCATGTATGATTTTCTCACGAAGCTGGTACATGTGGCCTTGCCCCGGGTGCGAGACTTTAGAGGGGTATCTGAAAAGTCTTTTGACGGCAGAGGGAATTATACTTTGGGGGTCAAGGAGCAGATTATTTTCCCGGAGATTGACTATAATAAGGTTGAAAAAATAAGAGGTCTTAATGTGACCATTATTACTTCAGCCCAGACGGATGCCGAGGGCAGATATTTATTGAAACTGTTAGGCATGCCATTCAGAAGCTAGACAAGGAGGAATATCTTGGCCAAAAAGTCTTTGATTGAAAAGGCAAAAAGACCCCAGAAGTTTGGTGTACGGGGCTACAACCGGTGTCCACTTTGTGGACGGCCGCGGGCTTTTATAAGACGGTTTGGGATCTGCCGTATATGCTTTCGCAATATGGCTGGAAGGGGTGAAATCCCCGGGGTAATTAAGTCTAGCTGGTAAGACTTTGACAGCCGGATAAAAATAAGAGGTGTTGTTAATATGTGCATGACTGATTCCTTGAGTGATATGCTTACCCGGATAAGAAACGGGGGGAAAGCGCGGTTTGAAAAGGTGGACATCCCGTTTTCTAATATGAAGGCTGATGTGGCCCGGGTATTAAAAGAAGAAGGGTTTATTAAAAATTACAAGATCATTAAGGATAAGGGACATACCATACTGCGTATCTATTTGAAGTATGATGAGGACAATAAGAGCATCTTTAACTCGATAAAGAGGATAAGTAAGCCCAGCCGGCGGGTTTATGTCCGGCAGGAAGATATCCCAAAGGTGATGCGTGGCCTGGGCATTGCTATTCTCTCTACATCCAAGGGGATTATGACCGGTGAGGGAGCTCGCAAAAATGCCGTGGGCGGGGAGCTATTGTGCCAGGTATGGTAAAGGAGAGCCTTGACTTTTTGCGCGGTTCAGCAATTTTTATAATGAGACGTAACTAGACGAGTGGAGGTTAGAGATGTCGATGTCGCGGATTGGCAAGAAGCCAATTCCTATACCCAAAGATGTCCAGGTAGAACTGCCAGATGACACAATCACGGTGCGCGGCCCGCGGGGCAGTCTAAGCAGGCCTATTAATCCGGCTATAAATATAGTAATTGAAGACGGGCAGATTTTGGTAAAGAAAAAAGATGACGCTCCGGCAGCGAGGGCCTTGAGCGGGCTGACCCGCGCCCTGGTGGCTAATATGGTCACGGGCGTAAGTACCGGGTTTAGTAAAGCTATGGACCTCATGGGGGTTGGATACCGGGTAGAATTACAGGGAAATCAGCTCGTATTTAATCTAGGATATTCCCATCCGGTTAATTTTACTTTGCCCGAGCATGTATCGGCTAAGGTTGAGAAACAAACCAGGTTAATCCTGGAAGGCATAGATAAAGAACTTCTAGGTCTGACTTGCGACCGTATCAGGCGGCTAAGACCGCCGGAGCCTTACAAAGGTAAAGGCATCCGTTATGCGGATGAAGTTATCCGTAAAAAAGCCGGGAAGACCGGCAAGAAGTAACTAAGCGTTCGAATGTGAGCGGAGCGAATTAAATTCACCCCGGAAGGTGTTTCTATGGCAGTGCGTAACTTAAAACAAGAGATGAGATTAAAGAGAAAAAAGAGGATACGTGCGAAGATTGCCGGTACCAGTGAAAGACCGCGTTTGACCGTGTTCCGTACCGCCAAGCATATATATGCCCAGATTATAAATGACGAGATGGGCATATCACTGGTGTCTGCTTCTACACTCAGCAAAGAGATCCGTGAAAAAGGGGATAAACCTGAAGGGAAAGTGAAGGTGGCCCTGGAAGTTGGGAAATTGATCGCGGCTAAGGCCTTGGTCAAAGGTATCAAAAAGGTAGTGTTTGACCGTAGTGGGTTTCTTTATCATGGTAGAGTCAAGGCCCTGTCGAATGGAGCCAGAGAAGGCGGGCTGGATTTTTAAAGGGGAGGGGCATCGTTGTTAGAAAAAGAATCGGGATTGGAATCTCAGCTTAAATTAATAGACAAGGTGGTCTATGTAAACCGCGTAGCCAAAGTGGTCAAGGGCGGGCGGCGGTTCGGCTTTGCGGCCATTGTTGTGGTTGGCGATGGACAGGGTAAAGTCGGCTACGGCCTCGGTAAGGCCAAGGAAGTGCCGGTGGCTATAAGCAAGGCCGTGGAAAAGGCCAAGAAAAATATGATCTCAGTGCCGGTATTAAACAAGACTATCCCCCATGAGGTTACCGGAAAATATGGTGCAGGCCATGTCCTGCTGATGCCGGCGTCAGAGGGAACCGGGGTCATTGCTGGCGGCGCGGTAAGGGCAGTAGTCGAAGTTGCCGGGATACAAAATATACTGACAAAGTGCCTGGGGTCAAATAACCCGCATAATGTGGTTAAGGCTACCTTAAATGGGTTGAGGTTATTACGTAATCCTGAAAACGTGGCTTTACGGCGAGGCAAGGCAGTCGAAGAAATGACAGCCTAGATAAGTTCTTGTGCAGGAAGGGAAGATGGAAAAGGCTATTAAAATAACCTTAAAGAAGAGCACTATCGGGCGGCCTGAGGCCCAACGTCTGGTGTTGCGAGGGCTTGGTTTGACCAGAACTGGCAAGACGGTGGTGCGCAAGGACACACCTGAGATTCGAGGAATGATCCATAAGGTTATCCATTTAGTGGAAGTACAGGAGTAGATGATGACGACTTTACATGGACTTAAGCCCTCCTCCGGCTCAAAAAGAAAGAGAAAACGTATCGGGCGCGGAGAGGGTTCCGGCCACGGTAAGACGGCCTGTCGTGGTGCAAAGGGACAGAAGGCGCGATCGGGAGGACATGTTTCTCCCGGATTTGAAGGCGGGCAGATGCCTCTTCAGCGGCGCTTGCCCAAACGCGGTTTCAGGAATATTTTTCGAAAAGATTATACTATCGTCAACCTTCGTGACTTGGCCAGGTGCGGGGATATTAACATAATCGGCCCGGAAGAGATGAAAAGTGCAGGGCTGATAAAAAATCGGGATACCCTGGTAAAGATATTAGGCATGGGCGTGGTGCAGAGGGCTTTTACCGTTCGCGCCCATAGGATTAGTGAGACTGCCCGTCAGAAGATTGAATCGGCAGGTGGAACGATTGAGGTTATAGGTTAAGTGCTAGGCGGTTTTCAGAATATAGCGGGAATCGCAGAACTCAGGAAGCGTATATTTTTTACGCTGATGATGCTGGCCGTTTTCCGGATCGGGGCACAGATACCTACTCCGGGCATCAATACCGAGGCGCTAGCTGCCTTTTTTGCGGCAAAGCAGGGGACACTCTTTGGCCTGTTTGACATGTTCTCCGGTGGGGCGCTGGAGAAGTTTTCGATCTTTGCCTTGGGTATTATGCCCTATATTAGCGCTTCGATTATCCTCCAGTTGTTAACGGTGGTCATCCCGCATCTGGAAAGACTTTCCAAAGAGGGGGAGGCCGGCCGGAAAAAGATAACCCAATATACGCGCTACGGGACGGTAGTCTTAAGTATTATACAAGGACTTGGGATCAGCATAGGTCTGGAGAGTATGGCCGGGCCGTCTGGTGAGGCCGTGGTGATTTCTCCGGGCTGGGGATTTCGGTTAATGGCGGTTATTACGCTGACCTCCGGTACGGCCTTCATCATGTGGTTGGGGGAGAAGATTACAGAGAGGGGTATCGGTAACGGCATATCACTGATCATATTCGCCGGTATTGTAGCCAGGCTGCCTTCGGCAATTATCAATACCTTCCGGCTAATGGGGACCGGTGCCCTCGGTGCTGTATCCGTACTATTCTTAATTGCTTTGATGGTAGCAGTGGTGGGTGTTATTATATTTATGGAGCGGGGTCAGCGCAGGATCCCGGTGCAATATGCAAAGCGGGTGGTAGGACGGAAGATGTACGGCGGTCAGAGCACGCATTTGCCGTTAAAAATAAACACGGCGGGCGTTATTCCACCTATTTTTGCCTCATCCATAATTATGTTCCCGGCGACTATAGCCAATTTTATCAATATCCCCTGGGTACAAAAAGTGGCTCAGATGCTGTCGCCGGGGAGCATTTTTCATGAAATACTCTATGTCGGTTTTATTGTTTTCTTTTGCTATTTTTACACGGCCGTTGTTTTTAACCCGGCGGATGTGGCCGAGAATATGAAAAAATACGGGGGATATATACCTGGTATCCGGCCAGGCAAGAAGACGTCTGAATTTATCGACCGTGTGCTTTCCAGGGTAACTCTCATCGGGGCCCTTTATGTGTCGACTGTCTGTGTCCTTCCCACTATACTTATAGCCCATTTTAATGTGCCGTTTTATTTCGGGGGGACGGCCTTGCTGATTGTGGTAGGTGTGGCTATGGACACCATAGCCCAGATGGAGACGCATATGGTAGCCAGGCATTACGAAGGGTTTTTGAAATCAGGACGGATTAAAGGGCGCAGGTAGGAAATTAAGCGGCGTATAAATCTATCACATTACCAAAAGAGGAGGGGCCATGAATATTATATTTTTGGGACCACCGGGGGCCGGTAAAGGAACGCAGGCAAAAATGCTGATTGAGAAATATGTTATTCCGCAGATATCTACTGGCGATATGTTTCGTGCGGCGTTGAAAGACAAGACACCACTGGGTATGAAGGCCAAAGAGTATATGGACAAGGGCCAACTGGTGCCTGATGAGATTGTTATTGGATTAGTAGAGGAAAGATTAAAACAAGATGATTGTAAAAAAGGATATATCCTGGATGGTTTTCCCCGCACGGTGGCGCAGGCTGAGGCCCTGGACAAGGCTCTGGCCAAGCTGGGATCCAAGATTGACTATGTTGTTAGTATAGAGGTAGATAACAAGGAACTCGTAAAGAGACTGACCGGCCGACGCACCTGTCGCAAGTGCGGAGCTATGTATCATGCTATCTTTAAGCCTCCGGTTAACAAAGATGTGTGTGATAAATGCGGGGGTGAACTCTATCAGCGGGACGATGATACCGAGAGCACGGTAATGTCCAGGCTGGAGGTCTATGATGCTCAGACTAAACCCCTCATTGATTATTACCAGAAAAAGGGTATATTAAAATCTATTCCAGGGATAGGTAGTATCGACGATATATTTAATAAGATAGTGAGCATCCTGGGCAGTTGAATTGATATCGAGAAAATCCCGGCAAAAGATAATCTTAAAGTCTCCATGGGAAAATGAAAAGATGAGAGTAAGCAACGCTATCGTTGCTGAAATCTTGGAGGCCTTGCGGGGGAAGATAACGCCTGGAATTGCGACTATAGAATTAGATGAACTGGCCAGGCAGATGGTACGTGCCAGGAAGGCAGAACCTGCCTTCCTGGGATATAGAGGTTATCCCTTTAGTCTCTGCGTCTCGGTAAATAATGAAGTAGTTCACGGGCTACCCGCTGCCACGCGCATACTTAAAAAAGGAGACATCGTAAGCTTAGACTTCGGTGCGGTTTACGATGGTTATTACGGTGATGCGGCTATAACTGTTCCAGTGGGTGAGGTCTCAGCAGAGGCCGAGTTGCTGATCAGGACTACGGAAGAGGCCCTTTACCTGGGGATACAGGAAGCCAGGGTCACAAACCGGCTGTATGACATTTCCTATGCTATTCAGAAACATGCGGAAAGCAGAGGGTTCTCGGTGGTCAGGCAATTTGTTGGGCACGGCATTGGAACCGCTCTCCATGAGCCGCCGGAAGTGCCTAATTATGGCCAAGCCGGGCAGGGGATAAGGCTTCAAGCGGGAATGGTCCTGGCGATCGAACCGATGATTAATGCGGGCAGTTATGAAGTGACGATTTTGAGCGATGGGTGGACGGCGGTGACCAAAGATGGGAGTTTGTCTGCTCATTTTGAGCATTGTGTGGCTATTACTGAGGACGGCCCCTGTATTCTGAGCCGGCTTGATAGATTAAATTAGGGGATATTCTGTTATGCCTAAAGAAGAGGCCATTGAGGTAGAAGGGAAGGTTGTGGAAACACTGCCTAATGCCATGTTCCGGGTTGAGCTGGAAAATGGCCACAGAATACTGGCGCATATATCAGGAAAAATGAGGATGCATTTTATTAAGATATTGCCGGGAGATAAGGTGACGGTAGAATTGTCGCCGTATGATTTGACCCGGGGCCGTATTATTTACAGAGGAAGGTAAGATAGCTATGAAGGTTAATCCATCTGTCAAGAAGATCTGCAATAAGTGCGTAATCATTCGAAGGCGGGGTGTGGTTCGGGTGATTTGTGAGAATCCAAAGCATAAACAAAAACAGGGATAGCCTGTTTAAAGGAGGCATAGGTTGGCTAGGATTTCAGGAGTTGATTTGCCGGGTGGTAAGCGAATGGAGATCGCTTTAACCTACATCTACGGCATTGGCCGTAAGACAGCCCAAGATATCCTGACTAAAGCAGGTATTGACTGGAACAAGAAGAGCGATAATTTAACTGACGATGATATTAACAAGATCAGAAAGGTTATCGATGCGGATTATAAGGTAGAAGGTGACCTACGCCGTGATATCTCTATGAACATAAAGAGATTGATGGATCTGGGTTGTTACCGTGGATTGCGGCATAGAAAGTCTTTACCGGTTAGAGGACAACGGACGCGTACAAATGCCCGGACCCGAAAGGGGCCGAGGCGGGCTATGATCGGCCGCAAGAAAGGGTAGATTTTATAAGGAGGGAACATGGCTCAAGTAAAGAGGTCGGGACGAAAGAAGAAGGAAAAGAAGGATATTCCCGAAGGTGTCGCCCATATCCAGTCAACTTTTAATAATACTATTATTACCATTACAGACAAAACAGGTAATGTGGTATCGTGGTCCAGTGCCGGTTGCCAGGGTTTTAAGGGCTCCCGTAAGGGGACTCCTTTTGCTGCACAGATAGCCGCTAGTGATGCGGCAAAAAAGGCTATGGAATACGGGATGCGGAACATCGAAGTATATGTCAAAGGGCCGGGTGCCGGCCGTGAGGCGGCACTGCGGGCGTTGCAGGTGGCGGGTTTCAATATCAACTTTATTCGTGACGTCACGCCTATTCCTCATAATGGATGCCGTCCTCCCAAAAGGAGAAGGGTGTGAGTCTGCGTGTCTGGTTTGACAAAAAGATGAAAAATATAGAGGAGGTCTTGACTTGGGTAAATACACAGGTCCTGCCTGTCGTTTGTGCCGGCGGGAAGGGTTAAAACTTTTTTTGAAAGGTGACCGGTGTTATTCGGATAAATGTGCCTTCGAACGGCGTAGTTATGCCCCTGGGCAACATGGGCAGGCCAGGGCGAAGGTCTCCAATTATGGTCTGCAATTGCGTGAGAAGCAGAAAGTCAGAAGGATGTATGGCCTGTTGGAAAGGCAGTTCCATACAAGCTTTGAGAAGGCTGACAGGCAGAAGGGCGTGACCGGTACGAATCTGCTGGTTTTATTGGAGCGCCGTTTAGATAATGTGGTCTATCGGTTAGGGTTTGCCAGTGCACGCAGACAGGCCCGACATCTGGTAAGACACAACCATTTCCTGGTTAACGGTAAAAAGGTGAACATCCCTTCTTATCTGGTGAAGGTGGGAGATGTTATCGAGGTTAAAGAAAAAAGCCGGTCTATTTTACCCATAAATGAGGCCGTTGAGGCCGTAGTAAGGCGGGGCGTGCCTCAATGGCTGGAATTGGATAAAGATAACTTTAGAGGCACGGTTAAGGCCTATCCGATGCGTGAAGACCTGACCATGCCTATGCAGGAACAACTTATTGTAGAATTATATTCGAAGTAAAAAAGGAAGTGGCGGATATGCCTAAAGAATTTACCAGCTTGTCTGTACGAAACTGGCGGGAGTTAATAAAACCCAAGAAGGTAGAAATCGAGACAGACACCCATACCAATACCTACGGTAAGTTTGTCTGCGAACCGTTGGAACGTGGTTTTGGCATTACTCTGGGTAATGCCTTACGCCGGGTCTTGATCTCTTCGCTGCAAGGTGCAGCCATAGTTTCCATTAAGATGGACGGTGTTCCTCATGAATTCTCAACCATTCCGGGCGTAATGGAGGATGTTACGGACATCATCCTGAACTTGAAAAATATTCGCTTCAAACTCCACACTGACGCCCCCAGGACGGTTCGTATCGAGGCAAAAAAGGAAGGATTGGTCATAGCAGGTGATATTATCACCGATGGTGCAGTAGAGGTCTTAACCCCTGATTTACCAATAGCCACTCTAACCGGCGGTGCCCTTAATATGGAGATGGTGGTTAAATGGGGTAAGGGTTATGTACCGGCGGAGAAGAATAAAGAGGAAGGGCAGGCCATCGGCGTCATACCAATAGATGCCATATTTACACCTATAAGAAAGGTCAATTACGTAGTAACCCATGCCAGAGTCGGACAGATCACCGACTATGATAAATTGAACTTGGAAGTCTGGACAGATGGGAGTGTCACTCCCGAGGATGCGGTGGCTTATGCAGCAAAGATATTAAAGGAGCAGTTTTCTGCATTTATCAATTTTGTGGAAGAGTCCGAAATCGAGCCGATGGAGGAGCTTAAAGAGGAGAGGGCGGCAATCAACGAAAATATTTACCGTAGCGTAGATGAGTTAGAGTTATCGGTCCGCTCCGCTAATTGTTTAAAGAATGCGGATATCCACTTGATAGGAGATTTGATACAAAAGACTGAGGCAGAAATGCTCAAGACAAAGAATTTTGGCCGTAAGTCTCTTAACGAGATCAAAGAAATATTGGCTGAGATGGGCTTGTCCTTGGGAATGAAGTTAGAAAATTGGCCGCCTCCGCCGTCTGAGATTCAGAAGATAATAGGAGAACAGGAATAATGCGACACAGGAAGGCAGGAATAAGACTAAGCCGCGATATGGCCCATCGTGGGGCTATGCTCCGGAATATGGTCACCTCTTTGTTTATACATGAAAAGATAAAGACCACCGATGCTAAGGCTAAAGTGTTAAAGGGCATGGCCGAGAAGATGATTACCCTGGCTAAACGCGGAGATATGCATGCCAGGAGGCAGGCCCTGGCCGTTATCCGTGATAAGGGGATTGTAAAAAAACTCTTTGAGGACTTGCGCAAACATTTTGTTGACCGGCCGGGTGGATATACGCGCGTAACAAAGATGGGCATGAGGCATGGAGACGCAGCTTCGATTTCTCTTGTGGAGCTGGTCACAGGTGTTGCCGGGGGAGAGAAGTCCCGAAGTAAAAAGGGTAAAGGAAAGCCCGCGGCCAGGAAGCAGAGTATTTCCACCAAGGCTACATCTGAAAAACCGGAAGGCACTGAGAAGAAAAAGGCCGAGAAGAAGGAGACTACGGAAGAAGTAAAGGCCGAATCTGTTGAATAAGTAATGCTCATCCGGAAACCATCGTTTCCGGCTTCACGCTTTCAGCCATCAGCCGTCAGCTCTCAGCAAAAAAATCAAGACAAACAGCATCTTAAGCTGAATGCTGATAGCTGACTGCCGACCGCCCCAGTCAGTATTAGCAAGGCGTTACCAGCAACCAATTCATCAGGCTGTACCCCCGGGTACAGCCTGATTTTTTTTGATAACAGCTTAATTCCTAATATTACAGGGTAACTGGCGTCCCCACCTGATCATTCTCCCATTCCAGTTTGGTGTGAAAAGAGGTACTTACTGAATAGAGATTCATTTTTTCATTGACAATTTTGGGCACATGACTGATAAAGTGCAAAAAACGGTTAGATCGAAGTAGATCAAGGCATTGAGCTGATATTCGAATTCCCTTTCTAATGGTCTGTTTCTTTTAATTCTCGCCCTCGCCCTGGAAGCCTTAAAAAAGTCAAGCCAGAAATGACGTCGCTGAAATTTTTCTCCATTTTTCAGTTTGCAAGAGTTTTTTAAGAAATTTTCAAGGTATTGATACAGGCTTAAGAGAATCAAAATAGGTTTCTTCTGTGGGGATCGCGCATCCCCGGGTCTTGGATACCCAACAGCCCGGAAATCAAAATAAGGGGGGTGATAAGTCTTTAGTCCTATAGTCCTATGCAGAGAAACAAAAATTAAAACCATGGTTAGACTTAATGCTGGGAAAGGAGCTGAAAAGATGGGGGTGATAGAAAATAAGATGTCCAGGAGGGGGTTTTTAACCCTTGTAGGTAAATTTAGTATTGGGGCAGTTCTTGGAGGCAGAATTTTAGATTTGGGATCAAGGGCCTTGGCAGCCACCGTAGAATTGCCATGGGTAGCGTGGCCGGTTGGGGGACTTGATCCTGGGGAGGTAGCAGAGAGAGCATACTGGGGATATCGTGGATTTGACACGGATGGACAAACAGGGATCGATGGCAAGAGTTGTGCCTATGCGGTCTTTAATGCAATAATCGGAAAATTAAATGCGGGTGCGACATATCCCTTGCCTGAAGAGATGACTCAATATGGACATGGAGGGATATCCGGTATGGGGCATATATGTGGTGCCTTAAATGGAGCATCTGCGGTGATAAATTTAATAAAAGGCAAGACAAAGATAAAAGAGAACCTAAAACCTATGGATAGCCTCATAAAGCAGCTAATTTGGTGGTACGAACAGGAAGAGCACCCGAACTATGACCCGAAAGACCCAAAATTAATAGACGGGACGGTATATATCCCTCCAACAATAGTGCCCCGTTCCTCTCTTTGCCATGTTTTCGTGACTAAATGGTGTCATGAATACGGCTACAAAACAAATGATCCTCAGCGAGGCGAATGCTGTGCCAGGCTTGCCGGAGAGGTGGCAGCACAAACAGTGGAGTTGTTAAATGGAGTAATTACAGGCTACGAGCGACCGGCTGTAGTCGATAGATGCCTTAGCTGTCACGGTCCAGATGCTATGGATAATGTGAAGGGAGAGATGGACTGTCTGCTATGCCACGGGCCTGGAAAGGTCAAATGTACTTACGGCAAGCACATGGGGCGATAGAAAGTTGCTTCCCGTTAATATTGATAAATTCGTAAAAAGTCAGAAAAGGCCATTTCCACCGCAGAGCACGCAGAGTCCGCAGAGAAAACTGTACACTATTCAATATGTTATCTCGACGTTCTCCGCGGCCTCTGCGGTAAATTTTACTTTTTACGGATTCATCATTTTTGGTTATGAACCGCACCGGAAGGTGGAAATTTGGGATGACTGCTATATGGTAGGGCTGCGTCAGAGCCATAGTGACAAGTGAATCGGGCCGGGGATGTCGCTCTTCTACGTGCACAATAATCTCCTCTTGGCGTCTCACCACTCGTCTTATCTCTATTCCGTAGCCGCCGGTCTGCCTTTCTCCCATAAATACGGCTATAACTATCTCTGTCTCAAAATTTACTTCGGGTAATTCCGGTTTTGGAATCTGAGGGCCGCCTACCTGCGCCCAGACCCTTTCCCATTCATCCTCAGTCCGTATTACCAACTTTGCCGGCTTAGTATGGCCACTCTGATAGCCCTTCCAGTCTTTTTTTATCTTAAGTTCTCCCGTTTTCTCCGTTGACCCTGATAGGACAAAACATCCCTGTCCAATTGATATGACAGCAACTATCATCACAAGTAGTATTGACCACATCTAAAAGTCATCTGCTCCTCTATAAAATCGAAAAAAGCCCCCGTGCCTCAATAGAGACCGGGGGCCTTATCCTTTAAGCTGAGCCGAATTGCATTAAGTTACGGGACCCTAATCGAATCGCTTGTTTCAACGTTTGCTCCTGAATTATATGTCCATCCGTCTTTGACCACGTTATCTACCGTGAAAGTAAAGGTTGTCCCGCTGGAGGCACGCTTTACCCTGTTGGATTCCACGGTTATCTGTCCATTCACACCCGTTATCGCCGAATCAGCATCCGAAGTTGCACCGCTCCAGGAGCCGTATACTGTGGCTCCTTCTACCGGCTGCTTACCGGCATCGACGATGGTAACGGTGGCCAGGGCGCTGGTATTTATGCCTGCTATTTTCAGTCTCATATCAATACTGGCCACATGCATGTTAGCCGGTTGAACGATGCGCACCGTAACGCTCATAGAGTTATCCCCCGTATCTATTTCACTGGGTACAATGCTTGCCGTTGCCTCCAGGATGTGATCACCGATAGTTGAGCCTGCGGTATCCCAGTTAAAAGATACGGCGGTGGATGTCCCGGCCGCAAGGGGCACTGCCTGAGAGCCTATTTGCACACCAGCGGTCGTATCTGTTAAGGTCACGGTAGTAATTCCGGCATAGGTACCTTGATTCTCCACAGTAACGTCGATCACCGCACTATCCCCGTTCACGGCCTCCAGGGGCGCGTCGATAGCCGTAATAGCTACATCATGGCTTGGCTCTCTGATGATAACGGTAGTGGTAGCAGTATTATTATCCGTATTTGTCTCTTCGGCTACTGTACTCGCCTCTGCCTTTAAGATGTGATCCCCCAGCGTAGATGTGGTGGTATGCCACGTAAAGGAAAGAGACGTCGATTGCCCGGCCGCCAAGGTCACGGATGTTGAACTTATGGTAGTGACATCCGTGGTATCGGTTAACGTAACGGTAAATGTCTCGTCGAAATTACCTGGGTTTACCACAGTGACAGTAACATCGATTGAATCACCTTTAATACCCCAGGCGGGAGCCTCGATATCTGAAACGGCTACGTCATGGACTGGCCGTGACATATAGCTTAATGCAGCGCAGGCATCTACTATTCCCCATCCATACGCCTCGTCCCAGCCGGCCGCGCCGTGGTCCTCGGCTGTCGACTCCAGGGCCTCTCTTACATTACCGGGACCCGTGGTACCGTTGGCAATTAGTAAGGCTGCCACCCCAGCGACGTGGGGAGTAGCCATGGAAGTGCCTTGATAGAACCAGTAACCAAAGTTCGTGTAATTGGTGCCATCGTGGGTCTCCTGGAGAACCCCGTCGCCATAACCATCTCCATTCTGGTCCACTGTTAGATCACCACCTGGAGCGGCTAGATCCACATAACTACCCGTAGTGGAGTAATAACTTACGTTTTCATCGTATCTAGTAGCGCCAACGGCAATGCAATAGCCATCGTAAGCCGCAGGGTAGCTCGGAGTCCCGCCTGGTCCCTCATTACCGGCAGCACACACAATAGTAACACCCCTGCCATAGGCATGGGCTAAAGCGTTTTCTAAAGTGATCGAAGGTGAGCTCCCACCCAGGCTCATATTGATTACATGTGCCCCGTTATTAGCAGCGAAATAAATGCCGTCGGCAATGGCTGCGTAGGTACCGGAGCCGCTGGCGTCCAGTACTTTCACGGGCATAATAGAACAATTAAAGGCTACTCCGGCTACTCCAAGGCCATTATTTGTGCTCTGGGCAATGGTACCGGCAACATGGGTGCCGTGACCTTCGTCATCATTTGGATGGGTATCATTATTTACAAAGTCATAACCAGGTACAAAGTTAGTGGCAGCAAGATCCGGCGCTCGGGCATAGGTTACATACCGGTATCTGCCACTCCTGCCAATGGGAACAGCCTCTATATAATCTTCGAAAGCCACCCCGGTGTCTATGACAGCCACTACCACGCCGGGGATCCCGGTCTGAAGATCCCAGGCAGACTGCATATTAATGCCACCATAAACATTGTTATCCATATGCCACTGATAGGAGTAAAGCGGATCATTCGGGATAAGGAGTGCATGAGCCGTGTAGTTTGGCTCGGCATACTCGACATTTGGGTCCTTGCCGTAAATTTCGACCATCTCTTCTACTGTTCTTCCCTTGGGTATCCGGAGCCTTTTAAAGCCTGCGAATCGACTCTTAGACAGGACTGAACATCCCTGCCTTTGATTCAAGGCCCTTATCACGTTGTCGCTTACCCCTGGTTTGAACTTTACTATAATCTCCCCGGGGGTGTATCTTGCCTCTGGCCTCTTAGGAAATCCTTTTTCAAATATAGGCAGTTGAGCAAGGGCTTCACCCAGGAAGGCCATTGTAAAAATTACTAAAAACAATGCCACTCCAAGACTTATCTTCTTTTGCATTTTTCGCCTCCATGTTAAGCTTCCCAGGGCTTATCGTCTTATAATCGGCTATTATTACTCCGGCAACTAAAGACTTAAATCCCCCCCTCACCCCCCCTTGGAAAAGGGGGGATGGGGGGATTTGGCAAGTTTATATATTTAATTGCCGTAGTAATAGATTGTCACAAAAACTAAGGAATCAGTCAATAAAAAAGCGTTCCGGTATCCATCGGATGACTTATGACGATACTAAAATTATTTACTGAATAGCGGTGCCATTTCGAATTATGAATGATTATTCATTTTTCCCTTGATATAGCTATCACTTCGTGCTCACGTCTTATCTGAAGCCCCTGCGGAACATCGACATCAGAAACTGCGCAGCCCTGGATATCCTTGATATCATAGCCGGTCTCAAAGTTTCAATTGTTCAGATATCAACGGGGAAAGGCTTTATTCCGCAAAAATGTGGGCAGGCTTCTTAAGACTTGGGCTACATGGTTCCATTATTTATAGTCTTCTGTAATAGGAAATGACAAACAAAGAGGAGGGTGATGTGCGACAATTAAAACTCCCGCCTGACGACAATTATAATTCCCGGAACTGAAGGGAATTGTAAACTGTCCGCCATCTTTAAAGAAAGGATGGCTGATATGGTAACTGATCAACAGGTAAGGA
>JBFMAZ010000073.1:0-23469 GCA_040755415.1 Thermodesulfobacteriota bacterium | reverse complement strand
GCCATTCCGGGCCTGACCCGGAATCTAGTCTTTTTGTCTTTCTGGATTCCTGCTTTCGCAGGAATGACGGTTTTTGTTACCGGAATACCGGAACATATGTTGCGCTATTTATAGCGTACTACACTAGCCCTTCTCTTCCTTTAGATAAACCGTCCGGTGCGGGAACGGAATCTCGATCCCTTCTTCTTTAAACCGCTTGAATATCCTCTTCCTTAGCTCGTGCTGGGCGAGATACTGGTCAACAAACTCTTGCACCTGACATACCAGGGTAAAATCGAGGGAGCTGTCCCCAAAGCCGGGGATGAATCTGACAAAAGGCTCCGGGTCGGCCAGCAGGCCGGGTATCTCGCCGACAGCCTTTTTTGCCTCTTCGACAAGGACGCCTTCCACCTTTTCGGGATCGGAACTATAACTTACGGAGACCGGGATCAGCAAAGACATCCTTTTCTCCGGCAGGTAATAGTTGGTCACTATGCTCTGGGACAGTTTGCTATTTGGAATTACCACCATGTTGTTAGGCAACATCCTTATCCGGGTTGTCCTCCAGGTAATATCCTCGACATAGCCCTCCTGACCATTCTCCAGCCTTACAAAATCTCCGATCCTTATGGATTTCTCCAGGAGTATATGGATGCCGGCAAAGAGGTTGGAGAGGGTATCCTGCAGGGCCAGGGCCACGGCAAGGCCGCCTACACCGAAGGCGGTGAGAAGAGGCGCTATGGAAACGCCGAGGGTGGTAAGTATTATCAGAAAACCTACGATTAAAATAGCGCCCCTTAAGATGCCATGAACAAGACCGGTGGTGGGTATGGGAATAGCCGACTTCTCAATATAATTTCTAAACGCCTCGCCGGCCAGGTTAGCCGCGGCTACGGTGGCCGAGAGGATTAAAATGACGTGAATGGCCTTGCTTATATAAGACACGTATTTGGCCGGGAGTTCGGATATGCCAAGACCAAGGTATAGTCCGATGGCAATGCACCAGTAAACGGACGGGGTCCGGAGAGAGTGTATTATAAGGTCATCGAGTTTTGTATGACTCCTTTCCGCCCAACTGTGAAGAATTCTAAAGGCCATGCTCCTTACAAAAAATAGAACGGTTACAGAAAAAAGGCTTACTAAGATCGGAATGGTCATGCCTTTAATTGCCAATTTCGCACCTCCGGGACACAATTTTTACAAAAATCGTAACACCTTGGCTATTTGAAAAGAGCTTGTCGTCCAGAAAACAGCACCTCAAAATCCCCCTTAATCCCCCTTTTTCAAAGGGGGGAAACGTATTCCCCCCCTTTCGGAAAGGAGGGCAAGGGGGGATTTGGTCCTAGGTTTTGCGGCATTTTCAAGAGACTAAAGTGAAACGGAAATTTTAGTATCTTAAAATGACGTCTTAGTTGCCCCGGTTATAACGTAGCACAGGAATGGCCAAAGATACAAGTCTTACCCGGCTACTATTTTGTACTGTCCTTCTCTACACGATAAATTCTTTTGAGCCGCCTGCCTCAAACTATTCCCTTTTATGCTGTAACTAGTGTCCATCCGGAAACTGCCAAATCCCCCCACCCCCCCCTTTTGCTAAAGGGGGGAAAATATTGAAATCCCCCTTTGGAAAAGGGGGATACAGGGGGGATTTTCGGATGGACACTAACTATGATGGTCCCATAAAAAGTAGCCTTTCCCCTCCCCTGCACCCTCACCCCAACCCTCTCCCGTCGAGGGAGAGGGAGTCTAGGAGACTCTTTACGAGACCATCAGCTATTGACATTTGCAGCCTGGATTTTTATAAACAGAGTGTGATTTGAAATATGCGAGCTTCTCCCTGCGGACTCTGCGTGCTCAGCAGTGAAAAGGCTAAACTTGAAAATCGACAAAGCGCAATTCCTTGCCCTGGGCAAATGGTTTCTAAATTATGTCCTGATCGGTGTTATCGCCGGTTGCGGTGCTATCATATTTTATTTCTTATGCCAGGTGGGGCTACATTATTTTCTGGATTTCCTGGCTGGTTACCGCCCGCCCCATCCTGCTGGTGAAGCCCCTTTATTCAAGGAATTCTCAACTCCTTTCCGGCGGTGGGCGCTGTTGCTGGTGCCGGCCTTAGGCGGGCTTGTCAGCGGCTGGCTGGTTTATACTTTTGCCCCGGAGGCAGAAGGCCACGGCACCGACGCCGCCATTGAGGCGTATCACAAAAAGGGAGGGTTCATAAGGGCCAGGGTCCCTATTATTAAGACCTTGGCCTCTTTTTTGACTTTAGGTACGGGAGGCTCAGGAGGCCGGGAGGGCCCCATTGCCCAGATTGGGGCCGGTTTTGGCTCATTTTTAGCTACTCGTTTGAAGCTATCGGACCGGGAACGCCGGATCATGCTGGCCGCAGGTATGGCCGCCGGCGTAGGAAGCATATTCCGGGCGCCGCTGGCTGGTGCCTTGTTTGCGGCTGAGGTTTTATACAAGGAAGCCGAGTTTGAATCTGAAGTCCTTATCCCGGCCGGCATTTCTTCCGTGGTGGCCTATTGCATCTTTTGCCTGGTTTTTGGCTGGGGGTCTCTTTTCAGCACCCACGATTTTGTCTTTAATGATCCACGACAGCTCTTTCCATATTCGGTTCTTGCCCTAATACTGGCCGGTGCCGCCTTTCTTTATGTCAAAATTTTCTACGGCGTCCATGATATTTTCAAAAGAATAAATCTGCCCAATTACCTCAAACCGGCAGCCGGCGGATTTCTTACCGGGTGCATCGGATTCTTTTTGCCCCAGACACTGGCCTTCGGGTATGGCTTTATACAGATGACCCTGAACAATCTGGTGGCCATCCCCGTTTTAGTTGCGGTAGGACTGGGCAAGATATTGACCACTTCTCTCTCTATAGGTTCCGGTGGCAGTGGAGGGGTATTTGGTCCGGCCATGGTCATAGGGGCTTCTCTAGGTGCAGCCGTGGGGCAAGCCTTTCATTACTTGATGCCCGATATAGTGCAGCAACCGGCGGCATTTGCCATTGTGGGTATGGCCGGTTTCTTCTCCGCGGCCTCCAAGGCCCCGTTTTCTACTATCATCATGGTAAGTGAAATGACCGGTTCCTATCATCTCCTTCTTCCAGCCCTCTTGGTCTGTACCCTGGCGTTTATCTTTTCGCGGAAATGGACTATTTATCATAAGCAGGTTCCCTCACGCATTGATTCGCCCGCCCATGCCGGAGACTTCCTAACAGATCTTTTGGAGGGACTAACCGTCCGCAGCCTAGAAAACAAGATACGAAAAATCGTTACCGTACAAGAAAATGTTAAGTTCAAAGACTTCTTATATACCTTCTCTCATGCGGAGCAACACTACTTTCCGGTAATAAACAGTCGGAATCAGTTGACCGGCATCTTCTCCATTAATGATATCAGGCACCATCTCTTCGAGCATGACCTCGATGACCTGGTCATCATGAAAGACATCGCCTGGTCAGAAGTCATAACCACGCATCTCGCCGAAGATCTGCATACGGTCCTGAAAAAATTCACGGCCAAAAATATTGACATGCTCCCCGTGGTGAGAGAAGACAACCCCGGGGAACTGATCGGCATGTTAAGCCGAAGGGACGTGATCGAACTCTATAATCAAAAGGTCTCTGACCTGAAAGGCCTGAAGGGGTCTTGAACATGCATAGCGAGCAAATACGATGCATTTTACCTTGCATACGGAGATTCCCCGTCCGCCGCGGCGGACTGCGGGGAGCTTCAAAAGACTGTCTTAGCTCACAGCTCCAAGACGTTCTTTCCCTTGTTCTCTAACGCATACCAGACCGAAAGATAGTCTCTTATCTGCCTGGTTATAAGGAAATTAATCCGCACATATTCCCTACTTTTTTCACCCATACGCGCCGCCATTTCCGGATTATTCAAAAACTGCCTTATCCTGAAGGCAGCGCCTTCCACAGAATGTACAAGAAAGCCGGTGACGCCGTGGACTATTTGCAGGGGGATACCGCCTACGGCCCCTCCTATGACCGGCTTTCCTTTCCACATGGCCTCGGAAACAGTAAGGCCAAAACCTTCCCGCGTGGACTTTTGCAGAATAACATCCGCCATCCTCTGCAGGGCATTTATGTCCCTGTCGCTGAAGGCCGGTAACAAGAGAATAAATATGTCAGGATCATCGGCCGCATATTCCCTTACCTCTTTTAAAACCTCCTCCCCTTCCGGATCATCAGTCGCCGGGCTCCCGGCCAGAACAAGAATACAGTCATTATATTTCTTGACGACCTTATAAGCCTTTATTACCCCTGTCGGATCCTTAAAACGGTCAAAGCGTGAGACCTGTAAGATTATCGGCCTGTCTCTTGGTATCTGAAGTCTTTCCGAAACCTCGTCTATTTCCTGTTCGGTAAGCTCCCGGTTCTTTTCACTCAGGGGGTCGATAGATGGGGCGATGATAAATTCGTCTATGGGCATGGCCCGTGCAAATCTGGCCACAGAAAAGATCGCGGCATCATATTTCTCCCAATAACGCCTCAGATAATCGCTCACTTTTTTCAAAGGGTTCGCGGCATCGATGTGACATCTCCATATCCATTTCCCGGTTTTCCTGAACTCGATGAGAGGGGCCGGCTGGGGATCGTGAATTAATATCGCGTCGGCCTCAAGGTTGATCTTCTCTGCATTTCTTTTGTTTACCTCATAGTGATATCCCCACATTTCCTTGCTGATATGGTCTAAATTCCCTTGAAGCGTGTTGTGGATTTTTTTGGTTATATCAAAAAACCTGTCATCTCCCTCTATGACTTCCCACCTTGCCTTTATGTCCAGTTCCCGAAGCAGGGGTATCATTCTCTGGAGTATCTCAGCCACTCCGCCACCGGCCCGGGTAGAGTTTATGTGGAGAAAAGACCTGTTCCTTAATTTTTCGCCGAGCTTCTGTAGTAGTTGCAAGTCTCCTTTGGGGGCAATGCCTACGTAATCTGAGATCATCGCCTACATAACCTCCATGTCGCGCCTGGCCTCTTTCTCAACCACGTCGGTTATATGTTTCCTGATCTCCTCTATGCTATGCATAAAAGGGTCTATGGCCCTTATCTTTTCGGCCAGATCTTTCTTTTCCAGAGAGGTCTCTATCCACGCAGAAAAATCATCTATGCCGCCGCCCAGACGCATCCTTGCCTCATAGAAATGATAATATATGGAACCGGCATCCACATACTTTATAGCCGTTAAGAATTCGGCAAGGTTCTTTGCCCTTATCCCGACCGGAAATATGAGGGTTATGGTCTCATTAAAATGGAATTCATCTCCGGGCATAGCCTCCCTTGGCTCAGGAAAATCTCTTAAATAATGGTCGATTGCCGCCACCAGCGCGCTGCGCAAATCCTCTATAGTCTTAAATTCGTATGGGTCTAGAACGGATAGATGCTCGGCAAGCGCCTCTTCTTCCAGGCTTTCGCCGGCCCATTGGGCAAAATCGTTGGTATATTGATAGATATGACCCTTCAGGAAATACTGGTAGGTGTGATGAAATATGGCTTCGTCACTGACACGAGCAATTATCTCATTGAGTTCACGGAGGTTTCTTGCCTTTTCACCCGTGGATTTTAGTATGCTCGCACACTGTCTGAACTCAAAAGGTGGTATGGATTTTTCCATCTCTACCGCCAATGTCCGTTTCCGGGTGCATTTCGTTTATCTGATTGATTTATCGGCAACATCCTGTTAACTATAACTATAAACTATCACATCTTGCTAAGATAGGCAATTTTATGGATAACTTTTGCTCCGCCGCCCGGAAGATCTTCCGGGCCGCCCTTAAGGCCGTTGACCCGTATAAGGCCGTATATGACTCCCTTGCCGTCAAGGGTACCGTGCTCTCCCTGGACGGTAAGAGACGGGAAAAACGCCTGTATGATCTGACAGGATATAAAAGAATTCTTGTCCTTGGGGCCGGGAAAGCAGCGGTATCCATGGCCACCGCCTGCGAACAAATCTTAAAAAAGAGGATAGACAAAGGTCTGGTCATTACCAAATATGGTCACTCGGGGCCTCTTCGATATATAACGGTTATAGAAGCCGGTCATCCCCTGCCGGATACGGCCGGACTCTGTGGAGCCCGAAAAATCGTAACCCTGCTTAAAGGATCTCGGGCAGATGACCTTATAATATTTCTTACCTCCGGTGGGTGTTCCGCCCTGTTGCCCTTGCCCGTACCTCCCATCGCCTTATCTGAGAAAAAGAAACTAACAAATCTCCTCCTCAAATCGGGGGCCACTATTCACGAGACAAACGCCGTGCGCAAGCATATCTCCATGACCAAGGGAGGAAACCTGGCCCGGTTGGCTTACCCCTCCACTGTTATCAACCTCATCCTCTCCGATGTGGTCGGAGACGATCTGGATGTTATAGGCTCAGGACCTTTTGTCCCTGACTCTTCCACCTTCCAGGAGGCCTGGGATGTACTGGAAAAATATAACTTTAAGTCCAAGTTGCCTGAAAGTATTATCAAACATCTCCGGGCTGGGCTGGAAGGGAAGGTACAAGAGACGCCAAAACCCGGTCAACCCTGCTTTCGCAGGGCTTACAGCCGCATAATCGGAAGCAATCTGACCGCCCTGAAGGCTGCGGATATCAAAGCCAAATCCTTAGGCTTTAAAATCCTGATCCTCTCGTCACAAATCCAGGGCGAGGCCAGAGAACTGGCCAAATTTTATGCGGCCATCGCGAAAGAGATTCTCCGGTCGGGACATCCCTCATCGCCCCCGCTCTGCATTCTCGCCGGAGGCGAACCCACCGTTACGGTCAAAGGCAAGGGGCTGGGGGGGAGGAATACCGAGCTGGCCCTGTCTTTTGCTATTGAAATACAAAATTTAAACGGTATAACGTTTCTAAGTGGCGGGACAGACGGGACAGATGGCTCCACAGACGCCGCCGGGGCCATAGTAAGCGGCAGTACCTATAAAAAGGCCCTTAAAAAGGCCTTGAGGCCCGAACATTATCTTACAAACAACGATTCCTATACTTTTTTAAAAGAGACTGGGGAGCTACTTATAACCGGCCCCACAAGAACCAATGTTATGGACATCCATATTATGTTGATAAGATAGCTAAACCCTTTCACTCAGTTTTTCATATACCTTTCTTTTCTTATCCCACATCTTAAGCAGATAGCCCTTCTGTTGTTCGAAGGCCTCGGCATTTTTCTCTACAATCTCTTCGGCCCTGGAAGAATCCATATCCCACGTTTCGCGGACAAAGGAGGCGACTCGTGCATAATAGAGGGGAGTCATGAGATCTACCAGTTTGTTTCGGTTCATCGGCCAATAGTGGAAGGTGGCCGCTAATTCGTAGAGAATCCGCACCCAGGTCTCTACCGGTAAAAAGAAATCTTTTGCACCCATCCTGGAGGCCTTTTTGAGATCACCGTAACTAGCAGAATCTAATATGTCCTTCCAAAACGACCCGAACTGTCTAAAACCAACCTGAAAATTATAAATGAGTCCATCTAGATCGACCTTAATAGGCTCCGGTTCCGAACATTTCTCAGCGCCGAAGGTCTCCACCGGCGTACTTTTTTTTGTCTTTTTCCAATAAGATTCATTCTGTTCCATGAGATAAAATATAGTCCACACCACCTGGCGGAACATTGGCCCCAGGTGTGCGGCCGGGTCCTTGGCATCGTGCACCTTGACCCCCAGGTTGGCCTGACAAATCTTAAAGCCCTGTACAACGGCTTGGGTAGTCATCCAGATATCTATACCAAAACGGGCAATCTCCGTATCCCACACCGGTTGATCAATATAGTAAGCGGCTACTTCCCGGGAAAAGGCAAAATCACCACCTATGGGCTGGCGTATGCGCCTTCCATAAAGGGCCCGGGTCAGATTATAGACTATATTGTTGGTTATAGTGCCGTCGTACTTATGACGACAATAAACCGGTGTAACATATTGATAACCTTTCTCCAAAACAGGAAAAAGCAGGTGCTGCACCCAGTCCGAGGTAATGCTCCTGATATCTGAGTCCACCACGATACAGGCCTTGACGTCCAGCCTTACCGCCGCTTCAAATATGGAACGAAAGGCCGTGCCCTTCCCCCCCGGTCCCCGGTAGATGGAAAGGAGTTTTTCCTGCCAGGGCTTGAGCTGAAATTCTTTGACCATCTCCCGGGTGTCATCGGTAGAGCCCCCGTCGGCTATCATAATTACATTCTTGTGTTCCTTGTAATACTTGTCCAGGCCGTGAGAAACCATCTGGATCACATGGGCTATAGTCCGTTCATTGTTGTAGGCGGGAATACCCACCAGGATATCGGCCCGGCCGATCTCCTCCAGTCTCTTCAAGGTATATGGTCTTAATGCGGTATAATACACCCCGGCCTCCGTTTATTATAATGGGATGTGAGCTAGGTTAGTGGATGGGGCAGAAATATCTGATGTTGTAATGAATGGCTCAGTGGAAATCAAGCGGCAAAAATTAAATGGAGCGGGAAACGGGATTTGAACCCGCGACTTCAACCTTGGCAAGGTTGCACTCTACCACTGAGTTATTCCCGCTCACTCAGAAATTTTTATACCGCAAACCTCCTGCTTTGTCAACACTGTAACGAATCATTGACACAAACGGTAACAGATGTTAAAAATGTTGTCCGTTGGAGGGATGGCCGAGTGGCTTAAGGCGGCGGTCTTGAAAACCGCTTTCGCTTACGCGAACGTGGGTTCGAATCCTACTCCCTCCGCCAAAAGACATTGGGCCGCAGATGCACGCAGATTAACTGGATTTAAAGACTAAGTTACAGCAAACTTTGTCCCTATCTTTTGGCGTATTGGAATAATTTTAGACCCGGAAAAGTATTTTTAAAGATTTTTCTGTGTATATCTGCGAAAATCTGTGGCCTATAAAATTGGCCTTTGCTGCGGAGAGATGACCGAGTAGGCCGAAGGTGCTCGCCTGCTAAGCGAGTGTAGGGGGAAACCTCTACCGAGGGTTCGAATCCCTCTCTCTCCGCCATTTCTACACCCATCCTATTGGAAAAAGGATACCTCCCACTCCTCTTTCAAGTCCCTGGACATTAATTCCTTAACGGCCCCAAGCGGGTCTTTATCCTCATAGAGTACTTTATACACCTGCTCAGTTATGGGCATTTCCACCCGGCATTTTTGGGCCAGAAAATAGGCTGATCGGGTGGTCTTTACCCCTTCGGCCACCATCTTCATCCCGTCCAGGATTTCTTTCAGTTTCATTCCCTGCCCAAGCTTGAGACCCACCATCCGATTTCGGCTCAGATCGCCTGTACAGGTGAGGACCAGATCACCCATGCCAGCCAGGCCGGCAAAGGTAAGGGGCTTTGCCCCGAGTTTCAGCCCTAAGCGGCTTATCTCGGCCAACCCGCGCGTTATAAGGGCCGCCCGGGTATTTGTCCCAAAGCCCAGCCCGTCGCAAATACCGGCCGCAATAGCAATAACATTCTTAAGGGCGCCCCCTAATTCTACGCCCTTGACATCCGAAGAACGATAGACACGAAAATATGGAGTAGCAAAAAGTTCCTGCACCTGCTTAGCTACGTCTTCGCTTGCCGCGGCAACGGTCACTGCCGTAGGAACCTTTTGGCTTACCTCGCGGGCAAAACTGGGACCAGAAAGGACGGCTAGTTTATCGTGCTGTTCACCAGGCAATAATTCTTCCAATACCTCTGTCATGGTAAGAAGACTTCCATTTTCTATGCCTTTGCTAACCGTAACCACGATACTGGCAGGAGAAACAAACGGAATTAGCTTGCTCACTACGGAGCGTAAGACGTGCGATGGAACCGCCATCACTATAAACTCTTTGGACTCGACGGCCTCTTTCAGGGAAGATGTAATTCCAAGCCTGGCGGCCAGCTTTATGCCTGGCAGATAAGTCTTATTTTCCTTAGTCTCCGCCATATCTCTGGCCAGAGCTTCTCTACGGACCCACAAGGTGACCTCATTGCTCTCTTTTTCACCAAGAAGGTTGGCCAGGGTGGTACCCCAGCTCCCCCCTCCTATAACACCTATAGGACTACGCCTGGACACCGGTCTCTTCTTCCCTCTCCGCCAGTCGAGCGATGCTCACAACCTTCTCACCCGGATCCACCTGGAACAGTTTAACCCCCTGTGTATTACGCCCCTGCGTCGGTACCCCGATCGCTTTAATCCGAATGATCTTCCCGCTGCTGGCCAGAAGCAGCACTTCCTCGTCTTTAGTGACCTGCAACGCCCCTGCTACCTGCCCATTCCGCTCGCTTGTCTTGATCGTAATAACGCCCTTTCCTCCGCGGCCTTGTGGGCGGTAATCATCCAGGCAGGTCCTCTTTCCATACCCGTTTTCCGTAACAGTAAGAACGGTGGCGTCCTCCCCCACGACCTCCATGCCGACAACCTCATCATCTTCTCCTAATGAGATGCCCTTAACACCCATGGCCACCCGGCCCACCTCCCTAATTTCCTCCTCGTTAAAGCGGATGGACAGGCCATGCCGGGTTACCAAAAAGATGTCCTTCTTTCCATCTGTAAGTGCGACACCTACCAGTTCATCTCCCTCGCGTATATTTACCGCATTAATACCCCCGGCACGGGGATGGGAATAGGCCATCAAGTCCGTCTTTTTCACCAGTCCTTTCTTCGTGGACATAACCAGATACCAGTCTGGGTCAAAAGTGCGCACGGGTAATATGGTCTTTATCTTCTCTTCTGCCTGCAAATTCAGCAGGTTCACTATGGCCTTCCCTCTGGCCAACCGCCCCGCTTGAGGAATCTGATATACCTTAAGCCAGTGGAGCCGGCCCAAGTTTGTGAAAAAGAGAAAATAATCGTGGGTGGAAGCGGTATAAAGATTCTCCACAAAATCCTCTTCCCTGGTTTCAGCTCCGGTTATACCCTTACCCCCACGGCGCTGGCTCCGGTAGAGGCTGACCGGATTCCGCTTAATATAGCCGCGATGCGAGACCGTAACTACCATATCCTCTTCCGCGATAAGATCTTCTACATTAATCTCTCCCGAGTCCTCTACAATCTCGGTGCGGCGCTCATCACCATAAGCAGCCTTTATGGCCTGCAACTCCTCTTTTATAATCTTACGAACAAGCTCATTGCTCGCCAGTATCGCCTTGTAACGCCCTATATCCGCCAAGGTGGCTCTATAATCCTCTAATATCTTCTCTCTTTCCAGGCCGGTCAGCCTTTGCAGGCGCATATCCAGGATGGCCTGGGCCTGTAATTCAGACAGATGGAGAGAGGAAACCAGTCTCGCTTTGGCCTCTTTGGGCGTGGCCGAAGTCTTGATTAAATTGACGACTAGGTCCAGATTATCGAGGGCGATCTTCAATCCCTCGAGGAGGTGCGCCTTTTCCTCCGCCTTTTTCAGGTCAAACCGCGTTCTCCTGATAACAACTTCTTGCCGGTGCTCCAGAAAATGGCCCAGCAGATCCTTTAAGGTCAAAACCTCCGGCCTGTTATTTACGATAGCCAGCATATTGATCCCAAAGGAGGATTCCATGGGGGTCTGCGCATAGAGATGATTCAAAACGACATCCGCCACCTCATCCTTCTTTAGTTCGACAACAATCCTCATGCCTTCCCGGTCTGATTCATCCCTTACCGCCTGAATACCTTCGATTTTTTTGTCTCTAACCAGCTCCGCAATCCGCTCGATTAATCGGGCCTTGTTTACCTGAAAAGGAAGCTCGCTTATTACGATACTCACCCGCCCGGAGCTTCTGGCCTTCTCAATAGAGGCCCGGGCACGCATCTTGATGCTGGCCCGCCCGGTCCGGTAAGCCTCTCTTATGGTGGCCCGGCCACAGATGAAGCCGCCGGTTGGAAAATCCGGGCCTTGGATACAGGACAGAAGTTCATCTATAGTAATATCAGATTTATCTATGTAAAGAAGGAGGCCATCCACGACCTCTGATAGGTTATGAGGCGGTATATTCGTAGCCATACCCACGGCTATCCCGGCGGAACCGTTGAGGAGCAGGTTTGGCAACCGGGAGGGAAGGACCTCTGGTTCCACCAGAGAGTCATCGTAATTTGGGAAAAAATTAACGGTGTCTTTTTCAATGTCAACAAGAAGTTCCTGGGTGATCCTGGCCATACGAACTTCTGTATATCGCATAGCTGCGGGAGAGTCCCCGTCAATTGATCCAAAATTCCCCTGCCCGTCGACCAGGGGGTATCTCATATTGAAGTCCTGTGCCATGCGAACAAGAGTATCATATACAGCCACGTCTCCATGTGGATGGTACTTACCAATGACGTCACCAACTATACGCGCTGACTTCTTATAAGGTTTATTCCAGTCGTTTTTCAGCTCGTGCATGGCGTATAAAATACGCCTGTGCACCGGCTTAAGCCCGTCGCGCACATCCGGCAAGGCACGGCCGATGATTACGCTCATGGCATAATCTAGGTATGATTTTTTTATCTCTTTTTCGATGCTGACCTGGCCAATACTTTCCATGGAATACATAATAACCCCTATTACTACGGAGCCTCTTGTAAAATTCTTATGATCGGATTGTCGTCATTCCGGCGAAAGCCGGAATCCAGCGACTCCGACCCGATTAAGATACTCCTAGACACCGGTGTTCACCGGTGTGACGACTTTTACAAGAGACTCTTCTGATTTCTTTGTCTTATATGTCAAGGAATGTGACTTCGAGGGCGTTTGTTTGTATGAACTCTCTTCTGGGCTCGACCTTGTCCCCCATAAGAACCGTAAATATCTCATCAGCAGTAATGACGTCCTCTATTTGCACCTGAAGGAGTGTGCGCCGCGATGGGTCCATTGTGGTGGACCAAAGTTGATTAGGATTCATCTCTCCCAATCCTTTATAACGCTGGATAAAAAATCCCTTCTTGCCTTCTTCCATTACCCTTTCCAGAAGCTCACTCTTGGATTTAATCTCAAGCTCGTTGGTATCCATGGACAGTATGAAGGGGGTATCTCCTAGTTGGGAAACCTTCCTCCCTAGTTCGTAGAGGCTCTGAAACTCCGGGGAAGCCACGATTTCAAGCGTAACAGCCTTTTCAGCACGCCCTATTGTCTTGGACGGGCAATATATCTCATCCTTTCCCTCCCGGGCGGTTACTATTATGTCTTTATAGCCATTCCGGCTTAATACCTCCCGGACGACCTCTGTATTTATGACTCCCTGAGAAAGATATTTTTGATCTCCTTGTTTGAGAGTCAGAGTTTCTATGACGTCCGCCGCATATCCTTTTTTTGCCAGGCCGTTAAGAATAGCCTGATAACGAACCAGGCCCTCCATAAGGACTACTAAATCCTGCCCGGAATACATCCTTTCTGTTCCTTTTACAGAGACATTTTTCTCCTGTACGGCCCTTTTTAAAAAGCGACTGCTCATCACAACTTCATCTTTTAAAAATTCTTCTTCCTTACCCCTTGCCACTCGAAACAGCGGCGGCTGGGCTATGTAAAGAAAGCCCTTTTCGATCAACTCCGGCATTTGGCGATAGAAAAAGGTCAATAAAAGGGTCCTTATATGGGAGCCGTCCACATCTGCGTCAGTCATAATAATAACTTTGTGGTAGCGCAGTTTATCAATATTGTAGTCTGCCTTTCCGACACCCGTTCCCAGGGCAGCGATAAGGGTCCTTATCTCCTGACTTTCCAGCATCTTATCGAAGCGCGCCTTTTCTACATTGAGTATCTTCCCTTTAAGCGGAAGTATAGCCTGAAACTTCCTGTTCCGGCCTTGTTTGGCGGATCCCCCGGCTGAATCACCCTCAACGATGTAGATTTCACTTCTACGGGGATCCTTTTCCTGACAATCCGCTAATTTTCCGGGAAGAACCATCTCCGACAAGCTGCCTTTTTTCCTGGCCAGATCTTTAGCTTTCCGGGCAGCCTCCCGGGCCCGGGCAGCATCTATCGCCTTAGCCAGTATTTTCTTGGCCATAGATGGATTCTCCTGGAGGTATAAAGAGAGTTTTTCATTAACCAGAGACTCTACTAATCCCTTAACCTCGCTATTTCCTAGTTTTGTCTTAGTCTGACCTTCAAATTGAGGATTAGGTATCTTGACACTTATTACGGCCGTCAGGCCCTCCCTTACATCATCACCTTCCACTCTTTCTTTTAGATTTTTAGGGAGGTTTTCGTTGAGTGCATACTGGTTTAGTGTCCTGGTCAGCGCGGATCTGAATCCTATAAGGTGAGTACCCCCTTCTTTTGTATTAATATTGTTGGCAAAAGAGAAGATTTTCTCTGCATATGAGTCGTTATGCTGTAGGGCTATCTCTACATCAATATCGCCACGCCTTCCATATATGTATATAGTCTTATCATAAATAACGGTCTTATTTTTGTTAAGGTACTCTACAAAAGATATAATGCCTCCTTTGTAGCAAAAATCCTTTTTATTACCGGTTCTTTCATCTTCCAGTACTATCCTTACATCTTTATTCAAAAAAGCCAGTTCCCTTAATCTCTGGGAAAGTATTTCAAAATTAAATTCTGTTTCCTCAAAGATGTCAGAATCTGGTAGAAAACTTATCCTTGTTCCTCTTTTCTTTGTATCCCCGGTAACTTCCAGTTTTGTTACCGGATTTCCCCTCTCATACCTCTGTTTGTATATCTTCCCATTTAGAAAGACATCCACTTCCAGATATCGGGAGAGGGCATTCACAACAGAAACTCCCACCCCGTGCAGGCCCCCGGATACTTTATAAGTCTTATTATCAAACTTACCCCCGGCATGAAGTACGGTCATTACCACTTCTACAGCGGGTTTTTTCTCTGTATGGTGAATATCAACAGGTATACCCCTGCCATTATCTTCTACTGTAACACTTCCATTTTTAGAAATAATTACTTCTATATGGTTGCAGTACCCGGCAAGGGCCTCGTCAATACTATTATCCACCACTTCGTAAACGAGATGATGTAATCCCTCTATACTGGTATTTCCAATATACATAGCAGGTCTTTTTCGGACCGCTGTAAGCCCGCTTAAGACCTTTATCTCGTTGGCCGTATAATTAATATCTACTAACTGCTCCATCTGACTTTCAAAAACACCCATTTATATAATCCTCTTTTATACGCGCATGGGCATAACAATACCTAAAAAGCCCTCTTCTTCCGCGCCCCTTATAATACATGGATTGGTCTCGTTTTCAAATTCTATATATACTTTTTTGCTCTCCAGAGCCCCTATGGCCTCGATTAAATAATTAATATTGAAATTTATACTAAATATATCACCATCGTACTCTATTTCAAGTTCCTCTCTGGAATCTCCAATATCTGGATTTACTGATAAAACTTCCATTTTCTCTTTACTAAGATTGAAACTAACCGCTTTATATTTATCCGTAGACAATATAGCTGTTCTGCGCAGGACATCTAGAAAAAACTGTCGCTCTATAAATATCTTTTTTTTACCTGCAACAGGTATAATAGCCCGGTAATCCGGAAACTCTCCATCGATAAGCCGTGTCACTATCTTTGTCTTATTTCCTTTAATGACACAAATATCTTCCTTGAATCCTAATAGAATTTTTTCCGTATCTTCACACAGTTTTAGTATTTCCCGAGCACCTTTCCTTGGTAAAATTACGCCGGAATCCATTTCCAAAATGCCTATTCCGGCTACATCCTTTTCCATAAGTGATAAACGATGTCCATCAGATGATACCATTCTCAATATCTCTTTATCTTCTTGTACTGTTTTCTCTATAAAAATACCCGCCAGGTTCGTTCTGGTATCATCAAGAGAGACCGAAAAAATAGTTTTATTTATTAAATCCTTTATTGTTTTTGCTGGTATTTCAACAGTTTTTGCGTCCTCATAAAATGACACCAAAGGAAATTGGTCTGCTGGTAACCCAACCAAGGTATATATAATTTTTCCAGAACTTACATTTACCCTGCCAGATTCCTTTTCCTTTATATCTATATGAGTTCCAGGAATTTCTCTAACCATTTCATATAATTTTCTGGCAGGAACGGTTATTTTTCCTTCTTTTACAATTTCCGCATTATGTTCTGTCCTCATTCCCACTTCAAGATCGGTAGCTATAAGATTTAATCGACCATCCTCCACAACAAGTAAGACATTTGATATAATAGGCATGGTACTTTTCTTTTCAACTACAGTTTGAATTTTATTCAAACCATCAAGCAACTCATTTCTTTCAATTTTTAATTCCATTTTATTCTTCCTTATTATATGGATTAGTAAATAATATTCTTTTAATACATATACTAATTGATAAAAGTTTAAAATTAATCTAACTACTTATATAAACTAATTATTTAATTGTTAATAAGAATTAATATGCAATATGTTTTTTTTCTTTCTTTATTTAAATTGTAAGGGTTGGTAGATAATTGTTAAAAATTTTTTAACATAGAATTTAACCTTGTAAGGACGTTATCATACCTTGCTCCTGGTAAAAGCTGCATCCCGATCCGGGCTTTCTACGCTGCGCCTCTGGAGAGGAGGGGTGCTGCAGGAAAACATAACAACAAATGCACTATAATTTATAATAAAAAAAACTTCAATCTAAAGCGTAATATTATGTTTTTACTTTATTTTTTAACAGCAAAGAATAAAATACGGAAGTAAATTTATAAAAGATAAAAAGGGGATAATGTGCCTTCAGCAAACCTGTACTTGGATAAAGTCGATTTTTTAAGGTATCTCAATAGGAGTGATTGTACTCAGTGTGGGATTGATTCATGTAAAATGTTTATAGAGATGATGAAAAAAGGGATAAAAAACCCAAAAGAGTGCCCTGTTTTAGATCATAAAATGGCTCGTCTTTTTGAAGTAGTCTTAAAAATAGAAAAAGAATTACCAGAAATACCCCTTCTAACCCATCCGAGACCAAGTTCGGTCGGTCTTGTGGAATTGAATATGCCACACGCCGATTCATTAGTGATTATTTCTGGGAATAATGAATACACAGAGCAGGTTGTTATGACTGTTTTAGGAATGACACAGTCGCCCTTCTTTGTTATTTTTGTCAATACAGAGGGCAATACATTAGATATGTCTGTAATTTATAGTACTTTTACAGCAGAAAGGATATATAAGGCCCTAAAGGAGACGGGTATAGAAGAAAAAGTAAGTAGAAAAGAACTCTTACTTCCTGGATTAGCTTACCATTTAAAAGAAGAGGTTGAAAAATTAACTGGGTGGAGAGCTAGAGTAGGACCGGTCTGTGTAGCCGAGTTACCTCTCTTCCTCTCAGAAGAATGGATATAAAGAGAGGTATGATTGTACTTTACTTTATCAGCAAAAATGGTAAGTTTCTGTATTTAATATTTAAGTAGTGGCGGAGGATTTGGGATGGAAAAGGAAAGATTAGAATATTTCAGAGGATTACTAAAGCAAAAAATGGCGGAAATTCTAAGTGGAGCCGAAAAAACCCTTTCTGATATGACGGACTTAAGCGATAATTTTCCAGATCCTGCCGATCGCGCTACACTTGAATCAGATCGCAACTTTGAGTTACGCATTCGGGACCGGGAAAGGAAACTCTTACAGAAGATAAGAAGTGCATTGGAGCGGATAGATGAAGGTACATTTGGTATTTGCGAGAGCTGTGGGGAAGATATCTCAGAAAAGAGATTAGAGGCTCGCCCGGTCACTACCTTATGTTTAGATTGCAAAAAGAAACAAGAAGCCACAGAAAAGATGCGCGGTACGTAATAGGCGATGAAACAACCTCCGCTATATATCTCCTTTCTATGGCACATGCACCAACCAAACTATAAAGATCCCTCCCGGGGCAGGTACTCTATGCCCTGGGTTCGTTTGCATGGCATAAAGGCTTATTATGATATGCCATCCCTACTTTATAATTTTTCATCAATAAAACAGAGTTTTAATCTAGTTCCATCCCTTTTAGTACAGTTACAAGATTATGCCTTGGGCCAGGCCAAAGATGATTTTTTAGAGATAAGCGCAAAACCAGCCAAAGATATTACTATTGAGGATAAGGAATTTATTCTTAGTAATTTTTTTAATTGTAACTGGGAGACAATGATCAAACCATACCCACGGTTCTGGCAACTGTTACTTAAACGAGGAATGGTGATCGATGAATATCGAGTTAAAGAAAGCGTGGTACGCTTCAACACACAGGACTTCCTCGACCTTCAAATATGGTTTAATCTTACCTGGTTTGGTTATAACAGCCGAAAAAAAAAGCCAGATATCTATGAACTGTTTAGAAAAGGGCAATTTTTTAAAGAGACAGATAAATATATAATCTTGGATAAGCAGCAGGAAATAATTAAAGAGGTTATTCCTCTGTATGCAAAGTTGGCCGAACAACAACAGATAGAGATTACCACCAGCCCATTTTATCATCCCATCTTACCGCTTCTAATCGATTCTGACTTTGCAAAGCGGCCTATTCCCGAGGTAAGGCTACCCCAGCGTTTTCAATATCCTGAAGATGCCCTTTGGCATCTTAAAGAAGCCGTGGAACTACACAAAGAAATTTTTGGAAAGATACCCCAAGGACTATGGCCCTCGGAAGGTTCGGTTTGCCCGGAACTCATTCCAATTATAAGTGAACTGGGCATCAAATGGGCAGCGACAGATGAAGGCATCCTCTTTCATTCCCTGGCTGGTTATGATAACAAGGATGCCCTTTTTTATCCATACGTCGTTGAGTATGAGGGAGCGAAGGTAAATATGGTTTTTAGGGACCACGGCCTGTCGGATCTTTTTGGATTTGTCTATTATCGCAACCAGCCCCACCAGGCAGCCGAAGATTTTTTCTCCCATCTACACAATATAAAAAATAATTGGCAGTCCGGCAAAAAACCCCTCCTTTTAAACATTATCCTAGATGGAGAAAATCCCTGGGAGTATTACAGTGATGGAGGGGAAGCCTTACTTACAGAGGTTTATGAAAGGCTTTCAAACAGTACTGATTTTAAAACCACCACTGTTTCTGACTACCTGAAAGAATTTCCACCAACAGAATCTATAGCCAATCTTTATACCGGCTCCTGGATAAATCAAAATTTTGACATCTGGATTGGAGGAGCAGAGGAGAATGCGGGCTGGGATCTTCTGGGACAGACGAGATCTTTTTTAACCAGGCGTCTCAAGGAGAGAAAGGACTTGTCTGATGAGGCCGTTCGTAAGGCCTGGGAGGCCATTCATGCCGCAGAAGGCAGTGATTGGTTTTGGTGGTACGGAGAACACTTTTCCAGCGCTTATTCTTTTGAATTTGATCGCCTTTTCCGGGAATATCTATCCCAGGTATACAGGTTCTTAGGCGAAGAAGTACCCGAAAGTTTGAAGTCTCCTATAAAGAGGCTCAGGAAGGTGGTTCCACCCATAGAGCCAAAGGGATTTATACACCCGGTCCTCGATGGACGCCTGACGCAGTTTTACGAGTGGAGTGGAGCAGGTTATTTTGAAACTAAGACAGCAGGCGGGGCCATGTATCAGGGAGGGGGAAAGATCAAAACTATATATTATGGTTTTGATGTGGACAGCCTCTATTTTCGGTTTGAGGCAGACGAAGAAGATTTTTCCAGATGGTCTCAAGACCAGGAGATTTACCTCTATCTTTTGAACAGCCGCCCTTACTTCCTTACTTTCTCGCCGGCAGCTAAAGGAAAGGGTTTTTATTACCGATTATATATGGGTAGACCGGACAACCGTGCCCTGGTTGGTGAGTTTAACTCTATTAATATTTATAAATTTATTGAACTGGCGGTGTCTTTTAAATCTCTTAGTTTCAACGTAGGTGATGAGATCCGCCTTGTGGTGGAGGTAAGAGACAAGGGGTTGGTGCAGGAAAGGTATCCATCGGTAGGCTATCTTGCCATTATTGTGCCTGACGAAAATTTTGAGCAGATCCATTGGCAGGTATAATCTTTTCATTTAGTACCTTAATTGGCAAAAATCAAAAGGGCACCGGTTAGACAAGGCGGTAAATTTTTACTTTTGATGAAGCTGTCGAGGTTGAGTTAGGAGGAGCTAGTAATGCCTGAATTGCGCAAAGATCCCATTGTTGGTCGATGGGTTATTATTTCTAAAGAACGGGGTAAAAGACCTTCTGATTTTATTGTCGAAAGGGAGATAACCAAAGGCGGCTTTTGTCCACTCTGCCCCGGTCACGAAAACACTACACCCAAAGAGGTTCTGGCCTATGGGCGTAATCATGGCGAGCCAAATAGCCCGGGCTGGACACTGCGCGTGGTTCCCAATAAGTACCCGGCGCTTATGATTGAAGGGGATCTGGACAAAGAGGGGGAAGGTGTCTATGACAAGATGAACGGGATAGGCGCCCACGAGGTGATAATAGAAACGCCTAGCCATGGTGAAACCCTGGCAGATCTGCCTCCCGAAAGGTTAGTACAAGTCCTGCGGTCTTACCGTGACCGGATAGTTGATTTAAAAAAGGACATACGCTTTCGTTATATCATGATATTTAAGAATTACGGGCGTGCAGCGGGCGCATCCTTGGAGCATGCACACTCTCAGCTTATTGCCCTTCCGGTTGTCCCGGAATTGGTGTGTGAAGAGCTGCAGGGGGCAAATGTCTATTACAAATACAAAGAGCGCTGCGTTTTCTGCGATATAATCCGTCAGGAGCTAACCCGGGGGAGTAGATTGGTATGCGAAAACGAAGACTTCTTAACCATTACTCCATTTGCTCCCCGCGCACCATTCGAGATGTGGGTCCTGCCCAAAAAGCATCGCTCCTCCTATATAGATGTGACCGAGGAAGAGTTTTACCGGCTGGCACAGATTTTCTCGGAAACATTTCGGCGCCTTAACGGTGCGATCCCCCAGGTTCCTTACAACTATGTCCTGCACACCGCCCCGCTTAGGGAAGGCGCTCTGGATTATTATCATTGGCACTTTGAGATAATGCCTAAATTAACCATGATCGCGGGTTTTGAATGGGGAACAGGCTTCTATATAAATCCGACTCCACCCGAAGATGCGGCCAAGTTCCTGCGTGAATTGACGATCTAACGGAAATTGGCCCCCTTAAAAAGGCCAAATATAACAAGAAGAGATGAGCCCCGAGCGCAGCCTACTTGAAAAAACAAAAGATGTTTTATCCCGGCTGATTAAGATTAACAATGCCTCTGTCGACTTAAGGGATCGGCTGGAGCAAATAGTTCTTCTAATAGCCGGGGCCTTTGAGGTGACTTTTTGTGGCTTCTTCTCTCTCCAGAGAAGAGGGGACTCTTTTATTCTTGAAGCGGCAAGTGATTGCTCACATCGAAAAGCAGATATCTGTTGTTTGGACGTAGAGGAAGAGAACCTTCGACAATCTATCCGGGAAAAAAGACTTCTGATAATAGCGGACTGGTCGAACGATCCCCGAAGGACATACTGGCAAAAAATTACCGGTTACAAGCCGCGCTCCTTTTTAGGCATTCCCATTAGCGATGAGAACGTTACCTATGGCGCACTTGTCCTGCTCCATGACCGGCCACGCGCCTGGGCGCAGGAGGAAGTGGGTTTATTAGACATCGCCGGTCAAGCGGTGGCCGGAGCGCTCAGGAGCGCCGATGCGCTTCTGTCTTCCAAGGAAAGGATAGTAGAGACGCTGGCCCACGAAAACGCAGGCATGGTACGGGAGCTTTCCACACTTTATAAGATAAGCGGTCACCTGATGACCACTGTTTCGGTAGATGAAATAGGAAAAACAGTTATCAAGGCTATAACCGGTGATGAGGGTCTAGGTTTTGACCGGGCGGTAATCTGTCTGATGGATGAACAGGAACAGGTCTTAAAAGGGGTATGGCGTGGCGAAAAAGGCGAGGAATCGTCAGCACGAGATGTCATTATACCATTAAACAAGGATGGAGGGGCACTGGCTCAAGCCGTGCAAGAAAAGACTCCTATAACTATTAATGCCAAATCAGATCCTGTGCTTGGCAAGATATGGTTTGGGGGATTGGAGTGTGTTGATTGCGCGTTAGTCCCCATTACAGCCAAGGATAAGGTTATGGGCGTCATAGTGGTTGATAATTCCTGTAATAATCGCGCCATAACCAGAGAGAATGTCTGTGTCATAAGCATGCTAGCCAATCATACCGGCCTCGCTCTGGATAATGCCAGGCTCTACACCTTTCTTGATAGGACTAACAAAGAATTAGTGGAGGCCCGGGGACTTCTGGCCGAGGCGGAAAAATTGGCCGCCATGGGGGAGATGGCCTCTACCCTGGCACACGAGATCAGGAACCCCCTGGTATCCATAGGTGGTCTGGCACGGCGGGCGATTAAAGTAGTAAACGGAGATAATGGTGGAAAGCGCTACCTCGAGGTAATTGTAGATGAAGTGGGGAGGCTGGAAAAGACCTTAAATGAGTTACTGGATTATGTACAGGAACCAGAAGAGTCTTATGTAAAAAAAGATATAAACCATATTATCGAGGAATGTCTGGAACTGATGCGTCGTGAATTTGAAGAAGGGTCTATAACGATAATAAAAGACCTAGAGTCTATCCCACCTATATGGTGCGATCAGCGACAAATTAAACACACTTTATTTAATATCCTACTAAACGCCCGTCAGGCGATGCCCGGGGGTGGGGCCATCCAGGTAAGCAGTTCTGTGGAAGATGATGAAGCGGGGGGGTATGTCACATGCACCATAAAAGATACCGGCGGAGGCATCCCGGAGGCCATCCTTCACAATATATTCAACCCCTTTTTTACTACAAAGAAGGGTGGATCTGGACTGGGTCTGGCTATTTCTTACCGGATAGTCTCCCATCATGGCGGCAAAATAGAGGTTGAGAACGAGCCGGGCCGGGGGGTGGCATTTTCCGTAAAACTGCCGATGAATTCTGCACATAGAGGGTATAGGGTGTTTAAACCAAAAAATAGGGTAAAAAAACAAAAGATCGAATAATGGAGGTTTGTCCGTGGGAGAAAATAAGAAAATTCTGGTCGTAGATGATGAAGAAAGCATCCATCTGCTCTATCGGGAAGAGCTGGAGGAAGACGGCTATCAAGTTTTTTCAGCGATGAATGGAGAAGATGCCCTCGAGATATTTGAATCCAACCCTGTAGATCTTGTGATTCTGGATATAAACATGCCGGGAATGGATGGCATAGAGGTACTGAGGAAGCTCAAGGCCAAAAGGCCCTCTGTGCCCGTCATTCTAAGCACAGCGTATAGCGAATATAAACATGACCTCGGATCATGGGCGTCTGATGATTATATCGTCAAGTCTTCAAGCCTGGATGAGCTGAAAACGTCTATCAAAAAACGTCTGGAATAGGCTTATAGAGAACCATTAGGGTCAACGTGGAAACGAATCGATGTGGCAACAAAAAATGTCATTCCTGCCCGCCAGGGTCGGACCTGGACGGCTTTCGCAGGAATGACAATTTAAGGTATCAGTTTAGCTGTTTGAAAAAGTATTCTTAAATCCCTCCCAACCTCCCTTTTCCAAAGGGAGGAGAAACACTTCCCCCTTTGGAAAAGGGGGATTGAGGGGGATTTTGGCCCTTATAGCGCCT
>JBFMAZ010000072.1:0-24615 GCA_040755415.1 Thermodesulfobacteriota bacterium | reverse complement strand
CATTTCTCATGGACCTGCCTCCTTGGTTATGGCTCTGCATCGGCCTTTTGCTTTTGCAATTGCCAATGTAACCCACGCTTGCAAGGAAGGCAGGTTTTTATTTTCAACTGTCAGCCATGATATCTAGTAGGGTGCGCAGCCGATCGGGGTAATCATCATCCGTTATTGATAGTAATTCGACCCACTAGTTTTGAGCGAATCCCAGATTTGATGGATTTTGCCCTCCAACATGAAAAATGCCCCCAATTGCTCTTGATTCAGTATCTTTTTGAGTATGGCTGGATTGCGAAGGAGATCAGAAAGACTCGCGGCAGATTCCTTGACCATATCCAATATCACGATCCCTTCGGCCTCGTTATCATATTCTGGAGTAATACCACGCGAAATTAACGATGACACTTCGCCGACGATTTTCTTCTCCCACCCCTCCGGCACGCCGCAAATGGTCTATCCTATGATAAGGGGAAGTAATGTCAAGGGATTTTGCGTCTGGAGTGTAAATCGTAAAATAGAATTGACCCCTCATCGTCATTTAGAAATGACCCCTTTGTGACCCCTCTCGTTATTGAGGACAAATCATTCTGCTTTACAGCTTCTTGTTCATCCCACATTTCGCGATAAGCGTGAACGTATGAGACCACCGCCTCTGGGTCAATATCAAAGTAGTAGCGGCATAGCTTTTTGTACAACACCAACATGGCATCGTCGAAACAGAAGTCGAGCATGCCGTCAAGACATCTTCCGATACGCTGTGAATCACGGCATTGCGTCTTCAGGATAGTCTCGACTTCAGCCGAATATTGCTGCACAGCTTTACGGGCAAGCTTTTGAGCGCTTTCGGCCAGCGCACCTATGCTCTGAACGAGATCATCCACCCGTAATTGCGGTTCTTTTATCATCCGCGCCCGTTTTATCCGCCCATTGCACCATTATTTTACCTTGCCCCCAGGCGCGGGCAGCATTTGCAGTGGAGATCTCGTTGTGCTCAAGCAGATATCGCTCCAACTGTGCTTGCCATTCCGGCTCGCCCTCCGATGGGGCTCCAACGCGCTTGTTGAAAAGCGTTACCCTGAAGCGACGCGGGGCCAAGTCTTATGAGAATCTCTCCCGAAAAGCTAACAGCCGAGGCAAAATCTACCTGCTGAGCTGCCTTTGTTTGGAAAACAAAAAGGCCCGACTATGCAATCGGGCCTTTTTTATATTTGGCTCCCCGGGCCGGATTCGAACCAGCGACCAAGTGGTTAACAGCCACCCGCTCTACCTGCTGAGCTACCGGGGAATAATAAACAAAAGGTATCTATAACAAGGTTCGGTCCTTACGTCAATATTTTTGTTCCGTCCCATTTGGACCTACCGTTACCATTGTATATCTTTCCGGCTGAATGTACGTCCTGGCCACCCGCAACACGTCATCCTCAGATACTTTCTCTATTTTCTCCAGATAAACCGCCGTAAAATCGAATCCCAGGCTATAGCGTTCATTTAAGGCCATGTCCATAGCCTGAGACGAGTTCGTCTGCAAGCCTATCTCCGTACTGCCGATTATGTACCGCTTGGCCCGGTCAAGCTCTGTCATATCGATCTTCTCGTTGCGTACACCGTTTAACTCCCGCCACAAACCCTGTATGGCGGCATCTTTCTTCTCGGGGCTCGTGGCTATGTATACGCCAAAGGCGCCAGTCTCAACACCCTCTGAGGTAAAGGATGACAAACTGTACGCAAGACTTTCCTTATCCCGAAGTTTGGTAAAAAGACGCCCACCCTGACCGGAAAGGACCGTATTCAAGACATCCAGAGCCGCCCGATCGGGATGATAGAGAGTTACACCAGGAAAACCGATGGCGATATGCACCTGTTTTTTGTCCTTCAATATAGAAGTGGTCTTAGGACTTGAGACAGGTTTAGGAAACGGGAGCTTTATGTCTCTAAAACCCCTTTTTTTCCACCCAGAGAACAGCCTTTCCACTGCGGTCTTGACCTCCACCGCATCCACATCACCCACTACAGATAAAACCAGATTATCTGGAGCAGCGTACCGCTGGTATGCCTTTTTAATATCTTTTTCTGAGAACTTTTTAATATTCTCCGGCGTACCAAGGGAGTTCATACTGTACGGATAGCCGGTAAAAAGCAGCTTGTTGAAGTTGAGAAAGGTAATAGCCGGGAGGCTATCTTCCTGCTGTTTTAGTTGCGCCAGCAACACCGGCCGCAATTTTTCCAGCTCTTCCGGGCTGAAGGCCGGCTCAAGCATGACCTCGGCCAGGATCGCAAGCCCACGGGAAAAGAAACGGGATAGAAAGGTGGCGCTCAGCCCGAAGGTATTCTTGCCGGAAAAACCGTTGATACTGCCCGCCATGCCTTCCACTTCCGCTGCCAACTCCTGGACGCTTCTCTGCTTCGTCCCCTTCGTCCACAACTGAGCCAGGGCATTAAACAATCCATTGTTATCCGCCGTCTCATGGCGTAGCCCACCTAGGAAAGCGGCATGCATGGAGACAGTAGGCACATTATGCTCTTCCTTGACCAGCAAGGTAATACCATTTGAAAGAATAAATTTCCGGTTACTTAGGGACTCTTGTTTCCGGGGAGAATAGAGTCTTCGCATCTCCTCATCCACAGCCTGGGACATGGGGGCAACATCTTCTATGGACATATAACCCGTTGCTTCTTTGGGAACAAGTAACCCAAGCGTAAGGCGCTCAGGACGGAAATATTTCTCTGCCACCCGCCTTATATCTTCAGGTGTGACTGCTGCCACCTTCTTTAGATAATTTACCTGCTCACGGTAGTCGCCAGCCATGGTCTCAAAATACCCGAGTTTGCGGGCCTGCCCCTGGACCCTTTCCTGGGCATAAATAAAGCCTGACTCGATGTTGAGTTTAGCCTTATCCAGTTCATCCTGATTTACTGCTTCATACCGTAGCCGATAGACCTCACGTAGTGCGGTTTCAACCGCCTCCTTACTCTTTTCCGCGTCCAGACTACAGGCGACTTCGAACAGGCCAGGGCCTAAAGGCGTAAAGGCATAGGCTGCTACGTCGTGTACCAGGGTCTTTTTGTCTCGCAATTCCTGGTAAAGACGGGAGCTTTCCCCTTCGCCCAATATGGCCGCCAGTACGTCAAGGGTTACACTATCCGGGTCATTAAAACCGGCTATAGGAAAGCACATATTAAGGTGTGATTCGTTAATCTCATCCTTAAGCAAGACCGTGCGCACTTCATTCTGCGGCGGTTCCTCAAGGGAAACCGATTCGGTGGCTGCGCCTTTCATACCGGGAAAGGCCTGTTTAATCCGTGAGATACAATCAGCGGTCTCTACGTCCCCTACCACGACTACCGTGAGGTTGGAAGGCATGTAGCGTTTTTGCATATAGGACAGGATAGAGTCTCTTGTAAGGGGCTGGACGGTTTCGGGAAAACCGATCACCGGCCTGCGGTATGGAGAAACCGTGTAGGCCTTGGCCATAACCGCCTCAAAGAGCTTGACGGAAGGCTGGTCCTGACGCATGCGGATTTCTTCCAGGACTACCATTTTTTCCCGTTCGATTTCTAACGGATCAAAAGATGAGTGAAGTACAGCATCAGAAAGTATGTCCAGTCCCACGTCGAAAAATTTGCTCCCGATCACTACATGATAGACGGTGTAATCCAAAGAGGTATAAGCATTTATATCCCCACCCACCGATTCGATCGCTTTAGCTATTTCCCCGGGCCCGCGCCTGGCGGTTCCCTTAAAGATCATGTGCTCTATGAAGTGGGTAATGCCGGCCTCGTTATCCGTCTCGTAAACACTCCCGGCCTTCACCCAGACCTGGATGGCCGCGACCGGGGCTGCACGGGTCTCCTTAATGATTACGGTAAGGCCGTTATCAAGTTGGAAGCAGTAAGGGTTAGGAAAGGCCTCTACAGCCCCGCCAGCCGGGTTGGCTATGAAAATAGAGGACAGCAGGATTAAGGATAATAATGATGTTATGATGCGTTTGTGATAAGGTTTCATAAGTAAAATCCCTTTTGTAATCTTATAGTCAAGGTTGATGGCTTCGTAAAAAGTTGTCACTCCGGTGAAAACCGGAGTCCAGATGGTTTGCAACTACTTGAAAAGACTGGATTCCGGCTTTCGCCGGAATGACGGGAAAACGGTATTTTGGGACTTTTTACGAATGCATCAAGGTTGTTTCGCGATCACGGAAAAGGATCAACCCGTTACGCTTTCGCGTAATTTGAAATATTCCTTAATGGCTGCTTCGTCAAATTCACTCATTATTATATTGTAGTGTTCTTTAGCAGCCATCACACGCCGTAAGGACTCTTCGAGGCGCATCCGCCCCTCTCTGTCCTTCTCTACAAATGCCCTTACCGCTTCAAATGCCCGTACAACCTTTTCTTTTTTATGACAGATAAGAATTATATCCACTCCAGCCATAAGGGACAGCACTGCCGACTCTTCCAGGCTGAAATGCCTCTCGATAGCCCCCATTTCCATATCATCGGAGATTATCAGTCCATCGAATCCCATTTTACTTCGCAAGATATCCGTCATGAGGATACGGGACAGGGTCGCCGGCAAGTTTGGATCGACACCTGGATAGATCACATGGGCCGTCATAATAGCCGACACCCGGGCGGCGATGGCTTTTTGGAAAGGTACAAGTTCTCTTTTCTCCAGTTCAGGCAGAGGCGTATCCATAACCGGCAGATCCTGGTGCGGGTCCAGTTTTACACCGCCGATGCCCGGAAAGTGCTTGGCTGTAGCCAGGATGCCTTCTTTTTGCAAGCCTTCAATTATAATGCCGCCCAGGTGCCCCACCAGCTCTGGATTGCTTCCGAAGGTCCGTCCCTCCATAACGCGGTCAGTCCCCGGCATGGCGAGGTCCATGACCGGGGCAAAATTCATGTTACAGCCGATGAGATTCAACTCTTTGGCTGTTATGTGGGCAAACCGACGGGCCTCTGCGTCCGGATCGTCTGCCCCGGCAATGCCTGCCGCCCCGGAAAACTGGGTAAAGGGCGGTTTTAGCCTGGCCACCGGCCCGCCTTCCTGGTCGATGGAGATGAGGGGCGGAGGCAGTCCTCTATCCCGACAGGCGTTTTTCAGGTCTTGACAGAGCCTTGCCACTTGCACCGGCTCAGTCACATTCCGCCTGAAAAGGATAAAATTGCCGATGCCATATCTATAAATTAGTTCCTGCGTCTCCACGTCCAGGTCGGCTCCCGGAAAGCCGATCATAAAAAGCTGTCCCAATGATTCGATTGGATTATTCCTCACCTTATCCGCACCACCTAATTATAGCGTACTTATAGTACCATACCCAAGCTCTCTATATTCTGTCAATTAATTAAAAATATTAAAGTTTTCAGACAGTTTGCCGATACACTTAACAAGTGAAAAAGTGTCTGCAAAAGAATAAAAAATTAAAGTTTTCTCCATAGTTACCGATAATAGAATTAAAGGCGGGAACTATCCCCTTTGGCCTCAGGTTCACAAGGACATAAGGGGCAAGAAGGCAGGTGAAGCTAAAACGATAAGGATAGGCTCCTAAAATAAAACTAAAAGGCTCATTGAATCCTAAGAAAGGGAGGGCAGTGACCCCCCGGTGCCCAAGTTGGACGCCATGGTACCGGAGGCGAGCCCAGTGGCGTAACCGGCCCTTCTCTTTATGGCCAAAAATTAGAAAGGAGGGGATGACTTTGGGTACAAATACAAAAAATATGGAGAAAGGAGTGATAATTATGAGAAGGGCAGGTATGTGCAAAACTAGCTGTTTGGCGGTTCTATTGACTGCGTTTCTGGTCTTGATGCCGGCTGGCTATGCCTTGGCAACGGTTTCTGGTCAATGTGTGAACTGCCATACCATGCATAACAGTCAGGGCGGAACGGAGATGCAGTTGAAGGATGGAGAGACAAGCGCCCAGGGGGCCCTGGTGCGCGGGAGCTGTGTGGGCTGCCACGGACAAAGTCCATCAGGCACCAGTAATATCATTACTAATATCCCGCAGGTATGGCACAGTGCCGCTACCGACCTGGCCGGCGGTAATTTTAAGTACGTCGTAAACAATGGTGATACTTACGGGCATAACGTCGAGAATGTGGATACACAAGATGCTACACTAGGCAACACACCGCCGGGCTATGCCACAGCCTATGACCCTGCAATTACAGATTATAGTACTTCCAGCAGGTTGACCTGTGCCGGACAGAACGGCTGCCACGGCAACCGGGACACGAGCGACCAGTTTGGCGCCGTAAGCGGGGCCCACCATGCCAGTGACGCCGTCCTCAAGTTCGGTGGAATTATTGAAGCCTCGCAAGGGGCCTCCGTCGCTACCAGTTACCGCTTCCTCTACAAGGTAAAGGGCGGAGAGGACAGCGACTGGCAGAATACGGTTTCCGCCACTGACCACAATGAGTATAAAGGCGCAACCTATGCCGCCAGGACCACCATGGCCTGGGCAGATGTTAATACCATTAGTGAACTTTGTTCTGAATGTCATGGTAATTTCCATATGTCAGGCAGTTCCGGTATCGGTACGGCCTCCCCGTGGCTGAGGCACCCGACAGATGTGGTCATACCTAGTACCGTAGGCAGTGAATATGCAAGCATCTCTACTACTTATAATACTACCGTTCCGGTGGGCCGGACTGCAATCCCCAATGCGGCGAGCGGTACGGTAGCCGCCGGTACCGACATCGTTATGTGTCTGTCCTGTCACCGGGCCCATGCCAGTGCGTATGTAGATATCCTGAGATGGGATTATAGCACTATGGTAGCGAACGGAGGCGCTAACACCAACGGGTGCTTTGTCTGCCATACCACCAAGGATGACGGTAGTTAATATTTAACTGCTGAAACTACTAACGAAAGCGGGATGAGAGTACATCTCATCCCGCTTTGTGTTTCGGCCCCGGCCACACCTTTGAATATTTTCCCAGCCCCGGGTTCGTATTAACTGTTTGGGATTACATAAATAAATTGACTGTGATAGCAAATGTAAGTTATAGAAGCTTTTATCTATTCAATTAAACAGGCTTTAAAATTCCGGCCGTCAATGCCGTCTGACAACGCCAGCATAGTCCTCGTAGCCCCCCCGGTTTCTCTCGAAGAACGCTATGGAAGACTTTCCGGTGCCGGAAACACACTCCCTTCCCTCGGTATTCTCTCTTTGGCCGCATGCCTCAGGAAGGCAGGTTATCCAGTCACTGTGATCGATGCCTGTTCCAAGGGTTTGCCCCAGAAGAAAACCATCGAATACATCGTCTCATCAGGCCCCAAATATGTCTGCATATCCGCTACCACCCTGACTATACACTCAGCCGTTCAAGTAGCCGGGACGATCAAGGCTATTGATCCGAAAATTACCACTGTTATCGGGGGGCCGCACCTGACCGCAGTCCCTGAGAAAACTATGGGACTTTTTTCTTGTCTGGACATCGGGGTGATCGGCGAAGGGGAAGCGACTATAGTCGAGCTGATTAGAGGCTTAGAAGACGATGCCGGACTTTCAAACATAGCGGGCGTCATTTATAGGAGTGGTAACGATCTTGTAAAGACAGACCCCAGACCGTTTATCAAAAACCTCGATGACATCCCCTTCCCGGCCTGGGACCTCCTTGGCGATTTTCCAAAAGGTTACAGGCCGCCGCCTTTTCGTTTCAAAAGCCTGCCTGCCGCTTATATCGTCACCAGCCGGGGATGCCCTTACCAGTGCATATTTTGCGATCGTTCAGTCTTTGGCAACAGGTGCCGAACCCATAGCGCCGGATATATTCTGGATCTAATGGGGTATCTGTCCAAGCGCTTCGGCATAAGGGAGATACTTCTGGAAGATGATACGTTCGTGACCTTTCGCAAACGCCTCATAGAGATATGCGAAGGAATCTTAAGAAGGGGCCTGAATATTAGCTGGTCATGTTTAGGTAGGGCAGACGCCGTAGATTTAGAGATACTCAACTTGATGAAAAAGGCAGGATGCTGGCATATCAGTTACGGGATCGAGACCGGTGACCCCAAAGTCATGGACTTTATCGGCAAGAAGATTTCTCTGGAGAAGATTGAGCAGGCCGTCCATTGGACAAAAGAGGCCGGCCTGATGGCCAAAGGATTCTTCATACTGGGGCATCCTATCGACACCCATGAATCAATACAAAAAACTATCGAGTTTGCCTTAAAGATACCTTTAGATGATATCAGCGTAGCCATGCTGACGCCCTTTCCGGGGAGCATGGTATATGAAATCGCCTCTCAATACGGGGAATTTGATGAGGACTGGCAAAAAATGAACCTTCTGGACGTGGTTTTTATCCCCAAAGGCATTACCAAGGCCGAACTTAAGAACTATTCCAGGCAGATGATTCGAAAATTTTATCTAAGGCCACATCAAATTTTAAATTATAGCATGAGAATCCTCAGAGATCCAAAAAGCCTGCCGATCTATATTAAGGGGATTACCTCTGTTCTAAAAGACATAGGCCGTCATGAGTAATCGGCAGCCCGAAGGCGCTCTATTTATGGCCGAAGTGTTTGACCCGGACAATATCGAGGGCAAATGAAACAGCCGCTTCCATTAGTGTCAGTTGTAATGGTTACTATCAATAATTTGAATTTACTCAGGAATTGTCTGGATAGCCTTTATGCCCAGGACTATAAGGCGTTGGAACTTATTGTCGTTGATAATGGCTCTGAAGAAGACATACAGGGCATGCTGGCAAAAGAGTTCCCGGAAGTCTGTTTAACCAGGCTGACTAAGAATTATGGCTTTGCAGGAGGGAATAATCGCGGTATCGAAATAGCACGGGGCAAATATGTGGCCCTGATCAACAACGATGCCGTGGCTGCACCTCAGTGGATAAGTTCGTTGGTGGCTGTGGCCGAGTCTGATTCAAGGATCGGGGCAGTGGCTTCGATAATTATTGATGGGAACCGGCCGGATATTTTAGATTCATGCGGGGTGGGAATCGCGCTTGACGGCATGTCCCGGCAGGCGATGCGGGGGCATCCGGTACCCAATCTGACTGAACCAAAAGAGGTATTGGCGTTTAGTGGATGTGCCTGCTTATTGAGGATGGAATCATTAAAAGAGGTCGGCCTTTTTGACGAGGATTTTTTTGCCTATTGTGAAGACACGGACCTGGGGCTTCGCCTTCGCTGGGCGGGCTGGGAGATAGTTGTCGCCCCGGGTGCTTACGTTCGTCATTATTATTCCATGACCGGCGGAAAGTTTTCTCTGCAGAAAATCTATTGGGTGGAACGAAATCATTTCTGGGTGGCAATAAAAAATCTTCCCTGGCCCCTCCTGATTATCCTTCCGTTTATGACGGTCTGGCGTTATTTTGTACAGGGATATTCTGTTTTAAGGGGTGTCGGTGAACTTGAAAGGTTTAGGGAAGATAATAGGTTGTGGGCTATTGCTTCGACTTGCGTAAAGGCATATATGGGCATGTTTCAAAAACTGCCGAGTATGATTGCAAGGCGACGGTTGTTTAGCAAGAAACGCCGGCTTAAGAGTATTGGTATGTTTAATTTGATCTGGGGATTCCATCTACCTATGGATGAGATCATAGGCGCAAAGAAAAATGGAGACTTCTGAACTAGTCGTAAAGCAGTCCCTCTGACCCCATGAAAAAGCAAAAGCTAAGAATCCTGCAGGTCGTTCCCTATTTTTATCCAGCCTGGAGTTATGGCGGAATACCCCGAGTAGTCTATGAGCTTTCCAAGGGACTGGTCCGAAGGGGTCATGAGGTAACCGTCTATACTACGGACCTCCTTAATGCAAGCACCCGTCAGCAATATCCGCCATGCTGTCCGGTGATGATTGATGGCATTCACGCTTACTATTTCCCTAACCTGAGCAACTCATTTGCCCACCGATATATGTTTTTTTCTCCTGTGAGAATGATCCGTCCGGTCCAGCACATGCTGAGGGAATTCGACATACTGCACCTTCACGGGCATCGCCATTTTCTTAATAATGTAGTCCACTTTTTGGCCATGCGATACAAGATTCCGTATGTGTTTTCCGCCCACGGGACAGCGCTCAGAATCGAGCGAAGACAGTTACTCAAATACATATTTGATATCTTTTTCGGACACCAAATATTGCGGGACGCCGCGCGGTTCATTGCTGTTTCGAAAAAAGAGATTGAGCAGTACCAGCAAATGGGGATCGAAAAAGAGCGGGTGTCCATGACACATAATGGTATCGAGATCGCCGCTTATGCGGATTTGCCGCCTCGTGGGACATTTAAACGAGGATATGGATTGTTCGATAAGAGAATTATCCTGTTTCTGGGTAAGATAACCCCCCGCAAAGGGATTGACGTTTTAATGAAGGCATTTTCGGGGCTGCCTTATCAGGATGCGGTGTTGGTTATCGCTGGAGATGATCTGGGGTTTAAGAAAGAACTACTTCATATTGTTGAGGAAAAAAGATTACGTGAAAAAGTAATATTTACCGGCTTGCTTACGGGCAAGGATAAACTGGCGGCGTATGTTGATGCGGAAGTCCTGGCCTATCCGGCAGTTCATGAAATTTTCGGCCTTGTTCCCTTTGAGGCAATCATGTGCGGAACACCTGTCATTGTGGCGGATGACAGCGGATGTGGCGAAATTATCGGTAGCGCAGGTATTGGCTATCTTGTAAGGTACAATGACGTAGCGGGCCTGAAGAACAGAATTATCGAAGTTCTTGAAAATAAGGAAGAATCCCGCGAGAAGGTCGAGAAAGGCAAGGAATTCATTGTTGAGAATCTGTCCTGGGAAAGGATCGTGGATCAGGTCCTGGAGGTCTACGACCGGACGATTGAAACATATACCGGAAAACAAGCTGTGTAATAAAAGCGGCGACCCAATGTTTTCTTTTTAAAGCTTATTTGATAACTTGTCGATCACCAAAAAGATCACATAATCATAATATTTAGGGAAACTCTGATTAATTCGGTCATGTAATACAAGCTGGCATCTAACCTATTGATTTTATGGATTCCGGCTTTCGCCGGAATGACGACTAAGGAATAAATCAGAGGTTCCTTAGATATAATATAACGTCTATGATGGAGACCTACAGAAATTTATGCCTTTGAAAATCTTGTTAGTTAATGCGATAGACAAACGCAAGGCGGTCCAAACCGTTTATCCGCCGTTGGGGTTGGCGTATATTTCCTCCTACCTTAAGAAACATATGCCCCACATTCAAGTTAAGATAATCGACGGAGACGTTCAGCGTGTTTTAAGGGATTTTTCACCCGATGTTGTGGGCGTATCATCTGTTTCCCAGAACTTCAGCATAGCATTGCAGGTGGGCAAACTATGTAACGAGGCGGGGATACCGGCATTTGTTGGGGGAGTTCATATTTCGATGCTTCCGGAATGTTTGACTGAAGCCTTTGAGTTTGGCGTAGTGGGTGAAGGCGAAGAGACCGTGTTTGAAACACTAAGGCTTTTTTCCGAAGAGAGAAGGTTCCCTCTGCCGGAGCTCGAAAAGATTAGGGGTTTAGTATTGAAAACTGACGGCATAAGGCTAACAGGGCCCAGACCACTTATAACAGAGCTTGATTCCATTCCTTTTCCGGAAAGAGACCTGTTGAATATCCCGTGCGGGCAAACCACGTATTTATTTTCATCCAGAGGTTGTCCCTATAATTGTTCCTTTTGTGCCTCAACCCGGTTTTGGAGGAAAGTCCGATTCTTTTCCGCGGAATATGTAGTCAACGAACTTGAAACAGTCATACATAGATATAGGCCAAGAGCGGTTGCCTTTTACGATGACCTTTTTATCGCGGATATGAAAAGATTTGAAGAAATTATCGAACTCATGCAAAAAAGGGGTATTCATAAAAAAGTTAAAGTCAGTTTTTCTTGTCGTGCTAATCTTGTCAATGAAAAATTGGTCAGATTACTAAAACAGATCGATGTGTATTTCATATCCCTCGGCTTAGAATCCGGATGTGAAAAAACTCTTAACAGGCTGAGTAAAGGGATCACTCCGGAACAAAACAGACAGGCGGTGAAACTTCTAACAGAAGCCGGGATATTAGTGAATGCGACATTTATTATAGGAACACCGGGTGAAACAGAAGAAGAGATTTTTGAAACCTTGCAATTTATAAAAAGAAGCCGGCTAACGACATTTGATGCTTATATACTTACGCCGTTTCCGGGTACGCCCATGTGGACGATAGCGGAGAAAATGGGGTTAGTTTCTAAGGAAATGGACTGGAGAAGGCTGGCCGTAGAGGTGGATAACCACCTTGAAGATAAAGTCATCCTTTCCGAGATATCCCGTGATCGGCTGCTGGAATTGCATCGACTTTTTCAGAAGGAAAGGACAAGAAGAAAAATACGGTTTGCTTTAAAGTATGGTATCAAAAATCCGCTCTGGATTATGGGTAACATCGTAAGGCGAATGACGGGATGAAGATATCATCTGAACTTTCTATATACGATCGGGTCTATTTGAAAGAGGGGCTGAGCGCAACCCAGCGGTTAGTTCTAGACTTAGTTGGAAAAAATAAAGATGTTCTGGAGGTTGGCTGTGGTTCTGGTCATATGACTAAGATGCTGACGCAAGAACAGGCATGTCAAGTTACGGCTGTCGAATTAGATACAAATATGGCACAGCGGGCAGCCCCATTTTGCAAAAAAATTCATATAGGGTCTATAGAATCTACGGATATACAAGATAAGATTAGAGGGGAATTTGATGTGATTTTATTTATAGATGTCCTGGAACATTTGATCAACCCAGGGCGTATCCTCCAAGTCGCTCAAAACTGGCTAAAGCCGAATGGTCATATTGTTGTATCTTTGCCCAACATTGCATTTGTAAAGATAAGATTACAGTTACTCTTTGGCAGGTTCGAATATGCCGATAGTGGCATACTGGATAAAACCCATCTCCATTTTTACACCATAAAATCTGCAAAAGAGTTGTTGGCATCAAATGGTTACCTCGTTCGGCAAATGATACTGAAAAATTCATATTTCCCGAGGGGATTTCTATCCAATACACTTATCAGTGTCTTACCAAACCTATTCACTGCCAATATAATCATGATTGGCGAGCCAAGTAGAAGAAAGCATGAAGCCTCTTAAGGTATCTCTAATCTTACTAAACTGGAATAGAGCAGGCGATACTATCGAATGTCTACGATGCCTACAGGATGTTACATACGAAAATTTAACCATTATCCTGGTGGATAATGGTTCTACCGATGGATCTGTAGATAAGATAGCAAAACTTTTCCCCAACCTTCTTATAATCAAGAATGGAATAAATCTTGGATTTGCCGGAGGGCATAATGTCGGAATAATGCATGCCATCAGAAATGGCGCTGACTTGATATGTCTCCTCAATAACGATACCGTGACGGATTCTAATTTTGTCCGGGAAATGGTGGCAATAGCGGGAGAAGACTCCAGCATTGGCATCCTTGGATCAAAAATCTATTACTGTGACAGACGGGAACTTATCTGGTTTGGAGATCCCATATTTAATCCATTTACGGGCAGGGCCAAGGATCGGTCCTTCCATAGAATCGAAATGAACGAGTCCATAGAACCTCATGATGTGCCGTTTGTTTCTGGATGCAGTATGATGGTCAGGAAAGAAATGATAGAACAGGTTGGGTTGCTAGACGAGCACTTTTTCTGTTATGGCGAAGAAATTGATTGGTGCATTAGGGCAAAAAGAGCAGGATTCAGAATTATTCTGGTGCCAAAATCCCGGGTTTATCATAAGGTTTCTATGACTACAGGAGGAAGAAATCAAGGGATAACAATGTATTACAGGATAAGAAATTATCTTTTTTTGATAAAGAAACACTATCCTCTTCACCCAAGATTATTAAACTCATTGAGAGAGATTTTAGTAATCATGTGGCATATAGCAGCTCTTTTTCGACTAAAAATTAACAAACTAGAAGGAATCAGGTTTATGCTACTGGGGGTCAAGGATTACCATCGAGGCGTATTAGGACAGATGCCCGAAAGTTATTTGAAGCGGCTTCTGATTTAGGCAACGAAGATAATATCCTGTAATTATGAAAAATGTTATTATAAAAAATACTTCAGCCTTATTTGTCGGCGCCTTATTCGAAAATTTACTCTCCTACTTTTTGATTGTTTTTATCGCCAGATATTTAGGAGATGTTGGACTCGGTGAGTATTCTTTTATAATTGCATTTGGTTATTCGGTCATCTTACTGGCCAATCCTGGTCTGGACTATCTCCTGCTCAAGGAGATATCAAGAGACAGAGAATTAACAGTCCCCTACATATCTAACATCCTTTCGATAAAAATAATTCTGACCCTTCTTGCGGTATGCATGACCTTCATTGGCAGCCTGTTTTTGAATAAGAACCCCCTTGTTATTAGAAGTCTCTGGATCATAACACTTGTTTTAGGGTTTAGTGGTATAGGAAACATTTTCAATAACATTCTTCAGTCCAACGAGCAAATGGGGCTCATAGCTTTGGTTAAGGTCTTAGAGCGGGCAATCGCCCTTGCTCTTGGTCTATTCTTTTTATCCACGACACATTCCCTCTTCTATCTTACATTAGCTTTGTTTAGCTCAGGGATTTTAAGGGAGGCGGCATATATCTATCTGACTAAGACATATGTTCCCCGAAGATGGGGGGTTGATCTTGCATTGTGGAAGCCATTATTTGTTCGCTCTCTCCCATATGCTTTGACGTCTATCTTCATGTTTATTTACTTTCGCACAGACACAGTAATGCTCTCATTACTGATAAATGACCAGGTAACTGGCTGGTACAATGCTGCTTACAGATTACTTGACCTTTTAACCCAGATACCGGTTTTGTTTGTTACGGCCGTCTTACCGTCCATGTCCAGGTATTCTAAAGAAGATCTAGGTGCTTTAAGAGATCTGTTTCATTATTCTTTTCGATTTTTGGTTCTTTTGGTGTTTCCCATCGGGGTTGGAATATTTATACTCGCCCCACGTGTTATATTTTTTATTTACAAAAGCGGTTTTGAAAATGCGGTTCTCACCTTAAAGATACTAATCTGGGCCGCGGTTTTTATTTTTATGAACTTTTTGTGTGGTAATTTGTTGAATTTAATCAATAAACAAAAGATATTTACTGGAATCATTGGAATAGCGGCGTTATTCAATATAGTCCTTAATTTTGTTTTAATCCCCAGATATTCTTACGTAGGGGCTGGTGTTGCCACGGTGTTATCCGAGGCGTTAATCTTCATTCTAATGTATCATTTTGTCAAAAAGCATTTTATTAGGATACCCTTATGGGAAATGGTATGGCGCCCCACTAGTTCCTCTCTGCTTATGGCCGTCATTATACTGAACCTAGATTCCTTGCCTTTGTGGTACTTGGTGCCGATAGGTACTGTTAGTTATTTCCTGTGCTTCGCTCTATTAGGAGGGTTTAATAAGCAGGATAGAGACGTTGTATCCGCCATCTTTTCCATGATGGGACCTAAAAAGGGGTGATTATGGCCGGCGACGTAGTGATCATTATACCGGCATACAATGAAGAACATACCCTCTCCCGGGTGATTACGGACATCAGGGGTTCTGTTTCCGGAGTCGATATCCTGGTCATTAACGATGGCTCTCAAGATAAAACCGAGGAAATAGTCCGGCGCATGGGTGAACGTGTAATATCGCTTCCCTTTAACATGGGCTATGGAGCCGCCCTGCAAACCGGTTTCAAATACGCTTTAAAGAATGACTACCGGTATGTTGTCCAGATGGACGCCGACGGTCAGCATGAACCAAAAGATATACCAAAACTCCTGAATGTGGTCTTAAACGGGGAGGCAGATGTAGCCATTGGTTCAAGGTTTCTGAATAGTGATAACTATAAAGCCTCCCTGATACGCAGGACGGGGATGCTTGTCTTTGGCCATATCGCCTCGCTCATCATCGGTCAAAAAATCACGGATCCTACATCCGGGTATCAGGCCCTAAACAGCAATGGCATCTGTTTTTATGCCAGTGACTACTTCCCGGCAGATTATCCGGACGCTGACGTTATCATCATGCTTCACCGGGCCGGGCTAAAAATAAAAGAGGTTCCGGTGACCATGTATCCTAATTCACAGAAGTCCATGCATGGTGGCATAGAGCTACTCTACTATTTATTTAAGATGTTTTTATCCATCTTTCTTACCTTGCTAAGGAAGAATCCTTTCCCCAGGACATAGAGGAGGAAAGATCATGCCGGTCAGACAACAGATATTTTCTCTGATTGTAGGGATAACCGTCGCCATTTTTATCCTGGAGATGGTCCGCAGGCGAAAACTGCGTGAGGAATATTCCTGGTTATGGTTCCTGACAGCCTTGGGCATCGTTGTCCTGGCTATCTGGTATGATTTTTTGGTAATGCTTTCACACCTTATCGGGGCCGTGCTACCGACGACCACCCTTTTTATTCTCGGCCTGCTTTTTTTGCTTCTGATAACCCTCCAGTGCTCAATAAAGATATCCGCCTTGACCGATAAGATAAACAGACTGACCCAGGAGGTCGCTATTTTAAAGGCCGAATTGGAAAGGCCCGGCGGCAAGGATTCGGAATAATTACTCTATGCAGGAAGGACAGTTGACATATATTGAGTTTGCGGTCATGGCCGTCCTGATCGTGATATCCGGACTGGGCGCTTATCAACGCAATTTCGCCTGGAAGAACGAGCTGACGCTATGGCAGGATATAGTTCGGAAGTCTCCATCCAAACCGCGCCCGCATAACAATCTCAGTATGGCCTGCCGGATGTCCGGTCAATGGGATCAGTCCATAGCAGAAGCCCGGGCTGCGCTGAGATTGAAGCCTGATCACGCCAATGCCTTTGTTTCTCTGGCCGACGCCTATTTACACCAGGGTTCTCCCCATCTGGCCATCCGTTACTCGCAGGAGGCCCTAAAAGTAAGACCCGGCTATGTCGATGCCTATTTGTGTCTGGGGGATGCCCATGTCAAAAAAGGCCAAATAGACGGAGCCATAGCCGCCTATCAAAATGCTGTCCGCTTCAAGGCGGATAACTTGATGGCGCATCACAACCTGGCCTCTGCCTACGGCATCAGGGGCTTAACAGACCTGGCCATTGCCGAGTTCAAAAAGGCCTTGTTTCTTAAGCCCGATTCTGCTGATACTCACTTTAACTTGGGGTATGCGTATGAACAAAAGGGCCTTTTTATCCAGGCCGCCGAAGAATATAATATGGCACTGAGGTTAAATCCTGGTGACGAGAGCGCCCGCCGGGCGCTGGAAACGATAATGCTCAGAATCAGAAGGGGATACTATTACTCCGGCAACTAAAGACTTAAATCCCCCCTCACCCCCCTTTAGAAAAGGGGGGATGGGGGGATTTGGCAAGTTTATATATTTAATTGCCGTAGTAATAAATTGAAACAGTCAATGGGATATCCTGATAGCAAGCGCCACGCCCTGGCCATTTTACTGATAAGCATCTCCGGTCTTCTTGTTTATTCCAACAGCCTTGACTGTTCTTTTCACTTTGATGACATCCGGGCTATTGTGGAAAACTACGCCGTCCACCGGTTTGATTTAAGAGAAATCTTTACGTCTTCTTCCCGACCGGTACTGGACGTTACCCTGGCCATAAACTATGCCCTGGGCGGGCTTAATGTATTTGGCTATCACCTGGTTAACCTGACGCTTCATATCGCAAACGGGATAATGATTTATTTCATATTATTATGGACGGCAAATCTCCCTTCGGTAAGGGATATATACCAGAGACGGGCCTACCGGATAGCCCTTTACGCATCCCTGCTTTTTATCGTTCACCCCATCCAAACCCAGGCTGTAACTTATATAATCAGCCGATCCGAGGTCCTGGCCTCCTCATTTTATCTCTTAACGCTGCTTTTGATTCTCAAGGCCTTCCAGGTTGAGAAAAAGGCCCCGTATTTGATTGGGGCGCTGATAAGTTCGTGTTTGGGTATGGGCACCAAGCAAATAGTCGCCACTTTGCCTCTGACCCTCGTCATTTATGACTTTTACTTTCTCTCCGATGGAGACTGGAAGATTCTCAAGAGCCATTACAGGATTCACCTAGCCATGTTTTCTACACTGGTTATTGTCCTTTTTTTGAATATATTAAACCTCGAAAAATTTATATCTTTTGACTATGCGAAGGGCGTTCCTGTCCCCCTCGATGAACCTGTGACCTCCTTTCAGTACTTCCTGACCCAGCTCCATGTCATCCCTTATTATATTAGATTGCTTTTTCTTCCCTTTGGTCTAAATCTGGACTATGACTGGCCCATTGTCCGGAGTGTGGACGGACTTACCGTCCTTTTCTTTCTTTTTCTCACGGCTCTTATTGTTATCGGAATCGCCATGTTCCGCAGGTCGCGCCTCTTTTCTTTCAGCATTATCTGGTTCTTTGTGACCCTGTCCGTAACCTCGAGCTTTATTGTCATCTATGACCCCATTTTTGAACATCGTCTTTATTTGCCTTCAGTGGGTTTTGTCACCATTATTGCGCTATTTATCAGTAAAATATCAGGGGCCTGGACATCGAAAATACAAACATAAGCAAATGAAACCGTTGGAGTCCAGAATATATCTTGAAGTCTTGACCATAGCATCTATACTATTGGCGCTGGGGCCAGCTACTTATCAACGCAATCTTGTTTGGAAAAGCGAAACCTCGCTGTGGCTGGATGTGGTTAAAAAAGTCCCGTGGAATGATAGGGCTTATGTTAATCTCGGAAATGAACACCTTAAAAACCACCTTTGGAATGAGGCTATAGCTGAATTCAAAAAGGCTATAGAAATAAATCCCAGGAGGTACTCGGGTTACTATGATCTGGCCATAGCCTATGAGGGGAAGGGGATGTTGGACGAGGCTATCGAGCATTATCAAAAAGCCTTAAATATCAAACCCGACCTGTTGGAAGCCATTACGAATCTGGGTACGATATATTTACAGAAAGATCAACTAGATGCAGCAACAACCCAATATAAAAGGGCCTTAAATATCAAGCCGGATCTTCCCGAGGCGCACTGGAACTTGGGGCTTGCCTATGAGAAAAAAGGACTGGTTCGAGAGGCTATCCGGGAGTTTGAAGACTACCTTCGGCTACGACCCGGCGACGCCCCGATGGCTATTGCCAGGATCAACAAACTGCAGACTTTTCACTAAAAATTATGTCCGAAGTTAAAACGTATCTATATATCGAGATCATAATCATAACTGTGCTGATAGCCATACTCGGCATGGTCACTTACCGGAGAAATACCGTCTGGAAAGATGACCTGTCCCTGTGGCGCGATACGGTCACAAAATCACCGGCCAAGGCCAGGCCGCATAATCATCTGGGCATTTCTTATAAAAATAAGGGACTCATCGAGAAGGCCATAGAGCATTATCAGATCAGTATCCGGTTGGCCCCAACATATTCAGAGCCTTATAACAACCTTGGTATCTGCTATTTTGAAAAGGGGGCGGTAGATCAGGCTATTTCGGCATTTCAAAAGGCCATCAGCATAAACTACAAGAATGCGGAAGCCCACTATAACCTGGGGATAGCCTATGGCTCAAAAGGGTTGTATGAACAGGCCTTCATGGAAATAAAAAAGGGTAAAGAACTCAGCACAGAGGGTAAGTGGGCGTCAATATTAGGAGAAATGAGGTCAAAAGAAAGCAGGCATCAGTAATCAATAGGGCCCGAATTTATCAGAAAAACCCCATTAAATGCTTGACATGGGTTAGTTGTAATGCTAACATCGCTTGCGTTGAATTACTATTCATCCCTTGTGGAGGAAGCGCTATATGTTTCATAAAAAAGAACTAGTTGTTGTATTTGCGGTTCTGGCCATAGGCCTCATGGCAGCGTTTTTGTATTATAACGGTCCTGTTGGCAATGCTATTGCTGCAGAAGCGGCCCTGTCCAACAGCGATTGTGTGAAGTGCCACCCACAACAGCCGGCCACTATTGCTTCTAAAGGGTCCAAGCACAAGACGGCTGTTGGGTGTTTGGATTGCCATACTGAGCATCCGCCGCTGGGAACACAGGCGATTCCCCAATGTGCTGTGTGCCATGCCGGCAAGCCACACTATGAATTGCCCGAATGCGCTTCCTGCCATGCGGATACCCATGCCCCGTTAGATATCAAGATGGGCGAGAAGACCACGCCGGTATGTCTCACCTGCCATCCCCAGCAGGGAAATGAGATGGCGGTTTCTCCAAGCAAACATGCCCTATTAGATTGCTCAAAGTGTCACCCGGCGCACAGACAGTACCTCGATTGTTTAAAGTGCCACGATCCGCATACCAAAGATATGACCTTTGAGACCTGTAAGGCCTGTCATCCACCACATAAACCCCTGGACATCAGATATGGCATGGATACACCCTCAGAGACCTGTGCGGCGTGCCATTATGATGCTTATGATAATTTGAAGGCTAATACGACTAAACATCATGATTTATCCTGTGCCTATTGCCATCGCGACAAACACAAGGTGGTTCCGCCCTGCGAGGCATGTCATGGGAAACCGCATGCATCCGGTATCCATGCAAAATATCCGGAATGTGGTAAGTGCCATGGAGCGGCACATACCTTGATGAAATAAAAAGGTTCTGATAAGAGCTAATACCTAAACGGTAAGGGGTGTCTATCGAGGCACCCCTCCAAAGTTTGGTTATGAGAGGTGGACAATGAAAAGATCACTGGCTGTCTTTGGGGGGTTAGTATTACTGCTTATCGTGGTTATTTGGGGTTGTGCGGAACCGCACGTAGTAACTGTACCGGCACCGGGGACTGTTGTAGAAGAAGGCGTCGTGGCTGTTGCGCCAGCGCCGGAAGCAGCACCCGCAGTGACGGCGCCAGCGAAGCCCAAGGCCAAGATAGCGCCGCTGTATGAAAAGGAGATAACGCCTCTGAAGACAGAGCAGTGCGGCCAGTGCCATCTATATTATTACAATACCATCCGCAATGAAGGCGGCAAGCACCAGATCGATTGCACCAGGTGTCATGAGAAATACCACGTGTACCGTCCGGATAAGGTCAAATACGAGGACATTATGCCTAAATGCGGCACCTGTCACGGACTGGCTCACGGTGATAAACTGGCCAACTGCGCTGCCTGCCATGCCAACCCGCATGCGCCGACAACTAAGATGGCCGGTCCGGACATGGACGCTGGATGTTCCACCTGTCACGGCAAGGTGGCCGACGAGCTTAAGACCCACAAGAGCAAACATACAGACGTGGCTTGTTCCGACTGCCATACCGTGCACCGTCATATCCCGGTCTGTGCCGATTGTCACGAGCCGCATACACCAAAGCAGACCAATGCCGAGTGTTTAAGCTGCCATCCGGTGCACAGGCCACTGGTGATCACGTATCCGCTCGAAACACCGCGAGACACCTGTGCGGCATGCCATCCCAAGGCACTGCAGGATCTTCAGAAGAGCCAGACTAAGCACGATCAACTAAGTTGTGCCAAATGCCATCCCAAACATCGGGATATTATCCAGTGCATGGCCTGCCATGGCCAGGCCCATAGTCCGGCTCTGCTCAAGGGCTTTAAGAAATGTGGTGACTGCCACAATACGGCTCACGCTATGCCCAAGTAAGAGTACTATCAGGAGATAAACCTTGAAAGGCGATCATATTATGATCGCCTTTCTTTTTTGGGATGGTGTTAACCAGTTTACATTTCTTTCGTCCTCAGCAGGGGAAGCTCAGGATTCCGTCAAAGTCAACGTAACTAGAAGTTCAAATGTCAAAATCAAAATTTCAAATGAAATTCAAATGATCCAATGCCCAAACTGTAGCGCTTGGAATTTTGGTTATTGGATACAATCTACTTTGACGTTACCGTGGGGAGGCCATAAAATCCTTGACAAGCGGGGGACAGGGGTGTTAATGAAAGGGCTGCCTTTTTAGGTAGTCTTCACAAGATTTCCGTGACTTATGATACCTTAATAACCCTTTGAGATACAATGACATGAAACCGGGAAACAGTCCCTCAGTACCACCCGAAAAAAAACAACCTATCTGGAAATCTCTCGCCTCGGTTAACCTTACCATATTCTTACTTATATTTCTTGCGGTAAGCTCTATTGTCGGGACTCTTATCCCTCAAAATGAGCCTCCTGCTATGTATATTCAGCGTTATGGGTATGGTACTTACCAGCTTTTGGATTCATTATCTCTTCTGGACCTCTATCACTCGGGTTGGTACAGACTCCTTCTCCTTCTTCTGGTACTGAACCTGATCGTCTGTACTACGGACAGGCTCCGGCATGTCTGGGATATTGTTTTCCCAAAAGAAAAGAGGCTTAACGAAAACACTGTCCTGGCCAGGCCAGGAACGAGGGCCTTAAAATATAAAGCGAACCCTTCTATGGTTAAGGCTGCTCTCTCGCCTATTCTTTCAGGAAGACTGGGCGACCTGAACGAGACTATTGCCGGCTCAACAACGATACTCTGGCGGGAAAAGGGAAGATTATCCCGTCTCGGTGTCTATGTTGTGCATCTTAGTATCATCATTTTTTATATTGCCGGGATGGCGAGTTCCCTGGGTGGGTTCAGAACTAGCGTTAATCTACCGGAGGGGGCGGTTGTGGAACAGGTGCCCCTGCCCAATACTAACGTAGGCTATAACCTGGGCTTTGCCTTCCGGGTTGATAAGTTTGAGGCCCAGTTTTATCCCACCGGCGAACCAAAGGATTACCGCAGTGACGTAACCATTATTGAGAACGGGCAGCCAGTGTTTAATGGCAACATCCGGGTCAACCATCCCCTGACCTACAAAGGCATCACTTTTTACCAGGCCTCTTACGGCCGTTTCCCTAGGGCAGTTGAACTTAATATGGTCGATAAAAGTAGCGGGAAGACCCTTCCCCTTTCCGTTCCATTTGGCCAGGAGGCCATTTTGCCTGATGGGCTGGGCGCCCTCCGTTCGTTACGGGTGGAGTCGAATGTGATGGATATGGGCCCCGCAGTTCAAATGCTCCTAACTAGCCCCGAGGGAAGACAAACCGACCTTTGGATATTCAAAAACAACCCGGATTTTGGCCGGATTAAGCAATTGCCATACCGATTTCTCATAACCGAGATAAAAGAAGGTTACTACACCGGCCTCCAGGTTGCTAAGGAACCGGGCATTCCTTTTGTCTGGGCCGGCAGTATATTAATGGTGGTGGGGATTGCTGTGACCTTTTTCATGTCTCACTGGAAGATCTGGGTTGTGCTGGAGAGAAAGGGTGAGGGGACAACGGTTACCATCGGTGGCCAGACAAATAAAAACAAACTGAGGCTGGAAGAAAGGCTCGATAACCTCCACCTGCAACTCCAGGAAGCCGATATAAAATAAAAGGGGAAACAGACAGCCATGCTGAGTTCGAAGATTCTCGCTGCCGTAACGTTTAGCTATCTCGCGGCAGTAACATTTTATCTGATTGCCCTGATCTTTAAGACAAAAATCGGCCAGCGGATCGCTTCGATCATCACCATAGGTACCTTTGTTGCACACACTGCTGCCATTGTTTTACGATGGGTTGAATCCCACAAACTCGGGATCGGCCATGCTCCATTTGCCAACTTTTATGAGTCCCTGGTCTTCTTTGCCTGGGCCACGGTTCTAATTCATTTTATTGCCCACTACAAATATAAGCTTGTCCATGCCGGTGTATTCACCTTACCGTTTGCCTTCCTTGGTCTGGCTTATGCCTCGTTTTCACCGAATATTTCAAGCCGCATTGAACCGCTCGTCCCGGCCTTACAGAGCAACTGGCTCATTGCCCATGTCATCACCTGCTTTATTGGCTACGGCGCATTTGCCGTCTCCTGTGGCCTGAGCATTGCATACTTGTTAAAAAGATCCAATGAGAAAAAAGACCTGGATACCCTTAACTATCGGGTGATTATCCTTGGTTTTCTGTTCCTTACCGCCGGCATCGCAACAGGTTCTATCTGGGCACACTCGGCCTGGGGGGCCTACTGGCAATGGGACCCGAAGGAAACCTGGTCTCTAATTACGTGGTTCGTCTATGCAATCATCCTTCATGTCCGTCTGCGCGGGTGGTATGGAAAAAAGATCGCCCTGCTCTCCATTGGCGGCTTTCTATCAGTGCTCTTTACTTATTTCGGCGTCAATTTCCTTATCTCCGGCCTGCACAGTTATGTAAATTAGATAAATAGCATCATCTTAGCGTTTTGAAACGGTTATTAAGTCCGAAAGTCCGGGCTGCTTCGGGATCAGAGCCAAATCCGAAATTCGAATATCGAAATTCGAAACAAATTGAAATTCCTAATGTCTCAATGTTCAACCGCAGCACGAACAATTGGTTTTGATAATTCGGATTTTGATCATTTGATATTGTTTCGAGCTTCGGATTTCGAATTTCGGATTTAGATCTATAATGTTTCTTAGTTCCTATGTACTTGAAGGCTGATATCTCGAAGCAATATAAGGGGAGGGTAACGGGGGTTAGGCAACAGAGTATTGATACTGGGCACGCTTATTTGTTTATAAGTTTATACTATTCGGGCAACCCGGAGATGCCCGCCAGAGGCGGGTGGAATTCGTGTATTTACGTCAGACGAAGTCCTACGAGAATATTTTTTTTACCCAGCTCCTTTCAACTTTTGTCTC
>JBFMAZ010000071.1:0-57798 GCA_040755415.1 Thermodesulfobacteriota bacterium | reverse complement strand
AATGTTAATGCGGTTTTGGAGAAAATATGGAGTGAGTTATGATTTTTAAAATCTCCCCTGACCCCTCTTTCCCAAAGAGGGGAATAGAGAAGAGTAAAAAATTACCCACTCGATTACGCGAAGACCCTTCATCCGGAAAGCCAAGCTTTCCGGATGAAAATGAATGATCCTCAGCCCCCTCACAAAAGGTCGATCTCATCCCCCGACGGCGAAATAGATCAGGGTAAGAAGAAACAGGAATATGGTGGCCACACCGGCCGATACGCCGATGGGTATCCGGTACGAATTCACGTTATATGGCTCGTTCCGGACAGCCTCGTATTTGTCTTTTGGGTCGCCGCGGAAATAGGATTTAATGAGTCTGCCTGCCCTGTAAGGATTCCGGCTGAGAACCGCGGTCCCCTCAACCTCATTGGTGAGAAAACCCTGCACCCCTGACCGCAATGCATTGAGCGGCTTCTCGCAGAACCACAGGATAATCCGCCCACCCATTCTGTAGAAGAGGTCAACGTCGAGGACAATCCCCTTATGCGGCGCGAAATAGTTCCTGGCCACCATAAAGACCAGACCGGAGAGCAGGAAGAGCTGAATCGTCGCCAGGATATGGCCGGGAGTAAAGGTGTGATAGTCAACCGGAACCGGATAAGGCAATAACTCCAGGAGTGGCTGCGGATAAACGCCCAGGAATACGCAGAGAAAAGCAGTGGCAACCATCGCCACTTGCATGTTCAAAGGCGCCTCTTGGGCGGTGATCTCCTCGTTCTTAGCAAAGAATGTAAAGTAGCAGAGTTTGACAAAGGAAAGAAAAGTGCCCACCGAGGCCAGAGTCAGCATCAACTCCAGGATGGGCATATGATCCGCTGATGCGGAGGCTATAACCATACCTTTACTCACAAAGCCATTAAAACCGGGGCCACCGGAGATGGAAAGAGAAGCTATGATGCAGGTCACACAGGTAACGGGCATATACTTGGCCAGTCCCCCCATCTCAGTCAGCTTCCTTTTGCCGGTCATGTAGATCACCGAACCCATGCACATGAACAACAGCCCCTTATAGAGGATGTGATTAACCACATGGGCTATGCCCCCATCCACCCCCAAGGCTCCGCCCACTCCAACCCCGGCCACCATGTAGCCCACCTGACTCATAATGTGGTAGGAAAGGAGCCGACGTGCATCATTCTGGGCCAGGGCGAAGACAACTCCATAGACGGCCATGGCCCCGCCCATATAGGCCACGAAATCTATATTCGGAAAACATCTGGCCAGGACATAGACACCGGTTTTTGTGGTATAAACGCACATGAAGACGCTGCCGGTGATAGTCCCCTGGGGATAGGCATCCGGCAGCCAGGTATGGATGGGAATGAAGGCGGTGTTCAGGCCAAAGCCGAACATTATAAGCCAGAACGGCAGCTCATGCATCGGGGTGCGTATGGCTATGGACCCGGTCCAGACGGTATGCATGATAATGCCCGCCAAAAGCAATGCGCCGCCGAACAGGTGCATCAGGACATACCTGAAGCCGGCATCGAGGGCCTCTTTCTCCTTGCGGTACCAAACCAGGAAGACGGAGGCGGCGGCCATAATCTCCCAAAAAATGAACAAGGTGAAATAATCGCCCGCAAAGACGACGCCAAGAGAACTCCCTACGTACATAAGGGCGGCCACATGCTGTCCCGCCTCCTCCACATGCAGGGAATAGATGATGCCTAAGAATCCTATAATGACAAAGATATAGCCGACGACCAGGCTTAATTTGTCGACCCGGGCGAATATCAGTTCATAGCCCAAAAAGTCATATACCCAGCTCGTTCCGGCCGGCAGATTTATGATGTCGATCAGGCCTATTACCGGGAGCAAAAGCAAAAAAATCTGTCTCAGCCTTCCCCTGAGGATAGGCACCAGCATGGCTCCCAGAATGAATATGATGAAGGGAGGGACCGGATTAGTCATAAAAATCCTCCTTCTTGCGGGCTATGGCTCCTAAGAGCAAGGCCGCGCCAAGCAGCACTATGGCCCCCAGAAACCCGAATATGGCCTCAAATGAGGGTATCCTATGCCAAAAGTAATGTACATGGTCATGCCCGATAAAAAGACCGAACGGGATACAGGCTACGACCAGAACCAAAAATAATTTCTTCAGATTCGCTTCCATAATCAACCTGCTCCTAATCCTAGTATGCTGTTCACAGCCAGCTTGGCTATTCTGAAAAAGTGCACACCGGCATCCGGCGCTATCCCCAAAACGACAGATATAATGGCCGTAAGCGTAAGAGGAACGACCATAAACATCGGGGCCTCGTCAAAATGCGGCTTGACATCGTCCAGGGGCTTTTTGAAAAAGGCCTTATAGATAATCGGGAAGAAGAAGGCCACGTCCAGCAGGGCGCTCGTCAGCAGTATTACCAGAAAGACAATCTCTTTGGCCTCCAAGGCCCCCAGGCACAGGAACCATTTGCTTATGAAGCCGTTTACCGGCGGAACTCCCGCCAAGCCCATAGCTCCTATAGCAAAGGCGCCGAAGGTAAGCGGCATCTGCCTCCCCAGGCCATCCAGTTGACTGACATACTCCTTGTGGGTCTTGACATATATGGCCCCGGCACAGAAAAAGAGGGTGATTTTCATAAAACCATGGAAGGCCATATGGAGGATCCCGCCGGTAATACTGCTCTTCGATAATAAGGCCGCTCCCAGGACCATAATAGAAAGGCAGTTTACCGTCGAAAATGCCAGCCGCCGCTTGAGATGATCCTGTCCCAAGGCCAGCAATCCGGCGGCCAGAATGGTGAAGGAGACGAAATAGGCCAGGGGCAGCCACAATTGCAGATCAGTGAGAGCCTTGGGACCAAAGACATAGAGGATAACCCTGAGGCACCCGAAGACGCCGGCCTTCACCACGGCCACGGCATGGAGGAGGGCGCTGACCGGCGTGGGGGCTATCATGGCTGTAGGCAACCATTCGTGCATGGGCATGATGCCTGCCTTGACACCGAAACCAAGTATAAGAGTTATCAGGAGCAAGGTCAGCATGGCCGGGGTCCCGTGACCGGCCAGAAAGCCGCCCGGTGTAAAATTAAGGGTGCCGGTAAGATGATAGATCATTGCTGCCGAGAAAAGTATAAGAGTGCCGGCGATCAGGGTATAAAACAGGTATTTTCGGCCGCCTACAATCGCCTCTTTGGTCTCTTTATGAATAACCAACGGCCAGGTGGATATGGTCAGGATCTCATAGAAAATGAACAGGGTTAAGAGATTGGCGGAAAAGGCGATGCCGATGGCCGAAGACAGGCACATGGCAAAGGCGAAAAAATAACGTGTCTGGGCATGTTCCTTCAATCCCCTCATGTAGCCTATGGAGTAAAAAGAGGTAGCGATCCAGAGGGTGGAAGACAGGAGGGCAAAGACCATACCAAAGGGCTCTACCCTTAATTGCAAAAGGAGGCCGGGGGCTATGGGAAGGATGGTATATTCTATAACCTTCCCGCCCAATACTAATGGAACCATCGAAACTACAATAGAAAATTTAATGACTGCGGCCAGAATCGTCCAGAATTCCCGGAGATTCTTTTGCCTTTCGCCGGTAAGAAGAATCAATGGGGCAGCGATGAGTGATACCAGAACAGCAAGTAGCGGCTTTATTGAATATACGGTTTCCATCCTGTCTCCTCCCGGTTAAAAGCTTGCCGGAACCGCAAAGCGAATGATAAAGGCGATAATGCGTTCATTAAAGATACCTAACAAGACTACTCCAGTCGCCATAATAAGGGTGGGGATGAGCATACTTAATGGAAGCTCATCCCGCTTTATCTCCTCGTGTGTCCCGCCATCGGTGGCATAGGCGGTCACCGGTGGTTCCAGGTAGGCATTCTCTATAATCCGGAAGAAATAAACGGCGTTGAGCAGACTGCTGACCAACAGAACCACTATAAAGGCCCACTGCTTGGCATCGATCGCGCCTAAGACTAGATAAAACTTACTAAAGAACCCACCGGTAGGCGGTATGCCGATCATGGATAGGGCGGCGATAGTAAAGGCACCCATGGTAAAAGGCATCTTTTTATGCAGCCCCCGGAACTGCGTAATATCCCGCATACCCATCTTGTACATTATTCCGCCGGCCACCAGGAACAGGGTCCCTTTCATAAAGGCATGATTCAAAATGTGCAGTAAGCCACCGGTAAGGCCCATACGGTTGGCCAGCCCGATGCCCAGTACGATATAGCCGATGTTCGCTATGGAAGAATAGGCCAGCATCCTTTTCAAATCGGTCTGGGCGATGGCCAGGATCGAACCGGCGATAATGCCGCCGGCCGCCACCCAAGTCAGTATCTGGGTTATTGGGATCAGGTCTATGGAAAAGTGTGGTTTAAACAACGTAAAGAAAATCCGGACCATGAGGTAGGCCATAACCTTGGTGAACATGGGGGCGATAACCGCGCTGCTGGCGGAAGGCGCATAGGTATATGAGTCCGGAAGCCACACATGCAACGGAAAGAGACCCATTTTGACGGCGATTCCCACCGTAAACAAGGCAAAGCCGACCAGCACCGCCTTGTTATGATATAGGCCGGGTAGCATCTGGGACAAATCGGCCATGTTCAGCGAACCGGTCACAATGTACACGTAGCCAATTCCCAGATAGTAAAAACAGGCCCCTACGGTGCCCATGATTACATAGTTGAATGCCGCCATAGGCGCCCCGTCCTCACCCACGGCTATGAGGGCATAGGCGGTGAGGGAGGCAATCTCCAGAAACACAAACACGTTAAAGAGGTCTCCGGTGACCGTAATGCCGATGAGTCCGGTCACCATGAGCAAAAAGATGCTGTAGTAGGGGACCAACTTTTCAGGAATTTCCTGCTCGACGCTCTTTTTCGAGTAAATGGCTACCACGAGCGCAATAAAAGTCAGCATCACCAGCATAAAGGCGTTGAGGTGATCTACTACATATTCAATGCCCCAGGGCGGCTCCCAGCCCCCTTGCCAGTAGTGAATCGTCCCTCTCTCCATGACCAGGTCCAGGATGCCCAGGGAGCATAGAAAAGATATCCCTAAGGCAGCCAGGACTAACGGATAACATAGCCACCTCTTAAACCACCCCAGCAGCGCCGCAAGGAAAGAGGTGATTAGCGGGACGACTACAATTAATACAATGCATTGTTCGTATCCGTATCTCATCTCAGGCTCCAGTTTTCTTACGAATCTCTAATATCTCATCCTCGGCCAGGGTCTTATACCGGTTATAAATCATGATTATTATGGCCAGGGCCACCCCCGTAGTGGCGATACCCACCACGATGGCGGTAAGCATGAGGACGTGGGGAAGTGAATTCATATACTTTACCGGATCGGCCATTCCATGAAGGTCTTCTGCCGTGAGTATAGGTATAGAGGCTCCGACCTTGGACCCGATGGAAATATAAAAGAGTATTATCGCCACCTGGAAGATATTCATACCGATGAGTTTTTTTACCAGGTTCCTCTTCCCGATCATGCCGTAGAGACCAAGCATCATCAAAAATATATAAACCCAGTAATTATACTTACTAATGATGTATTCAACCATGGCCTTCCCCCTCGCCCCTCTTTTTCTTCCGCAACATCAGGATACAAGCCATGCCCGCCGTATAAATAACCGTGGTCTCCCCCATGGTGTCATAACCCCGGTAATCAGCGACCACAGCCGTTACTATGTTGGGTGTGCCCGTCTCTATATACGTACCTTGAGTATAACGGGGCGAGACGTGTACGCTGCCCGGCTGATCCGGGTCGCCCCATTTGGGGAAGTCCTCCGCCCCGTATACAAGCATAATACCGGTTATGATTACCGTGAGCAAAGCAAACACTTTCAATCGTTCGCCCTCCTTTTCGTCTTATGGACTGCGGCGATAAACAGGACGGTGCCGACCCCGGCCCCTACACAGGCCTCGGTAAAGGCTACATCCACCGCCCCCATCTCCGTGTAAATAAGGCACATAAAGAAACTGAAGGCCCCCAGGATAATGACCGCACCCAGGAGATCTTTTATCTGTAAGGCCGCAATGCCAGTGATAACCACAAAGACAAGTAGTATGAGATCCAGTGGCAGTATCATTCCTTCTCCACCTCCTTAAACTGATGCTCCAGGGTCCAGGGTTTTACGCCGCACCGGAAGGCCGCCCGGGATATGGCATGGGTCCCGGTCGGACCGGCCAGAAACCAGAAGATGGCAATGAAGAGAATCTTTATGCTTACCAGGATGCTTGCCGTCGCAAAATTCCCGGCAAAAGCATTGTAAATGGCAAGACCGATGAGACACAGGAGTACCGCTAGGGTATCGCCCTTGCCCGTGGCGTGCATCCGGCAAAAAAAGTCCGGCAGGCGCAAAAGCCCGATAGTGCCGGCCATAAAGAAGAAAACCCCGGTCACCAGAAAGACCGCTGTGATTATCGAGCCAATAGTCATGATATCCATATATTAGACTTCCCCCCTCAATTCAAAATACTTGGCCGCGGCCAGGGTGCCAATAAAGTTAAGGAGCGCATAGACTATGCTGATATCGACAAACATATCCACCCGGTCGTATATGAAACCCATAAGGAGAAGGATAATCAGTGTCTTGGTCCCGATGGCGCCGACACCTACTATCCGGTTCGTAATAAAGGGGCCCCAGATAGCCCGGTAAAGACAGAGCAGGACCAAAAAACTTAAAGCAATGCTTACACCCAGGAAGAACTGTTGCATATCAATCATAGCGACACTCCATAAAGATATGTTTTTTGCAATTGCCGTCACCCTCCTTCAGCAACTGAAGGGGGTTTACTTACCAGGTTGTATTTCTTTAGCTTCGCATATAGGGTACTTCGGCTGATCTTGAGTTTTTTGGCCACCTGGAGCTTATTCCAGTTTTCTTCTTTTAACATCTTCAGCAAAAATCTTTTCTCATTATCCTCGAATGAGACTATCCTCTCCTTCTCTTCCCTGGCCACCTCGTTGCGCAGCCTGGGGATGAGATCATCCTGGTCAATAAGCTCGTCCCGCGTTGTGAGATAGGCATACTGGATAGTGTTTTCCAACTCCTTGACATTGCCAGGCCAGGAATAATCCATCAAAAACTGCATGGCCTTGGGGGTAATTTTTTTGATAATACCTTTACCCTGGCTGGATAACCGCTCCATAAAATATTCAACCCAGAAAGGTATATCTTCTTTTCTCTGTCTCAGAGGCGGGATGTATATATTTATGATGCTGAGCCGGTAATACAGTTCCTCGTTAAACGTCCCCTTCTCCACTTCCTCTTTGAGATCCTTGTCCGCGGCCGTTATCATACGTACGTTTACTCTGATCTTTCCCCGTCCCTCCGGCCTTTCAAATTCCATCGTCTCCAAAAATTTTAAAAGTCTGACCTGAGATAAGGGGAGTACCTCGTCAATGTCATTTAAGAAGACAGTGCCGCCATCGGCCCTTTCCAGTCGTCCCTTTTTGTGATGCAGGGTGCCCTTAACCGTACGTTTTTCATAGCCGAATAGTTCATTATCCAATAAGGACCGGGGATAAGCGGCACAATTAATAACCACAAACGGTTTGTCTCTCCGGGAACTGTGGCCATGGATGGACTCAGCCACCCATTCCTTCTCCGTTCCATGTTCTCCCTGGATCAGCACGGTCACATCCGTTGGAGCAAGATTTAAGATCATGTTATAGACTTGCTGCATTTTTATAGATTGTTTCTGGATGTCTTCGATCTCCAAGCTGCCCTTCCTTATGCCTTTCCGCTTTTACTCTTCCCGGTTATTTGTATTTATTACCTGCGTTCAGGTGGCAATCCGCCGGTGGAAATATCGTAGACTAAGGACGTCATAACGGCCATGACGCCAAAGCCAACGCCCGTCTCCACAAAAAGGATACCGAGGGCCCTGGCCTTAGCTATGGTCACCGGCAATAACTTGGTCAGCTCCCTATAATCCAGAAAATTCCCGCCCAGGGCCAGGCATAAGGCCCCGGTCCCTGAATAAATTATAAGTCCGAGACAGAGGAATATGATATCGACCTTTTCAGACAGCCGTCTCCGGGTCATATCCAGCCCGAAGGAAATGACCATAAGGATAAAACTGGCCGCAAGTATAACGCCCCCCTGGAATCCGCCCCCCGGGCTGTAGTGACCGTGGGCAATTACATACAGGGCATAGAGCTGTAAAAACGGCGCCAGTACCCGGGTGAGGGTCCTTATGATTATGTCCTCGTACGTTATAATCATTTCCGCGTGCCTCCTGTTAAAGTCACATCATCCCAGCGCTTATCGCAAGGCGCCGTATATCCGGGCCACATCCAGTACATCCTGCACATAGACATGCTCTGCCTCCATGAAGACATGGGCTACCCTGTCTTCCATCTCACCACCGTAGAGGAGGTCATAAGCCACCGCCTCATCAATGGCATGTACATAGTACTCGCCCTCCTTTATCTCTACCGTGATGGTGCCCGGGGTAAGGGTTATGGAGTTAGCAAAGGTCACCAGCGAGATATCACTGTCCAATTTTGTCTTAAACCTTATTATCGCAGGATTTATAGGCATCTTAGGGTTCAAAACGATCTTGAGTACGTGGATGTTGGCCAGATAGATCTGGTATATCAGCCAGGGGATATAGGCGAAGAACCTCTTAACTATGGTTCGCATGTCCCCCACCCGGACGTTAACAAAGAGAAGGTCATGGGATATATAGGCCACCAGGGCACAACAACCCGCTCCGATGCTGAGGTGGAAGACATCAAAGAACCCTGAAAGCGGCATCCACAATGGAAAAAATAATAAGGCAAAGGTGGCCAGGAAGCTCAGGACCTCAGATTTAGTCCGCTCCGCACCCTTAAAGATGGCCTGTATCTTCTTCTCCTCGAGGAGCTTGGCCTCAGCGGTAAATCTAACCGAGGTATTGAGTACGTCCAGGGCACGATTTCTGGACTCTTCTATGATCTTAAAGGCCTCGTCTGTGGCCTGTATCAATACCGTCACTTCCATGCCTTTTACTCCTTGTCTGCCCTAACGTATTGTCAAAAAATTAACCACAGAGCACACAGAGAAAATAAGAATATTGATAATTTGTTTCCTCCCCTCCGTGGCCTGGTTTTAAATTTAAGGGGAAAATAATGCCGGCACCACCGTTTCTTCCGCTACCTTATATACCGTCCGGCCCGGGAAAATCTTCCGCACAGCGGCCTTCCGGCTGTTTCCCATGACGATCAGCGTCGCATGATAATCCTGTGCTGCCAGCATAATCTCCTCGGCCGTCCGGCCGGCATAGATATGAAATTCCGCATCTATCCCCTGGGAAGAAAACGCCCGACGTGTGTCCTGGAGCTTTTGCTTAAGCCCCCGCATCTCACCCACAGTCAGCTTCTCTTGAATAACATTCACGATATCCATTTCCTTTATAAGACCGTTAAGGCCCAGGATAAAAGAGGCCGCCCGCTCTGCGGCCGGCGACCAGTCAGTGGCAAAAACCAGGTGATCAAAGACTCCCCCAGCCGGAGGCCGCGCCGGTTCCCTCACTCGCCTGGCTATCAAAATGGGTACGGTCAGTCCCTTAACCAGGCGACTGCTGTCACGCCTGGAAACCGCTCTTGTGCCGTCACTGCTAAACTCTGCCGCCACAAGCGAAAAACTATTTCCAGCAGCCGTTCTTAAGATGGAAGCAGCAAGATTCCCTTCCTCCCCATGGGCCCAAACCTTAGCCCCCGATCCGGACAAACGCGGTTGCCACTCCTGGGAATAGCGTTCGGCCATGATCTTCCCCCCGGCATGGAGGAACACCACCTCTCGCAGCCCTACCTTCGTAGTCTCCAGCAATGACTCCAATAACCTGCTTCCAGGTTCATCAAGGTTTGTTGCATAAAGCAATCTCTCTAACGCCACATTAATCCTCCGCCCTCTGGCTCATAGCATAACTTTAAGCGCCACCTCGTTGTGGCCGGTCCTGGCCCGTCTATCCAGATAAGGAAATATTAAAGTCTGGTTCCATAGTTGCCGATAAATATATATTTAAAGATCGTCTTGCTGTGTTAAGTTTAGCAACTTCTATGCCTAAACCCCAATATAACCCTTCTCATTATTTCATCCTGCTGTTATTCTTAACAAAAACCTGTTAATTGTGACATTGAGAACTAATAAAACCCCGGACATTAGTGTACAATTTTAGTACATTATTGATTGTCGATATTTGGATAATCCTTGTATTTTAAATAGAAAATTGCTGTATAAATATTGTACAGCAATCTGTATTTTTATTGTACAGTATATCTCGTATCCAAAAACTCCGCTTCAATACCAGAACCATATCCACAATAAATTAAGGTGCGAATCATCATGTTACGCAGTGCATGAAAATATTTTCAGCAAACATAAACATAAATCTTGACAAGCAGCTTGTTTGTAGGCCAAGATATAAGACACTTTTCATCTTGACAGGGGAGGATGTGCGGATATGCAGATTAAGAAGCTACTCTTCGTAACCGACTTCGAAGAATTGTGGTTTGATGCCCTTCAGTCGCTGATGGATCTTCGCAATGTGGGTCTTAATCACGTAGTATTTTTACATGTAATAGAGAGAGAAAAGGTGGCCATGCGCCGGGGAACCGGCTATCTTAAGAGTGAAGAACTAAAACTCAAAGAAATGGCCAATGTCCGGTTTATCAATTGGGCGGAGAGCCTGTTTGAAATGGGCATGGAATGTGGCGCCTACGTCGTAGTCGGTGACCCGGTCCCCAAGATCTTGTCCACAGCAGAGGTCGAAAAAGTAGATCTTGTGGTCACCGGTCGCCACAAAAAGGCCAAAATGAAGGGGCTCTATATAGATTCCCAGACCCTGGAGCTTCTCCGGAGGACCACTGTCCCTGTCCTGGTCCATAAATATATGACCAAGGACGGTAAGATCAACAAAGCCCCCTTTGAAAGGCCGCTTCTGGCCACGGATTGGTCTGCTCCCTGCGCCCGGGCGATAGAATACCTCCTGGGGCTAAAAAACATAATAAAGAAGGCAGAGATTATCCATGTCCTGACCGAAAAAGATATGGAAGGGCGATCCAAGACAGAGCTGCAAAAAATAGAGAAGGAAAGCAAAAAGCGGCTGGAAGAGGTTCGTTTGACCTTTGAAGGGGCTAAGATTGAGGCCGATACCCACCTTTATGCAGGAAAGGTCGTGGACCAAATAGAAACTGCAGCCCGCGAGCTTGACGCCACTATGATCGTCACCGGTACGACCGGGAAAGGCGCCTGGAGAGCAAGATGGTTAGGTAGTGTCTCACACGAAGCAGCGGAAAGATTGGATTTACCCACCCTCCTCGTTCCATAACAACATAAAAGCCCATATACCCCATGATGGGGTATATGGGCACATTAAATCAATTTTAATAATCCCTTACTAGCCTAAGACCCTCTTTATTGTCCCTGCCAGCTCTTCCGGCTCTGCCGGCTTTTCCAGATAGGCCTCCGGTTCCGGCACTGCCTGCCTGCCAAATTCTGCCAGCGCGGCCTGAGAGCGGAGGAAGGTCCGCTTGGCAATCGCAGATAAGATAATTACCGGAATGGTCTTTAACACATCATCTGTTTTCAATTCACGATACATCCTAATCCCGCTCTCTCTCGGCATTAGGACATCCAAAATGATCAAATCCGGTTTATCCCCCCTTACCTTGGCCATCGCCTCTTCACCATTTGTGGCCACAATAGGCGTATAGCCGTTTGCCTCAACAACAGTGGTAACAAATGTCCTCACATCAGCATCATCATCTACAACAAGCACCTTTTTCCCCATAATATATCCTCCTGTGTTTTTTAAAAACTCTATCCTCCGGCCTTCGTAAATCAGACGTTTTCTCTCAATGGAAGGCGAATAGTAAAAGTCGACCCTTTCCCGGGCTCCGATTCTACAGTGATGTTTCCACCGTGTTCCTTGATTATCTTCTGGGTCACAAGCAGTCCTAATCCAGTGCCTGCGCCACCCTTGGTACTGAAAAAAGAGGTGAAAATCTTGTTCTTGACCTCCTCATCCATGCCACAGCCATTGTCGGAGACCTCGATCACCACGGTATCCTTATCCTCAAAGGCTGTCTTTACTTCTACAATGCAATCCTTTCTCCTGTCAAGGTCGAAACGACAGGCATCAATGGCATTGGAAACTAAATTAAGCACACAGCGGTGTATTCCCTTTGGATCTAGGATTACCTCTTCGATAGCCTGGTCAAAATTACGAATTATTTTTACGCCGGTCTCTTGAGCCACTAACTCCATAAGGTCACAGACTTCACCGGCGATGGTATTTAGAAAACATCTCTGGTAGTCAGGTTCGCGTTCTTTGGAATAATTGAGTAAATCCATAACCAGATCAGAGACCTTGCCGATGTTGCGGTTAACCATACCCCATCCGGTCTTCAACTGTTCAGGGTTGTTACTCTTAAAGGCGGTATTTACCACATAGACCCCCCCTTTGAGCCCATATAAGATATTCTTAACACAATGGGCCAGGCCAGCTACGGTCTGGCCTATGGCAGCCAGCCTTTCCGACTCGATCAATTCCTGTTCCAGCCGCTTAATCTCTCTTAGATCCTGCAAAAATCCGACGCTCCCCACTACCTCCTCTTTTTCGTACAGTATAGCGCCGGAAAACCTTACCGGCATCTCTTGACCATCTTTGGCCTTAACATTTATTTCTTTCCACCTGAAAATATGTCCTTCGCCATATTTCCTGCTATATAGTCCTTCTTTGATCTCCCGGGCTATTTCTGCCGGATAAAGGTCTTCTATATCCATTCTCCTTATGGCCTCCAGGCGGGAATAACCGAATATTCTTGAGGCCCCCTCGTTAAAAATTAGTACACTGCCCTTTTCGTTAGTAGCCACTATGCCATCAATAGAGGCCTGGATAAGCTTATCTTCAAATTCATACCTCCGTCTCAGTTCCTCTGTGGCCGCTTTTACCATACTTTCCAGATCATGGGTGTACTCTTTGAGTCTTCTCTTCATATCGAGCTTCTGCTCGGCCCTTTTCAGGGCAATGGAAAGGGCATCATCACTAACCGGTTTGGTGATAAAATCAGAAGCCCCAAGCTGGAGGGCCTGGATGGCTAATTCCAACTCACCATGTCCTGTAATAACTATCACTTCCGTATCAGGTTCCATCTGCTTGATCCTTTTCAGGACCTCAATGCCATCTATACCCGGCATCTTTATATCGGTCAAAACAACCCGTGGGAGATTACGACGGAACACTTCCAGACCCTGCCCGCCATTTTCCGCCGTTAGCACCTGATACCCATCTTTCCTTAATGAAAGGGATAAAACCTTCCTTATACCTTCTTCGTCATCGATTAATAGCAGAGTAGACACACTAATGCTCCGTTATCTTACAATAAGCAGGAAATCTCAGCTCAAAGGTTGTACCAACCCCTTCCCGGCTCTTTACATCGATGGTGCCGCCGTAGTCACGGACAATCCCATAACTTATGGACATGCCGAGTCCCGTGCCCTTGCCCACCTCTTTAGTGGTAAAGAACGGCTCAAATATCTTTTCTCTGACACTATCAGGAATGCCGATGCCCGTATCAGAAACCGTAACCACAACCTGCCCGTCCTTTAAAAATGATCTTATTACCAGGGACCTTTCGACCTCTCGCCCCATCTTGGCAACCTTGTCATCTATGGCATCCAGCGCATTTGACACCAGGTTGATGAAAACCTGCTCTAATCGATTGTGGTCCGCCATTATAGGAGGTAAGTCATCGGCTAGGTCAAGCTGGACATCTACCTGATGCAACCTCAATTGCTGACCCAAGACCTTAAATACGTCCCTGATGGGCCTGTTAATATCTACTTCCGATCTCACCGGGGTAGATACCCTGGAAAACTCCCGCAAATGATTAATAATGGCAGCGGCCCGGTCAACATGGTTACTAATCTCCCCGGCCACGGTCTTCAACTCTTCGAGATCGATCTTTTCCCCCCGTTTAATTATTTTCAAAAGGAAATCACTCCCAATCTTGAGTACGTTTAACGGCTGATTCAATTCATGGGCGATGCCGGAGGCCATGGTGCCTATGGTGGTCATCTTACCGGCCTGGATGAGCTGGGCCTCCTTTTCTACACTTTCCGTAATATCCGTCGTCGCTACGATCAATGCCTCCGTTCCCATATACTTCGCCGGGCAAACCGTAATGTTGACATAAAATGAACTCCCGTCCCTACGTTTGTGCTTCTTTTTGGTAAAGAATCCACATTGGTCAGCCGAGAGTTTCTTAAATCCGGCCGCAACTTCCCCCGCCGGTTGATGCCCCAGATCAATAAAAGACATCTTTATTAATTCTTCCCTTGAATAACCGTAGGTATTCAAGGCCCGCTCATTAACGTCCAGTATCTGGAAATTATCCCTGTTTATAATAAAAATAGGGTCGGGATTGGCATTAAACAAAAGCCTGTATTTTTCCTCAGATACCCGAAGTTCTTTCTCATAAGCGCTCAACTTATGGAGCATGTGTCGAAAGGCGTCCTGAAGCTTTAATATTTCATCTCCTTTATGACGCTTATAAACAGGACATTCTGCGCACTGTTGTATCTTTTCAGGAAATTTGCCCGATGGCTCGCCAAAGCACAGGGTATCAGACACATACCAGCAGGGTATGTTGTTCCGTGCGTATGCGGGACAATCCCTTTTATCGCAATCCAATAATTCCCAGCAGTGAACGGCCCGCCTCGGGAATTTTCCACTTCCAGGGACATATCTGCCCCGGCTGATCTCATCGGCTACCCCAGTCAACCGGGCCAGAGGCCGGACGATGTATCTATTGAGCCACAGGGTCAGGAAAAAAACAACTACCGACAGCGAGACCACGGCCAAGGATAGATTCTGGCTACGCACAGAGGCCAGAATCTTGCGAATCGGGTCCCGGCTAAATCCGACTGACAGTACCCCCAGGATAGGCTTTTCAGACCCATGGCACTTATAGCACGCCTTTTCATTATGGATAGGGATGGCATAGCGTAATATCTCTACACTAGCAGAATCAAAATAGTGTTTTTCCAAACCGTGTGCCAGCCTGCCGATACGCAGGGCTTCGAGGGTAACCTGGGAAATGGTCTTCCTCCCGACATCATAACGGGCTGTCCCGTTGTACCTGACAACACCCTGCTCATCACAGAGATGGACCACCTTCAAATCTTCCAGGGTGCCCAGCCTCTCCAATATGGCCTGGACTTTATCCATATCGCCCTCAAGCATGGGATACTCTATCCCCTTCATGACGGTGTCGCTTATCTCCAGGGCCATCTTTCTATTCTCATCCGTAAGACGCTTAACCTGGGTAACTACGGCAAGATAGTTGAAGGCACCCATGACCGTAAGCAAAATTATCCCGACGCCAAGTATTGTCTTGGCCCTTAAACTTTCCGGTATAAGTCTGCTCCTTAATATTGCCCAGAAGGACATACAAACGATGACCTTTCAGTTGGAAAACAGGCGGGCCATGATGGGCAGGGACCGCTCGTACTTCTCATTTAATCTACATCAACTTTTGTTAACTGTAAATCTGGAACCTTCTATGTGGTATTTTTTGAGCTTGGCATAAAGGGTACTGCGGCTGATATTCAGATTCTTAGCCACCTGGAATTTATTCCACTGGTATTGCTCCAACATCCTGGTAAGAAATTTCATCTCGTTTTCTTCAAAGGAGCTTACGTCTCTCCCTTTATCAAGGCCAAACCGCAGGTAAGCCGGAAGGCTTTCTTCCGTGATAAACTCTCCTTTGGTCAATATAAAGGCGTGTTCGATGGTATTTTCCAGTTCCCGGACATTGCCTGGCCAATGGTAGTCCATCAATACCCGCATGGCCTCGGGTGTAATACCCATAACCTTTTCCCCCTGGCTGGCATTCAACTTGGCCAGGAAGTGCCCGGCCAGGAGGGGAATATCATTCTTTCTAGTGCGCAAAGGAGGTAGACTTATGGGGATGATATTGAGGCGATAATAGAGGTCTTCTCTGAATGCACCCTGCTCTACTTCCTTCCGCAGTTCCTTGTTCGTAGCCACAATAATCCTTATATCCACCTTAATGGCCTCCTCGCCCCCTAGCCTTTGAAATTCCTGGGTCTCAAGTATCCGTAAAAGTTTGACCTGAAAGACCGGCGGGATTTCCCCTATTTCATCCAGAAAAATCGTACCGCCATGGGCACGCTCAAAACATCCCAGCCTCCGGCGCACAGCGCCGGTAAAGGCGCCTCTTTCATGGCCAAAAAGCTCACTTTCCAGCAGGGTAAGGGGATAAGAAGAACAATTAACCGCTACAAAGGGTTTATCTTTGCGCAGGCTGTTCATATGAATAGCCCTGGCTACCAATTCCTTGCCGGTACCACTTTCTCCCTGAATGAGAACTGTCACGTTAGTAGGTGCCACGTCCCCGATGAGGTCATAAATCTGCTGCATCTTATGGTCCTTGCCGATAAGCTCACCGTATCTTGAAAACCTTGCAATCTTGTTATGCAAGTCCCGCAGTTTTTCGTCCTGTAAGACGATCCGGCGGACCGTCCCCGCGGCCTGTGAAACCATAAGATATACGAACCTGACGTCTTTCTCTGAGATGGCCTCACGACTATAAATCACCATACCGCCGATAACATCGCCATGCTTCGCGATGGGGATGAGCACCCTGGGCAGACTATCCAATCCTTTAACGCACAGGCTATCAAACTGGGTTTCTTTGAGCGTTATCGGCTCGATTACAGAGGCCAGCTCCATTACTGCGGCAGTTTCCATTTCAGATCCTGCCGGCTTATAGCCTTCAATAACAACAAAACCATCCTTCCGTCCGTTAAAGATCAGGGGTTGTACGTGCTGATAATTAATGAACTCGCCTACCTTGCCCATTATAAAATCAAGAACCTCTTTTAGAGAGGTCTTGTCGCTGATATGTTGATAGATGTTATAGAAGGCCTCCATCCCTTTGCAAGTCTTCTCAAGTTCCCTGGTCTTTTCCCTGACCAGATTCTCCATGTTATTGGTATATTCCCGGAGTCTGGCCCTCGTCTCCAGTCTGTTTTCAGCCCGGACCAGGGCAATGGAAAGCGCCTCGTCACTCACCGGTTTGGTTATAAAGTCAGAGGCGTCCAATTGGAGAGACTTGACGGCCAGGCTCATATCTCCATGGCCAGTAATGACTATAACCTCTGTTTCCGCTCTGGCTTCCTTAATCTTCTTTAAGACTTCAAGGCCATCCATACCGGGCATTTTTATATCGGTCAGAACTATATCCGGCTGCTCGGTTTTCAACAGTTCCAGGCCCTTCCGGCCGTCTTCGGCCAACAAAACATTATACCCGTCATTCCTTAAAGAAAGGCCTAAAATGTTCCTCACGCCTTCCTCATCGTCGATTAGTAATAGTTTCCGCATCGTAATCCCTTTATCTAGTTCCCACCCGGAAACTGCCAAATCCCCCCACACCCCCCTTTGCTAAAGGGGGGAAATATTGAAATCCCCCTTTGGAAAAGGGGGATACAGGGGGATTTTCGGATAAATACTATCCAAATATGTAAAAAGGCTGTATTGCGAACAAAGATCTGAAACAACCGTCACCCATATACTGCTCTTATAGCATACCGCATCAGAATATTTAAGGAAATTTAGCATAGATATTGTATGGTCTAGCCAACTTCTGTGTCAAGGACAATATATTGTAAAAAATTTTACCCTTCTGTGTCACATTTTCTTTAAATAATGCTCATCCGGAAACTGCTGTTTCCGGTCGTGCCAAAGGCAGATTCGCCGGGGGCGAACTTCACGCTTTCAGCAATCAGCAATTAGCCGTCAGCAAAAACCTAAGACAAACAAGATATTAAGCTGAACGCTGATAACTGAGTGCTGAAAGCCCATCCGGACTTTTTGGGTTTGACTTCCCTCGTACAATATAGTAGCTATCATACACCTATGTTTGGTTGGACAGGTCGGTTTAGGTTCACCGCGGGAGACATGGAAGAGTTAATCAAATACGGAAAGAAAATGGTGGCCCAGGGGCTGGCATATTCGCATTTTGGCAACGTAAGCAAACGTGTCGGTGACCGCCTCCTGATCAGTACAACCGGAAGCATGCTGAACGAACTGGAGGGTCATATCGTGGAGGTCCCTCTCTTGGAGTCCTCTCCACTCGATATAAGGGCTTCCATAGAACTGGGAGCCCACAGGGAAATCTATAAAAGAACCCCCGCCTTAGCCGTCTTGCATGGCCATTCCGAATTCGCCGTAGTCCTGTCTTTATTACATCCGGCCGGGGCCGAACTGCGCCCTGAGGACTCGGAAGGCGCCTGCTTATTGCATGAAATACCCATCATACAGGGAGAATCGGGATCTGAAGAACTTGCCGAAAAAGCGTCCGCCGCCCTGTGCGATCACAAGGCTGTTCTGATCAGAGGGCACGGCGTCTTTGCCCGGGGAAACACGGTCAATGAGGCCTTCGTGGTTCTTTCGGCTGTGGAGCACAGTTGCCGGGTCAAATATTTTACGGACCTGTGGAACAAAAAGTGATGATTAAAAGACCGTCTTCCCGGTCCCTCCCCGCTATCTACTGTTCACTATTCGCTATATGCTAGCCCCTCCACGTTATCGCTACCCGCTATCAAAAACAGATAAAGGAGAAAGGAAACTATGAAGAAAGGTTTGATTATTATAGCTGCCGCCCTGTTTGTGGCCGCTATGGTGCTCCCCTGACATAGAATCCTTAAGAAAATGCCATGGGCTGGGGATTGGAAAAAGAAAGGACATCCTTAGAAGATACCCTCAAGACCGAAGGCCTGGATTTTAGCGCGAAATACCTGGCGGCTTGTAATATGCATTCCCTGGCCCAGACGAATCCCGAGGTTATCAAGCCGGATACCATCTCGGTCCTCGAAGGAGTCCTCAAAGACTCGAGCCTTTCCAGTCAGAGGCAATCCTTATTCCTCTATAAAAAAGTCGCCGATACTTTGGCCTCTGTTACCGTCCACAGTCCTGAAAAACTCCTGATTGTTCAGGCCATCACGGCCTTAAAAAACGTCCTCGGCACCAGGAAGGGACATCCACATCGGGCAACCACAGAGGCCTTAGGCTCTCTCCCCCTCTTCATCCAAGGCCCCAGGCTAGAGGAAGAAAAAATAAGGGATATCCCGAGGGTGCGGTGGCAGGAAATATTAGAAGAACAAGATATCGATAGGTATGACGCGCCTGCATTTGTGGGGAGGAGTCTTGTCTTTGCCGTTCCCGGGGAGAAAAAATCATTCGTCATCAAATTAGCCCGCGCGCAAGATTCTCCTGAGACCTTATTGCGTGAAGCTCTTTGGATGCAGCATCTACGCTCAAACGGCTATTCCTTTCCTTCAAAATTTCATGTCCCCACGGTCATCAGAACCCGACAAAGTTGCGTGTTCAGATTAGAGAATCTCCCGGTAGCCGTTCCGGCGGGATTAGGCCTCCATCCCGCGCGATATGCCGCTGGATTTATTGCGGATATGGATTATTTTACCTATCCGAACGAACATAGAGATAAGAAAATGCTTACGGCCCGGGACTTCAAGGAGATTCTCCAGAGGAATGCCTGGCTATTGGGCAAACTCACCTCTTCGGGCATTATCCATACGGCCCTGATCGAACTCTTTCATAACCGGGTACAGAGAAATAGAAGGCCAGACCATGGCGTATACGAATGGCCGCGCGGGGGAAGGCTTGACCGTTGGCTTAGCTCCTGTGCCTATCCCAATTTCGGTCTGACCGGCCTCAGGGATTTTGAACATTTCATCTCATTTAAAGGCAGCGGCCCCAGCCTGTACCGTTATATCGGCGCCCATCTCTTAAGTCTGTTACTGGTCACAGGCAGCTATTTTCGTAATAAAGACAAGGCGCGGGTCGGGTTTGACCAAGGGAATAAGCCGGTGGATGCCCGCGATCTTTTCGATAAGCAGCTTCTTAAGGAACTTATCAGGGGAATCTTCCTTAGTTATTATCAAGGCTTTGTTGGCAGAGAATATACCGGCGAACTCCCCTTTGATGCAGAAGGGCTCTCCTCACGCATGATCGAAGAGATGGGCGTAGATCGCCATATGGAAGAGATCTTGAGGATAGCAGACCAAAAGCAAATGACAGATGAAGAGTTTAAAGGATTTCTGGACCACAGGGGATATTCCCCGGAAGAAGCAGCACGCCTTAAGAAGGGTATATCGGAGATCGTTATCTATACCGGACCGCATCTCGGTGCATTTAATCAGCAAATATCTCTCCCTGAGCTTATCGAGTCTGTAGGAGCCATGTCTGCGCTATGCATAGCAGGCAAATATTGGCAAGAAAGATTTCCTGATATTGATTGATTCTTTAATAATTGGTGTGTCCAGTAGAAAATTTGTGTTGTCAACCATATCGTTTTTCATGTAGAGTAAAACACTCCAACATAATAATTCTCCTATACGGGACGGCTTATGGCGAAAAAATTCAAAGAAGTGTCTATCTCCGAGTTGAGAAGGACCTGTGATCCGGAAACCCTTTTTTTCACTACCACAGACGAGGTGCTTACCCTGAAAAATGGCGTTATAGGCCAGGAACGCGCGGTTAATGCCCTGAAGTTCGGCATCAAAATGTCAGACCTGGAATATAATGTTTATATGGCCGGCGCTCCGAACACAGGCATGAGCTACATCGTCAAATCCTTTCTGGAAGATATAGCCGACAAACAGGATGTGCCTCCCGACTGGTGTTATGTGCATAACTTCAAGGAACCGGACAAGCCAATAGCTATAGAACTTCCGGTGGGCGAGGGCAGAGAATTCCAGAAAGATATGGAAGAACTCATTGAAAATCTTAAGATGCAGATCCCCGAGGTCTTTGGAAGTGAGTACTATCTGACGCGTAAAGAAGAGATTGTTAAGGAATTTAATGCCCGCCGGGCAAGAATCTTTGAAGAGCTGGAAGAACGGGCCAGGGGAGAAGGGTTTGCTCTGAATGTAGATCAGGGCGGTATGATGGTCATCCCGGCCAAAGAAGATGGGACCCCGCTCGCCCAGGAGGATATCAAGGCCCTTTCTGATGAACAGAGGGCCAAGCTCCGGGCTAAAAGTGAGGCCCTGCAAAAAGAGATGAACATTGCTGCCCACAAGATACAACAGATGGAAAAGGAATTCCGCGCCGAGTTAAAAGGGTTGGACAGGGACGTAACCCTCCAGGCCGTGGGCCATTTTATCGATGACCTCAAAGAAAAATATAGATCCCATCCGGCGGTAGTCACCTACCTGCAGGACGTACAGGATGACGTAATTAAGCATATAGAAGACTTTAAACAAAAAGCCGCGCCGGCCGGGCCATTTCCAATAGTTGCTCCCGCCCCTTCATTCACGCGCTATGAGGTCAATGTGCTCATAGATAATTCGAAACTTAAGGGAGCTCCGGTGGTCTATTGCACCAACCCCAACTACCCAAACCTCTTTGGGACCATAGAGTACAAGGCCCAATTCGGCGCCCTTTTCACTGATTTCACTATGCTCAAACCCGGCGCCCTGCACCAGGCCAATGGTGGGTATTTAATTATCAAGGTGCTGGATCTTTTGAAGTGGTTTTTTTCCTACGAAGCACTGAAAAGGACTATAAAAAATAAGGAGATACGCATCGAAGGCCTTGCCGAACAACTCGGTTACGTCACCACCAAAACCCTTAAACCGGAACCCATCCCGCTGCGGGTAAAAACCATCCTCATTGGTGATCCATATATCTACTACCTGCTCTACAATTATGACGAGACCTTCCGGGAACTGTTCAAGGTCAAGGCCCATCTTGATGTGGAAATGGACAATCAACCAGCCAAGCTGGAGCAATTTATAAGCTGCTTGAAGACCATGGTTTATAAAGAAAATCTCAAGCCTTTGCATAAGACCGGTGTGGCCCGCCTTATCGAATACAGCTCAGAACTGGCCGGTGATAAGAACAAGCTGACTCTGGAGCTTGCGGAAATTTATGACATAGTCAAGGAAGCCCACTTTTGGGCCACTGAGGATAAAAAAGGCTATATCACGGCTGAACACGTCGAAAAGGCCATCGCTGAGAAGAGATATCGCTCCAATCTTTACGAAGAAAAATTACAAGAAGCCATAGCCAAGGGAACCATAAAGATCCAGACCGATGGTCATATAATCGGGCAAGTAAACGGACTTTCAACATATGACCTCGGCGATTATACGTTCGGAAGGCCGACCCGCATTACCGCTAATATCTCCATCGGTAAAGAAGGTGTAATAACCATTGATCGCGAGGCCGAGCTAAGCGGGCGTATCCATACCAAAGGAGTTATGATCCTCGGTGGGTACCTGAAAGAAAAATTTGCCCAGGATAAACCACTGACCTTATCTGCCACGCTTTGTTTTGAGCAAAGCTATGGCCTGGTGGAAGGCGACTCTGCATCCGGGGCAGAACTCTTTGCTTTGCTGTCCAGCCTGGCGGATGTTCCGATTTATCAAGGCATAGCCGTCACCGGGGCAGTAAGCCAGAAAGGGGAAATTCTGCCCGTCGGCGGGGTTACTCGAAAAATCGAGGGCTTTTATGAAGTGTGCAAGGCCCTGGGTCTGACCGGCAAGCAGGGGGTAATTATCCCGGAACGAAATGTGAAGGATTTGATGTTACGAAAAGACGTGGTGGAGGCAGTCCGGGAGGGCAAATTCTATATCTATCCCATTTCCTCAGTGGAAGAAGGCATCGAGATCCTGACCGGCATGGAGGCCGGCAAGCGGAAAGAAGACGGGACCTATGACGAGGGAACGGTCTTCTGCCGGGTGGATCAAAATCTAAGGAAAATGGCCGAACATGTAAAGGCCTTCATGAAGGAAGAGAAATAATAGCTCATAGCTCATGGCTGATAGCGATGGTTAATGACCAATGACTAATGACCAGTGACCAAATCCAAATATCAAACCTGGATTTTGTCATTTGAAAATGGGGAACAGGGTTTAGGATTTTTTGCGGTAAGGGAGATTTTAGTGCGGCAATATCTGATTGATGAACTGGATAAAAGACAAATCGAACAGATTGCGGGATACCTCCGGGAACATGCCCAGCCGTCCTCTGTAGAGGGTCTGTTCTGGGTTGACCTCCCGGATGACCTACTGGCTGAGGTGCAATATACCCACGAAAATTGCAAGCCGTTTTGTTTCTCTATCGAGGTTGGAGAGGATTGCGTCAAGGTAGAATTTCTCATACGCAGCAAGCAGACTCTCCACTGCGACTGCATCCAATATGCCAGTAAGGCACAAAGGGATTTTATCCTGGGATTTGCGGAAAAAATGCTGGCAGAAAAAGGCATCCGGGCATAAAGAGAATGGAAGGGTATCAAGGCAACACATCCGGACTATCTCCTAGATGGTTCTTTGGCTGCCTTGGCCGCAGCATAGTAGAAAGGACTCGACATTTAAGCAATGTCATGGGCCTTCTCACCCGCCTCATCTATATCTTCTTCAAGGAACGTAAGACAGGGCGACGTCTTGTCAGGCAAAATGTCATACAACAGATATATTTTACCGGGGTTCAGTCTCTGGGTATCGTAAGCCTCGTGGCCCTTGTTTTCGGTTTTTTGGTTATTGTTCAATCCCTGGGCCAACTAACCCGGGTCGGGAGTGAAGAGTTCCTGGGCACATTGCTCGTAGCCGTAGTTGTACGGGAGATTGGGCCGCTGATGACCACGCTGGTTGTCATACTCCGCTCCGGGATGTCCATGTCGGTAGAGATAGGTTATATGCAAGTCCTTAAAGAAATGCGCTCTCTCCGTATGCTGGGGATAGACCCCCTGCACCTTGTAGTCCTGCCCCGTGTCTTGGGAGTGATACTGGCTATCATCTGCCTTTTTGTATGGTTCGACGCTGTAGCCATTACCGGGGGATACTTATTCGCCTGGATATTCACAGGGACGCCGTTTTCTGTCTTACTCCCTTCATTCTATCGGGCTATTACAGGATTTGATGTCATTATAGGCTTTGTCAAGGCCCTTTTCTTCGGCCTCATTATCTCTCTGGTCTGTACTTACCAGGGCGGTCTGGCTAAAAAGGCTATCACTGAAGTGCCCCAGGTCACCGCCCGGGCCGCTGTACAATGTCTGGTGTATTGTTTTGTCCTGAACGTCCTCATATCCACTTTTTTTTACCTGTAATTGGAAAATGGCCGCAATCCGCCTCCACATAAATAATGTATGGTATAAAGATAACGGAAAACCCATGCTACAGGAGGTTAACCTGGCCGTGCCATACGGCGAAGGGATAGGTCTCTGTGACCCAACCGGCCTGTCCGGCGCTGAGTTGCTCCAGATATGCGCGACTTTGCTGGAACCAACGCAGGGAGAAATCTACCTGGATGGGATACCCGTGCCTTTTGGCAAAGAGATAGACCTTCTTCCCCTGCGCCGCAAGATTGCTTACGTAGCTGAGGATACGGCCCTAATAAGCAATCTCACCTTGTTACAAAACGTATCCCTGGGATGGGCCTACTACGAAAACAAATCCCTGCAGGATGTTTGGGAAGAAGGAGACAGGCTCTTAACCTACTTCCAGGTCAATGATTATAAAGACCTGCATCCTACAGAGGTTAATGCGGAGATATTTAAACGGGCGGTATGTGCCCGGGAGCTGGCCAAGAAACCTGTCCTGATACTACTGGACAGAATAATTAATACCCTTTCTACAGAAGGACAGGCCCTGCTTATATCCTATGTAGGAAAATGCCTGCGGGAGATGGGCAGCTCCCTGCTGCTCGCCTCCACAAGCGCTGTCTCACTCGCCTCCCTGGCTGCACTCATCAACCGCTCATATACCCTGGAAGAGGGGAGGCTGGCCGGAGGAAATCCTGCCTGCGGCCATACGGGTCCCGCACAGGAACGGACGCCGCCAGGCCTGACTCAGGGAGACATCTGATTATGCAAATGAAATTTACTACAATGGAAAAGATGGTGGGCGCCTTGCTCATCCTTACCATTATCGTAGTAACCGGAAGCGTAATCGTCATCGGCCGCGGCAAGGCCTGGTTTAGGGATTATGGCGTCTATAATATTGTCTTTGATGAGGGCTACAACCTCAAGGAAGGAGCCACCGTCAAGATATTTAATACTGATGTAGGCCGTGTGACTTCGTTAGGGATTACCCCGCAAAACAAGGTAAGAGTCACCATCAAAATCCTGAAGGAATACTCCAAATTGATCAGGCAAAACTCGGTAGCGGTCGTGGACAGTCCCACCTTCATTGGCAGCGAATATATATCCATATCCGCCGGTTCGCCGGAGTCACCCCTTATATCTGAAGAGGGAACCATCCCCTCAAAGAGGAAAAAGTCTCTCAGTGATTATGCTGAAGAGTTTCACCTGGAAGAAAAATTTAATGCCCTTACCCGGATACTATACAGTCTCGAGGAGACTATGGATCAGCTTAAGGACCCGGAAGGCCCGTTATTGGGCACGCTCTGGGACGTACGCAGTATAACCGATGACATAAAAAGGGGACAGGGGCTGGGGAACGTACTGGTAAAAAATGACCTCTATGAGAGACTAGACCGGCAGATGGCCCACCTGGAGGCCATACTGGCTAACGCGGAAAAGACATCGCAAGGCGTAGAACAAGCCGCCCAGTCCCTTCCGGGAGCCATGCAAGAACTGAGAAAAATCCTGCAGGATATAAAGACCGCCAGCCGTGAGGCGCCGGCCATCGCCCAGGGAGCGCGTGAAAATCTGCAAAAGCTGGACCAGATACTGGAATCAGCCAAACGCAATCCACTCATTAAAGGAGGCATCCCCCCGAAAGAGAAGGGGATTATTCAGCCGGATACAAGAGGGGTAAGGTAAATGCGCCGCTGTCTCCTGATAATAATCTGCATGCTGCTAATGTTATCCGGCCTCCCAGGTTGTGCAGGCGCGCCGCCGAAACCTATAGAATTAGAAAAAGAAAGGGCATTGGATTATGCCAATAAGGGGGTACGGTGGTTTAAAAAAGGTTGTTATAGCCGGGCCCTGTCCTTATTTGAAGATTCCTTGCGAATTAACCAGTCCATAGATAACCTCCCCGGTATAGCTTATGACTATAACAATATCGGCATGCTAGCCCTGAATACCGGCAAGCTCAACGAGGCCAGAGAATTTTTTACCCTGGCCGCCCGCACTCAGCGTAATTTGGATAATGAAGCGGGGCTATATCTCAGCCTCAGCAATCTGGCTACGGTCGACCTGAAGGCAGGAAATCCAGACCAGGCCGAAAAACATCTGGAAGAGGCTTATCAGGCGGCCAATCGCAGTAAGGATAAGCTCCAGCAGGCCTTTGTCCTCAATCTTAGGGGGCATCTATATTGGCAAAAAGGTCTCCTGGCCCAGGCGAATGATTGTGTATCGAAAGCCATAGACATCTATGAAGCCGGAAATAATAAATCCGGGCTGGCTTCAGCCTGCCATAATCTAGGCCTTATACGCGCGTCCGAGGGCAATTACCTGGAAGCCCAGGCCTTATGGGTAAAGGCCCTGGAACTTGACCAGGAAACCCTCGATTATCCCGGTATCGCTGCTGATCTGGAGATGCTGGCCAAGTTAAGCCTAAAACAGGAAAGGTGGTCTGAGGCCGCTGAATACGCCCAGAGGGCCTTCAACGTCTGTTATAATATCGGACACAAAGAAAAGGCCTCGCTTGTGCTTGAAATACTAAAAAAGGCCGATGAAGCCGGAAATCTCAACTCTCCCATAGCCGGCTTGGAAGCAAAATTTAAAGAGATGTCATCCCCTGATTTCGATCTGCCCTGCCGGTAGTAAATCATCCCCTGTTTTTCACCGCAGAGAACGCTGAGATAGTGAATGATTTAGAAAAATAGTTTTCTCTGCGTGCTTTGCGTCTTTGCGGTGAACATTATGAATTCTTCTTAAACCACTTAAGCTGCCGGCAGAGGCCACGGATGAGTTGGGTCTCCCGCGAGAGGAGTTTGACGCGGGAAAGAAAGGCCCGCACCTGGTTAAGGCCATATTCCTGCTCCTCAGATTTAAGAAAACCAATCATGAGCAACGCCTCCCGCAGATCCGCATGCATCCCTTCCAGCTCTTCAGAAGTCGCCAGACACGGTGTAATACGATTCCGGGGAAAGGCCTCCATACGGGCCATGAATATCTCATAACACACAATCATGACGGCCTGGGCCAGGTTAAGCGAAGCAAAACCGGCGGCAGGTATGGTGGTGACGACATGACAGTATTTCAGCTCCTCGTTGCTCAGGCCCGTATTCTCCGGGCCAAAAAGGAGGGCTACCCGGTTATTTTGAGAAAGGTCCACGATACGACCGGCTAATTCCCGCGGCGTCTCCAGGGCCTGCCGGTGTCTGCCCAGCCTGGCCGTAGTGCCGACTACATACTGAAAAGGGGCCAGAGCCGCGGCCAGATTATCATAGATCTCCATATCTTCAATCAGGCCCGCCGCCTCATGCGTAGCCATCTTAAGCATCTTTTCGCTATCCGGATTGGCCGGGCTCACCGCCACTATCTTAGAGATGCCCATGTTCAGAGCACAGCGCGCTGCTGCCCCGATATTTTCCGGATAGCGCGGCTTGTGCAGCACAATGGCCAGGTTGGCAAGATTGGTTTTAATGGTTTTCACACTAATAGCTACAAAATCCAAACCTGATAACCAGCAAAATTAAAATTCCAAAGCTCAAAGTCAATTTCTCACGCAAAGGCGCCTGTCTGCGTGCGACGCACAGGCAGGCAAAGACCGCAAAGATAGCATCTCAAATTTGAAATTTGAGATTTGAGATTCTTTTATCCTTGGCGGGCTTTGCGTGATATTTTGGACCTTTTACGAGTTCATCAAATTTGGTTTTTGACATTTGAAATTCAGGCAGCTATTTTTTTATTTTCTCAGGTCAGAAATTCTCCTGGATGTGTACTTCATAACCAGAATAAGATTGATATGCCGGCGCGGGATATCGACTCTGGCCACCTGGACCCGCACAAAGTCTCCTATCTGGAAAATCCGCTTTTTTCTTCTACCCACCAAACGATGGTGTTTTTCTTCGTAATAGTAGTAATCGTCGGCCAGGTCCACCAGGCGCACCACGCCTTCTACAAAAATCTCCCGTAGTTCCACAAAAAACCCAAAGGCAGTTACCGCCGAAATGATGCCGTCATACTCCTCTCCGACCTTATCCTCCATAAACCGGACACGCAGACGATCCACCATCTCGCGTTCCGCCTCCATGGCCAGACGTTCCTGCATTGATATATACTGGCCTATCTCGGATAGTTGTTCCATGGTATAAAGCGGCCTGGGATTACCTTCCAGCGCATGGTATAAGATGCGGTGTACAATCAAGTCGGCATAGCGGCGAATGGGAGAGGTAAAATGGGTGTAGTGGGCTGAGGCTAAACCAAAATGCCCGCGATTTTCAGCCGCATAAACTGCCTGTTTCATAGAACGCAGGAGTAGCGTGTTAACCACATATTCGCCCGGCGCACCTTCTACCAGACCGAGCACCTGCTGAAACCAGTGTGGGGTCATCTTTTCTGGAAACGTAATAGGCAACCCCAGAGAATAGGCGAAGTTGAGAAAATTGTGAACTTTTGCGGCCTCAGGCTCCTCGTGTATGCGATAGAGACAAGGGATATTTCTCTCAGAGATATGCTCGGCCACAGCCTCGTTGGCCGCTATCATAAATTCTTCTATGATCTGGTGGGCCAGGTTTCTTTCCCGGCGCACAATGTCTTCTAAGGTTCCTTGCACGCCAAGTATTATGGCCGGTTCAGGGAGATCAAAATCAATACTGCCGCGCCGTCGTCTATTCCCGGCGATTTTCTGACTTAACTCAGCCATCCATTCCAATGACTTAACCAGCGGCCTGTATTTTCGGCGCAGGCCCCTATCCTTATCCACCAGGATACCCTTGACCTCTGTATAGGTTAAGCGGGCGTCGCTTCGAATGACGCTCTTATAAAAACGGCGTTCCCTTATCTTACCCTGGCGGTCAAAATGCAGAAAGACGGTAAAGGCCAGTCGCTCCACCTGGGGCCTTAAGCTGCCTAAATAGTCGGAAAGGATGGGCGGAAACATGGGAACAACAAAATTAGGGAAATAAACACTGTTGCCACGCTTATAGGCGTCTTCGTCCAAAGGGCTTTCTATCGGCACATAATGGCTGATATCAGCAATGGAGACATAGAGATTATAACCCTGGCGATTCTTCTCTATAGATACAGCGTCGTCAAAATCTTTGGCCTGTTCTCCATCAATGGTCACGGTAAGAATACCCCTCAGGTCCTCGCGGCCCTTCAGCATCCCGGAAGTAACCTCGGAAGGCAGATGCCGCGCCTGCGCCTCTGCCTGAGGGCTAAAGTCCTGAATAAGGCCGTGTTTGAAAATGACCATCTGAGTCTGTACGGCTACATCATCCGGGTCGCCAAGCACTTTTATTATCCGGCCTTCAGGATTTCGCCTCCCCGGGGGGAAATTCGTTACCTCCGCCACCACCACTTCATCCGAACGGGCGCCAGCGGTCTCCCGGGAAGAGATGACAACCTCAAACGGGAATCGTTCATCCTCAGGTATTACGTAGGAGGCTCCCCGTCCCCTGGTGAAGGCCCCAACGATATATTTGGCCTTCCTCTCCAGAATACGGATGACCCTCCCCTCCGGCCGGCGGCCTCTCAGGCCATGTTCCAGGCGTACTATTACCCGATCGCCGTGAATGGCATCCTTTATTTCCCGTCCCGGTATAAATACGTCTTCTATATCTTTTGCTTCCGGGATCACAAAGCCAAAACCACCCGGGTTGATCTGTAGACGTCCCGTAACCAGGTTCATACGTTCCGGGAGACCATAGCGGCCCTCTTTAAGTAGTATAAGATCACCGGTTTCCCCCATCCGGATTATCATGTCCTTTACGAACTTTTTATCCCGTGGAGCAGGGCTTAAAATATGCAAAATCTCCCGCATAAAAAGAGGCCGCCCTGCCTTTCGCATGGCGGCCAGTATATCTGCAGGCTGGATTGCCCTTTCTTTTGTCTCTCTCGTTATTCTTCTGGGCATGTAGATACCTTCTAATATTCTCGAGGCTAAAATCAAATTTGCTTAATAGGCGGCTATGTTGTGTTAATTTCTCTTCGCATCATCTCTTCCGCCCTGGCCAACTCTGCCATACTGTTTACTCCCATAACCTCATCCTGTCGATCTGTAATAACGCTGATAACCCTGTGGCCCATCTCTTTGACCAGGTGCACAGCGTCGGTTAAATAATATTCTCCCTGCACATTATCTCTTTCTGCCCTTCTCAAGGCACCAATAAGCACTGGAAATTTGGCGCAATATATGCCGGTATTCACTTCACATATCAGCTTCTCATCCGGCGTGGCATCTTTATCTTCGACGATCCTTAAGATGTTACCCTTGCCGTCTTTTATCACCCGGCCATAATGACCGGGGTCATCCACAATCACCGTTAGGACAGATAACGCCGCTTCCCTAGCTATATGTTGTTGTATAAGCCTCCTTACCGTCTCCGGCCTCAAAAACGGCACATCGCCGCAGAGAATGACCACGTCTCCACTATAACCGGAAAGCTCGCTGGCTGCACATAACACCGCATGCCCGGTTCCTAATTGCTCGTGCTGTAAGACAAACCTGACCGCCCGGTCACCAAAAGCCTCCTGTACCGCTTTGCTCTGATACCCAACAATCACATATATACCTGATGACTCAAGCCGTTCAGCCGTATCCAACACATAGGCTAGCATGGGCTGGCCCATAATCTCGTGTAGTACCTTGGCCCGGGAAGAGTTCATGCGTGTTCCTTTACCCGCCGCAAGGATTATGAGCTTAAATGACATCCTTTCGTTAACAGACACAGAAGCTACACCTTTCATAATTAATATAGGCAACATCGCTGGTCATTAGTCACCTGTCTGCCGACAGGCAGGTTGGTCACATAGGATAGTTGCAAGTAACAGGTTACGGGGGTTACAAACTTGTAACTTGTAACTTGTAACTTTTGCAACTTGCAACTTCTGTAAGTGACAAATGACCTTCAATATAGAGATTCCAAAAGAAAAGGGCAAGCCCTCGCTTGCCCTTTTCCATTCAACCCTATCTTAGCCTTTTTCCTTAGGCCATGGTTATTTTGCCTTCTCAGCTATTTTGAGCCGCCAGATAGCCCGCTGCAGAGCAGCCTCGGCGCGCGCTACATCAATAGCCTCCCGCTTCGCGGCTGCCGCCTGTAATCTCTGCTCGGCCCTCTCTTTGGCCTTCAGGGCCCGGGCCACATCAATTTCATGGGCCTTCTCGGCAGAGGTCACGAGAAAGGTGGCACGATCAGCGACTATCTCCGCAAATCCACCGCTTACAATCGCATATTCTGTCTTATTCCCTACCTTATAACGTAACTCTCCCAACCTAATAGCCGTCAGGTAAGCCGCGTGGTTAGGCAAGGCCCCAAACTCACCCCACTCTCCTGGAGCTGCCACCATATCTACCTCTTCTCTCACCACGGCGCGGCTCGGTGTAATCACCTCAAGCAACAACTTAGCAGCCATCTTTTCTCGCTCCGTAATTTTTTATCACTAATCCTGTTCTCGTTAAGCGGCGGCCATCTTTTTCGCCTTCTCTACCGCCTCTTCGATACCGCCGACCATATAGAAGGCCTGTTCCGGAAGATCATCATGTCTTCCCTCGATGATCTCCTTAAAGCCCCGCACTGTCTCCTCTACCTTGACAAATTTACCTGCCATACCGGTAAACGTCTCCGCCACGTGGAATGGTTGCGACAGGAACCTCTGAATCCTGCGGGCCCTACCCACCGTTATTTTGTCCTCTTCCGACAGCTCGTCCATACCCAGGATGGCGATGATATCCTGTAGATCCTTGTATTTCTGAAGTATAACCTGAACCGTACGCGCCACATAGTAGTGATCGGCACCCACGACATTAGGATCCAAGATTCTTGACGTTGAGTCGAGCGGATCCACCGCCGGATATATCCCGAGCTCCGCAATCGGCCTCGACAAAACCACGGTGCCATCAAGATGCGCAAAGGTGGTAGCCGGAGCCGGGTCGGTCAAGTCGTCTGCCGGCACGTAAACACACTGGACAGCAGTAATAGAACCCTTGGTAGTCGATGTAATACGCTCCTGCAACTCACCGAGGTCGGTGCCCAGAGTCGGCTGATAACCCACCGCGCTCGGGATACGACCCAGAAGTGCCGAAACCTCCGAACCGGCCTGTGTGAAGCGGAATATATTATCAATAAATATCAGCACGTCCTGACCTTCCTCATCACGGAAGTATTCAGCGGCTGCCAAACCGGTCAGGGCCACCCGGGCGCGGGCCCCTGGAGGCTCAGTCATCTGTCCATAAATCAATGCAGCTTTTGGCAAAACCCCGGACTCTTTCATTTCCAGGTAGAGGTCGTTTCCTTCACGCGTCCTTTCCCCCACGCCGCAGAATACAGAGATACCGCCATGATGCAGGGCAATGTTATGTACCATCTCCAGCATAACAACTGTCTTACCGACACCGGCGCCGCCAAACATTCCCATCTTGCCGCCCCGGGGGAAGGGAACCAGGAGGTCAATAACCTTTACACCGGTCTCGAGAACTTTTACCGTGGTATCCTGTTCGACAAACGCCGGGGCGGGCCGGTGGATAGGCTTCATATGCTCTGATTCAACCGGACCCAGACCATCTACTGGCTTACCAACCACGTTAATAATGCGCCCCAGTGCCTTAGGACCAACCGGTACCATAATCGGTGCCCCCGTATCCCGTGCCGGCATGCCGCGCACCAAACCGTCGGTTGTATCCATGGCCACACACCGCACCATGTTATCGCCAAGGTGCTGGGCCACTTCAACAACGAGATTTTCCGGCTGGTCATCGATAGCCGGGTTGGTGATTTTGATCGCGTTCATAATAGTCGGCAACTGTCCCGGCTCAAATTCCACATCCACTACGTTGCCGATGACCTGGGCTATCCTTCCTGTAGCACCGCCTGCATGCTGTGCACTCATGAGCGTATATTCCTCCTCATAATTGAATATTATTCTTTTCTTATTTCTTCAACGCCTCGGCGCCGCCTACAATATCCATCAACTCCTTGGTAATGCCGGCCTGCCGCGCCTTATTATACATCAAGGTCAGGCTATTAATCAAATCTTTACAGTTGCGTTGGGCATTGTCCATCGCCCTCATCCGGGCGGCATGCTCACTGGCCGCCGTCTCCAGCATGGCATTATAAACCTGTACATTCACATGTGTGGGCAGCAGGCTTGTGATAAGTTGCTCCGGCGAAGGCTCATATAAATATTCCCGCGCGGCACCGGCAGCAGTTTCCTCCCCCCCTAATTCCTCGGGACTTATGGGAAGAAGCTTTTTAGTAATCGGACGTTGGACCGCCATACTGATAAACTGTGCACAAATCACATAGACCTCGTCCACAGCTCTGCCAAGAAAATTACCGGCTAGGTCTTGAGCAATGGTTATGGCGTTAGACATATCGAACCGCCCCATCACATCGACATGCGCGGCCCTCATATTAACCGGCCGGCGCCGGAAATAATCCCGACCCTTTCTGCCTAAACAAACCAGTGACGTCCCCAGCCCTTCCGCTGCTTTGGCCTTCAGAAATTTCTCGGCAGTATTGATTAAATTTATATTAAAACTGCCGCACAGCCCCCGGTCCGCGGTAATTAATAGGACATCTACGTTCTTCACCTCGCGCTGTTCCAAAAGAGGTGCGGCCTCAACATTCAAGTGCGCCGAGAGACTGCCTATAACCTCAGCAAACTTACTCGCATAGGGCCGGAAATTCTCCATTTTCCCCTGGGCCCCACGTAGCTTGGCCGCCGCCACCATGTTCATGGCCTTGGTAATCTGCTGGGTCTTCTTTACCGCCCCAATTTTCCGTTTAACGTCTTTTAACGTAGGCATAAATAACCACTCTTATATCTAAGATTAGCTGGACTCGCCAGTCTTATAACCCTTTGGAGGCCTTAAAAACTCCCCGATACTCATCCAGGGCCTTTCTCATCTTTGCCTCTAAACTATCATCGATAACCTTCTTTTCTTTTAATTCCTTAAATACATCAGGATGTTTACTTTCGATAAACGGATAGAGTCCGTCCTCATAAGCCCTTAATGCATCTACAGGATGCTCGTCTAGATATCCCCTTGCGCCTGCAAAGAGAATAGTGATCTCTTTCTCCATAGGTAGGGGCTGGTATTGCGGCTGTTTCAGGATTTCTACCAGGCGGACACCCCGGTTGAGCTGGGCCTGAGTGGCCTTGTCAAGCTCACTCCCGAACTGGGCAAAGGCCGCCAGCTCACGATATTGGGCCAGATCCAACCGCAGGGTACCGGCCACCTGTTTCATGGCCTTGACCTGCGCCGCCCCGCCGACGCGGGAAACCGATAAACCAACGTTAATAGCTGGCCTGATACCGGCGAAAAACAAAGCAGGTTCAAGATAGATCTGACCATCGGTAATGGAGATAACGTTGGTCGGGATATAGGCGGAGACGTCACCGGCCTGGGTCTCAATAATCGGCAGTGCCGTCAACGACCCCCCGCCCAGTTGATCATTCAACTTAGCTGCCCTTTCCAGCAGCCGGGAATGGTTATAGAAGATGTCGCCCGGGTAGGCCTCGCGACCGGGTGGACGTCTGAGGAGCAGCGAAAGCTGCCGGTAGGCAGCGGCCTGCTTGGAAAGATCATCATAGATAATCAGGGCATGACGGCCGGTATCACGGAAATATTCACCCATGGAGCAACCGGCATAAGCGGCAATAAACTGTAATGGCGCCGGATCACTGGCGCAGGCAGCAACAATGGTCGTGTACTCCATGGCCCCATGACGCCGCAGGACCTCGGCCACCAATGCCACCGTTGACTTCTTTTGGCCGATCGCCACGTAGATACAGAATACGTCCTGACCTTTTTGGTTGATAATGGAATCCACTCCGATGGCGGTTTTGCCGATCTGGCGGTCGCCGATGATGAGTTCCCGCTGACCTCGACCCACTGGCGTCATGGCATCGATAGCCTTAAGTCCTGTGTACATAGGCTCTTTAACCGGCTGCCGGGCAATAACACCAGGCGCAATCATCTCTATCCTGCGGAACTCCTTGGCCTCAACAGGTCCTTTGCCGTCCAGAGGTTGTCCTATGGCATCAACCACGCGCCCGACCACGGCCTCGCCTACCGGCACCGAGGCGATACGGCCGGTACGTTTAACGGTGTCACCTTCCTTTATGTGCTCCACCTCTCCCATGACGGCGACACCCACATTATCCTCTTCAAGGTTAAGGGCTACGCCCATGATGCCGCCTGGAAATTCCAGGAGCTCCATGGCCTGGCAATTCTCCACGCCATGGACACGGGCGATACCGTCGCCTACGGAAAGGACGATGCCCGTCTCCTTGAGGTCAATCTTTTTCTCATACTCCTTAATCTGTCCTTTAATAATCTGACTAACTTCTTCGGCTCGTATCTGCATTATGACCCCTCACCCCTCTTTATTATTTCTTTTATATCTAATAATTGACTCCTTACGCTCCCATCCCAGACCATGTCACCGGCTCTCACCACAAGCCCCCCTATAATAGAGGGATCCTGTTCTGTATTGAGGATGACCTTTTTGCCCGTGACCTTTTCCAATGCCTCCTGGATTCTTCTCTTTACATCTTCATCCAGGGGAATAACAGCCGTAACCACTGCCCTCTTAACCCCCATTAGCTCATCGGTCAGTTTTTGGAATAACTCACCAATATCAGGGACGCAAAGTACACGCCTCTTTTCAACAAGAAGTTTCATAAAGTTGCCCATGATAGGACTGAGCTTAAAGACCCCGGCCAGATCCCCCATCAACCTGACCTTCATATCAGTAGGATAGACCGGATTGGTTAACGCGTCTATCAACTCAGGAGATTCCCGGAGAATTCTTGCAATACCATTCAACTCCTGCTGATAAGCCTCAAGCTTATCCTCCTCCTTGCCAACGGCAAAAAGTGCCTTGGCATACCTTTTGGCTGCTACCTTGCTAATCAATTCGTGTGCACCACCTTTGCAATATATTCATCAATCAATCTCTTGTGATCCGCCTCGTTGAAGTTCTTGCGAATCAACTCTTCAGCCAGCTTAACGGAGAGTTCCCCCGCCTCAGCGCGCAATGCAAGCCTGGCCTGCTCCATTTCTTGCTCCACAGCGAACTGCGCCTGTTTCTTGATCAATTCAGCCGTCTTATGGGCCTCTTCCATGATCTGTTTTTTCTCGGCCTCGCCCTGCTCAATATATTCTTGAACTACTTTTTTTGCTTCCTGTTCGATTGTAGAAAGTTTCTTTTCATACTCCGCATACTTCTTTTCCGCCTCGGTCTTTTTCGCATCCAACTCATCAAATTTATCCTTAATAGAGGCTTGCCGGCCGTAAAGGAGATTACTTACAGGTTTTTTAAGTACCTTAAAGAGCACGGCAGCCAGAATTGCAAAATTGAGAGTCCGCCAGACAAGATTCCACCATAGCTCACTACTGTACCCATGCTCTTCACCATGCCCTGAGGCAAATACTATCGTATAGTACAGCAAGACCAATATGATCGTTAGAGCCTGTACTATAAAAAACCGTTTGCTATTACTCCGATCAGCCATCAAATACTCCTCCCTAAAATCTTAGCCGCTATGTCAGAAGCAAACACCGATACCTGCCCTTTCAGTTCCTCTTTCGCCTTATTGGCGTCCTGCTCAATCTGAGACAACATCCGGGACTTAGATTCCTCCGCCTCACTACGGGTCTTGGAGATAATCTGTTTTTCCTCACTAAGGCCCTCATTTTTTAAGGTTTCCCTTTCCTTGTTCCCTCGCTCATGGGCCCCGCTCAGTTTGGCCTTAAAATCTTCCAGTCTCTGGTTGGCGTTCTTAATAAGCCCTTCTATCTCACGCTCCAGGCCTGACACCTTATCTTTTCTCTCCGCCATAATCTTGCGTAAGGGCCGATAAAGGATGAGATTCAGGATAACCATCAGGGCCAGGAAATTAGCCACCTGTATTAACAGGGTAATATCTATGTCCAGCATCCGTTTTACCCCTCACTTAAAGGAAGTTTCAGCTTAAATAAAAAAGGAACCAACACAATTAGTGAATAGCAGTTCAAAAAGGCTTTTACATGATTTAAAACCCCGTGTCAATGTTTTTTTTAAGATTTCGGATTACGGGCCTTTTTGCAACATAAACCGCCGCATACGGATGTTGAGGAGCAGACCGATACCAGTCAGGGTAGTGATGGCTGAAGAACCACCATAACTGATGAAGGGAAGGGGGATACCGACCACAGGCATCAGGCCGAGAACCATGCCCACATTTATCACTAACTGCCAGAATATCATAGCCACTATACCAAAAGCCAAAAAAGTGCCAAACTTCTCTTTCGAACGGATAGCAACCTGCAGGCCTAACAGAACAAGCAAAAAATAAAGAATAATCAGCAAAATCGATCCTATAAAACCCCACTCTTCCCCAAGGACGGAAAAGGCAAAATCAGTATGCTGTTCGGGAAGGAAATTAAGTTTGCTTTGTGATCCCTCTAAATAACCCTTTCCCAATATCTTGCCGGACCCCACCGCGATCTTGGACTGAAGGGCATGATAACCAGAACCCAGAGGGTCTTTTTCCGGCCAGAGAAAGGATTCCACCCTCTTTTTTTGATAATCCTTTAATAAAGACCAGATAAACGGGACAGAGGTTAGCCCGAAACCCAGCAAGGTCAAAAAGGCACCCCATTTGATACCCACAAGCAGGACCATTGACGCCAGTATAAACAAGAGCAAAAGACTCGTCCCTAAATCCGGCTCCTTAACGATAAGGATAAAAGGGAGCAAGACAATGCCCGCCGGCGCCAGGAGATCACTTAGTCCGTAGCCCTTTTTAACGTCTTTGTGATAAAAATAACTGGCCAGTATAATAACCGTCGCCAACTTAGCCAGCTCTGATGGTTGAAAGACCAGGGGGCCAAAACCTAACCACCTTTGAGAGCCAGAAACTGTTTTTCCAACAACCAATACCGCCACCAGGGTTATTATAGAGCCCGCGTATATGTAAGGAGCCCACCCGGCTATCCGCCGGTAATCAAAAGATAGAACAACCACCATAATGACCCCGGATAGGCCCAGCCAATAAAGCTGCCTTAGATAAACTGTAGTTGCAGAGCCAGTAGCAGAATAACCAGCGCTATAAAGATTTAAAATCCCTAACATTGATAAGAGTAGCACTACCCCAAGTAATGGCCAATCAAAGTTGGTTATATACCTCCTATCTATCATTCGTACCCCCTGTGCGAACCAAGGTCGCCTCTTGAAGATGCGCCGGGGCATACGGGCCGGATTTTTTGCTAAAATATTCTCCCAAAACCGCTCTGGCTACAGGAGCAGCTACTGAACCGCCATGCCCGCTGTGTTCAACTAGAACCGCAATTGCTATCTCAGGGGCCTCCACCGGGGCGAAGGCCACAAACCAGGCATGGTCCCGATACTTATAAGGTATAGCATTTACGTTCTTCTCACGGTAGGCAGGCAAACGAACCACCTGGGCCGTCCCGGTCTTGCCTCCAACCATAACCGTGCTAAGCCGGCATGCCCCTCCGGTACCATGCGGCTCATTTACTACTCCAGCCAGGCCGTCCCGTATTATTTCCAGGTTACGTTGGGAAACCGGGACCTTGCTCTCTATTATAGGCTTAAACTGTTTTATTATCTTTCCGTCAAGACTAACGATTTTTTCCACAAACTGGGGACGATAAAGCACCCCCCCATTGGCCACAGCAGAGATCACGCGCACCATCTGGAGGGGAGTGACCAGATTAAAGCCCTGGCCGATGGCAATAGAAAGCGTCTCTCCCTCTTGCCAGGGCACCTTATGCCGCTTTAATTTCCAGTCGGGAGTAGGCACTAACCCTGACTTTTCATGCTCCAATTCTACCTTGGCCGGTGATCCCAGACCAAAACCCTGCGCGTAGCGTGCCAGACGTTTTACCCCCAGTCTTCTTCCCATTTCATAGAAATAAACGTCGCATGACCGCACAATGCCTTTATGCATATCCACGCTGCCATGTCCTTTTTCCTCCCAACACCTATAGACCCGGTTACCAAAAGGATAATAACCGCTGCAATATAGTGGAGCGGTAGGATCAATGACCTTCTCTTCCAGCGCGGCCGCCATAGTAATAATTTTATACGTAGAACCAGGAGGATATTGTCCCTGAATAACCTTATCCGGCAAGGGCCGTAAAGGATCATTTACCAGACCCGCCCACTCTTCCCGACTTAATCCGTGGAGAAAGGATTCCAAATCAATATTCGGACAGCTTGCCCAGGTCAGTATCTTTCCATTTCTGGGATCCATGGCTACAACCGCCCCTGAACGGCCTGCCATAGCATCTTCAGCCACCCTTTGCAGATCGGCATCCAGGGTAAGATGAATATTATTCCCGGAAACGGGTGGGATATCCCCATAAACACTCATCACCCGTCCGGCAGCATCAACCTCTACCTGCCTGCCGCCGCCTATACCTGCCAAATCTGCCTGATAAATCTTCTCCAGACCGCATCGCCCAACAAGCTCACCCAACCTGACGTTCTTAAATAATTCGCCCTTCAATTCTTTTTCATTTATCTCCCCCAGGTAACCGAATAAATGTGAGGCCATATTCCCATAAACATAGCTTCTTTTAGGTTCAATCTCTATACTTACGCCGGGCATCTCAAACCTGTACATCTCTATTAAGGCTACGGTATCTGCGTCTACATCTTCACACAAACGTATAGGCATATAACGGGGCATGTTCTTCGCCGCCACAATCTTTTCCCAGAGTAAGGCCGGACTTTTATTCAAAAGGGAGCTCAAGCGGTTAAGCAACTCATTTATGTCTTTTACGTCTTCACGCACCAAAGATATGCTGAAAGACGGCCGGCTTTGCACCAGCACCTGCCCATGCCGATCCAGAATATCTCCCCGTGGACCTGGTGTATATTGGATACGGAGGCAATTTCTCTCCGAGCGTTTGAGATATTCGTCGCCTTTTATAATCTGTAGATACCAGAGGCGGGCAAAAAAAACGGCGAAAACGACTATGACGAATACAGTAATCCGGTCAAATCTCCTGTGGTATTCCTCGATTTCTGCCGGATCAAATGTCCTTATGCGTAAATCTCTTTTTGAACCTGTCTGCCTCACAATAGATCACTTATCTATAGATAACGTCACTGCCACCGAATTACTAAAGAAATCCTAGCGCGAGACCTCGCGCACTTCCCGTAACCCAAACAACCGGTCAACGTAATCATAACAAATGAAAAAAATAGGACTTACCAAAGAGGTAAGGAGACTTTGAAAAAACACCATCCAGATGTGATGCCACCGGATTACCCCATTCATGAATACTAAATCTAAAACCAGCAGGCCTATGTTAGCCAAAAAACTTAATGAAAAAATAATGCCCATTTGATAACAAATATTTTTTATGACCAGGTTACGTGAGATAACCTTTACTAATAAAAAAAGCAGGGCATAAATGAGTACATGCATGCCCAGGGCGCTGCCGGCAAATGTGTCCATCAATATACCTAAAGAAAAAATCAATAAACTGCTCTGGATTCCATTCAGGTAAAGTGAGACATATATAATTAAGAGAAGCAACCCATCGATTTTAAATTTCCATAAAGGCAGATGATAAAATAGGGTCGTTTCCAGGATCAACAATACACAACCCAGTAAAAATAAGAAAAACATATTCCGGTCACTTTATCCCATGCAATTTTTAGCCACAAAGCCACCAAGACACGAAGAGATTAGATCAATTTCGAATTTCGAAATTCGAATTTCGAAATTTTGTATCAGTTTAGCTGTTTGAAAAAGCATTTTAAAATCCCTCCCAACCTCCCTTTTCCAAAGGGAGGAGAAACACTTCCCCCTTTGAAAAAGGGGGATTAAGGGGGATTTTTGAGTCGCCGTTTTCTGGACAACTAGCTCTTTTCAAACAGTTAAAGTATTACGAATTTTTTAACTTCGTGTCTTGGTGACTTTGTGGCACCAGTTACTGTTCCATAATAGAGCTTTTTTCTAAAACAACCAATACTTCCTCTATATCAGAAATATCAACACAGGGGACCACTTCGATATCTTGAAATAATCCCGGCCGGGAACTCTTGACCTTAATAATCCTCCCGACAGGCAACCCCTTAGGGAATACACCCCCTACCCCGGACGAGATTATTATATCCCCGGGCTTAACATCGTCACGAATGCCAACGTAATCTAAATAACAGACTCCACCGGATTCTCCTTTGAGCACTCCTCTTACCCTGCTTCTCTGCACAATGGCATCGACAGCGCTGTTCTGGTCTGTAATCAGTAAAACTTTTGCATAGTGCAGGGAGACGCTTATAATCTGACCAACAACACCATCGGCAGAGATAACCGCCATCCCCCTTTGAAGCCCGTCGTCAGAGCCACGGTTAATAGTCATGGTCTTAAACCAGACCGTGGGATCGTATCCGATAACCTCTGCCGACAAAAGAGGCAGGGGCACCGTCTCTTTAAAATTTAACAGTTTCTTGAGCCGGATATTGGCAATAAGGGCTTCACGATAGTCATTGTTTTTACTGCGGAGCCGTTCGATTTCTTTTCGCAATAATCTATTTTCCTTTTGCACGCCAACTAAATAGATATAATCATGCCAAAAGTCAGAAACCCCCCTCTGGATGAAAATAATCCCTTTCTGGACAGGAGCAAGCAACTCCACACCAATCTTCTGCCCGGGGCCAAAATCCCTATTTTTCCCTATACCGGAAACAAGGAGTACAAAAAGGATAACAGCCAGCAGACCGGTTAAGACGAAAATCTTCAGACGATTAAGAGGTCTTTCCTTCTTTCGCATCAAGACATCCGTATTACTGTATTACTGTATAGCGATCTCTTTCAGGATACTGATGTTGTCCAGAATTTTTCCAGATCCCAGCACTACGGATGAAAGAGGGTCATCAGCAATAATAATAGGCAGGCCGGTTTCTTCTCTTAATAATTTATCCAGATTACGCAGAAGAGCGCCTCCACCTGTAAGGACTATCCCTTTATCGACAATGTCTGCTGCCAGCTCAGGAGGTGTTTGCTCCAAGGCGATCTTCACCGTCTCCACAATAGCGTCTACCTGCTCGGTTATGGCCTCTCGCACCTCGTCGGCATCTATAGTAATTGTTTTGGGAACTCCCGAGACGAGATCCCGGCCTTTTATTTCCATGGTGTCATAAGGCTTTTCCGGCATTACATTGGCGATAGTGGTCTTTATCATCTCGGCAGAGTGCTCGCCAATTAACAAGTTATACTTCTTCTTGATATATTGTAAAATGGCTTCGTCCATTTTATCTCCGGCCACTCTAACTGACCCCGAATAAACAATCCCGGACAGGGAAATAACAGCTACCTCAGTAGTACCGCCTCCGATATCCACTATCATATTCGCCGTAGGCTCGGTTATGGGCAGACCTGCACCCACGGCCGCCGCCATTGGTTCTTCAACCAGATAAACTTCCCGTGCACCTGCTGATTCTGCGGATTCCTTGACCGCCCTTTTTTCCACCTGGGTTATCCCCGAAGGGACACTGACTATAATGCGTGGCCGTACCAGGGTCCGCCTGTTATGAACCTTGGTAATAAAATAACGGAGCATGGCCTCTGTTACCTCAAAATCAGCGATAACACCATCTTTCATGGGACGAATAGCCATTATGTTGCCCGGCGTCTTCCCAAGCATCATTTTGGCCTCTTTCCCAACTGCCAACACCTTGTTGGAACCTCTGCTGTCTTTTCTCACAGCTACAACTGAGGGTTCCCTTAGGACAATCCCTTTTCCCTTGACATAGACCAACGTATTCGCGGTACCCAAGTCAATGGCCAGATCGCTAGATAACCATCCTAATATCGAGTCAAACATCATATCTTAATTCTCCTTGTTTTTAACGAAAAATCCTTTAAATCTTAGCCGGTTCCCCCGCTTTCATTATTTACCTAGCCTTCCACAATAACCCGTGTAATAACATGGGTCAACATCTTTTTTATGCATACTTTTTACTTGTGTGTTCAATTCAATAAATTAGTTCATTCATTCACTTTTAAATTCTGCTGAAGGTCTGATGAAAATTATCTTGACAAAATCTATGGAATTTTATTTCATACCTATATTATGAATGAGTGACCATTCATTAATAACCTTTTTTTCGTCAAAGTAAGCTTATAACTCTGTGAAAATCACCGACAAACATCAGAAGATCATCCAGGCCGCCGTTAAAATTTTTGCCCGGAATGGTTTTTTTAACTCGCGCATCTCAGAAATCGCCAAAGAAGCAAATGTGGCAGACGGTACAATATACCTTTATTTTAACAATAAATATGACATACTCATCTCCCTCTTTGAGGAAGAGATGGGAAAAATTATAGCCAACATGCGGGAAGGACTGGCCAAGGAAGAAGACCCGCTCAGACAATTGGAGATCTTTGCCCAGGTCCACCTGAAAATTGTAGAAGAAAACAGGGAACTGGCCGAAGTGCTTCAGGTTGAAATCCGGCAGAGTAGTAAATTTATGAAGGAATATCGCAATAAAAAATTTGCCGAGTATGTAAATATAATCTCTTCCATTATAAAAAAGGGCCAGGAACAAGGCATCATCCGCGAAGACGTCATGCCGGGCATATTCAAACGGGCCTTTTTCGGGGCCTTAGATGAGATGTCCCGTTTCTGGATACTCTCCCCTCAAAAAAAATACAGCATACATACCGCAGCTAAACAGATCAGCGATTTCTTTATTCGCGGAATTGCTATATCCTAAAAAATAGCTATCAGCTATCAGCTTCCAGCTTTGATCTTCGGGCTGTTTTAGGCATTGGCTTTTTCAGTGACTTTGTGGTAAAAAACAAAGGAGGTAGTACGGTTAAAGGAGGAGATAAGCCATGCCATCTCTATTAGGAACCACGGTCATAGAACACCTGCTGACCACCCAGAAGGCTCACCCCGAAGCTACCGGTGCATTCACGCGGTTGTTATCCGAACTCATTGTGGCCGCTAAAATTATCTCTCGCGAGGTAAACAAGGCCGGCCTGGTGGATATACTGGGCTATGCCGGACGAGAAAACATCCAGGGAGAGCAGGTACAGAAGCTGGATGAATTCGCCCACCGGACCATCGTTGAGCGTATGGCCCATACCGGAGAATTGTGCGCTATGGCCTCAGAAGAAGACCCGGATATAATACCCATCCCCGAGAGATTTCCCAGAGGCAATTACGTTCTGATCTTTGACCCCCTAGACGGTTCATCCAATATCGACGTAAATGTCAGTATCGGCACTATCTTCTCCATCTACCGCCGCGTGACCCCAACGCCCGCCGATCCAACCTTGGAAGATCTCCTCCAGAAAGGAAGTAAACAGGTCGCGGCCGGCTACTTTGTCTATGGCTCCAGCAGCATGATGGTCTATACGTCAGGCAGTGGCGTACACGGATTTACACTCCTTCCGAGCATTGGCGAGTTCTTATTATCCCATGAGAATATCAAGATACCGGAGCGAGGGAGGACCTTCAGCGTTAACGAAGGCAACTATAACTATTGGTCGGATGAAGTCAAAAAACTCGTGAGCTATTTTAAGACACCGGATAGGGAAACAAAAAGGCCATACACGGGGCGCTATATTGGTTCGCTGGTGGCGGATTTCCATCGCAACCTCCTGCATGGCGGTATATTTATGTACCCTCCGGACAAAAAAGACCCCAAAAAGCCCCTTGGCAAACTGCGCCTCATGTGTGAGTGTAATCCGCTGTCCTTCGTCGTGGAGCAGGCCGGCGGCTATGCCAGCACCGGCTTCCAGGGCATACTCGATCTCGAGCCCAAGGAACTACATCAGCGTGTGCCGCTTTATATCGGAAGCAAAGAAGATGTACTTATTGCCGAGCAGTTCATAAAAGGTGAAAGGAGGGCCTGATGCCGCTTGTACCTGCCAAAAACATATTACTTAAGGCCTACCAGGAAGGCTACGCCATAGGGGCCTTTAATTTTGTTAATATGGAGATGTTACAGGCCATTTTACAGACGGCCAATAACCTGCGTGCCCCGGTCATCATCCAGGCTACAGAAGGAGCCATCAGTTATGCCGGACTATCGACCATCGTATCCATGGCCAGGACACTGGCCGGAGAGGTAGCTATCCCCGTAGCCCTGCATCTGGATCATGGGCACAAGCTAGAAACGATCAGGGCCTGTATCCAGGCTGGATTTACCTCGGTCATGATCGACGCCTCTCACCTGCCTTATACCGAAAACGCAGCCCTGACCAGACAGGTGGTAGAAACAGCCCACCAGGCCGGGGTCTCAGTAGAGGCTGAATTGGGCCGCCTCATGGGCGTAGAGGATACGGTATCCGTAGCGGAAAGAGATGCTGTACTCGTCGATCCTGAGGAGGCCGGCCGTTTTGTTCAGGAGACAGATGTTGACTCACTGGCTCCGGCCGTAGGGACATCGCACGGGGCCTTTAAGTATAAAGGCGCTGCCCGCCTCGACCTGGAACGATTAAAAAAGGTTAAAGAAAAGACGGGCATACCCCTCGTCCTGCACGGCGCGTCTTCTATTCCGGCTGACCTTCTTCAAGAGGCCATTGATTCCGGCATTCCGGTTGGGGAGGCCAAAGGCGTGCCCTTAGAAGAAGTGCAAAAGGCTATCAAGCTGGGTGTAGCCAAGGTCAACATCGATACCGACCTCCGCCTTGGTTTCGTCAGCACTATGCGCCGCATCCTGGCGGAAAAGCCGGAGACTTTCGACCTGAGAAAAATCCTGGGGCCGGGCCGGGAAAAAGTGGCACAGATCATCGCAGGCAGGATAAAGGCCCTGGGCTGTGCCAACAGGGTCTGAACGTGCTCATTCTGGGTATCGAAAGCTCCTGTGATGAGACAGCCGCCGCCGTCGTCCGGGATGGAAAGACCATATTATCCAGTGTGGTAGCCTCCCAGGTGGACGTGCATCGCCGTTACGGCGGCGTCGTACCGGAACTGGCCTCCCGCAAACACATCGAAGCCATCTATCCTGTCGTGGAAGAGGCATTAGAACAGGCCGGGGTATCTTTAAATGGCATTGATGCCATAGCCGCCACCCAGGGGCCGGGGCTGGTAGGGTCATTACTGGTCGGCCTCTCCTTTGCCAAGGCCCTTTCTTATGCGCGGGGGATCCCCCTCATTGGCGTGAGCCACATCGAAGGGCACCTTTTATCTATTTATCTGGAAAAAGACACCCCTTCTTTCCCCTATGTCAGTCTCATGGTCTCAGGCGGGCATACCGCCCTGTACTACGTCTCTGACTATACAAGTTACCGTCTCCTGGGCCAGACGCGGGATGACGCCGCCGGCGAGGCCTTCGATAAGGTGGCGAAACTGTTGGGGCTTGGCTATCCTGGAGGAGAGGTAATCAGCCGGCTGGCCGAACAGGGGAATCCTAAAAAAATTAATCTCCCCCGGGCCATTATCAGTAAGGATTCCTTCGACTTCAGCTTCAGCGGCCTTAAGACTGCAGTAGCCAATTATATACGCTATTGCCGGGAGAATCAGCTACCAATGCCCTACGAAGATATAGCAGCCGCCTTTCAGGAGGCCGTAGTTGATGTCCTGGTTGACAAGACCATGAAGGCCGCTTTGCAATACAAGGCCAAAAATATTGTGGCGGTAGGCGGGGTAGCCTCCAACCGCCGTTTAAGGAACGCCCTCGGCGCGGCCGCAAAACAGGCCGAGGGTAAGGTCTTTATCCCCAATCCGTCCCTTTGCACGGATAATGCCGCTATGATTGCGGTAGCCGGATACCATCGTTTCCTGGGAGGAGCGGTCTCCGATCTGGGCCTCGATGCCTATTCTCGTCTTAGCCCTCAGCAGCCGGCGACCGGCAATCCATCTGCCAAAATATCCTTCTTGGCAGAGCTGATGGCTAAATCTTGTCTCCGGCCCTGACTGGAGAGCTGAAAGCTGATAGATATGACCTTAAAAAGGACGATAAGATACTATTATCTCCGCATAAAGAACCTCAAGGGCAATCCACGGGCGATTGCCTCCGGTATGGCTATCGGTGTCTTTATCGGCCTTACCCCAACCATACCATTCCACACGGTGCTGATCCTCTTGGCAACCTCTCTGTTGAAGAGCAGCCGCATAGCCGGTATTATCGGGGCCACTGTGGTCAGTAATCCCGTCACCATACCCATCCATTATTACCTGGCCTATTACCTCGGGAAATGGATCACCTTTTTTGAAATGAGACTGCCACATACCTATTCTATTATCGACATAGCCCGTGCCGGCTGGGAGTTGGTGCTCACTATGCTCTTTGGTGGAGTAATCCTCGGCATTATACCGGCGGTTATTACCTATTTCCTTACACTTTACAGTCTTAAGTACCTCAGGACGAAGTATCGGGCCAGACGGCTATAGTGAATGTCATTGGTCATTGGTCAATAGTCATTGGTAATTGGTTAAGTGGGGAGATCGATACCTTCTACCATTGACAAGTGACTATTGACCGATGACTTCTTTGTGACCAGTGACGTCTTGAGCTTTGGCCCTTGACATTCATTTAAACTTTAAACTTTAAACTTTGAACTTTGAACTTTGAACTTCAAACTTTGAACTAAACGCCCCATGACCAGCCCGCAAGGTCTACTAAAAAAGTACGACATACGGCCCTCAAAGAGTCGAGGGCAAAACTTCCTTATAAATCCGGATATTGCCAAGGTCATAATTGAAAAAGCAGGGTTGGGGGCAGAGGACATAGTCATTGAAGTGGGCACGGGCCTGGGCATTCTCACCCTTCCCCTGGCCGCCAGGGTCAAAAAACTCATCAGCTTCGAGGTTGATCCGCGCCTGATCGCTATTGTGAAGGAAGAATATACCCTCCCCTTCACACTGGAAATAGTACACCAGGACATACTGAAAGTTGACTTTCAGGCATTGGAAGGAGAATATGGACAAAAACTAAAGATAATCGGGAACCTACCTTATTATATTTCCAGCCCTATACTTTTTAAGATATGGGAGGGCCGGTCTTCATTTAAAAATGCCTTTGTCATGCTCCAAAGGGAGGTGGCCGAGAGGATAGTCGCTCCGCCGGGCAGTAAAAAATATGGTATTCTTGCCGTGCTCTTTAATTATTGCGCCGCCATCGAAAAGGTCTTAAGGGTGCCTGCCACTCAATTCTATCCCAGACCGGAAGTAGATTCTATGGTCCTGGGGTTTCACCTCCGCCCCCCGGAGGTAATCGCTGAGGATGAATCCCTCTTTAAAAAAATAGTCAAAAGCGCCTTCCAGAAACGGCGAAAAACCCTCCAAAATGCCCTCGCACGCCCCGGCTTTCCTCCTGAATTGATTAGAGCCACCCTGGAAACCTTACACATCGATGGACAGAGGAGGGCCGAGACCCTGGAGGTTAATGATTTTGTACGGATAAGCAACCTGCTAAGTAAAGCGGCTATCAGCTATTAGCTTTCTGCTATCAGCAAGAAAGAAATTTCAGATTTCAAATCTCAAATTTGAAATCAAGATGGCTGACATCAGGAGGACAGGCGTCCTCTTCAAATGAATGTCAAATGTCAAAATCCGAAGTTCAAATGAAATCCAAATGACTAAATGCCCAAAACTTATCCGCATGGGTATGTTTTGTCATTTGAACTTTGAGCTTCATTTGACATTTGAACTTTGTCATTTGTCATTGATTTGATGCGCCTCCGGCGGAAATTTTGTCATTTGAAATTTGCGCAGAGCGTTTTTGGTTGCGGCTATGCCGCGCTGTGTGCTCTGCGGTAAATAGTTGCTTACTAACAAAACTTGACAAAAAGAAAGGGCAGTTGTTAAATTGCGCCTGCACCAAGGCAGCGATTTAATATTGTGAACTATGAAGATAATTAAATCCGTGGCCAGGATGCAATCCCTGTCCCTGCAAAAGAGGGCCGAGGGTAAACGAATCGCCCTTGTCCCTACTATGGGGTACTTCCATGACGGGCATATAAGCCTGATGACCTATGCCCGTAAGAGATGCGACCTCCTGGTGGTGAGCATCTTTGTAAATCCGCTGCAGTTCGGCCCTTCAGAGGACCTTGAACGCTATCCGCGTGACCTGAAACGCGACCGGGTAATGGCTGAAAGGGCCGGGGTAGATGTCCTCTTCTGTCCATCTGCACAGGACATGTACCCGCCGGGGTTCCAGACACATGTGGAAGTGGAACAAGTAACCCAATCGCTATGCGGCCAAAACCGGCCGGGACATTTTCGCGGGGTGACCACGGTGGTAACTAAACTTTTTAATATCGTACAACCCCATGAGGCCGTATTCGGACTGAAAGATTACCAGCAATGGCTGGCCATCCGCCGCATGGCCGGTGATTTAAACATAGCGGTCAAAGTCACAGGCCGGCCTATCGTCCGTGAAAAAGACGGCCTGGCCATGAGCTCGCGCAACACCTACTTATCCCCGGCGGAGAGAAAGGCGGCGCTCGGTCTCCACCAGTCCCTTTCCATAGCCAAGGACCTGGTCCGTAAAGGGGAAAAGAGCCCTGAACGGATAAAAAAGACCATAAAGGAACTGATGTCTTCACATGATAGTATCAGGATAGACTATATCAGTCTTTGCCATCCAGAGACACTGGATGAACGGCACATAATCAACGATAAGACCTTGCTGGCCATAGCCGCCCGGGTAGGAAAAACACGTCTTATTGACAATTGTCTTTTATCGCCAGGAGAATAAACAAGATGCAAAGGCTTATGCTGAAATCAAAACTGCACCGCCTGAGGGTGACGGAGGCCAATCTGAATTACGAAGGCAGCCTGACCATAGACGCCTCTCTTATGAAGGCTGCGGGCATCTTACCCTTCGAAATGGTACGGGTCTACAATATAAACAACGGCGAACGTTTTGAGACATACGCTATTGAGGGTCTGCCTGATTCCGGCGTTATCTGTCTTAACGGTGCAGCGGCCCGTAAAGGAGTAGTCGGCGACCTGCTTATAGTAGCCACTTACGCCTTTTACAGCGAAGATGAATTGGCAGGTCACAGACCGCACCTTTGTCACGTAGATAAAGACAACCGCATCGTTTAATCCCTGTGAAGCGATTCATAAGCAAGATAAAAACCCTATTTTTGACCGGACTTTTGGTTCTCATTCCCATCTTCGTGACGATATATGTCGCAATAGGGATGATAAATTTTATCGACTCAATCGTGGACATCCTCCCGGATAAGTTCAATCCTGATAACTACTTGCATTTCCATGTCCCGGGCCTAGGTATCATATACACCGTAATTATAGCCCTGATTGCCGGGCTTCTGGTCCGTAACTATATCGGCAAAAAGGCCCTGGGCTACTGGGAAATGATCGTAGCTAAAATCCCCCTGGTCAGGGTGCTCTACGGCGCCCTGAGGCAGGTCTCGGAGGCCATATTTGTCAAGGGCGATACCCAGTTTAAGAAGGTAGCATTGGTTGAATACCCCCGCCGGGGTATTTATAGTCTTGGTTTTATCACCGGAAAGGCCGGCGATAAACTGTCCGCAGATACCCATACTCAGATGATCGGTGTCTTTGTACCCACAACGCCAAACCCTACTTCTGGATTCTATCTTATGGTACCGGAAGAAGATATTATTAATGTGGATATCTCTATCGAAGACGCCTTTAAGCTTATCCTTTCGGTTGGTATGGTTAGCCCAGGCTCAACCCCAAGTGACCTCACTTCCCAGGACGAACCCCGCGTTAAATAACACCAGAGGATTCTTCAATATTATAGGCAGCGTCACTGGTCATTAGTCACTTGTCACTTGTAGGAGGTGTCGATTCCTCCACTTAACCAATGACCAATGACCATTGACTAATGACATTCATTATAAATGAAAACTCGACCTTAATAGCTTGACAAGGATAGAGGCATCTGTTTATATACCGCAAGTTTGCAAGAGGAGGACACCCTATGTTCATGAAAAATTGCCTTTTTACCTCAGAATCGGTTACCGAGGGACACCCGGACAAGATAGCCGACCAGATCTCCGACGCCATCCTGGATGCCATACTGGATAAGGATAAAATGGGCCGGGTGGCCTGTGAGACACTGGTAACTACCGGCATGGCCCTGATAGCCGGCGAGATCACCACGGATTGCTATGTAGATATGCCGCAAATTGTCCGCGGCACCATAAAGGAAATTGGCTATACAGACTCATCTATGGGTTTTGACTGGCAGACCTGTGCTGTTCTGGTCAGTATCGATAAACAGTCCCCGGATATAGCGCAGGGGGTAAACGGTACCGGGCTGTTCCATGAGATGGGAGCCGGCGATCAGGGTCTCATGTTTGGCTATGCCTCTGACGAGACACCGGATTTCATGCCTATGCCTATCTGGTATGCCCACAAGCTGGCCATGCGCCTGGCCGAGGTGCGAAAGAAGGGAATCCTTACCTTTTTGAGACCGGACGGCAAGACCCAGGTTACGGTCCATTATGTCAACGGGGAGCCGGTATCCATACCAACCGTGGTTATTGCTGCCCAGCATACTCCGGAAGTGTCCTACAAAGAGATTAAAGAGGCCATTGTTGAGGAAGTTATCAAGAAGGTTATCCCGGCGCATCTCATGACCGGCGGTACAGAATACCTGGTCAATACGACCGGCCGTTTCGTCGTGGGCGGGCCGCTGGCCGATTGCGGCGTTACCGGGCGAAAAATCATCGTCGATACCTATGGAGGCCGCGGACACCATGGTGGCGGGGCCTTTTCCGGGAAAGACCCCTCGAAGGTGGATCGCAGTCCCTCTTATATGGCCAGATATGTGGCCAAGAATGTGGTAGCCGCCGGTCTGGCGCGGGAATGCGAGGTTCAGGTGGCTTATAGTATCGGTGTGGCCAGGCCGCTTTCCATCAACGTAAATACCTATGGGACAGAGGCCATCCCTAATGACCGGATTGTCAAGATCATTACGGAGAATTTCAGCTTTAAGCCGGCCGACGTCATCAGCTATCTCGACTTAAGACGCCCCATATTCAAGAAAACCGCGGCTTACGGGCACTTCGGCCGGCCGGAGCCGGAGTTCACATGGGAAAAGCTGGATAAGGTGGATTTGTTGAAGGAGAAGGCCGGGCTATAATCACAAAAGCGGTGAGTAATGAGTACTGAGTGATGAGTTAAGTTCAAATTACAAAATCCAAAGTTCAAAACGTCACTGGTCACTGGTCATTAGTCATTGGTTAAGTTTGGGAGAAAGATACACACCTCTTACCATTGACAGATGACTATTGACTAATGACTTCTACACTAGACGTCTTGAGCTTTGGGCTTTGACATCCATTTGAACTTTGAACTTTTAACTTGGAACTTTTAGTAAGGAGTCAGCATGAAACACCACATTAAAGACGAAAAACTCGCTAATAAAGGGAAACTCCGGATAGAATGGGCCGGTCAGAGTATGCCCGTGCTCAATATTATCCGGGACCGCTTTGAGAAGGAAAAGCCGCTCAAAGGCGTGCGTATTGCCGCTTGTCTCCATGTGACCACGGAAACAGCGGCCCTGATGGAGACACTAAAGGCCGGGGGGGCGGATGTAGCCCTCTGCGCTTCTAACCCCCTCAGCACACAGGATGATGTAGCCGCATCCCTGGTTAAGAATAGCGGCATCCCCGTCTTTGCCATTAAAGGCGAAGACCATGATACCTACTACAGCCACATCCGCTCCGTATTGAAAATAAAGCCTATGATAACTATGGATGACGGCGCTGATTTAGTATCGACGCTTCATTCAGAGAAAAAAGACCTTATCCCCTCTATTCTGGCCGGCACAGAAGAGACAACCACCGGCGTCATCCGTCTCCGCAGTATGGCCATGGATAAGGTCCTCGGTTATCCTATAATCGCCGTAAATGACGCCAAGACCAAACACTTTTTTGATAATCGCTACGGAACCGGTCAGAGCACTATCGACGGCATCATCAGGGCCACCAATCGTCTCCTGGCCGGAAGTGCCTTTGTGGTCTGTGGTTACGGTTGGTGCGGCCGGGGAGTTGCTAACCGGGCCCGGGGCATGGGGGCGCGGGTTATCATTACCGAAATTGATCCCCTGAAGGCGCTGGAAGCGGTTATGGACGGCTATGCCGTCATGCCCATGGAGGAGGCCGCCAGGATCGGAGATATTTATTGCACGCTTACTGGTAATATCCACGTCATACGCAAGGAACACTTTCTTAAGATGAAAGATGGAGCCATTGTCTCCAACTCCGGCCACTTTAACGTCGAGCTGGACCTCGACGGCCTGGCGGAGATAACTGAAAAAAGGCGTATAATCCGGGAATATGTAGAAGAATATACACTGGTCAATGGCAAACGGGTTTACGTATTAGGGGAGGGACGGCTCATTAACCTGGCTGCGGCCGAAGGGCATCCATCAAGCGTCATGGACATGAGTTTTGCCAACCAGGCCCTGTGCGCCGAATACATAGCAAGACAGCATGGTCAGATGAGAAAAGAGGTTTACCCGGTTCCGGAAGAGATCGACCGCCGGATCGCCTTAATGAAGCTCCAGTCTATGGGGATACATATCGATAAGCTGACCGCAGAACAGGAAAAATACCTTAGTTCCTGGGAAATGGGAACGTAAAAATTAGTTAGTCTCCATCCGAAAACCCCTATATTCCCTCCCCCGTCAAAGGGGGAGGGTCAGGGTGGGGGTGAAAAAACAGCAATTTCGTTTGTTCCCCCTCCCCTTAATCCCCTCCCGCCAGGGGAGGGGAGATTTTCGGATGACCACTCGTTACTCTGGCTTGATCCCCAGCTTCTTCTCCCTCTCTGCCACGAGTAATCTGGTCTTGACCGCCGTGTCCGGGTTTAGGCTCATAGAGTCAATCCCGCATTCCACAAGAAATTCAGCGAAATCTGGGAAATCGCTCGGCCCTTGCCCACAGATGCCTATCTTCCTCTTATTGGCCCGCGCCACCTTAATAACCTGGGCAATTAAGCGTTTGACGGATTCATTACGTTCATCAGAAATATGGGCGATAAGCTCTGAATCCCGGTCCAGCCCCATAGTCAACTGGGTCAGGTCATTAGAACCGATGGAGAAGCCATCGAACACCCTGGAAAACTCATCAGCCAATACTACGTTACTGGGTATTTCACACATCACATAGACTTCTAACCCTTTCTTTCCCTGGACCAGGCCATATTTCTTCATAACCTCAATTACTTTCTTCCCTTCTTCTACCGTCCGGCAGAATGGAACCATGACCTTGACATTGGTCAGGCCCATGTCCTCCCTCACCTTGAGCAGGGCCTTGCATTCCAGCGCAAAGGCCGGTTCAAAGGCCGGATCGTAGTAGCGGGAGGCCCCGCGCCAGCCGATCATGGGGTTGCTTTCGACCGGCTCATACAGAAACCCACCGATCAGATTAGCATATTCGTTGGTCTTGAAATCGGAGAGACGTACAATAACATCGTTTGGATAAAAACCAGCGCCGATGCGCCCAATCCCCTGGGCCAGAGTATCTATAAAAAATTGGACTTTATCCTTGTAATGAGGAGTGCGCTGATCAATCTGTTCTACTACCTTTGCTATCTTCTTATCTTTTCGCGCCTTTCCCTTAAGCTCCTTGTAATGGATGAGCGCCAGAGGATGGATGCCGATATGAGAATTGATGATGAACTCCTCCCGGGCCAGGCCGACCCCGTCATTCGGAATCTGGCCTTGGATGAAGGCCTTTTCCGGGATACCTACATTCATCATTATCTTGGTACGGGTCTGGGGCAATTTCTTCAGGTCCGTGCGCTCTACCTCGTATTTAAGCAGGCTGTCATATATATGGCCGGTCTCTCCCTCACAGCATGACACGGTAACAGACTGTCCGGTCTTCAAGACCCTGTCTGCCTTTTCTGTCCCGATAACACACGGGATACCCAACTCCCGGGATACAATGGCCGCATGGCATGTCCGCCCGCCCCGGTTGGTGACGATGGCCGCCGCAATCTTCATGATCGGCTCCCAATCCGGGTCGGTCATATCCGTTACCAGAACCTGCCCCGGCTTGAAATCCAGGATGTTTTTAGAACTCTTGATAATATTTACCTTGCCCTGGCCTACCTTGGAGCCGACCGCCTGTCCGGAGACAAGGAGCCTACCCGTCTCTTTTAAGACGTATGTCTCGATAAAATTGACGTCTTTCTGGGAATGTACCGTCTCCGGTCTGGCCTGGACAATATATAGTTGCCCGGTACCGACTTTCTTGCCATCCCCATCCTTGGCCCACTCTATATCCATGGGCTTAAAATAGCCTGCCTCCTTGCTGTAATGATCCTCGATGGCGCAGACCCAACGCGCCAGGGTAACCAGATCCTCATCCGAGAGGACATACTGGTTCCTTTCCTTAAGGGGGGTAGGCTTATTGACCGTGGGTTTCTTAGGATTACTGGTATAAACCATCTTTAGCTCTTTGGTCCCCAGTTTTTTACCCACTATGGGCATCTTGCCGTTTTTCAGAGTCGGTTTAAAGACATAAAATTCATCCGGATTGACGGCTCCCTGCACCACATTCTCCCCTAAGCCCCAGGCGCCGGTAATAAAGACCGCATCCTTAAAACCGGACTCGGTATCAATAGAAAAGGCCACCCCTGAACAGGCCGAATCGCTCCGCACCATCTTCTGGACGGCAATCGACAGATAAACGTCAAAATGACCGAACCCCTTATCCTGTCTGTAAGAGATGGCCCGGTTCGTAAACAGACTGGCAAAACATCTTTTACAGGCATCCACAAGATGTTCTTTCCCCCGTATATTTAGATAGGTCTCCTGCTGGCCGGCAAACGAGGCGTCAGGCAAATCCTCGGCGGTAGCCGAAGAGCGAACCGCGACGTCCACATTGGCTCCGTACCCTTTTTCCATCCGTGCATACGCATTGACGATACTATCTGCAAGATCATCCGGAAATGATGCCGTACGTATTATATGGCGCACCTTTTCTCCGCGGCGCATAAGGTCTTTAATGTTGCGGGTATTCAATCCCTCCAAAACATAACGTATCTCTTTATCGATGCCTGATGCCTCCAGCAGGTATTTATAGGCATCGGCCGTTATGGCAAAACCGCCTGGGACATTAACACCTTCCTCGGTCAGCTTTTGATACATCTCACCCAAAGATGCATTTTTGCCGCCGACCAATGGAATATCCTTGATGCCTATCTCATCAAACCACAGCACAAACCGATTTTTGCTCTTACCCATGAACACGCCCCCTCCTTGATTGCGTTCTAATTTCTCAGATTTATTGCATAGTAGCAAGAATTGGCTAAAAGATACAACAAAAAAACGCAGATATCCAGCGTTCAGTAGTTTTGGTGGACTGAGCCCGCCCTACATGGCTTATAGCTATGAGCTTTGAGCTTTGAGCTTTGAGCTATGAACCATAAGCCCTTTATCCCGAACAGATCTTGATAATCTCGCCTGGGATAGCAGCCAGCGGCAATATCTTATCCACGGCGCCACGCTTTATGGCCTCTTTTGGCATACCGAAAACCACACAGGTGGCCTCGTCCTGGGCAATCGTAAAGGCCCCGGTCCCTTTCATCTCCAGCAGCCCCTGGGCGCCATCATCACCCATCCCGGTCATGATAACGCCGATGGCATTTGCCCCGGCATAACGGGCCCCGGAGCGAAAGAGCACATCCACAGACGGGCGGTGGCGGGAGACTAAAGGCCCGTCTTTAATCTCCACATAATACCGGGCACCACTCCGCTTAAGCAAGGTATGTTTATTCCCTGGGGCAATTAAGGCCCGCCCGGTCACCACTCCATCACCATTTTCAGCCTCCTTGACCTCCACCCGGCAAAGGCCGTTCAGCCGCGCGGCAAAGGCGGTGGTAAATTTCTCAGGCATGTGCTGGACAATCACTATACCCGGGGTATCGTGCGGCAGGGCCTCAAGGAAATCTCTTAACGCCTCCGTACCGCCGGTGGAAGCTCCGATCAGGACTACCTTCTCCGTGGTTTCGGCCATGGCCCTGGTCTTTGGTTTGGCCATGATTACATCCGCCGTCAGTTTTTCTTCAACTTTTCTGATTTTTCTGGGACGTAATGTGACCTGAGCCGCCGCCTTAACAGCGTCGCAGATGCGTATCCTGGACTCCTCCAAAAACTGCTTTGTCCCCATCTTGGGTTTCTCGATGATCTCCACTGCGCCATATTCCAGGGCTTGGAGGGTGGTCCGGGCACCCTGTGTAGTCAGAGTCGAGCAGATAACCACGGGGATGGGATGCTGAGCCATAAGCTTGCGCAGGAAGGTGATGCCGTCCATACGCGGCATCTCTACATCCAGAGTAATAACATCCGGCACAGCCTTTTTCAGGCGCTCCGCCGCTACATAAGGGTCTTGCGCGGTAGCGATTACCTCAATATCCGGATCAGAGTCTAATATCTCGTTCAGCGTCTGCCGCACCACGGCAGAGTCATCGACAACCAGCACCTTGATTTTCCCGCTCATTTTATCCCCGCATTTAATTGTATGTTGCTAAAGTCCAGAGTATCACACAAAGCCGCAAAACTATAAATCCGAAATCCTAATATCGAAACCCGAAACAAATCCGAAATCAAAATATCCAAATGCCAAAAACATAATTGTTTGTAACACGTTAGCTGTTTGAAAAGAGCTAGTCGTCCAGAAAACGGCGCCTCGAAAATCCCCCTTAATCCCCCTTTTTCAAAGGGGGAATGTAGG
>JBFMAZ010000070.1:0-9377 GCA_040755415.1 Thermodesulfobacteriota bacterium | reverse complement strand
TCCGCGCCGTGATGTGGATCCGGAAGAAGTCCTCCGCCAAATGGAGGTCAGACATCTGCAAAGGCAAGCATCCATTGACTCAGCCTACGCTCGGCAGGATTCTGACTAATGTGACAAAGTAGAATTAGGTTGACACCGGTCAAGAGAGACGCTCATATGCCCTGATGCCTTGCTTGTGGAGACGTCCAGGTAGTTGGTATCGAGTGTTTTGTCTTGGTTTTTTTCGCCCCGGCGAATCTGCCTGTGGCACGACCGGTCTACGACCGACCGTAGGCCGGAAACGGTAGTTTCCGGATGAGCACTAACTACTCGAAAAACTGCACGGCCTTCCGCAGGCGATCTACTACCCGCTTTTGCCCTACAGCGATCAGGACATCGAATATGCCGGGGCCGACCGGCTGGCCGGTGACCACAGTCCGGGCACTGTTTATCAAGACCCCGGGCTTAATCTCCAGTTCTTCAACCATCCCGTGAATCACCTTTTCGATCTCTTTAGCCGTAAATGACCCGATTGCCTCCAAGCGGTCCGCCAGGATAGGAAACCATTTTTTGAGCCCCTCGTGCTTACGGACGTTTTTTTCGAGGGCCTTGGGATCGATCGGATAATCCTCGGAAAAATAGGCACGGCCCAGGGTCGCAAAATCCGTGAGCAGATGATACCGGCTTCGAATCAGGTCGATGGTCTGAAGGAACCAGGTCCGTCTTTCGCCCTCAAAGGCCGGATCCCATATCCCTGCCTTTTTCAACTCTTCCCTTGCGTAAGGCTCGATCTCTTCCACCGGCAGGGTCCTTACGTAATGGGCATTGATATTGATCGCCTTGGGATCGGTGAAAAATCTCGGATCATTCGGCAGTAGATTTAATATGGCGTTATGACGGCTGATCCCTTCCAATGAAAAGGCCTCGATCAATTCTTCCTTTGAGAAGATCTCTCTTGAGTCAGGCGTTGCCCAGCCAAGAAGCACCAGGAAATTTACCAGCGCCCAGGGAAGAAAGCCGTGCTCCCGGTAAAAATGAACGGCGACCAGCTCGCCGTGTTTCCGCTTGGAGATCTTGGCCTTCTGCGGATCGAGCGTGAGGGACATATGGGCAAACTTGGGGACCGGTACGCCGAGCGCATTGTACAGGAGGATCTGCTTGGGCGTGTTGGCCAGGCCGTCCTGACCGCGAATGACGTGCGTAATACGGTCACGGATGTCGTCTACAGCGTTCGAAAGGATATAGAGGGGTTGGCCATTGGAGCGCACAATGACAAAGTCCTCTATATCTTCATACTTCTTTTCAATAATCCCATAGACCATGTCCTGAAAAAAAACAGCCCCCTCTCCGCGCGGCACCTTAAAACGGATAACGTATGGGATACCGGCCCCTTCCTTTTCCTGTATCTCTTGTTGCGTCAAACCGAGGCAGACATCCCGTTCCTTCGCGGCAGTATTGCCTTTTTTCTCCTCTTCCCGTCTGCGCTCGAGTTCCTCTTTGGTACAGAAACACTTGTAGGCATGACCGGAATCAAGGAGCTTTTGCGCTGCGGCCAGGTGTTCCTTGATGAAATGGGACTGGAAGTAGGGCCCTTCATCCCAGTCAATCCCTAACCATTTTAAGCTCTCGATGATCCCCTGGATCGACTCTTCCGTCGACCGTTCAACGTCGGTGTCCTCGATCCTCAGGATAAACTTTCCACCTGTCTTTTTGGCAAAAAGCCAGTTAAATATGGCTGTCCGCGCCCCTCCGATATGGAGATAACCCGTCGGGCTCGGAGGAAATCGGACTCGTACCTCTTCACTCATATATGCTCACCTTTCGTATCAATTTAGCGCTTTGAAAAGGAGCGCTAAATTTCATTGCAGAATGAAAAATATAAAATTCCGGAAAAAACTATAAACATTTTGAATTTTGCACTTTGCACTTTGAATTTAAGTTTAGCCAATTTTTTCAAAAGGCTAAGCTGTTACCACCTTTCTTGTTCACCTATAACGGAGAAGTGCCCCGACCGCATTCGATTCCACTGGAACGTAGTAAATCCTTATAGCACAGTTTCCAGCGTAAGAACAAAGGTTTTAAATAAAAAGGGGCTATCCGCCGATGGCGGACAGCCCCTCGATCTTTACTGGTGGAGATGATGGGGATCGAACCCACGACCTCCACGTTGCGAACGTGGCGCTCTCCCAGCTGAGCTACATCCCCTTTGCTATCGAACCGTAATCTACCTGTATTTTTAATATCTTTGCCGGTATCTGTCAAGAAACGATTGCCAAGCCCGCTACCTCGGATAGTACAAGTTCATCCGGGACGCAGATGAACGCAGATGTTACTTTTTAAAATTCGAATTTCGAAATTCGAATTTCGAATTTTTGCGCTGCGGGTATCTGCGGAAGTCTGCGGACTCCAATAATATCAAATTATGCGATAAAGGAGAATGCGCCGTCTCTCATGTGTAATAGGCAAGGTAACTTCCAGGTCATTAACAAGATGAAAGGCGTGGAGCCGGATATCCCGGCCTACAGCGTCAATCTCCTCCTGCACCTGCGGTCCCTTCAGGGCAATGGCATGACCCTTCTCTCTAAGCAGAAACCGAGACAGTTCCAGGAAGGTCTTTAAGTCAAAGGCCGCACGCGAGATGACTACATCAAACTTTTCGTGCCATTGTGGCTCCCGGGCCATAACCGGGTCCAGATGCAGGTGCTCGGCCCGTATCTCCTGAAGACCGAGGGCGCGGATTATATGTCTCAGGAAAAAGACCTTCTTCTCTTTGGCCTCGACCATGACTATATAAAATGCCGGCTCAGCTATCTTCAGCGGAATGCCCGGAAACCCGGCCCCGGAGCCTATATCCAGGATATGGCTGTGCGGCGGGATAAGGGGGAGCGGCGTCAGTGAATCGATAAAATGTTTGGAGACTATCTCCTGGTCGGTCTTAAGGGCGGTGAGGTTTATTTTTTTATTCCACTCCCTTAACTCTGCAAGATAGAGTGCAAACTTTTCTACCTGGGAGTCAGAAAGGGAAAGCCCCATCTCTGCCGCCGCCTGGGTTAAAAGTTCTGACGCCGATCCCTTCACTGAAAAATACCTTTTTGGACAGGCGGGACGCCTGCTGAAAAATAATTACGCTCTAGGGAAGTTCTGTATTTCCAACCTGCTCCCTATAGAGACTGTGTCATAATCATCGTTTGTCATTGCGAGCGACCGAAGGGAGCGTGGCAATCTCAATTATTTCAGTATGTTGTGAGATTGCTTCAGTCGCTTCACTCCCTCGCAATGACGCAAACTGACAATATTGCTATTTGCCGATGCAGAACTGACTGAAGATACGATCCAGGACGTCTTCCGGTGTGGTCTGCCCCGTGATTTCACCCAGGCATTGCAAGGCCTCCTGAATATCGATAGCTACTATATCCGGCGTGACCCCCTTAAGGAGGTTCTCCCGCGCCTGGTAAATAAAAGGCAGGGTCAGGGTCAGGGCCGCATATTGCCGGGCGTTGGGGACAATGGCGGTATCCGGCATATCCGTTGCGCCTCCGACCACAGCCGCAAAAATAGCCTCTTTGAGTTTATCCAGATTCGTCCCCCGGAGGGCGGAAATCACCACGAGGTCTCCGGAGGTGAAAGAGTTGCGGATGTAATCGGGATCCAGCCTCACACCAAGGTCCATCTTGTTGACTACGATAATGAAGGATTTCTCCCGGATAGAGTTATAAATCTCATAATCCTCCGGGCTTAATTCCGCACTACCGTCTATCACGAAAAGGAGCAGATCAGCCCCGGCTATACGCTTTCGGGTCAGTTTTATGCCAATCCCCTCTATCTCATCGCGTGCCTCCCGGAGGCCGGCGGTATCAATAATCTTAACCGGAATCCCCTGCACGTTTAAAAGCTCTTCAATAATATCCCGGGTCGTCCCGGGTATGGCCGTAACAATGGCCCTTTCCTCCTCCAGCAGGGTATTTAGCAGGCTGGATTTGCCAACATTGGGCCTGCCCATTATGGCCACCGTGACTCCTTCCCGGTAAACCCTCCCCTGTTCGTAAGAAGCCAGGAGGGCCTGGATGGGTTTGACCACCTCGCCTTCCAATCGGGAGGCCAGTTTTTCGGCCTCCACAATCTCCACATCCTCCTCCGGAAAGTCTATGGCCACTTCCAGGACAGCCAGCGCATCCAGTAGGCCGTTCTTTATAATATTAACCTGCTCCGCAAGTCCGCCCATGAGCTGGCCGGTGGCCAGCTTGAGGCCGTGGCGCGTCCGCGCCGCGATACTCTCCATAACTGCCTCGGCCTGTGTAAGGTCGATCCGGCCGTTCAGGAAGGCCCGTTTGGTGAACTCACCCGGCTCAGCCAGGCGGGCACCGCAGGCCAAAACCACAGAAAGGATTCTCTGCAGGATGATATAGCCGCTGTGGCAGTTTATCTCGGCCACGTCTTCGCGCGTGTAGGTATGCGGACGGCGCATCACGGCAAGGAGGACCTCGTCTATGACCTCTCCGTTTGCCGGATCAACGATGTGTCCGTAATAGAGGTGATGACTCTGGAGGTGAGCGATGGGTTTACAGGGCCGGAAGATATTACGAACTATGTCTTCGGCCCGGGGACCGCTGATTTTAATTATCCCGATACCACCTGCGCCTACCGGCGTGGCTATAGCCGCTATGGTATCCCCATGACGATACATATATGGGACCAAAAATTTAAGCAGGGCACTTAACGAGACACACCCTTTGCTTTTCCCCGCTCCCGCGCATAGACAGCAACCTTTTTTAACAGCCCATCCCCTATACTTTTGGTCTTGACGACCGGGTCATTTTGCAGGGCGAGATGTATGGCGCGCCTGTCCGCAGCATTAAGCAGGTCTGTATGGAATGATTTTCCCGTTTTCTGGACTCTCTCTTTAAGACGCATGGCCATCTCGGTAAGATAAGCCTTTCGCCTCTCCCGGTAACCTTCACAGTCCAAAACCACCTGAATTTTTTCTCCGGATGCCTTGCTGAGCATCTTATTTAAGAGATACTGCAAGGCATTAATGGTCTGCCCCTGTTTACCAATAAGGAGCCCCGCATCCTTACCCCGGAGGTTAAGGACTTCGAACCCATTCTCAGTGCTGCTTTCTACGGTCAGGTCAAAATTGAGCAAGGTAATCAATTCTTGCAATATCTGCTTCGGATCAATCTTCTCTATACCAGGCTCCTCGGGCCGCGCTTCCGGAGCCGGGACGCTGACCCGAACCTTTGCCTTTTTCAAACCCAGACCAAACACACCGCTTGACCCGGTAGAAATTACCTCGATATTTAAACGTTCCCGGGGGAGACCCAACTCCTGACAGGCTGATTCTATGGCTTCTTCTACTGTTTTTCCTTCAAATATACGTTCTGACATGCGAACCCCCGCTTATCATACAGCCTTCTTGTTGATATAGTACTGCTGACCAATGGATAGAATATTGTTAACCAGCCAGTATAAGACCAGGCCGGCAGGGAAATTGACAAACAAAAAGGTAAAGATGACCGGCAGGAGCAACATTATCTTGGCTTGAACCGGGTCGCCGGTAGCAGGGGTCATCTTCTGCTGGATAAACATGGATGCCCCCATAAAAATGGTCAAGACCGGTAATCCGCCCACATAAGGTATATCAAAACCTACCGGCAGCCGGTCCGGTGCCGATAGATCATCTATCCACAGCGCAAACGGGGCATGGCGCAGTTCTATCGCGTTCAGGAGCAGTTTATAGAGGGCAAAAAAGACCGGGATCTGGAGTAACATGGGTAAACAGCCCCCTAGTGGATTGATCTTGTATGTTTTATAAAGGGCCATAAGCTCTTCGTTCATCTTCTGTTTATCATTTTTATACTTTTCACGAATCTTGGCCATCTTGGGCTGCAGTTTTTGCATCTCTTTCATGGAATGATAGCTCTTGTGCGTAAGGGGCCAGAAGATCACCTTGATTAAAGCGGTCAGTAATATAATAGCTATCCCATAATTATGGGTAAAACGGTCAAAAATGTTTAATGTAAACAACAGGGGCTTGGCAATGATGTCAAACCAGCCAAAATTAATAGATTTTTCCAGTTTCAGGCCCAATGGTTTGAGAGAAGAGAGGTCTTTAGGACCTAAATATAGATGATAATTCAGAGTGGTCTGCTTTTGGGCCGGGATAACCACCGAGGGATAAGTAAAGGAGGTGAGGGTAACGTTCTCCCTTACTTTCGACATCCTCACATAACCTGATTCCACGACCCGCGGGACAATAGCAGATATAAAGTATCTATCCTCATAGGCCACCCAGGACACCTTGCCATTAAGGGTCCTGTCCTCCTTCAATTTTTTGGCCTCTATCTCTTCCAGGTTATCATTGACATAAGCGGCCGGGCCATTAAAGGTATAGCCGTTGTCTTTGTCATAAGGACGGTTAATCAGGGCTAGAGACACGTCTTCACGCACCGGCTGGGTAGTCGGGTTAAAAATCGTCACCTCGAGGTCTATCTTATATGTATCGTTATAAAAGGTATATTTTCTTATGTACTGCCAGCCCCCGGGAGAAACATAAGCCAGTGAAAGGGTGGCCTGATTGTTTTTCGAATCAAGGTCTATAGTATAGCGGTCAGCCTTAAATACGGCATTCTCCACCTGCGGAAGGAGTCCGCCGGGGAAACTCATCCCCAGAGGAAGGTAAGCGGGCTGATCTACTTTAATCAGCTCTTTAGGCGGAGATTTTTTGTCCAGACTCTCTCTGTATTTATTCAGTTTAAAACTCTTGAGGCGCCCGCCAAATTCGGTAAGGGTAGCCTCATAAAGATTTGTGGAAACAATAATATCTTTGGCCGAGGAAATATCAACGGCCGCGCTCTCAGATGGTTTCAGCGGCCCAGGAACAGGCTGAACAGTGGGCCGGCTTTGGGCAGGAGCAGGCTGCACCCCTGACTTTGCCGGAGGTGTTTCCTGTGTTTTAGGCCGTTCGGCAAAAAAATATTGGTATATTACTAAAGTAAGTATAGATAAGACTACGGCAAAAACAGTTCTGCGGTCCATGTATTATCTTCTCCAGTGAATAAGGTCGCCTATTTTTCTCTAACTACGGGGTCGTACCCACCCCTATGGAAGGGATGACACCTTAGAATCCGTATGCCGGCCTTGAGAATTCCCTTCGCCAGCCCATAATGTTCTATAGCTTCAACGGCGTACTGAGAACAGGTCGGTATAAACCGGCAGGAGGGTTTTAAGACAGGAGAAATAAGGTACTGATACAGCCTGATTATTGCGATACATAATTTCTTTAACATGTTCGAAGTAAAGGCAATTTCTTCAGCTCATGCTCAATATCCGGGTATGCAAGCCTCGACGGCATCCTTCTGACCGAGAAAATATAGTCACTTGAAGGTGGCAAACAGGATTTATGCAGGCGAAAAAACTCTCTTATTAACCGCTTCATCCTGTTGCGCCTTACTGCACCTTTTATTTTACCGCTAATAGCTATACCCATGCGAGGTATCCCGAGGTTATTGGGCCGGACAATGATAATAAAATGTTGGGTTGCGATACGCTTACCTGATTTGTATGCAGCAAGATAATCTTGTCTTCTGCGTACCCTGTCAACTTTCCTGAGCGCATACCCTCCCATATCTTGATACGCCACCAACGTTTTTCTCAGTTGACTTTAATAGCCGCTATACCGTAAGGCGCTTTCGCCGCTTAGCCCTCCTCCTGTTGATTACCGCTCTCCCGGCTCGTGTTCTCATCTTACTTAAGAACCCATGTGTCCTCTTACGTCTAATGTTACTGGGTTGAAATGTTCTCTTCATGAGTCCATCTCCATGTCTATCTAATTGGAATAAAAGACAATTTAGTGCCTTATTAAAAGTTGATTACTTAAACATATATTCGCATACCTGTCAAGTAGCGGAAAAAAATCCAGCACCCAGAGGCGCGAGGAATAAAAAGGCGGCTCTTATTCAGGTGTTATATTGGCGGAAGTGCATGGGAATCGAACCCTGTCACTGGCCAATAGTTTCAATAAGTTATAACGTATTGGGGGAACTCTGGGGGAACAATACACGGAAACAAGGAACAAGACAAGGGAAAAACTTCTTCTCGTATCAAGAAAAAGATTATACAGCACTAACAAAAAAGCCCCCGGAGAGAACTGAAAATTGCTGTCGTAGTGGCGCGACCGAGCTGACCAGACAACCACGCTCAGGAAAAGGGCCAAGAATCCCGTTGATGTCACCCTCACATACCTTCCCGCCGTTTTGGGAAATTTATATAGTTAGACCCCGAGTACGGACAATTGACCAGCAGGTGATGCTGAGCAGTATTTTCCTCTTAGTAACCAGAGTCCTATACAGCCGTATACCGAGCATTAACCTATTTTGGAAACTGGCAACCGTGCTTCTGTACAAGAAATTACCGTGCTTCTGTACAAATATTACCGTGCTTCTATACAAAAATACCGTGCTTCTATACAAAAAAGGCGCCGTAAGCTGTGGATAACACGCCTGTTTTTTTCGTATACAACATATGTTGTTTGTTATGTTTGTTTAAAAAACAACAACAAGATAGTTATTAATAACTAAGAGAGAAAAAGATTATGAAAATTATGAAAACTCAAAAAAACGGTCCGAATGTTTGTTTGGGCCTTGACGAATTGAACCTGGCAGAGTATCCCATAGCACTCCTTACCGACAAGAAAACTATAAGCTTTGTGAAAAAGACCATCGAGATAATCGAAACAGGCCTCGACGAAAAAGGAAACCAGGTGGAAAGAAAATGGGTCGTGACCGGCACTGACAAATACGGGTTGCCTGTAAGTCCGGATGATGAAGTCTTCATGTGCCTCCTGGAAATCACGAAAGAGAAGACAAATTTTGAAAACCGCAATGTGCCTATTTCAGCCTACGAGATAATCAAACGCATGGGCTGGCGTGAAGAAGGCAAGAGCTACCAGAGAGTCAAGGAATCCTTAGCCAGACTAAAAGGGGTAAGCATCATAGCTGAAAATGTCTTTTGGAATAACAAAAGCAAGAGCTATTCAACTACGGGATTTGGTATCATCGACGACTACAAGATCGAAAACCCGAAAAAAAAGAGGCCCGGTGACAACAGCGAACAAGGCTCTTTTTCATTCTTCAGCTACATAGCCTGGAATCAGAGACTTTTCCATAGCTTTCAAAACGGCAATCTGAAATACATCGACCTGACCCTCTGGCGGTCATGGCGGCATTCGATCACAAAAAGATTGCACAGATATCTCGACAAACATTTTTATTGGAAAAATAGTATCAGTTTAGCTGTTTGAAAAAGTATTTTAAAATCCCTCCCAACCTCCCTTTTCCAAAGGGAGGAGAAACATTTCCCCCTTTGAAAAAGGGGATCCCCCTACATTCCCCCTTTGAAAA
>JBFMAZ010000069.1:0-4484 GCA_040755415.1 Thermodesulfobacteriota bacterium | reverse complement strand
AATTACGAAAAATTCGCCGCCCTAACACTTTTTCAAAAGTCAAGCAAAAAACGACATGGATGCAAAATTTTTCTCCGTTTTCTCAGTATTCAACATATGCAAAAACCTAACCGGACAAAGCTGAAAACAAGAAAAATCGTAACACTTTAGCTGTTTGAAAAGAGCTAGTCGTCCAGAAAACGGCGCCTCGAAAATCCCCCTTAATCCCCCTTTTTCAAAGGGGGAATGTAGGGGGATCCCCTTTTTCAAAGGGGGAAATGTTTCTCCTCCCTTTGGAAAAGGGAGGTTGGGAGGGATTTTAAAATACTTTTTCAAACAGCTAAACTGATACGAAAAATCGTAACAGGTTAGGTTTTTGAAACGCTATGGGTCGGGAGATGCGCTGGCTTCCCAGATACGGCGTGGTTTTAAATCCGAAATCCGAAGCACGAATCCCGAAACAATATCAAATAATCAAAATCCAAATTATCAAAACGAATTGTTCATGCTGCGGTTTTGGACATTGAGACATTGGGAATTTGGATTTGTTTCGAATTTCGTTATTCGAATTTCGGATTTAGCTCCGATCCCGAAGCAATCGCAACTTTCGGACTTAATAACCGTTTCAAAGGACTAAGGTGATACGAAAAATCTATCAATACTCACAAACCACCGAGCACTTGACAACATCAGAGGCCAGAAGCACCCGTTTGGCCTGCTCCACTTTCTTTTCCGGGAGCGGCTTAAAATCTCCTGCTTCCAGCCATTCCAGGGCCTGAGCCTTGGAAGGAATGGCCTCCAGCCCCTTCCCGATCACCTTTCCCGTAACCGTATCCAGCAGCTCACCTTCTTCACCATTGGTCGCCACAGAAAACGGTATCTGATAACTGTCCAGGAGCCTGGCCATAGATAATACCTCCATCTCCCGTGAGACTACAGAACCAGGGGCGCATTTGATGGCTATGAGCCTCTTATCCCGGAGGCGAATCACAATGTCCAGAACCGGCGCCACCCTTTTCTCTCCGAGAACCACCTCCACGACCTGACCCAATTCCAGGTCTTCCCGTGCGTAACCCTTCTCCTCGCACAGGAACCTCTCTACCTTCTCACGGATGTTATCTCTGGCTTCCTCAGGAATCATATCGAGCCGCATTCAAATCCCCCTTAATCCCCCTCTTTCAAGGGGAGCGTTTCTCCTCCTTCTGGAAAAGGGCATCCGCCAGAGGCGGACATCTACGAGAGGTTGGGAGGGATTTAAGAATACCCTTTCAAGCAGCTAAACTCATAACCCATTTTTAATTCTTATCCGGGAAGTTATCAATTGAAAAATCTAAGGACGGCCATTTACCCTATGCCCTATATATCATTTTCCCATTACTTTTTCTTAAGTGATGGGCGGTTCTCTCTCCAAATCGCCTCAATATCTTCCATTACCGATTGTTTGAGTTCCTTCGGCCCTAGCACCCTGGCTCCGGCACCCCAGGAGAGTACCCAGCGTTTTACCTCAAAGAGATGGTTAGTTTTAAAGGAGAGGACGATGCTGCCATCTTTATTCTCCTTAATAGTCTGGGTGGAATGCCAGTCCCTTTCCTTGACGTAAGGTGCATGGTCGGCTGAGAAGCGAATCCTGACCTTATACTCTTTATCACCCCAGATTATGCCGAAGTGGATTCCGGCGAGTCTTTCAAAGTCAAAATCAGCCGGGATTTCAAAGCGCCGGTCAAGTATCTTGGCCTTTTTGATACGCGACATGCCGAAGGTGCGCACCTCCTTCTTGTAATGGCAGAAGCCAACCACGTACCATTCGCCCTGATAGCTAACCACATGGTAGGGATCAATGTCCCTCGGCATGGGATCCTCCCACCCCGGCGCCTGATGGCAAATCAAAACCGTCTTCTGCTCTCGCAGGGCGGTAAACACAGTGTCCCAGATGGCCGGATCGATCCTCGTCATCTGGTCGCAGAAGACCGAGAACCGATTGTCAACCCAGGCGGGGCGGATGGAGACCTTTTCCGGCAGCATATTTTCTATCTTCTCGAATACTGAGGCAAGCTTCCGGTATATCGGGGTATTTTCGTACTGCTTGAGCACCTTTTCCGCAATGTATATGGCAAAAAGGTCGCTCTCATTTATGTCTAGGGCAGGCAGCCGGTAACTCTTCTCCGTGTAATAATAGCCGCGCCTGGCCGGTTCGTAGGCTATAGGCGCTTCCATCTCGCATTTGAGATAGTCTATGTCCCTCTGAATGGTCTTGGTGCTCGTCTCCCACCTCTCCGCTAAGGTGCTGCAATTCGGGTACGTCCCTTTTCGTACCTCCGCGTCAATAAAGAGAAGTCTCCGGTGCTGAGGTTTAAATTTGGTCATCGATTGCACTCCTCCCCAAAAACTTTTTGATAAGACACTATCTGTCCTACCTCATCGGCTATATTCATGCAGAAATAAAGTTACGGATTTCGTAAAAAGGCTTGATCTCGTCACTCCGGCGAAAGCCGGAGTCCAGAACTACTTGAAATTACTGGATTCCGGATCAAGTCCGGAATGACAAAGGAAGGAAAAGCTGACTTTTCCCGAGACCATCAAGACTAATATTATTTCTTTGTGTCTTAGCGCCTTGGTGGCAAAAGTTTTTCTCTGTGTCCTTTGCGTCTTTGCGGTGAACAGGCTTTTGAAGGAGGTGCGTTTATGGCATACAGGAGAAGAAGGGCGTCCAGCGAAGACGCCGTAATCAAAATAGGAAACGGGATGGAGTCGGGATTCCCTGTCCGGGCCAAGTTGATTGAATACGTCGGTAAGCTGCTGGGGAAGCTTACGCCTAAGCAGAAAGACCGTATTACAGGCATAACCAACCTCACTCCGGGAGACATAAAGGCCGTGTGGCAGCGGTATAGATTTTCGTCCGAAAAAGACGTAAGTCACGACGATATTATCGGGGCCATTGAAAAGGAGGTCGAATACAGGGGTGAAAGCCCTAAACCAAAGATAGGGTTCGGGCGGTAGAATGTGAAGGGCTGGCCTGAAGATTGGCCTATTCCGAAAGACGGCGAGGGGTTTAATAAGGCCACCCTTCAACCAATAAGTGGATTAGGTCTTGCCGACTCAAAGATGAACACCTTGGGCAGTTCACTCTTTTATCCGTGGCCAAGTTGATGAATTCGCAAAAAGTCCTGAAATCGTCATGCCGGACTTGATCCGGCATCCAGAATATATTGAATTTACTGGATTCCGTGTCAAGCACGGAATGACAGAAGAAGAGCCTTTGCAAAGAACTATTACTCCGGCAATTCAATATATAAACTCGCCAAATCCCCCTATCCCCCCTTTAATAAAGGGGGCGAGGGGGGATTTGAAAACTTCTATACGCGAAGACCCATTTGATTTAAATTCTTGACCAATACCAAATAATGGTATATATTCCCGTGAAATGGACGGTAACGATTAGCAGGGGAGCCGGGAAACAAATTGCGAAACTCCCACAGATGGTTAGGAATTCATTGATTGCATTAATCAAAGAAATTGAGGTAAATGGCCCTGTCAGGGGCAACTGGCCAAACTACAGCGCCCTGACGAGAGATCGTTATCATTGTCATTTGAAAAAAGGCCTACCGACGTATGTTGCCGTCTGGGAGCTTAAGAATAAAAAAGATAGGTTTGTCGAGGTGGTTTATGCCGGAACCCATGAAAAAGCGCCCTATCAGAAACATTGAATTGCGTTTTAGCGGGCCAGTGAAACACAAGAAGAAGGCCGTTAATGCATTGAAGTCTTTGGGCTTCACAGAGGTGTCTTTTCCCGGTGATGCCATTCCCTGGCGTGCGGCATTCCCGGAATATGCTGATGAACAATTACCGGGCCGTATTCTGGCCGGAGCACGGGGCAAAGAAGGGATATCGCAGGTGAAGCTTGCCGAACTGACGAAGATTCCACAGCGTCACATCAGTGAAATGGAAAACGGGAAAAGGCCAATCGGCAAGAAGAACGCTAAAATTTTCGCAGAAGCCCTGAACACCGACTATCGAATTTTTTTATAATTAAGCACCCCGCGGCAAGCCGCGGGGGATTCTGCAACGAATTTTGCTAAGAAGGGTTTTTTACTGAATTCAGTTATCATGATCCAATAATGAGCGACATCATCATTAGCTATTCTTTCCCATCCTGTACAAAGGAAATTGCTTCCTCCCTCATGTCGCTCAAGAATCCCTGTCGCAATCCCTTTTTTGAATTATTCTGTATTGGGCTATTCGCAAACATTACCGCTAATTCTTTTATAGATGACTTGATCAGTTCGTGAATATTAGGGACCTTCTTCCTTTTGTTCATGGTTGATATCCTCCCTTCGTCTAGTACCGCTTAAACGCTTATCGGAATTGTGTGCCTCGCAATTGTAAGCGCCAAATAAACCCCTTCTTTTCAGGTACCGCGGGACATGGCATGATGGGCCTCATCAATTTTAGCGCAAAGGAGGCACCAGCATGCAGCACGATAACATTCCCCGTCCGCCCCATTCGCC
>JBFMAZ010000068.1:0-38983 GCA_040755415.1 Thermodesulfobacteriota bacterium | reverse complement strand
TGACCCCTGCCTATTGACTTTCGCCGGCAGCAGGCTCACGCTTGTTGCCGGCCCCGTCCAAAAAAGGGCAGCACAGCATGCATTTTCAATTTGCCTGTTTTTCTACATTTTCAAGGGGCCACTGACATGGTGTATTTTTCTGAAGATACCCTAAGCGTAGACCTCATCGATGGACGTACAATTACGGTGCCGCTGGCCTGGTATCCCAGGCTGCTGCATGCCACGCCTGAGCAACGCACAAATTGGCAGATATGTGGTGGGGGATACGGTGTCCACTGGCCGGACATTGACGAAGATCTGAGTACAGAAGGCTTATTAAGAGGCGCCCCTGCCCCCCGCAAATCTGCATCGAGCGGTACGCGCGCTGCGTAACGTACCCATTCCCAAGGGAGAAAGGGGGAGACGTCCTCGCGGAAGATTGGGGGGACGTGACTAAATCGTTTCTAAAAACCCTTCGATAGCCTCTATAAAAGCCGAAAAGTCCTTGTATCCCAGCCGGCAGTTAGCCAATAGTTTTCTGTCGTCTATAATCCAGTACCTGTGGACCAGGGAATTTCTAAAATCGAAAAAGGGCCTTAGGGATGCAGAAAGTTCCGGAGAAATTATGCCCGCATCGGATGCCTTTTCGATGGTATCTATATAGCCTTTCACAGGAAGACCATAATGTTTGGCGAGAATATGCTGCAAAACCAAAGAAATAGCTTCGGATATCTCGACGAGAGAATACTTTAAACTCTTAAGGAAATGTTTGTAACCAAGGATTTCATCGTCGCCATGTTCCTTCAATAGACTCTCTATGTCCCGGATGTTGGAAAGAATATCGTAAAGGTATTTCTTTATCCGTCTTTCATCTACCTGCATGGAATGCCTCATCAAGGACAAAATAATTGACCCTGTATTCATCCGAAATCTTTTCTATGTAATCTGTTCTAAGGTCAGGGTCTTTATCCACAATCAGCCTCCCTTCGCAAAGGAGGTCTATAACAAAATCATAAGGCGCATCATTGATAATCCTCACGTCGAAGTCATCGACGGCAAAGGCACCGAATCCAGCCTTGGTGACGGCACGGAAGAGTTCTTCCCTTATACTGGATGAGCAGACGAAAAGGTCTTCAGCCTTACGTGTAAACAAAAAGATATCTATATCATTAAAGAACCGGCCTGTTACAAAAGAACCGTATAAGTAGGCAAAGATAACCCTTTCATCGCCGCGGAGGACATCGGATATGATCCTGGCAATATCTTCTCTTTCCCTCTGTGATATGGCATAAGCCATTTTGTTCTCCACAGAAATAATAAAGGCCTTATATTGAAGCAGTTACCAAAACTTTCCAAAAAAATCCACAAAATAAAATAGCTTAGCGCCTTAAAATGGTCTGACCTCCGAGGTTCCAACCATCCAAACTGCCTATGCTGAAACCCTATCCGCCAATGACCTCAACGAACGGCAGTATGGTCTCCCATATGCCGCCCCGGCCGTGCGTGTATCTCTCTTTCAGCCTTCGTGTATCGGTAAATCCATGGTCCGTCAGGAGATAAAATGAATGTACTTCTTTCAGTACCGGGATGATGCCGTGCGCGAATTCTCCCTTGACCGTCAGATAAAGCGGATAAAGGTCAAGTGTGGAGCCGTGAACCCTGGTGTCTATGAAATTGAAGTGTAAGAACTTGATATCCTCCGCCGTTTTCAAGAAACGTTTCAGATCCCTTTTACCGGTGTCCCGTTCCGCCCATTTCCATAGGGCGTAGCTCCGGCCGTTCAAATAACCCTTGCCGCCTTCGGAGATGCCGAGGGCCTTGCGGAAATCGGGAGTGGTGGAGGGCGGAAGGACCCGGAAAGTCTCTTCCTTCAGTTTCCATCCTTCCTTTTCCATCATCTCCCTGAGCATATGCCAGAGGTCATACCTTAGTCCGTCAAATATGACCACCGGGCCTTTCAGGTATTCTTTTACGTATGCAATATCCTTGGCCCCATCGAACCGGTCCGGGCTGTTTTCATAGTCCCTGACCAGGCCTTCTGTCTTTTCCCTGATCTTTCCGAGTATTTCCCGGTCGATATTCACTTCACCGATATTCTCATAGAATGCCTTTTCGGAAAGGAAAACAAGCGGGGTTATAAGCCTCGTAAATACTTCCACCCCCCTGAGTTTTCCGGCCTCCGCTATCAGGCTGATCATGCGGAGTAGGTCCCGCATCGCAGCATCCTCCACGGCATTCATAACAGGCTCCTGGATGATCTTGCCCCAGGAACGGTGAAATATCTCACCCCTGATCCGTTTTTTGAGGTAGCCGATCCTTTCCTTTTTTAGAAATCCAAAGAGCTCATCAGTCGAATATGATGTCCAGTTGAGGCTATCGAATGCCTGTATTTCGCCCCTTTCCCTCAACTCCTCTTCCAGGCGTTCCAGCGATCCGGACGTGATATCACCTTCAATTTCCCTGAAGATCATCTCGCCCTGACTTCCGTACTTGGAAAGCTCCTCCTTGATCACCATATTTTCCGGATGATCTTCACCTTTTACATGTATTATGGATTCCTCGTCATCGCCTGCCCATTTGAGAAAGAGCTTTTTTAATTCGCCGTGCTTGAACCTCCTTCCCCTAGTCATGTTCACAAAATCGGCTATCCTTATCTCTCTTGTCTTCCATCTGCCTTTAAGGGCATTCTCTATCTCATGCAGGACGTCATCTGTAAGCAGGGGAAGGATCATGGGCACGGCGGTTTTTTCAGAGTCGAGATTGACGAGAGAAGAAAGCCTCTTTGCCAGGTCTCTCTTGGACGTATCTTCCCGGCCTGCGTCTCTGAGACCCAGGATATAGGACTCCATTTTTTCCTTGTTCTCACGGTTTTTGAGAACCCTTAAGAAATTGCATATGCCCGCCCGGCCCACTTCTGGCGCATCCAGGCGGATCCCGGGGGGGTCGTTTCCAATGGTGAATCCGCATTTGCAGACAGGATTCAGGAAGAGTTCATAACTGAGGTCTTCCCGGCAGGGATCGGGAAACCTGTCCAGTTCTCTCCTGAGATCCCACCACTCCCCCTGGAAGTTGACGGATGTAACCACCCTGGCTATTCGTTTCAACGTTTTTGCCTCAGGGGAATCCTCAATCTCTTTCCTCGTCCTGAAAACATCTGATTGATAATAGAGATCATGGTGCTCTTTGTATATCTTCGTGAAGGCCTCAAAGAATTCTCCCCACCTCTCTCTGATCGGGCTGAAATCTCCCTTGAACGACCGAAGGAATTCTTCCATCTCCGAAAGCAGTATGCGCCGTCTTTCTTCAAGGTCCCCGCCTATCTTCAACGATTGATGGGTAAGGTAAAGGTGATACTTGTTCATTAATTGGAACTGCTCTGAAAAGAAGGTGTGCAGCTTTTCGAGATAGGCGGCTTCATCCTCCAGGCCGGGGCTTTCCTTGAAGTACGAAAGAAATCTCTCAATGCCGTCCGCCGGGGGCATGGATAAGGTGACGGAGTTCAGGAACATGGAAAGACGGTTGAGCAATGCAAAGTCTATCTGCATCTGCCGGAGGATCGAATATTCACTGTATCTGTCGGTGAAATTCCGGACCTCTTCCAGCAGCTTCCTTTCCTTTCGCACAAATCCGGCCGCCTCTTTCCACATCATCTTCTGGGTGAGCGGGGTCGGTACGCTCTCCACTTCACCCCAGATAAATTTTCCGCACGGGATGTAGGAGAGCAGATCTGGATGGAGGGTCTTGCCCGGCCTGACTCTGGTGACCTCACCGGAAAGCTGCGGCAATTCTCTTAACTCAATGATCTCGTCCCGGCTGCAAGGGATGAGATGCCCCGATGCGATGAGCGCAGAGAGGGTCAGGTTTATCTGCTCCTCCGTCATCCCCCATCTGCCTTTTTTCAGCGCTATCTTGAGGTCTGTGAGGTGCACGTCCTGGGAAGAAATATTCAGGATGTGCGAGATGATCTCATTTTCTGCATCGAGCGAGATCAGAAAGCTCCCGCCACGTTTGTTTATCAGTCCCAGCGGCTCGAGCAGCCCGTTAATATACGAAGTAAGCCCCCTTTTCTCTGCCTCCTCAATGGTGATCCTTCCCAGCCTGATGAAACTACTGTAAAGGGTGTTCAGGTGGAGTGACGAAAAGTAATCGCCCCGCGGCATTATCCGGCAATGGTCCGGATGGAGTTCGGTCAGGGAATGGTCGAAGAGGTGGGATAATAGCTTTTCCAGGGGGAGATAACCGATGTCTTTCAGGTTGTCGATGACCTTGCCGGAGGCATAGGCTATTTTCCCTTCAAAGTACGCCCTTGTGATCAGGTCCCTGAACTCAGGCTCATTTCTCTTTAGATCACCTGAGAGGTCCGGAAAATCTTTGAGGAGGATGCCCTTTGCCGCATACTCTTCCACAAACAGTTCTTCATCATCGGTAAAGGGCCGGGGTATCCAGCATATCAGCGAGGACAGAAATCTGGACGGAGTCGTATCTTTGATGGTCTGTACCCAGTCAGCGGACAGGAAGGGCGAAAGGATGATGAAAAACCCGTCGACCTTTTTCTCGATACCCGCCAGAAACCTCTGGATCTCTTCTTGCGTGACCTGTGCGGAAAGAAATGTGAGGGCCACGCACTCCCTCAGACTGTTCTGCCAGTGGAATCTGTATTTCTTCCCCTCCTTCACATCCTTTAAAGGCAGATAGGGCACCGAGGTGAGCTTGCATAGCTCTGTGAACAGATAATTCCTGTCCGCAAACCGCTCCCGGACGGCCTTTATTTTCGCCTTGATCCTGAGGCCCTCATCGACCGCGGTATCGATGCTGTATGCCTCGCCATCCCTTTTGATATACATCTGGTGCGCAACAAGCGGTTCGAGTACGGCCTTCTCAACGTAATCGTAATTTATCTTCGAGGTGATGGTGCTTATTTTTTTGAGGAGTATCTCGGCGATCTCCTTTGCGGTCTTCTTCTTTTCGAACGGAGAGATCTCGGTGAGTATGAGGAGCTTGATCACCGAAAGGCCGATCTCTTTCTGGAGCGGCTGGACAAGGATCGCGTCGATATGGCGCCTGTAGTAATCATATACGACCCTGACCAGAGGGGAATACTCCGGCACCTCCCGGATCCTCTCCTCGAAATGATCGAATATCGCCTCCGGTGTTATGAGGGTATCGGGAGAGGCATCCAGCATCTTTCTGGCCTCGCTGGATACGAAATGTATCACCCCCCTGCGCTGCGAAAATATGGGCGTCAGCCCGGCGACATAACGTGTGGCAAAGGGATGGAGGGGGTAAGTCTTCCTGAAATCCTCGTATTTGAAGTTCAGGTGCGGGTAGAAGCGCTTCAGATCAGTAAATACGCCCCTTATCACTTCTTCGGCGCCCTCTTTTTTTATCACAATTCTCTGGTCGATAATGTCTTCTATGTGAGATGAAGAGAGGTTGATCCTTAGCGGATATCTGTCCTTGATCCTGTTGAATATGCTGGACGAGATATGCCCTGTCTCTTCTATCCATTCCTGGAGGGACGCTACTATCCAGAGGGGATGGTGGAACGAGAATTCTCCCAGGAACTGCAGGAATCTCAGATCCTCATAAAATGCGGAAGGGGTCTGTTTTGACCTCAGAAATTCCGAAAGCTCGTCAATAATGACGACAGTTGGGCTATCCAGGATCTCCCTGAACTGTTCATCCCTGTTTACCACCTCGCCCTTGAAACCGAGGGAGCCGAGGACTATCTTTTCCAGACTCAGCGAGGCAGGATGTTTGACCAGCGATATTTTTGCTGCCCTGATAGGGCCTTCTCTTATTTTCGGGTAATCATTAAGGATGGGTGCAGACCTCTCCTTCAGCAGGAGATAGAGATAGGAGAGGAAATGAGATTTCCCACTTCCGAAGTTCCCTTTTATGAAGGCGCCGCAGCCCTTTTTATCGTTTATCCGGCCAAGTAATATCTTTAAGCCGTCTTCAACCTCTTTAGTCAGGATGAAAGAGGCGGCAACTCCGGCCGGGTCTTTATCCGCATCATCCAGTTCTATGACAAGCTTGACTTCCGGGACTTCGATCCAGTCCCCTAATCTTTCCGCCACTTCTTCGCCCTTCTTAGAAGCCCGTAAAGGTGTTTGGCATCGGGTTTCAAACTCAGTGCCTGTTGAACCAGCCTTTCAAAACCTTCATAATCCGGCCTTGATCCGTATATCTTCATGATCGTGGAGTAGAGATAATGGTCGCCCGGGTCGCTGAGGAAAACGTCTTTCAGATAGATCAAGGCCTTTTCCATCTCCCCGGCCTTGTAATAGACATATCCCAGCATCTTGCGGGTAAATGGGTGATCCTTTAATTTCAGGAGGTATAAGTATATCTCCGCTGCCTCATCGTATCTTTGAGCCTTTTTATAGAGGTCTGCGAGATAAAGATGGAGTCCGTAGTCGTCGGCGTAATCGGGCAACACCCTTATGCTCTCGATCTCCATGATCGCCTCTTCGGTTTTTCTCCCTTTAAACCTCTCCTTGTAGTATTTAAACCGGCCTTCCAGGTTGCCGTCCGTACGCCATTGGTCATAGAGATTCTTTAGTGCCTGGCTTTCCGGCAGATTCAAGATAGCCGCCTTCAGAGTCTCTAAAGCCCTTTCCGGCCCGAAGTGCTTTGAGGCCAGCCTGGCCAGAAAGATATAGAAATCCTCATTCCTTATGCCCCAGGAAGGTATCTGCTCAAGCAGACGTTCCATATCCTCTTTGGCATTCTGCGATTCAAGCAGGCTGAGATAGGTCTTTAAGAAGAACGGGTCGTTTTTCAGAAGCCCCATCCTCCCTTCCGCCTTTTCCCTTGCCTCTCTCATCATCTTCAATCTGTAGAGGATATAGACCTCGGTCCGGAGAAAGAAGGGGTTTGTGGGATAAACTGTAAGGGCTTCTTGCACAACCTCATAAGCGGCCCGGTAATCCCTGCCTTTTTCGAGATCGATTATCCTGTTGCTGTATTCCCTGGCATCCATTGCTCCGCCGTACCCGTGGGGACCATTCGTTACGGAATCCCCGGTTAAGTTTACCGGATTTTTACTTTTTACGAAAGCATCAAATTTTGCTAAACCAGGCGGCCATTATGGGGTCTGTGAGCCTGTACCGGTGTTCACTATCCTTTTCTATTAAATCTCTGGACAGGAGGAGCCTTATAGCTTTTTGAGCCCCTCCGACAGAGAACTGATATTTCTCGAGGAATTCTCTTGCATAAGGCGCAGAGGTGGGTTCTTTGGCAATGGCTTTCAGCACAGACTTCTGTATTAATGTTAATCCGCTCCAAATACCTTCAAAATCGATATGTTCCATATCGAGTAAGATACCATATGCCGTCTGCACGGTAGCAGCTTCACATTTTTCCAGGGTGATATCCCATGTTATGGATGCCAGCTTTTGGACATAGTATGGGTATCCTCTGGCCATGTCGTATATTTTTTCAGCGGCGCTCGATGGGCATATCTTTCCTGTGTCCTGGAACTTTTTCATAATATAGGGGACCGAATCATCTCTGGGTATTTCTTTTAACATATATGAGAAGGCACTTTTATAGAAAGGGCGGCTTTTATTGGAGAACATATCGTTTAGTATTCGTCTGCGGCTTCCGACGTAAAAGTAGGCTATTTCTTTATGAAACTGTACGTGTGAACGCAGGATGCCTTCTATCTTTTTGGATTCCGGAAGCTCGGTAATCTCCTGGAATTCATCGAGGGCCACGCATGCCTTGAGCTTTTTCTTCCTGACATAGCTGTAAATACCATCCAGAAGGTCATCCAGAAGCAATCCCGTCTCGGTACCGCGGTCAAATTTTACGGAAATACTGTATCCGTCAGGTCTTACGTCTAAACTGGGAACCAATCGGCTAAACAGGTTACCCAGTTTGTCTATCATAGTTCGAGGGTCTGATCCCCTGCCAATTCCCTTAAAAGCCGCAGCCGAAAATCTTGAAATAAAATCCTGTTCTGAAGATATGGGAAATAAGTCCACGTAGACGGTCAAGAATCCCTCTTCTTCAAGCCTGTTCAGGACCCTGTGTACCAGGGAAGATTTCCCGTACCTTCTCGGAGAAAAGAGGACAACATTATCGCCATTGCGGGCATAACGTAGAAGATCCTCTGTTTCTTTTTCTCTATTGCAGAAATCATCTTGCTGCACTATGCCCAATGTAAAAGGATTTCGCATCTAAAACTGTCTTATTACTCTTAAAGAATTATTCTATTGGAATAATGCTAATAGAATACATATATGCGCTTCACGTGTCAAGTCATAAGTTGACCATTCCATTCACCCACTGAAAACGCAACCAATATTCAAAAAGCTAAAATGATACCCAAAATTAGAAATAGTTGTTATAAACTCTGATATGTCAATAATGCCAAAATATGCGATACCTTTCTGCTCAGCTCATAGCTCGAAGTGCTTTGACCGATAAGATCAATCAAAGCCTATGGACCAATACATTGCGATAATATTTGCTCTGGCCCTCGGCCTTTGCGTGGGTAGTTTTCTGAACGTCCTCATCTACCGCCTGCCACTGGGCAGATCAATTGTAAGGCCTGGCTCTGCCTGTCCAAACTGTGGCGCCGGTATCCGGTGGTATGACAACATCCCGGTTCTAAGTTACATTTTACTGCGTGGGCAATGCCGACATTGCCAGTTGCGCATTTCGCTCCGCTATCCGCTTGTAGAACTTGTAACCGGATTGCTCTCCCTGGCCATTTTCCTTCGATATGGCGTATCCTGGGCCGGCCTATTCTATTTTATCTTTGTAGCCGCCCTCATCGCCATCATCTTTATCGATTTCGACCACCAGATCATCCCCGATATTATTACCTATCCTGGCATCGCTGTGGGTTTTATCTCTTCCCTCATTCTGCCGAATATTACTTATAAAGATTCACTCATCGGCATAATTCTGGGAGGAGGTATCCTCTACCTGATCGCCCTGGGCTATCTCATGCTGGCCAAGAGAGAAGGCATGGGTGGTGGAGATATTAAGCTTCTGGCCATGATCGGCGCCTTTCAGGGGTGGCAGGCGCTGCCCTTTACTATCCTGGTGAGCGCGCTCCTCGGTTCAGTAGTAGGCATCATAGCCATGTTAAAAACAGGTAAGGACGCCAAGATGGCCATCCCTTTTGGCCCTTTTCTATCCATTGGAGCCATACTTTATCTCTTCTGGGGAAAAGCGGCAACCCAATGGTATCTGGGCCTCCTCTGTTAGCCACGAATTGACACAAATGGACTCAAATAAAGAGAAAATCCTATATAAAGATTTATCATACAAAATTGTTGGCTTAGCAATGGAAGTACACCGCAAACTTGGTTACGGTTTTTTAGAAAAAGTCTACGAGAATGCCATGATGGTGTTGTTACGACAAGAAGGAATTCACGCAAAACAACAAGTACCGATAACGGTCTATTTTAGTGGAGAGGTAGTGGGAGACTATTACGCAGATATCTTAGTTGAGGATAAAATTGCTTTGGAACTTAAGGCCATTGAAAAGATTATAGATGCTCATAGGGCGCAAACACTTAACTACTTGAAAGCAACGGGATTGCACCTGGCAATTCTTCTTAATTTTGGGAAAGAACGCCTCGAATACGAAAGGCTTGTTCTATAGAGCGATTCTCTTATTTGTGCAACTTTGTGTTCATTCGTGGCTAAGTAATTACGTCAAAAGATGAAAAAATACGGCCTCAGCATCCGCACCAAGATCGCCCTTACCTTTGTGTTTCTCTTGCTGTCCGGGATGATCCTGGTGGCCGTTGTTTCCGTAAAAATGGCCGAACGGAACATCGCCCGGCAAAAGATAGACAGCGCCACTATTCTGGTCCAGAACCTTGCCAACGTAATCAATCAGTTATCAAGAGATTCAGACATACGGGAAAACGGACAGTGTGATATAAAGTCCCTGCTCAGTTCTTATCTCAGCCCGTCCAGTTTTGACTACATAGCCCTGGTAAGAAGCGACCGGGTAATCGTCGCAGAAGCGGCATTTGAAGCTATAAATTTGACCCCCCTATCCGCCGAAGCAAGGCTTCAGGCCCCGGCTGAAAGACCAGTTTGTAACCTTTCCGGGGCAGACAATTTCTCCTTTTTCAGGAGAGACTTGCACCTTGCCACCGTGTTTCCCATCCTCAAGGATGGCCACCAGTGGGGTGTTATATATGCCAAAAGTCTGCTCGGCGACCTGCGGCAGGAGATGGCGCAGCTCTACAAGCTGACTTTTTTTTACATTGTTCTTGATGCCGTGCTTCTTTTTCTCTTTGGCTATCTTCTTATCTCCAAAGATGTCGTCCGGCCTATAAGACGTCTGACCTCACTTATGGATACCATAGGCGGTGGAGACCTTGGCCCTTTTATACATTCTGAACGGCAAAATGAAGTCGGAAAACTTTATCACGCCTTTGCCCGTATGGATAAACGCCTCGGTGAACAAAGAAAAGAGATAAAGGAATACATTGCCTCCCTGGAAAACACCAATCGCGAGCTTAAGAAGGTACAGGAAGAGGTAATCCGTTCTGAAAAGCTGGCCTCGGTGGGCCGCTTAGCCGCCGGAGTGGCGCATGAAATCGGCAATCCATTGGCCGCCATCATAGGGTACGTCGAACTTCTCCTCCAACATGCGGTCACTAAAGAAGAGGAGCATGATTTTCTAAACCGTATCGCCTCGGAGTTGCAGCGCATAAATGGTATCATACGCGACCTCCTCGACTTCTCCCGTCCCTCTCCCCAAAAGATCGAAGGAGTGTCTGTTAACGACGTTATCGAAGGCAGTCTTTCCCTCCTTTCACATCAGAAAGTCATGCGTTATGTCCACGTCCAGACCGACCTGCAGCCAGACCTGCCGCTGGCCCGGGCCAACGCCCAACAGTTAAAACAGGTCCTTGTCAATATCCTGGTCAACGCAGCCGCCGCCATGCCCATAGGCGGAGACCTGCGCATCAAATCAGGGCTAAAGGAAATAGCAGAAAATGACGAAAAGGAAAATAATCCCCCCGATTCCCCCTTTACCAAAGGGGGGGAGGGGGGATTTTTAGATGAATATATAGTTATCGATGTGGAAGACAGCGGGACCGGGATCAAACCGGAAGACCTGCCCAAGGTCTTTGATCCCTTCTTCACCACAAAACCACCGGGTGAAGGAACGGGCCTGGGTCTGGCGATCTCTTTGCGTATTATGGAGTCGTTTGGCGGAAAGATAACCGTAGAAAGCGCCATAGGCAAGGGCACGAAATTCAGTCTTATCTTAAAAGCATGGAGGCATTCAGCGAGCAGCAGTCAGCCGTGAATAGCAAATTATAAAGTAACTACTCAGGTTCAAAGTTCCAAGGTTCACGGTTCAAAGTTAGAGAGCGATGAAGATTGATATGAAAAGCGCAAAGCCTCCAACCGTGAACCGTGAACCTGACAACTTGAGCAATTGCATTATAAAGGCTGATAGCTAAACGCTGATAGCCGAGAGCTGACATATGTCTAAAAGTCGTATTCTGGTCATAGATGATGAAGAAAACATGCGGCATGTGTTGACGGCCATCCTCAGAAAAGAAGGCTATGTGGCGGATACCTGTCCGGACGCGGTCTCCGGTCTTAAAAAACTGGAAGAACAGTGCTATGACCAGGTCTTATGTGATATCTGCATGTCAGGCATGGACGGCCTGTCCTTTTTAAAGGAAGTCGGGGCTCGAAATTTTGACACTACAGTTATAGTCATGTCGGCTTACGGGAGTATAGAAACTGCTATTGAGGCCATTAAACTCGGCGCTTATGACTATATAGACAAGCCCTTTAAGTCTAATGAAATTATCCTGACCCTGAAAAAGGCAGAGGAGCGTGCCCGACTCAGGCGGGAAAATACCCGTCTTAAGGAAGAAGTAGAGAGAAATTATTCTTTCAGCAACATCGTAGCCAAATGTACGGCTATGCTTCAGATATTTGATATGGTCAAAAAGATTGCCGACTACAAGACAACCGTCCTCATACTCGGTGAAAGTGGCACTGGAAAAGAGTTAATTGCCAAGGCCATACACTATAATAGTGTGCGGCGTGGAAAACCGCTTGTTACCATAAACTGCGGCGGCATACCGGAAACACTCCTGGAAAGTGAGCTATTTGGGCATGTAAAAGGCGCTTTTACGGATGCCTACCGGGCTAAAAAGGGTCTGTTTGAAGAAGCCCATGGCGGAACGCTTTTCCTGGACGAGGTGGGGGAGCTGCCCATGTCCCTCCAGGTCAAGCTGCTTCGTGCCCTGCAAGAGGAAGAGATACGCCCTCTCGGAGACACACAGTCTACAAAGGTCGATGTCCGGATTATTGCCGCCACCGCCAAGGATCTGGCCAGGGAGGTAGAAAAAAATACCTTCCGGGACGATCTTTTCTATCGTCTTAACGTCCTATCCATCCATGTGCCATCTCTACGGGAAAGGCGGGAAGATATTCCCTTGTTGGTGGATCATTTTATCCGGAAGTACAATAAACGTTTGGGCACCAATGTTGATGGAATCTCCCCGGAAGCCATGCATCGCCTCATGGAATACGAATGGCGGGGCAATGTGCGTGAATTGGAAAATGTCATTGAACGGGCCATGGTGCTCACAGAGAACAAAATAATAGGGCTGGAATACTTCCCGTCCTCTATACAAAAAGTCCGTGATACCTTTCCCGACGAAATCCTGGAAGGCGCAACATCCATCAAAAAGGCCACCAAGTCCGTGGAGCGTGAATTGATCAAGCGCGCCCTGGAACAAACCAAAGGAAACCGCACCCAGGCCGCTCAGATCCTGGAGGTAAGCCTACCGGCCCTGCTTTATAAAATGAAAGAATATAAGATTACAGCTGCTTAATGTCCTCATCTGCGCCAATTTTTTTTAATATATTTAAAATCTTTTAACCATTTTTCCCTTCTGCGTTAGAACGTATCCTCCTTTTTCAGCAAGTTCTTAAGCTTATCACACCCGATGTCGATAAGAATTACGTGGGCATGGTTTTTGCTGTTATGTCCATTCGGGAAGCAGTCAAACGATAAAAGGACTATGGGATGAATCTTAGGGGTATTAAAAAAGACCGACATCTTCTATCAGAAAAGGGCTTCACCCTGGTCGAGCTTATGATAGTAGTCGCCCTGCTTGCCATCCTCGGCGGGATCGCCAATCTTTTAATGCCGCCCATGCTTTCAAATTACTACCTCACCGCCGCGATAAAGCAACTAAGTCTGGACTTAATGGTCTATAGGGAGAGGGCCATCTCGGAGGGAACACAGTTCAAGGTTACTTTTGATGTTCCAAATAACTGTTACCGCATAGAAAGGGAGACGGCCACCGGGAGCAATTCCTGGACCCATCCGGATAACACAGCACTTCCCAGCCCGCCCAACTGGCTGAACATCAGTGTGGTCCCCTCCGGCGGACAAGGTTATGGGATACAGTTTGGCGCTTCAATTGTAGATGGCTCGTCGATAGTATTCGCTCCGAGAGGCATAGCTACCTTTACAGGGGCCAGTTATAGTAACCCCCCTGCGATAAGCATCACCAACGGCAGTAAAACCGGGTCGTTCACGGTAAGGATTACCGGAAAGATAGGGGCTATTACATGGAGCTGATGGAAAGGGTGCGTATTATAAATAATAGCCATGGCATCTCCCTTGTAGAGGCCATGATAGCCCTTTTTCTAATAACCTTTGGGCTGCTGGCCCTGGCCACGACCCTGATACCACCTATGCGGCTGAATGAAAAGAGTGAGAATATGACCCAGGCCCTGACCTTAGCAGACGCCACACTCGAAATGATTATGAAAGATCGGGGGCTTAGCACGGACATAGCCACACAGATAGCCAACCCTACAGTGAATGCTAACATATCCGAGACAGAACCCACAGCCTATCAGGCCACCACAGCCGGCATATTTACACGCACTATCACCCAGGCAACAGTCGGCGCGGCAACATATCCGAGGCGGATAACTGTGGTCATAAGCTGGCCCGGGACTGACGGGACACAGAGGCAAATTTCAGTCGCCTCCATCGTAAGATAGGAGTTCTTAAGGTGCGGAAAGTAGAACAAAAGATAAAAAGCAGCCAGAGCGGCTTTACCCTGGTGGAACTGCTGATAGTTATAATGCTTTCGAGCCTCCTTCTGACCGGTGTGGTAACACTCTTCACGACAGCCGGCCGGACATATTCCGGTGAGGATATCAAGGCCAGCGCCAGACAAGATGCCCGAGCGGCATTTGACCTGATGATCACGGAGCTGACCATGGCCGGGTTCAATCCCACGCAGTCTGCAAATTTTACGGCCTTCACTGTATCCAATCCAGCACCGATAGGCCCTACTATCGACGCCACCCAGCTCCGGATATTTATGGATCTCCCGGCTAATCCGGCCGACGTCACTACAGCCGACGGGAATATAACTGTCAGTTCTAATGAAGATATCACTTATAGTCTCAACGGCACAGACCTCCAGAGGAATGGCCAGACCGTTATCCCGAACGTTACAAACCTCAGCTTCACCTACCGGGACGGGGACGGCAATCCTACCGTCATAGCGGCAGATATAAGACAGATAGACGTAACCATGACTGTCCAGGCCTCGGCCCCTGACCCGAGGACGGGGCAGACAAGGTCGATAACCCTTACGACTATCGTATTCCCGAGAAATCTGCTGCTTGCGGGGACTTAGTGTATGTTTGCAAGAATTATAAAACAGCACAGACAAAACCCTCTGTGCCCTCTATCCCTTCGCAGTGAACAAGGCGGCTTTATCCTCGTAACCGTGGTGGTGATGCTTGCCCTGCTGGCCGTCCTCGGCCTTCTGTTACTTACCACAAGCACCAAGGATCTCCGGATCACGGCAAATCTCTACTGGGGGAAACAGGCATTTTACGCCGCAGACGCCGGAATCAACATGGCGATGTTCAATGTTGAGGACTTCATCTTCGGCGGTACGGATGCCCTATCAATAGCCGCACCGGTCACGGTTGATCCCGCAAACAATTCGGATACGGCCACCTATACTTATCAGGGTACGAAGCGGACATCAGGTTCGCTCCCGCCGAGGGCCGGGTATGAGGTGGGTGCATGGGCCGGAGCCGGATTCGACCTCTCGGCCACCGGCCAGGCCGGAATGGCACAGAGCCAGATAGAGGTGCTGTCGAGGGCCACTGTGCCCATTGATGCATATACAGGAGGCAAATGATGAAAAGGTTCATTCTATTTATAGCGATGTCTCTCATGTTCCTAGGCTATAACGTAGCTTCAGGACAGAATGTAGAGCTGATATCCGGCAACGTCGGCTCCTCAGAGCAGGATATGAGAACAATATACGGCAGGCTTGAGTCTATCTCAGACAGGACACTGACTATAAACAAAACGATTATCGCCCTGCCCGAAAAGGTAAGTGTTTATAACATGGATGGCGGGCCGATTTCACTTAGCAGCCTCAAGATAGGAGATTACGTAGCAGTCCGTCTCCTTGGCAAGACTGAGGCTGTTATAAAAACGGTGCCGAGGCAGGAGGCAGATCGGCACAGGCCGTTAGATGTCCGTTAGGGGGTGGATGCGATGAGAAGAATTATGCCAGCGATAATCGGCATACTTTTACTTTGGGGTGGTTTTTCACCAGCTTATGGCTCCGGTGATGCAGATAGCTTTATGGTGCGTGCAGACCCGAATATATTGATCCTCTTCGATAATTCAGGCAGCATGCGGACCATTATCTTTCATTCCGGCTATAACTCCTCCACTGTATATTCCGGGGGTTTCACTTCAGATGCTATCTATCAGGTCACCTCCTCCGGCAATTATACATACAATAGCAGGACTGCGTACTTAAGAGGTGGAGATGCCGATCCCCTGTCCAGCGGGACGGATTATGTAAGGTATCCCGGCAATTATCTCAACTGGATATTCTGGCAGGCCACAGTAGCAGAACGTTCCAGCCTCCCCACCACCACCCGGATAGAGGTGGCCAAACAGGTTATTACAAATTACATAAACAGTGCCAGCAGTGTCCGTCTGGGGCTTATGAGATTCAATTATGATGCCTACGACGGAGGAGGAACCATAGTTTCAGCCATAGACGACCTCACAGCGAGCTATAAGACCTCTCTTATCAATTCCTTGAATGCCGTTGCCCCTGACACCAACACCCCTCTCGCCGGAAGCCTTTCTGAGGCCTGGCGTTATTTTAGAGGAGACAGTAAATGCTATGGCGGTTCCGGCAATTACCAGAGTCCTATCCAGTATGAGTGTCAGAAGAACTTTGTGGTGATCATCACGGATGGCGAACCCTGGGCCGACCGAATGTCCAAGAGCTGCGCTGCTTCCATGAAGGGCAACTGGGACGGAGACTCAGAGGTCGAGGAGCCGACAAGTGGCTGGTACAGTTACCTGTACCTCGACGATATCGCCTACTATATGTACAATAATGATGCCCGCTCCAGTCTCGACGACACCCAGAATGTATATACCTATACTATAGGCTTTACCATCCAGAGCCAGCTCCTCCAGGATACCGCTACTAACGGCCACGGGCTTTATCTTACCTCGGATAATGCCAGCCAGCTCGCAGCGGCCCTGGACTCTGCCATAGCCGACATCATCGAAAAGTCTTACTCCTTCACATCGCCTACCGTCCCGTCGCTGATGACATCGGGGGGGGACGTACTTTATCAGGCCTCGTTTGAACCGTCGGACGCTGCCTTCTGGAAAGGCCACCTCTATGCGTATTCTATTGATTCTGCGGGAAACATAACTGGTACCCTGTGGGATGCCGGGACCGTGCTCCGAGACCGGGCAGCCTCCACCCGGACGATATACACTGTAAAAAACAATGCCCTCGTTGCCTTTAATAATACAAACCTAACCGCTGCCGATCTCAGTGTCGCAAATGATACGGAAAGGGACAAACTCATCAATTATGTAAGGGGGATAGATTCTTACGATGACGATGGCGACGGCGATACTACCGAAGAAAGAAGCTGGAAGCTCGGGGACATATTCCATTCCGGCCCAGTTATAGTCGGCGCCCCCAAGAAGTTCTATTTCGATTACGGCTACAGCGGCACAGGCGAGTTCTATGAGACCTACAAGAACCGGACAAAGATCATACTCGCTGGGGCGAATGACGGCATGCTCCACGCCTTCCAGGCCAGCGATGGGTATGAGCTATGGGCTTTCATCCCACCGAATCTCCTCAGCCAGCTCAAGTATATGAGGATTGCCCATACCTTTTTTGTGGACCTGCCGGTCAGGGTGGAGGATGTCTGGTTCGGCACAGGTGACGGCACGGGGGCAATTGCCACCTCCAAGACAGCCTGTGAGTGGCATACCATCGCCGTCGTGGGTGAAAGGCAGGGGGGAGATCAGTTCAACGCCCTTGACATCACTAATACCACGTCCCCTTCCTGGCTCTGGAGTTTTAATACCTCGGGTGAGACGTGGGGGAGGCCGGCCGTAAACCGGGTGAATATCAGCGGCAACGAGGTATGGGTGGTGATAATGAGCGGAGGCTATGATTCTGCCGGTATCAACGGAAAGGCCATTTATATAGTGAATGCGCAGAACGGGGCAAATATCTGGAGCTATACGTCGATGGGCCACAGCGCCCCGGCGCCGCCTTATGCCGTAGATATAAACTTTGACAGTTTTATAGACCGGATCTATTTAGGTGATCTGGGCGGGGATATGTACAGGTTCTCCGTGCATGATAGCAATACGGCCAACTGGTTTGCCTCCAAGCTCTTCGATGCCCCGAGCGGGCAGATACGCCCTATTTATACAGAGGCCGTCGGGTCATTCGATACTTTGAACAATCTCTGGATATATTTCGGCACCGGAGACAAGTCCGATCCCACGGCGCCCAATGCCCAGGAGAAACTCTTTGCCATAAAAGAGGGCTGCCTGTACGATGCGGCAAGCTGTTCATCCTACAGTCTCAGCGACCTGACAAACTACACTGTTCAGTCAGGCGAGGTGACCAACCAGGGCTGGTACATAAATATGACCGGCCAGGGCGAAAAGATACTGAGCCCCCCGACAGTCTTCGGCGGCGTGGTATATTTCACTACTTACACGCCCTCACAGTCATCAAATCCATGTGACGCCGGTGGAGGCTCAACCCTTTACGCCGTCGGCTATACCACTGCTGCTGGACAGCTTGGCGGCGAAAGCAGGACGTTATCACTCGGTGATGGGATGTCCTCCGCGCCCATAGTCTCTGTCAGACGAGACTCGGTTACCGGTCAGTTATCAGGATCTATTTTTGTCAATACATCAACCGGAGGACTTCAGAATCTAAACGTCATCCCTAACGTTCCTTCATCCCTTGTGGACTATATCTATTGGAGGGATATGCGGGTAAGGTGAGAAAGAAAGAAAAGAGAAAGTTTCTGCTATGGGGGGCAGCAATATTCGGAGTGCTGCTCCTCCTTATTCTTGCCTTCAGGCAAATTCATACGGAAAAGGCTGGAGCGCCTGAAGACATATCTGCGAAAAGGCCGTCCAGAACATGCGGAGGCATCACGGAGATTCATAAGATCCTAAGATCGGAGGCCGTAAAAAGGGGGCTTGAAGAAGACTTGCCCGTAGTGGACGTTAAGGTCGTACCCGGGAGTGCAACCGTTTCGGATACCTTAAAGGCGGATGTCAGGCTGAGGGAAGAAGACATCGCCCTTAAATACCAGTGGATTAAAGATAGAACTGAGATTCCGAAGGCGAATGAGGTATCGCTCTCAAATAGTTCGTTAAAGAAAAAGTGCTGGATTGCGGTAAAGGTTACGCCATATCGGGGAGAGAGTGCACTTGCGCCCGTCCAGTCCTCTCCGGTCTGGATATTTAACAGCCCTCCTCAGATAGCCGAGGAGAAGAAGGTGATGGAGATCAAGCAGGATTCCCTCTTAACACTTCAGGTGAAGGCCATAGATGCAGACAATGACCCTATCACATTCTCTCTGGATACACCCGTCGAAGGTATGAGAATCGATCCAACGACCGGGATAATTACATGGCAGCCCCCACAGAAAAAGAGCGGCAGATACCAGGTGAAAGTTATTGTTGCCGATAATGATGGCGGGCAATCGTCACAGATACTTACCTTAGAGATACGCTGAGGCTGCAGGCTATTTCCTTCAGATATCTCGGATATAAGCCATACATCCATTTGATGTTTTTATGCACCAAATTTTTTAAATATGTATAAAAATTTTTAAAGATATTTCTCTCTATGCATCATTATAGCATCTCCCCTTTTTGCAACAATTTCTTAACGTTATCTCATAGTGTGTTAATAATGGTTACATAGGTACAGTTCTTGCTGACAGGTATATTCAGGAGGATTAAAGTGCCCAAAAGGGAGCAGAGGATGAACCTGCTGTGGAATCAGCGTGGATTTACCCTGACGGAGATGATGATAGTGGTGGCGATGATGGCCATCCTGGCAGCCATAGCTGTGCCCGGCATTATGGCCCAGATGCCGGGATATCGGCTAAACGGGGCGGCCAGACAGGTGCTATCCGACCTGATGGCGGCGAGGATGCAGGCTGTCAGTCAAAATAATGAATTCAAGGTCTTCTTTTTGGACAACCATCGCTACATGATATTGGACGATGATGATAACGATGGTACGGCTGACACTGGTGAGGCGACACAGACAAAAGACATTCAGACTGATTATTACGATGTCACCTTTAACTCCAATAATGACCCCATATTTCACCCTGGAGGAACGGCTAGCAATCTAGCCACTATAACTCTGAGCAATACTAGTGGCTCGCGGAGCGTAACCATTAGTAGTGCCGGCCGGGTGAAAATAAATTGAGGGAAGAAATGGATATCCCCGTGGTGTGCATGCGACATAATAAAAATAATCCCCCCTCACCCCCCTTTATTAAAGGGGGGGATATGTTAAGTCCCCCTTTGGGGAAAGCCAGGATCCCATTAATTCCCCCTTTGGAAAAGGGGGATACAGGGGGATTTTATGGCAAAAAAGGTTTTACTCTGGTCGAAGTCCTCATCGCCATGCTGGTACTGGCCATAGGGTTGTTGAGCTTAGCAACCCTAGCCTCAACAGTGATGAACGGTAACGCCTTCAGCAACGAGATGACCACGGCCACGACCCTGGCCCAGGAAAAACTGGAAGATATTCAAAGGCAGGGTTATGCCGGTGCATCTTCAAGCACTGAAAATTATAGTAGTATTACCGGGTACGGTGCCTACAAAAGAGTTACAACTGTAGCTGCAGACACTCCTGCTACCGGCATGAAAACGGTGACTGTTACGGTCTTCTGGGATACAGATGCCCATTCAGTCGTCCTGAAAACTATCCTGGCGGAATAAAAATGAAACATTCATATTTCAAAGAGATACAAGGAACAATGAAAACAATCCCCCCTAACCCCCCTTTACTAAAGGGGGGAATCCGTGAAGTCCCCCTTTGGGGAAAGACGGGGTCCCATCAATCCCTCCTTGAAGAAGGAGGGCCCATTAATTCCCCCTTTGGAAAAGGGGGATACAGGGGGATTTTCAGATGAAAAGGGATCAGAATAAAATGCGCGGTTTCTCCCTGGTGGAGCTCCTTATTGCTATAGCCATCAGCGGAATCGTTCTGGGTGCCGTGTCCAGTTTATTTATCATGCAAAATAAGTCCTACAGCGTCCAGGAACAGGTTGCTGAGATGCAGCAAAACGCACGGGCGGCTATGGATATAATGACCCGTGAGATTCGAATGGCCGGATGTGATACGACTGGTTCAGCAAATGCAGGCATTGTAAGTGTCACTTCTAATTCTATCAATTTTACACAGGATACTAATGGGGATGGGGACACATCCGATGCCAATGAAAATATCACCTACTCGCTTTATACTTCCAGCGGCATACAAAAAATCGGGCGGAATACGGGTGGCATCAATCAACCGGTTGCCGAAAATATTCAAGCGCTCACCTTTGCCTATTACGATAGCAATGGTAACACTACTGCCATACTGGCCAATATCCGCCAGATAGAGCTCACTATAACCGCGAGGACTGCCAATCCTGATCCTGAGTATACGACCAATGGCGGGTATAGGACCTATACCTTGACTTCTCTGATAACCCCGAGGAACCTGGCTTACTGAGGAGGGAAGTATTTAGCCACGAATGGGCACAAATGGACTCGAATAAATAGAAAAGAAAATCGAAAGAAAGAGTTGAACACGAAAGATTTGTTTAACCGAATGGTGCTTCTTATTTGTGTAACTTCGTGTTCATTCGTGGCTAGATAGCTACTTATAAGGAGGCAAAAAACATGACTCCAGAACAAAAAACCAAGATAATAAAAAATGAAAAAGGCATTGCCCTGATCACAGCACTCCTATTTTTAATGGTTCTCACGGTCCTGGGAACCACTGCCGTCGTGATAAGCAGCACGGATATCAAGATCGGCGGGAATTATAGGTTAAGTAAGCAGGCGTTTTATGATGCCGAGGCCGGCATCCAGTACGCAATCAAGAACATCGAAAACGGCCTTATAAGCGAGAGTCTAATCCTACCCAGTAATCTGGGTGACTCAGTAGCGGTGAGCTACACGGTGCCCGATGGCTTTTATTTCGATAGCAATATAACCCTTACAAACGTGGACACCAACAATTACAAGTTCCAGGTTACTGGCAATGCTGCAAATAATACGAGCAGCACCATCGAGGTAGTCATAAAACGTGAGACTTTACTCAATTATGGCATATTTGGGGATGATGAAATAGACATGAAAAACTCCGGAGCTGCTTACAGCTATGACTCCAGTGAGACCCCAAATCCGACGCCGGCCGACTCTACTGGCGAAGCGGACATCGGCTCTAATGAGCATGTAATAACTCACAATGGTACAATTGTCGATGGGGATATAGCTCTGGGAGAAGACGAATCTGGAAACGATGCGGTTTATGAAGAGCATGGCGGCAGTCCCGGCCCCACCGTCACCGGCGTGGAAGGAGTAGATGTGGATCGGGTCAATCCTGACCCCCTCGGCATCATTGGCGGCGACCTGGCCACTACGTTTGCGGCCGTAAGCAGCGGCAGTAATGATAATGCCTGGGGTGGAATCGTCGGTAATACCATCAATCTGGGCAACGGCGATACTATGACATTGCGCGGGAAGGCTGGAGGAGCAAACTATTACGTAACCAGCATTGACCTTAAAAAGGATTCCGAACTGATTATCGATGCCTCCGACGGGCCGGTCAATATTTATTTAACCGGCTCTTTGGATACGCACAACGATGCGACTATCAATCTGAATGGATTGCCGCCGGATTTCACCATCTACTCCAATTCAACCGCCAAAATAGACTTTAAACATGGCAGTACTTTCAAGGGCACAGTTTATGCCCCCTATGCCGATATCGACATGAAAAACAGTTCTGAGGTATATGGCATACTCTGGGGTAAAACTGTGGATATAAAAAATTCAGGCCAGTTTTTCTTCGACACATCACTTAAAGATAAGTTCGCCTCCAATGACATCTCCATAGTCTCCTGGAGAGAAGTTCGGGAATAAGAACCTGGAAGCCCTGCTAAATAAACTCGCAGGGCTTCCTTATCGTACTTTCTTCCTCTTGCTAATTGCCTCCATTCCTAGTATCATTCCAGACCATGTCCCGAGAGAAAAATCCTGACCCGAATTCGCCATAGGCGGACCGAATTTCAAATGTCAAAATCCCAAGTTCAAATCAAATCCAAATGGCTAGAGTGGATGTCATTAGTCAATAGTCATTTGTCACTGGTAAAAGCGTTCCATCCCTTCAGCTTAACCAATGACTAATGACCAGTGACGAGCGACGTTTTGGGCTTTGGTATTTTGACATTCATTTGAGCTTTGAACCTTGAGCTTCACCAACCACAGTCGTTACGTTATGATTTTTTCTGCCACCAAAAACACGAAAATTGAAACTGTGGGCCTAACTATTTTCCAAGTGGCAGTCGTTCTTATTTTTTGCCTCCCATTAACTGTGTGCGCTGAGGAAAGCATCCCCTTCAAAGAAGGGGATGTCTTAACCTTAACGCAATGTGTTGAAATCTCCTTAAAAAACCAACCCACGCTAAGAGCGGCGCGTAGTTCGGTTGAGGCCAGCCAGGCCCGGGTAACCCAATCGAAAGCCGACTACTTGCCGCAGATAAACCTGCAGTCTGCTTATGACCGTATTCATACCGAGTACTCCGGTCGTTTTATGTCAGCAGGCCGGACCACTAGTAATTATTCGGCGGGGGTTAACCTTACCCAACTATTTTATGATTTTGGCCGAACGGGTGGAAAGATAGAGGCCAGCCGCCAGAATCTCATGATGACTGAATATGAGGCACTGGATACTATACGGATGGTTATTCTTAATGTTGAACAGGCTTACTACAACCTGCTCAAGGCACAAAGACTGCTGTCCGTAGCTGAAGAAACCATACGCCAGCGGGAAGAACATCTCAAACAGGCCCAGGCTTTCTACCGGGTGGGCACCAGGGCAAAAATCGAGGTTACGAAGGCTGAGGTAGATCTTGCGAATGGCCGTCTGGACAAAATCAAGGCTGAAAACGCTGTTAAGGTGGCCAGGGTTTCTTTGAATAACGCCCTGGGCATTAGAACCTCTATGGCTTATAGCATAGAAGATAACCTGGAATACATCCCATTTCGTGAAGGTCTTCCCGATCTCGTCAACGAAGCCCTTAAAGGCCGCCCGGACGTCCTGGCCCTTGATGCCCAGTATAATTCCCAGAAGGCCGTCTTAGAATCTGCCCTGGGAGAATATTATCCGAGTCTTAGCGGTAACGCCTCTTACAACCTCGAAGGCGATGAATATCCTAAGGACAAAAACTGGAACCTGGGGGCTACTATAACCTTTCCTCTTTTTTCCGGTTTTGCTACAAAAGGAAAGGTAGCTGAGTCACGTGCCCAACTCAAAAAGATCCAGGCAGAAAAGGAAACCCTGGATCAAAACGTATGCCTGGAAATTGAGCAGGCCTTTTGGGCCACAAAAGAGGCTGAAGAATTAATACAGACCACGGAGAAAAATGTGATTCAGGCCCAGGAAAATCTGTCCCTGGCGGAAGGCCGCTATAAAGCGGGGCTCGCATCAGCTATTGAGTTCATGGACGCCCAGGTACTATATACAAAAGCAAACGTCGATCATATCCAGGCCCTCTATGGCCATAAGGTAGCCGTGGCAACGCTCTTAAGGGCGGTGGGGAGATTAACTTTTAGCAGTCAGCAGTCAGCGATCAGCGTTCAGCCACTTAAGACCACGAATTAAAAAACCGGCAGACGATGGCCAGACGCTTAACTTTTTGAAAGTAGAAAAGTTATGAAACAGACATGCCGCATGGCGACACAAAGGATAACGGGAATAATCCCCCCTCTCCCCCCTTTACTAAAGGGGGGATATGTTAAGTTCCCCTTTGGGAAAAGGCGGCGGCTTATCAATTCCCCCTTTGGAAAAGGGGGATACAGGGGGATTTTCAGATGAAAAAAAAGCGATTGTATATAGCCATACTAATCCTCCTCATAGCCATTGGGGGCACTTTCTATGCCTTGAGGGGCAAAAAAGATAAGGTTGGATACAAGACAGTAAAGGTAGAACGGGGGACTATTGCCGCCGCCGTCCTGGCCAGCGGCACAGTGAATCCCGTAGTCCTGGTGGCTGTGGGAAGTCAGGTCTCCGGCACCATTCAAAAAATCTATGTGGATTTTAATTCTCCGGTAAAAAAGGGCCAGGTGATCGCCCAGATCGATCCAGCCACTTTTCAGGCGGAGGTAGCTAAGGCCCGGGCTAATTACAAAAATGCCCTGGCGAACCAGGAACAAAGGCGCGTACAGGTGATAGACGCTAAAAGGACACTGGATCGCTATCGGGACTTGATCCAAAAAGAGCTAATATCGCAGAGCGAGGTGGACACGGCCGAAACCAACTACCAATCCGCCCTGGCTGCCCTGCATGCGGCGGAAGCGGCTGTCCTTCAGGCCAGGGCCGCCCTGGACCTGGCAGAGTCAAACCTTGGATATACTACTATCTATTCACCGGTAACCGGTATCGTCGTATCCCGAAATGTAGATGCAGGGCAGACAGTTGCTGCCAGTTTCCAGTCACCGGTACTCTTTACCATTGCCCAGGACCTGACCAAGATGCAGATAAATACAAGCGTAGACGAGGCAGATATTGGTGTGGTGAAAGTTGGGCAAAAAGCGACCTTTACAGTTGATGCCTATCCTGGAGAGACCTTTATCGGAAAGGTATTACAGGTACGTAGTGCGCCTCAAACGGTACAGAATGTGGTGACTTATGACGTTATAGTGAACGTGGATAATCCCATGCTCAAGTTAAAGCCGGGAATGACCGCTAACGTCTCCATTCTAATTGACCAGCAGCAAGACGTAATCAAAATTCCTACGGCGGCACTGCGCTTCCAACCACCCGCGGAAGAACTTAAAAAATTCGCCCGAGAGATCCCAAAAGGCGCTCTGGTTTGGAAAATGCTTCCCCAGAAACAACTCAAACCAGTAACGGTCAAACTGGGAATAACGAATGGTCAATTTGCTGAGCTCCTTGAAGGAGACGTAAAAGAAGGAGATGTCCTGGCCGTGGAAACAATTTCCTTCAAAGGGAAGCCAGGCAACAAAAATAAGCTCCCGCACGGGTTTAGGGCTTTCTAGACAAGTCTCATGGCAGCACTCATTGAAGTTCGCAGCCTAACCAAGATCTACCACGTAGGTGACGTTGCGGTTAAGGCCCTGGACAACGTCGATCTTTCCATCGCGGCTGGTGAATTTACCGCTATCATGGGGTCGTCCGGCTCAGGCAAATCAACCTTCATGAACATCCTGGGGTGCCTGGACCAGCCCACCAGCGGCCAATACCTGCTGCGAGGAACGGACGTAGGTAAGCTTTCAGCCGAAGAACTGGCCGCTATTCGTAATCGTCATATTGGCTTTGTCTTCCAGAACTTTAACCTCCTGCCCCGTACCTCGGCCCTGGGAAATGTAGAACTCCCCCTGGTTTATAGCCACGTACCGGCGAAAGAGCGGAGGGAGAGGTCTCTCCGGGTTCTGGAAAGTGTAGGCCTTTCCGGCCATGAAGAGCATACCCCGGCACAGCTCTCCGGCGGCCAGCAGCAGCGGGTAGCCATCGCCCGGGCATTGATAAATGGCCCATCCATTATTCTGGCCGATGAGCCAACCGGCAATCTAGACACCAAAACTAGCGTGGAAATTATGGCCATCCTCCAAAAGCTCAATAGTGACCAGGGGATCACAGTTATTATAGTAACCCATGAACCGGACATCGCTGCTTTTACCAGGCGGCGTATAATCTTTAGGGACGGACGAATTATAGAAGATTTTTCACCGCAAAGACGCCAAGGGCACAACCCTGGAAAATCCGAAATCCTAATGTCGAAATCCGAAGCAAATCCGAAATCAAAATGTTCAAATAACCGAAACATAATTGTCTAGAATTTTGGATTTTGGTCATTTGAATTTGTTTCGTATTTCGAATTTCGTGCTTCGGATTTCTTGCATCTTTGCGCCTCTGCGGTGAAACATAAGGATGCCATGTTTATTTCAACTAGCTTGAAAATAGCACTATATGCCCTCAAGGCCAATAAGCTGCGGTCTCTGCTGACCATGCTCGGCATTATCATTGGCGTGGCCGCGGTAGTAGCCATGGTGGCCATAGGCTCGGGGGCTAGTGCCCAGATTGCCCGTCAGATTGCCAGCGTCGGCTCTAATCTACTTATCGTGATCCCAGGGGCAACCACCGCTGGCGGGGTACGCATGGGTGCCGGGACGGTAACCACCTTGACCCTATCTGATGCCAAGGCCATCAGGGGGGAGTGTCCGAGCGTAGCCCGGGTAGCTCCGGTCTGGAGCGGGGTAGCCCAGGCCGTTTACGGCAACCAAAACTGGAGTACCGGGGTTACCGGGACGGTGCCCGCTATGCTATCCATCCGGGATTGGCCTCTGGAAGCAGGACGCGCTTTCACGGAACAGGAGGTAACCGCCGCTGCCAAAGTAGCTATCCTGGGACAAACAGTGGTAAAAAATCTTTTTGGTGCGACCAATCCCCTCGGTGAAACCATACGTATAAAAAAAGTGCCTTTCCAGGTCATTGGCGTCCTTTCCATCAAGGGGCAATCTCCCCGTGGCGATGACCAGGATGATACTATCTACGTCCCTATCACCTCTGCGCAGAAAAGGCTTTTTGGTATCACGATGCCCGGCCAGGTACGGGTCATAATGGTCCAGGCCAAAGATGTGGACCTCATGTCCAAGGCCGAGGAGGAAATTAACGCCCTTCTGGAACAGCGGCACCGGATTCAGAAAGGCGCCGACCGGGACTTCGCGGTACGCAATCTCTCTGAAATTCTGGCTGCAGCCCAGGCCGCATACAAGACTATGTCGCTCCTTTTGGGGTCTATCGCCCTGGTATCACTTATAGTAGGTGGTATAGGCATCATGAATATAATGCTCGTGTCCGTAACCGAGCGAACAAGGGAAATCGGTATCCGCATGGCCGTAGGGGCCACACAGAATGACATCTTGACCCAGTTTTTGATTGAAGCACTGGCCTTAAGTCTGGTGGGCGGTATAATAGGTATGCTTGTGGGGATAACCGGCGCCCAGATCATGGCCAAAATTTCAGATTGGCCGGTGCTCATTTCCTGGCAGGCCCTACTGCTTGCCTTTATCTTCGCGGCTGCCGTAGGAATATTTTTTGGGTTCTATCCAGCCCGCAAGGCCGCCCACCTGAATCCCATCGATGCCTTGAGGTATGAATGATACGCAGCATTCAGCCACGAATTGACACAAATGGACTCAAATAAAGAAAAAATCCTGTATAAATAGTCTGTTACAAAAATCGTCACACCGGTGAAAACCGGTGTCCAGAGATGTCTTAATCTACTTGAAATTACTGGATTCCGGCTGGAGTTTACCCCGTACCTGATACGGGGCCGGAATGACAAAAACGCCATTTACAAGACCGTTGCAAGAGGCTCTAAAGATTTATCATGCAAAATGGATTTTGCCTTATTTGTGTAACTTCGCGTTTATTCGTGGCTAAGTAGTTATATAAACTTCACCTTAAGATAGTGTGCCGAACACGAAATACACGGATCGTAGGCCCGGACCAGCATCTCCAACCCCAATTCTATCTCTTTCTCCGGCTTACCCAGCAGTGAAGGTAAAAGGACCTGCAGGTCGTGATAGATGTTATTGTGATTCTGGTTGGTTGGAATAATCAGATTGGCCCCGATACATGTCCCGGCATCATCGTATTGGTAATCATGGAAGAGTATCCCGCGCGGGACCTCCACGGCAGAGACCCCCTGGCCGGCGCGCACCTTGATAGGCGGGATATCCTCAAGAGCCAGCCCCCGGTCGAGGATTCTATCTATAATATTTATGGAGTCCTCAACGGAATGTACACATTCTACAATCTGGGCTACGTTATTCATGAAGCTGTTATAACAAACCGGCTTAAGCTTAAAGAGCCTGGCCACGGCCCTGGCCTCCGGGGTAAGCCGATCGGCGTTCAGATTGAACCGGGCCAAGGCCCCCACCATGTAAGAATCGCGGTTATGTTTTGTATATTTGGCCGTGGAGTGCGGTACGCAAAACTCGTTAGTTACCTCTTTATACTGGCCCGGCGCCCATGTCCCTCCATCGCTTGAACCGATCTGGCCGTGGTACATGGCATATTCCTGGTCTGACTTAAGGGCGATATACTCTGTTTCCCGGCTGAATGCCGGAAAGCGACCCGCCACTGAACAAACCAGCCGGGCTACTTCTTTCAGATCAGAAAGCGCCTCTGTAAGCCCCTGGCGCAACTTCTTTAACTCATCCGTCTTCGGATATTTAGCAAATCCACCCGGTACCAGCCTTTGCGGATGCGTAGTGCGTCCGCAAATCTTATCACTAAACTCGTTAGACAAGCGGTGGATACGAATAACCGTCTTTAACTCAGCCGGATGCGATCCGGCCAGGGGTACAACGCTACCCACACCCATCAGGTCCGGCAAAACAAGATAGCCCACATGGAGAATATGGCTCTGTAGGTTTTCCGCATGGAGGGCCAGCTTGCGGAGGAGTACGGTCTGCTCCGAGGCCTCAATACCCAAGGCGGCTTCCGTGGCCTGGAGCGAGGCCAGGGTATGCCCGATGGAACAAATACCACAAATGCGGCAGGTGATGTGATGCATCTCATACCATTTTCGTCCTCTGACCATGGCCTCGAAAAACCGCGGGGCCTCCACTACCTCCCAGCGGCAATCTTCGATCTTGCCGTTGGAAACATTGACGACTATATTGCCGTGCCCTTCCACCCGCGTTAGATGATCCACCCGGATGTGAAGTTCCCGTTTAGCAGACTTGCTCATCTGGCCTCCTCCCCATACCCATCGTAAAGCCTTATTTGCCCGAGCGCTTCACCGGCAGAGATGCCAAAACGCCCCAACAGCTCGCGGGCCGCATCCATATTCGGGTCATCTACCAGGCCGCGGCAGCCCCAGCAATAGGCCCCCTCGGTAATACAACAGGCCCCGCAGCCGGCCCTGGTCACCGGCCCCATACAAAACTGGCCTTTGAGAAGCACACAGACATTCCCCGCCTTTTTACAATCCACACACACCGGATAATTGGGAATAAAAGGCTTCTTGCCCTGCAACAGGGCCTTGAGTACCCGGACAAACTCCTCACGGTTTATCGGGCAGCCGTGGACATTGGCGTCCACCGGAACTACTGCTGAAATCGGCCGGGCCGCATAAGTATTATACCAATGGGCCTTATCGCCATAGACATAACGCCGCACGAATTTTTCATCTTGAAAATTCTTCATGCAATTAATCCCGCCGATAGTAGCACAGGCCCCTATAGCCACCAGTACCTTGGCCTTTTCCCGGATGGCCTTTATCCGTTCTTCGTCACTCTTTCGGGTGATGGAACCTTCTACCAGGGCAATGTCATAATGATCGCTCTGCTCCTTCATGGCCTCACGCCAGGTGACTATCTCCACCTGACCCAGGACATCCAGCACAACCTCTTCCAGGTTGACGATCTGCAACTGATCGCCTTCGCAGCCGGCAAAATCAAAGATGGCCACCCTTGGCTTGCTCATGACAAGGCCTCCTCCAGGTTCTTTATCGCCGCAAAGTTAAACACCGGCCCCTCCTGACAGACATAAACCGGGCCCATCTGACAGTGGCCGCACTTGCCTAAACCGCACTTCATCTTCCTCTCAAAGGAAACGATGATACAATCATCGGCCAGGCCCTTGGCCCTGGCCGCAGCTATGGCAAAGCGGTACATCACCGGTGGTCCAACCATAATGGCATACGTCTTTTTAGGATCGATGGTAAACTTCGGGAAAAGGGTGGTAATGACCCCCACATTGCCCTTCCAGGAGGCCTCGCCTACATCCACGGTCTCCAGGTATTCAATGTCCGGACGCCTTGCCAGGGAGGCAAGCTCTGCCTTGAAAAGACGGTCGGCCGGCGTTCGCGCCCCGAAGAGTACGATTACCCTGCCGTAATCCTTTCGCCTTTCCAGGGCGTAGTTGATAAAAGACCTCAAAGGCACGATCCCCAGCCCCCCGGCCACGAACAAAAGGTCTTTACCTTTGAGATCCTCAACCGGGAAGTGAGTGCCATAAGGGCCGCGTATGCCGATAACATCTCCTGCTTTCAGGTTATGCAAAGCGTTGGTAACATTGCCGGCCCGACGCACACATATCTCAAAATCCGCCTTTTTGTCGGGCGCCGAAGAGACCGAAATAGGACATTCGCCCACGCCAAATACAGAGACCTCGACAAACTGTCCCGGCTTATGCCCCAGAGGTTTTCCATCATTAGGACGGACTACAAACAGTTTTTCCATAGCCGTCTGTTCTTCGACCTTCATAATAGTGGCCAGACCGGGCAGGTAGGGAGACGGTGAGCCCATAATCAGATACCCTCCTTCAAACGATTAAAGACCGCTACGGGATCGGCTATATCAGACGGGCACTGTGCGGAACAACGTCCGCACCCCACGCAGGCAATATCGCCAAAACGCCTGTATATGAACTGGCCCTTACGGTAAAAACGGTGGCGGTAGCGGTCGGCCCGATGGCCGCGGAAATTACCGCCGCCCGCTACCCGGGCAAAGTCGCTCAAGAGACACCCATCCCAGGTACGGTAGCGGCTGCCCTTTTTAAGGTCAATGGAAACATCGTCCCGAACATCAAAACAGTAGCAGGTTGGACATACCAGGTTACAGGTCCCGCAACTAAAACAAAGATAGGACTTTTCCTCCCAGATAACGTCTTCCTCCCTGCCGTCCAAAAGAGAAGGGAGTTCAAGATAGGAAAAATGCAGCCGATTGGCGTCGCAACGTTTTTTTGCCTCCGCCCGTACCTTGTCCCTTTCTTTCACCTCGGCGGGCGCAGCCTCCCTGGTGCGGGGGGCCATTTTGAGAAGCGAAGCCCCCTTCTTGCTGCCCACCTCTGCTACATAACACTGCCCGATATCCGTCAACATCAGATCAAACCCGCTAGCCACAGTATCGGCCCCCATACTGCTCCAGAAGGCCCTGAGCGCTGCTTTGACCGGATCGATGCCGATAATCGTAGTCCGCTTACGACGCTCAAGGTAGTGGTTATCCTGAGGAACAGTGGAAAACACCTTATCCATCTGGTTTATGGCTATAATGTCATACGGGTGTACACCAAAAATAATCAACTCTTCTTTTGGTACATCCGCCTTGAGTGACCCCGGCGGCAGATTAAAGGTCAAAAGCTGCTCATAGGCCGGTAAGAGGTATTTCTTGGGAGGGATCAGCGTAACATCAAAAGAAAGGGTCAGCTCCTCCGGTGAATTAATAGGAGCATAAGTGTAAAAGCCGCTATCCCCGGGTATGGAGGAAACTGCCGACTGGTCCTTTACGCCGACTACGGTATTCTTCTGGCGCAAAAGCTCCGCCACAAACAAATGCAGTCCTTCTTTCTCAATAATCGCCAGGTTCATATCACCACCCCTTAGACCTTTCTACTGCTATAAGATCCCGAATTTTCTCACCGCAGAGCACGCAGAGTCCGCAGAGAAAAACCTTTGCCACCAAGGCACCAAGGCACAAACTTAATCTCAGTGGCTGAATAGTTACAAATTCCTTAATATGCTGTCTCAGCGTTCTCCGCGATCTCTGCGGTAAATCTTTACTTTTTACGAAGCCATTGATATTGAAGCATCGTCCCTATATATGCAACCAACCTATCTGTGTCAATAATTCCTGAATTAATTCCAGATGTTGTTCACCTTTTCTCAAACCCTGCCTCTGTCTCCAGGATAACCTTGTCTTCCCCGCCCAATTCTTTTAAAAAGACGTTTACCCTCTCGGAAAGAGCGGTGTTGATTTTCTTTCCCACATATTGAGGCTCGATGGGCAACTCCCGATGACCGCGATCTATGAGTACTGCCAACTCTACCCCTTTGGGACGCCCAAAATCCATAAGGGCATCCAGCGCCGCCCTAACCGTGCGCCCGGTAAAAAGAACATCATCCACTAAGATAATCTTCTGATCCTCGACAGGGAAACCTATCTCTGTTTTATGAACTAATGGCTGGCGGCCGATCATACTCCAGTCATCACGATAAAGAGTTATGTCCAGTATGCCCATGGGCACATCCACCTGTTCTGTATGCATAATTTTCCCCTTCAGACGCTGGGCCAGAAAAACACCACCGGTTCGAATGCCTACGAGGGCCAGTCCCTCTACCCCCTTGTTCCTCTCCAGAATCTGGTGAGCCATTCTGGTCAAAACACGGTCAATCTCTTTCTCATCCATCAATGTTATTTCTTTGGACATTATCTGTATGACCTCGTTCCTACCCCGTGCGTCATTCCTGCGAAAGCAGGAATCCAGAAACTAAAACTGGATTCCGTGTCAAGCACGGAATGACAGAAAAAAGGTATTTTCAGGTGAAAATCTATCTTCTTCTTTTATCACTTTAGGTCTTTCTTTCCGTCCTTTGCGCCTTTGCGGTGAGCCAACGGTTATTTTTTCTTTAGACCGAGTTTGGCATACAGGCGGTCGAAATCGACATATTCCTTAATAAGTTGAACACCTCTTTCCACCTTTTCTGTCTCGCGCAGCCTTATACGAAAAGAGAGCTTCTCCATATTCTTGGCGACAGTATAGGTGTCGCCGGATAGGACAACGATGGGAATTTCTTTTTCCTCAGCCCGGCCGATAATTATGTCATTAGGATACAAGTTTCCGGTCAATAAAATACACTTGGCCCCGCCTTCTATGGAAGCCAGTTGAATATCCGACCGATCCCCTCCCACAATGACCCCCACGTTCTTAGATTTTCTGAAATATTCTAAAAACATGTTAACCTGCATGCCTCCGATCAGGAACTGTTCCACCAGATTATCCAGACGATGATGACAGCAGATGACTTTCCCGCCAAGCTGCTCTGCTATATATTCCACTTTGACCGAGGCCATAAGGGAATCATAAGGTACTACCCCCAGGACACTTATCCCTTTCTTCTCCAGATAAGGTACTATTAAGTCTTGTACGTCGCTCATATATTCAGACGTTATATTATTCAAAATGACACCGGCCAGGTGCTCCTTGAAATTATCCTGGGCATCCAGTATGCTGTCGACGTAAAACTCCCCCCGATACCGGTCGATGAGGAGAATTTTCGCCTCAAGCCTCCTTACTAATTTAGTCGCCGGTATCCCCATGTAACTACCGGTATGAAAACTACCCGAGCCACCCACTATCATAACATCTTTGTTTGTGGCCAGGGCCTTAAAGGCCTCGACGATCTTGCGATCCAGGCCTTTCATATCCTCACGCAGGGCGTTTATCAAGACATCTTGAGTGATGACTACCGGGCAGATGAGTTCCAGAGGATCAGAAAGTTTTAAAAAACGATATACAAACCACGCATCTTTGTCTGTAAGGATGTCTTCAACTTCTGCTGGCAAGATACCTACAGGCTTTTGATAGCCAACTTTAAAGCCATCCTTCTGCAATTGGGCGCCAATACCCATGGTAACCATACTCTTGCCGGAATAACCGGCCGTAGAACTCACATATAATGTAACCATACTTAGGCCCCCCTTATGGTAAACCTAGCATCAACCGCTATAACCCCTTCGCCCCTGGGTTTGGCCACCAGGGGATTTACGTCGGCTTCCACAATTTCCGGAAAGTCCTGGGCCAGTTGAGACATGATAAGCAGGGTTTCCTCAACGGCCTCAATATCTACAGATTGTTCTCCCCGCACCCCGCGTAACAGGGGAAAAGACCTTATCTCCCTAACCATCTCATGGGCATCTTCCCTGGCTAAAGGCACCACACGGAAAGATACATCCTTAAGCACCTCTACATAAACACCACCTAAGCCGAACATAATCAGCGTCCCGAACTGCGGATCCTTACTCAGACCCAGGATGACCTCTCTGCCCCCTGTAATCATCTCCTGTACCATCACCCCGAGGATAGGGGCCTGAGGAGCCCTGGCCCGGGCCCGTGAGGTTATCTCAAAAAACGCCCTCTCCACCTCTTTTGCCGTCTTAATGCCCAGTATCACACCACCCATGTCGGTCTTGTGAATGATCTGATGTGAGGAAATCTTCACAACTACGGGATACCCGATGCTATCGGCGGCAGCCACCGCCTCCTTTGAGGTGCGGGCCAGGATATTGGCCGGAACCTTAAAGCCATAGGCCTGGAGAACTTCCCGCGCCTCAGCTTCTATAAGTTGATTACGATTTTCATCGCGCACCCGGTCAAATATCTGCCATACCTTGTCCCGGTCCGCCAGGTAACAAAGATGCGTGCGTGCAGGTTCATTCACCCATAGACGCTGGCGGTACATACTATCCATGGCAGCGATGGCATCCTCAGGATAATTATAATGCGGGATGCCCTCCCGTAATAATATTTTTCTCCCTTCTTCTACTCGTTTCTTCCCCAGGAAGGAAGTAAAGACCGGTTTCGGCGATTGTTTTGCAAGTCCGGCAATAGCTCTGGCCGTTTCGGCCACATCGACCATAGCCGTGGGCGTCAGCAAGACCAGGATGGCATGCACCTGATCGTCCGCCTGTATGATGGACAGGGTGTCACGGTAACGCTCCGCTCCCGCATCGCCAATAATATCCACCGGGTTATAAAAAGAGGCGATAGGCGGCAGTATTTTTCTGAGCTTATCTACGGTCTCCTTGTTTAAAGAGGCCAGGATGAGATTGGAGCGGTCACAGGCATCCGCTGCTATTATGCCCGGCCCACCGGAGTTGGTGATAATAGCTATATTGGGGCCTTTGGGCAACGGCTGATAGGCAAAGGCCAGGGCGTAATTGAACAGGTCATTGATAGAATGGGCGCGGATAACGCCGCTCTGGCGAAAGGCGGCTTGAAACGCCGCATCCGAGCCGGCCAGCGCGCCGGTATGCGAGGACGCTGCCTTGGCGCCGGAGGCCGTGGTTCCTGACTTGATGAGAATAACCGGCTTCTTTTTGGAAACCTCCCGAGCCACGTCCATAAAGGCCAGACCGTCATTTATGCCCTCCAGATACCCTAGGATAACCCTGGTCTCCGGATCTTCCGATAGGGCCAGCAGCATCTCGATCTCGGAGATATCTGTTTTATTACCCAAACTGACGAACTTGGAAAAACCGATGTCTTCGGCCAGAGACCAGTCCAGGATAGCCACACACAAGGCCCCGGATTGGGAAAAAAAGCCGATGTTGCCTTTAAGAGGCATGCCTGCCGCAAAAGAGGCATTAATCCCGGAGACCGTATCGATCAGACCGACACAATTGGGGCCGACCATACGTATGCCATATCGATCGATGGCATCCTTTAATTCACGCTCCAGTCTGGCCCCTTCTGGCCCAATCTCTTTGAACCCCGCCGTAATAACCACTATCGAGTCGATTTTTTTTGCCGCACATTCCTCGACCACGTGTATTACATAAGGCGCAGGCACGCAAATTACGGCCAGGTCAACCGGGCCGGATACAGAAGACAGGTTCGGGTAGGTCTTAACGCCCAGTATCTCCGTAGCAGCGGGATTAACGGGATAAATCTGCCCCTGGTATCCATAACTCATCATGTTTTTTAAGACGTCATGCCCGACCTTGCCCGGCTGACGTGAGGCACCGACGATAGCTACGGAACTGGGGCTGAAAAAGTGTTCTAACATAACATCCTATCAATCAATTTCAAATTCCAAAATCCCCCTCAATCCCCCTTTTCCAAAGGGGGGAAACGTTTCTCCTCCCTTTGAAAAAGGGAGGTTGGAAGGGATTTAAGAATACTTTTTCAAACAACTGAACTGATACCAAATTTTTACCATTTGAGCTTTGAACTTGATTTGATATTTGGACTTGGTTATTGGTCATTGATTACTTTGGATCTTGGAATTTCCCCTTTACAGCTTATGTCCGGGACTCTATTATGGTTCTCACGAACATGTCAAGAATTTTAAAGAGGAGATCAGGTCAGGGTTCTGATGATTGTGAAACAAGTTAAAAAGGCTAGAGCGGGCGCCAGAATCCAGCTTAAAGTTATCTTTTTCAGTAGATTAACGCTTACAGTGCCCGTTCCTTTTAGCATCCCAACGCCGGTAATCCCACCGATAATACAATAGGTTGTGGAAATCGGCATTCCCAGGGAAGTAAAAAGAAAAACACAACATCCGGCACCGAACTGTGCGGCAAATCCTGAATAAGGATCTAATGCCGTTATTCCCTTGCCGATGGTCTCTATTACCCGGTTACTTAAAACTACAGCACCAAGAAACACTAAAAAAGAACTGGCGAAGAACGCCCATGTCTCATTGATCAAACCAACATAAATGACCGGTCCCAGGATGGTAGCAAGTTCATTAGCCCCGGTAGTGTAGGCTATAATAATCCCGCTGGCGAGCAAGAGCACCCTGATAATCCTTTCAATTTGCAGGAAGGGTAATTTGGAGAGGGTCTTTTCCATGGCCTGGTATAGTATCAATGACGCAAAAAAGGCCGCCAAGGGAGATAAAGCCCACGAAAGAAAAATCTCGAGAAGTGATCCGTAGTTCACGTCTGACCCCAGGGCAGTTCCAGAGCCGGTTAAGCTTCCAATTATCACCTGATGCGTGGAAACCGGCAACCTCTTCCAGTTGGAAACAATGATTAAAATGGCGGATACAAGCAAAGATATCCCCAAAATACGCAAATCCATTTCTACGATATCTTTTCCAACTGTCTTCATCACCTTTCGGCCTTGCAACAGTATTCCGATCAGAACAAATACCCCAAACAGGATTACAGCCCTTCTGAAGGATATTATCCTGCATCCTATGCATATTCCCAAGGCATTGGAGGTGTCGTTGGAGCCGACACTAAGGGCTATGAGAAAACAGGCTATAATCGGGATCGGTTGCATTCAATAGGTAAGATCATCGTAGGCTTATATTTATTATCTGCAGATAATCACTGGCGTCTTCGATTAAATCGCTTATACTGGTAAGGTCATGTATAAAATCAGAGAGTATTTTGCCCTCCCAGAAGTTTTTTGTCTCTTTTTTCCGGAGCCTTTTGATCAAGTCAAATTTTATCTCATCAACCCTCTTTTCGTAAATTCTAACGGCCAGACTTTTTTCTCGCAAATCATTCCGTTCTGATAATGCCTCAAAGGCCGCTAAAAGCATCTCGCACATCTTCGCACTGATGTCCGCAATCCTGACGCAGTCATCCTTTGTTTCTTCATCCAGCCATAAGTCCGTGTATTCAATGGCCGCATCTTTCGTTACGTCCAGGGCGTTATCTACTATCTCCACGAACCTGCATATATTAGGCCGTAGAAACGGTAAAAAGGCCCCCTCATAGATATCTGAAAATATCTCCCTCCTTACTATGTCTCCTTCTCTTTCCAAATCGGAGACGCTCGATATTAACTCTTCGTCCCGGTTCTCTATCGCGGCCTTGAGGTTCGTACAGGCTAAACAAAGAAACCCCATGTGTCTCTTCATCTTATCAATGACTTCCTGTTCCTTCTTGCCGCCCAGAAACAGCTTCTTAAGCACGACGCCCCTCTCTTGCTTTCTCTATCAGCGAACCAGCCATGACGTCAAATATAGATACAATCCCGTAGACTTTCTTTTCCTCACACACAACGACCCTGGCAATATTGAACTTTTCCATCAAGGCCATGACATGCTTAATAGGCATGTCTTTGGTAACACATACCAGTGGCTTTGAAGTAATTTCTTCAACCTTTATCTTCCTTGGGTTAAGATTCTTATTTATAATCTTAAACACAATATCTCTTACCGTGATCAATCCATAAACATCCTGTTCATCCTTGGGATTTACCAATAAAGATCGGATCCTCTTATCAACCATCTTTTCTATGGCATCGTACACCGTGGCCTCGGGGTCTATATGTTCTATCTTCTTGTTCATTATCTCTTCTGCCTTCATACGCTTCCCTCCAGTCTAACTGCAAACATCCCTATGCCCACTCCCTATGGGTCTTAACATATATTTCTAAACTATTTCATCCATAGAAGCCATCTTTTTATCACTATGTCGCCTGACGTTTCGAGTAGTTGAGAAGGGCGAAGCCCTTGGGTGTTAACCTCAAGCACGCTGCTATTTGCCATTGGTCATGTATCTATTTTGATATTATTTCCTTTTTGCTTTGCAAAAAAGGCGTTTAGGCCTGCCGCTGAAAGATTTAATACAAAAGTCAACCAGAAACCAAAGGTATATTCAAGCTGTACCATACCCCTTGTCTGGTTAAGTACGTCATTATCCATCTTTGATTTGAGCAGTAAAAGCATAACAGCTCCAATGCCGCCAATGATAGCTGTTACAATAGGACTTTTTTGTAACACTTTAGCTGCTTGAAAAAAGCTGGTCGTCCAGAAAGCGGCGCCTCAAAAATCCCCCTTAATCCCCCTTTTTCAAAGGGGGAAACGTCTCTCCTCCCTTTGGAAAAGGGAGGTTGGG
>JBFMAZ010000067.1:0-15895 GCA_040755415.1 Thermodesulfobacteriota bacterium | reverse complement strand
CGGGCCGGGTGGAGCGAGGGATGATCAAGGTCGGGGAAGAGGTGGAGATAGTAGGGATTCGTCCGACGACGAAGACGGTATGTACTGGTGTGGAGATGTTTCGTAAGATATTGGATCAGGGTCAGGCCGGGGACAATATCGGGGTGTTGCTTAGAGGTACGAAGCGTGACGAGGTGGAGCGTGGGCAGGTGGTAGCGAAACCTGGGAGTATAACGCCGCATACGAAGTTTAAGGCGGAGGCGTATATATTGACGAAGGAAGAGGGCGGGCGGCATACGCCGTTTTTTAATGGTTATAGGCCGCAGTTTTATTTTCGGACGACGGATGTTACCGGGGTAGTGAAGCTGCCGGCGGGGGTGGAGATGGTGATGCCCGGGGACAATGTATCGATGGAGGTGGATTTGATTACACCGATAGCGATGGAGAAGGAACTCAGGTTTGCTATTCGAGAGGGTGGACGCACCGTTGGCGCAGGCGTCATCAGTGAAGTAATAGAATAAACGGGATAAAAATAAGGGTATAGGTCCTATGAGAGATATTGTGACTCTGGCATGTACTACTTGTAAGCAGAGAAATTATACGACCACTAAAAACAAACGCAAGACGCCGGAAAAAATGGAGTTTAAAAAATATTGCCGTTTTTGCCGGACGCATACTGTTCATAAAGAAACTAAGTAGTGAAATCCCTGCAGGCCAGTAGCTCTAACGGTTAGAGCACCGGACTCCAAATCCGGGTGATGGGGGTTCGAATCCCTCCTGGCCTGCCATTTTTACTGCACTATATTTTGGGGATGGAATGAAGACAACGGCCGAAGAAAAGAAAAAAAATAAAGTGCTTAGTAAGCCCCCTGCTAAGGGTCAACCCCGGAGTGAAAAAGCAAACCAGGGGACCAAGGTCAGGATCCTGGATACCGTAAAAGAAAAAGTAGGGTTTTTAGAGAAGGCCGGACAGTTTTTACGCGAAGTGAAGGTTGAATTTAAAAAAGTAGCCTGGCCGTCACGGAAGGAGGCTATGGGTACGACATTTGTGGTTATCGTGCTCGTGCTTATAATTGCCCTTTTTCTTGGTCTTATTGATATGGCTTTGGCTAAATTGATAAGGATTTTTATTAAGTAAGAGAAAATAAGGACTTTTTTGATGGTATGGTAATTGAGGAAGATATGGCACATAAGTGGTATATAGTACATACTTATTCAGGATATGAACAAAAAGCTAGGGCGGCGTTAGAGGAGCGCATTAAGTCTTTACACCAGGAAGAGTTTTTTTCTGAGGTTCTTGTCCCCACAGAAAAGGTAGTAGAAATGGTTAAAGGAGAACGAAAGACCTCTTTGCGCAAATTTTATCCGGGATACATACTAGTATGTATGGAAGTGACCGATGAGACGTGGCATACCGTTAAAAATACTCCGAAGATTACTGGGTTTGTCGGTGGAACAGAGAGGCCAACGCCGCTTTCAGATGAAGAGGCAGAAAAGATTGTTGCCCAAATGAAGGAGGGGGCTTTGAAACCGAAACCCAAGTACCTTTTTGAAAAGGGTGATGAGGTTCGGGTCATTGATGGTCCTTTTACCAATTTCAATGGTGTAGTGGATGAGGTTAAACCGGAAAAAGGTAAGCTTCGAGTCCTGGTCAGTATATTCGGACGGGCGACCCCGGTAGAGCTGGACTTTGTTCAGGTCTCTAAAATTTGAGGATTAAGGATTAAGGAGTAAGGCAGATGGCCAAAAAAGTTATTGCAAATATAAAGCTTCAGGTGCCGGCCGGGCAGGCTAACCCTTCGCCCCCTATCGGTCCGGCCTTAGGGCAGCATGGTGTTAATATCATGGAATTCTGCAAGGCATTTAATGCAAGGACCCAGGGACAGGAAGGGATGATTATCCCTGTAGTTATAACGGTCTATGCTGACCGTTCCTTTAGTTTTATCACCAAGACCCCGCCTGCGGCGGTTCTTCTCAAAAAAGCGGCGCAGATAGCCAAGGGTTCAAGCCAGCCGAATAAAGAGAAGGTAGGCAAGGTATCCCGTAGTCAGATTGAGGAGATTGCCAAACTTAAGATGCCGGATCTTAATGCGGTTGATCTGGCGGGCGCCGTAAAGACTATTGAGGGTACAGCTAGAAGTATGGGTATTGAAATTGTATAATTAGTTGATTATATTAAATTAATCTGGAGAAAGAGGATGGCTGGAAAAAGGCTCAGAAAGATAAAAGAAGAGTTGGATGTCAGCAAGAAGTATGCTTTTGAAGAGGCTGTTGAATTAGCTATAAAGAATAGCTGTGCCAAATTCGACGAATCTGTGGATATTGCTGTCCGCCTCGGTGTTGATCCCAGACATGCGGAACAAATGGTCAGAGGAGCTGTGGTTTTGCCTCATGGAACCGGCAAGACCCCACGTGTGCTGGTTTTTGCCAAGGGAGACAAGGCGCTGGAGGCCAAGGAAGCTGGTGCAGATTATGTCGGAGATGATGACCTCATCGAGAAAATCAAGCAGGGATGGCTGGAGTTTGATAAGGCAGTGGCTACGCCGGATATGATGGGGATGGTAGGTAAGATTGGTAAGATTTTAGGCCCCCGAGGTCTGATGCCAAATGCCAAGGTGGGTACGGTTACATTTGATGTGGCTAAGGCAATTCGTGAGATAAAGGCTGGCAAGGTAGAATTTAGGGTAGAAAAGGCAGGTATAGTGCATGCTCCGGTAGGTAAAGTTTCTTTCGGGGCAGAGAAGATACTACAGAATATTGCCGCTTTTTTTGAGGTTATATTACGGTTAAAGCCTGCCAGCAGTAAAGGGACTTATGTGCAGAGCATAGGCATTTCTACAACCATGGGTCCAGGGTTCCATATCGATCCTCTCCAGGTTAAGGCTTTGGTCAAGTAAGCCCTGAAACGCGCTGATGATTAAAACAACTACAATATAAATAAATGAGTGGTCAAAGACAGTAGGTACACGTTTACGGTACGTGTTTAATTGAGCGATTCAACCTACCGAGACAACTTGTTTCGTGCCTCTGACTTTGACAGCATTAACTGTCATAAAGAAAGGAGGGTGAAGTATTGAAGCGTGCCGAAAAAGAAGAAGCAGTAAAGGACCTGCATGCCAAGCTGGAACAGTCTCAAGCGACAGTGCTCATGGACTATCGCGGTCTTAAGGTAGAAGCGCTGAATGCGCTCAGGTTACAATTGCGCAATTCCCGGGCTGAATATAAGGTCGCAAAGAATAACCTTATTAAGCTGGCTGCAGAAGGAACGGATGCGGCGGCCTTGCGTAACTATCTGACCGGGCCGTGTGCCTTGGCCATCGGTTATGATGATCCGGTCACCATGGCTAAGGTCCTGATTGAGTTTGCCAAGAACAACCCGAACCTGGAGATCAAGGGTGGGGTATTGCAGGGCAAATTCATCAGCGAGGATGATATCAAATCATTAGCAATCCTGCCAAGCCGTGAGGTGCTCCTGGGCAAGTTGTTATCAGTATTGGTATCGCCTCCTACTGGACTGGTGCAGGTCTTGAGTGGTGTTATCCGGAAGTTTTTATACACACTAAAGGCTATCCAGGATCAAAAAACGGCCTTATCTGCATAAGGTGGGCCAACTATTTTATTATCTTATAAATATGATTGTTTAGGGAGGATGGAAGAAAAATGGCCAATCTTACTAAAGAAGATGTTATTGCATTTATATCTAACATGACGGTACTCGAGCTTTCCGAATTAGTTAAAGAATTGGAAGATAAGTTCGGGGTTACCGCGGCAGCTCCTGTGGCTGTAGCTGCAGCCGCAGCCCCGGCCGGTGGGGCAGCGGCTGCGGTTGTAGAGGAAAAGACGGAGTTTGATGTTATCCTGGCCAGTGCTGGAGACAAGAAGATCCAAGTAATCAAAGAAGTACGTGCTATTACCAGCCTTGGACTTAAAGAGGCAAAGGACCTGGTAGAAGGTGCGCCTAAGCCGGTTAAGGAGGGCGTATCTAAGGAAGAGGCTGAAAAGATTAAAAAGCAGTTAGAAGAGGCCGGAGGTACTGTAGAGATTAAGTAAATGCAGTTTAATAGAAGAATTGCCGGATAAGGTTTGTTTATTAGGTAGAAGAGGATGCCCCTTGAGCTCAAGGGGCATCCTTGCTTAATCATCTATTATGTGGTTAGTTTGCTTTTATGGTTCAATATACTAAAACCTGTTTATTCGGACCGTTGCAGGAGTAAACTGCAGGGCTAATTTCGAATGGACCAGGAAGAGAGAGGAAAGATGGGACAATCTTTTTCAACTATGCAGAGAATAAGGAAAGATTTTGGTCGCATAGGCAGGGTTATTGATATACCTGATCTTATGGAGATGCAGCGCGGGTCGTACGAGCGTTTTCTGCAAAAGGATGTGCCTCCCGAAAAGAGAGAAGACGCAGGACTGCAGGGAGTTTTCAAGAGTGTATTTCCTATAAAGGATTTTAGCGGCACTTCTTCTCTGGAATTTGTCCATTATACATTTGGAGAGCCCAAGTACAGTGTTGAAGAATGTCTACAAAGGGATATGACCTATGAAGCGCCTATAAAGATAACGGTGAGGCTTGTTTCTTATGATGTAGATAAAGATACCGGGACGCAAAGCATAAGGGATATAAAGGAGCAGGAGATTTATTTCGGTGCCATTCCCCTTATGACCGCCCGCGGGACCTTTATAATCAATGGTACGGAAAGGGTTATCGTCAGTCAGTTACAACGTTCGCCGGGCATCTTTTTTGACCATGACCAGGGAAAGACGCATTCGAGCGGGAAGGTTCTATATTCGGCAAGAATAATTCCGGTTCGTGGTTCCTGGGTCGATTTCGAATTCGACCACAAGGATATTCTCTATGTGCGGATCGATCGTCGGAGAAAGTTTCCGGTTACTACCTTGCTCAAGGCGCTTGGCTATTCAACAGAGCAATTACTGGAGTATTTTTACCGGGCAGAGACCATTTTTATCGATCAGGGCGGTATTAAAAAACGTTTTGTCCCGGAATTGTTTATTGGGAAAAAAGCGGTACGAGACCTCGTTGATCCAAAGACCAACGAGGTAATCGTTAAGAAGAATCGTAAAATTACAAAGATGGTGGCCAAGAAGATAGAGGATGCCCAAATAGAGACTATCCCTCTTGATTTCGAAGATATCAAAGGGTCGATCATGGCCCGCGACCTAATTGACCCAGCCACCGGGGAGGTTCTGATCTCATGCAATGAAGAAATCACCGAGGATAATTTCCAGTTAATCAAAGAGAGAAATATCCCGGTGATTGAAACTCTGTATATAGATGGAGTGAACGTTGGTTCTTCCCTGCGCGATACCATGCTCCTAGACAGGGTTAACACCCCGGAAGAAGCCATAATGGACATCTATCGGCGACTCCGGCCCAGCAGCATACCTACTTCAGAGATAGCTAATACCTTTTTTAATTCTCTCTTTTTCAGCCCGGAAACTTATGACCTCTCCGATGTAGGGCGCTATAAATTGAATCTCCGGCTTAAGATGGATAGTTCTTTTACCGGCCGAACCCTGAGGAAGGAAGATATCCTGGAGGCCGTGCGCTACCTTATTAAACTTAAGGATACTCAGGGCCCGGTGGATGATATCGACCATCTTGGAAACCGCCGTGTTCGAGCGGTGGGTGAGCTCATTGAGAATCAGTATCGTATCGGTTTAGTGCGTATGGAAAGGGCCATCAAGGAGCGTATGAGCCTTCAGGAGATTGAGGCCGCGATGCCGCATGATCTCATTAATCCCAAGCCGGTTTCTTCTGCAGTCAAAGAATTTTTTGGCACCAGCCAGCTTTCCCAGTTTATGGATCAAACTAATCCGCTTTCTGAGATAACTCATGAAAGAAGATTAAGCGCTCTTGGCCCGGGCGGTCTTTCTCGTGAACGCGCTGGTTTTGAGGTAAGGGACGTGCACCCCACTCATTACGGGCGGATATGCCCGGTCGAGACCCCGGAAGGGCCGAATATCGGCCTTATCGTTTCTCTCAGTACCTATGCCAAGGTAAATCATTATGGGTTTATCGAGACACCTTACCGTGAAGTAACGAACGGGGTCGTTACTAAAAAAGTTCGTTATCTTTCCGCCCTGGATGAGCAGGATCATGCTATCGCCCAGGCCAATGCGCCTATAGATACAAAAGGTAGATTTTTGCGTGATATTGTGTCTGCCCGCCGTGATGGCGAGTTCGTTATGGTCCGTCCGGAGGAAGTAACCTTTATGGATGTTTCGCCTAATCAGCTGGTAAGTGTCGCTGCTTCTCTAATCCCTTTTTTAGAGAACGACGATGCCAACAGGGCATTGATGGGGTCAAACATGCAGAGGCAGGCGGTACCTCTTTTGAAGGCAAGCGCTCCAGTAATTGGTACCGGTCTCGAAGGTGTTGTGGCCCGGGATTCCGGGGCTACAGTAGTGGCCAGGGGCTATGGCTACGTAGAAGAGGTGGACGCTAATCGTATTGTAGTACGTTATGAAGATGAAGAGGTTTCAAGGCGGCCAGCGGGAGTGGAAATCTACAGACTTACCAAGTTCCAGAAGTCAAATCAGAGTACATGTATAAATCAAAAACCGATTGTACGCAAAGGAGATTTTGTAAACCCTGGTCAGATAATTGCGGATGGCCCGGCTACGGAAAAAGGCGAACTGGCCTTGGGTAAGAATGTAATGGTGGCCTTTATGCCTTGGGGTGGATGTAACTTTGAAGATTCTATACTGGTCAGTGAACGATTAGTAATGGACGATGTTTTTACGTCTATCCATATCGAACAGTTTGAGACGGTGGCCCGCGACACAAAATTAGGGAAAGAGGAGATTACCCGCGATATCCCTAACGTAGGCGAGGAAGCCCTTAAGGATTTGGATGAAAGCGGCATCGTTCGGATTGGGGCCGAGGTGAAGGCAGGCGATATTCTGGTCGGTAAGGTGACACCCAAGGGTGAGACACAACTTTCGCCGGAAGAGAAACTCTTGCGGGCTATTTTTGGTGAAAAAGCGGGAGATGTAAAGGATACATCACTCCGGGTACCTCCAGGTATCGAAGGTATTGTTATTGATGCCAAAGTCTTTTCGCGGCGCGGTGTAGATAAAGATGAACGGGCCAGGTCTATCGAAGACGAAGAAATTACCCGCCTTCGAAGGGATGAAGCTGATGAACTGGCTATTGTGGAAAAAAACACCAGAAGCCGGCTGGAAAGGCTTCTGGTGGGGGGGAAAGCCGCCGTTTCATTAAAAGATATAAAAGGCAAGATCGCTGTTCGCAAGGGTGAAGAAATTACTGCGATTGCCCTGGCCAGGATACCCTTACACAAAATTCGTGACATAACTTTCCCTGAGAAGACAAAGATCGAGCCGGAAATAGAAAAGATTCTAGATAATCATGAGGAACAGGTAGCCCTTATCAAGATGGTTTTCAATGACAGAGTTAATCGCTTTAAAAAGGGTGATGAGTTACCTCCCGGCGTGATAAAAATGGTCAAGGTTTATGTGGCCACCAAGCGAAAACTTTCCGTCGGCGATAAGATGGCCGGCCGCCATGGCAATAAAGGCGTGGTCTCAAGAATAATGCCGGTAGAGAACATGCCCTACTTTGAAGACGGAACACCTATGGATATTGTTTTAAATCCACTTGGCGTTCCTTCACGTATGAACGTCGGGCAGGTTTTAGAAACCCATCTCGGATGGGCAGCAAAAGGGCTGGGAGAGCAGATAGGAAACTTGATTGATAATTGCCAGGTAGCGGCCCTGCGTAAAAAACTAAAGGCCATATTCTCTTCCGAACAATATAAAAAACTCTTCGGGGACATGAATGATGAAGAATTATTAAAGTTTGCGGGGGATTATAGGAGCGGCGTGCATATGGCTACGCCGGTTTTCGACGGAGCGGAGGAATCGGACATAAGGGAACTATTAGCCGAGGCCGGTGTTTCGGAATTGGCCCGGGCCACCCTTTATGATGGTCGAACGGGAGAGACATTTGAGCAGAAGGTGACCGTTGGCATTATGTATATGATGAAATTACATCATCTGGTTGATGACAAGATACACGCCCGCTGCACAGGCCCATATTCCTTGGTTACTCAACAGCCCTTAGGCGGGAAGGCTCAGTTTGGCGGACAGCGGCTGGGTGAAATGGAAGTCTGGGCCATGGAGGCCTATGGTGCTGCTTATTCTTTGCAAGAATTCCTTACGGTTAAGTCGGATGATGTCTCTGGACGGACGAGAATGTATGAGAAGATAGTTAAAGGGAGCAATACCCTGGAAGCAGGCCTGCCCGAGTCATTTAATGTCCTGATAAAGGAACTCCAGGGTCTAAGTCTAGATGTAGAATTAATAGAAAAAGAATAACTGTTCAGATAGCCACCAAGGCACAAAGTCACAAAGTTAAAAAATTCGAAATTCGAATTTCGAAATTCGAAATTGATTTAGCTTAGTGCCGTGGTGTCTTAGTGGCTGAATTGCCAAGAAAAAGATTAGACTAAGTAAGGTAAGGAATAAGGAGTAGAGATGGACGATCTATATAATTATTTTGCCAGGTCAAAGGATCCTTCCAACATTAACGTCGTGCGAATTTCTTTAGCCTCGCCGGATAAGGTTCGAGAGTGGTCGCATGGTGAGATCAAAAAACCGGAAACAATAAATTATCGTACATTTAAACCGGAGCGTGACGGTCTATTTTGTGCCAAGATTTTTGGCCCGGCTAAAGATTATGAGTGCAACTGCGGCAAATATAAACGGATGAAGCATCGTGGAGTAGTATGTGAGAAATGCGGCGTGGAGGTTATACAGTCAAAAGTAAGACGGGAACGGATGGGTCACATTGAACTGGCTGCACCAGTAGCGCATATATGGTTTTTAAAGAGCCTACCCAGCAAGGTGGGTAACCTCCTCGATTTTACACTTAAAGAACTGGAGAAAGTCCTTTATTTTGAATCCTATGTGGTAACCGAGTCTTCTGTAGATGCCCTTCCGGTAGGAACCTTGCTTTCAGAAGATCGATACAGACAGGTTCAAGAAGAGTTTGGAACGCGAGTTAAGGCAGGTATCGGGGCGGAGGCCATTAAGTATATGCTTTCCAATCTAGATATAAACGCCCTTTCAGTGAGCTTGCGTGAGGAACTTCAAAAGACCAGTTCGGAGGCCAAGCGGAAAAAGCTTGGCAAGCGGCTACGGGTTGTGGAGGCCTTCAAGGATTCAGGTAACCGCCCGGAGTGGATGATCCTGGATGTAGTGCCGGTTTTACCGCCAGACTTAAGACCTTTGGTGCCTTTAGATGGCGGCCGGTTTGCTACTTCGGATTTAAACGATCTTTACCGGCGGGTAATTAACCGCAATAATCGTTTAAAGCGATTAAAGGAACTGGACGCCCCGGATATCATAATCCGCAATGAGAAAAGAATGCTCCAGGAAGCAGTTGATGTCCTGTTTGATAACGGCCGGCGGGGCAAGGTGGTGACCGGCCCGAATAAAAGGCCTCTTAAGTCGTTAAGTGACATGTTGAAAGGCAAACAGGGTCGATTTCGACAAAATTTACTGGGCAAACGAGTGGATTATTCTGGGCGTTCTGTTATCGTGGTCGGTCCCGATCTCCGGTTACATCAGTGTGGTCTGCCTAAAAAGATGGCTTTGGAACTTTTTAAACCTTTTATTTACAATCGATTGGAGCAGAAGGGCTATGTGACGACGATTAAAAGCGCCAAGAAAATGGTGGAGAAGGAGGTCCCGGAGGTATGGGACGCACTGGACGAAGTGGTGAGGGAGTACCCAGTCCTCCTAAACCGGGCGCCCACTCTTCATCGTCTGGGTATCCAGGCCTTTGAGCCGGTTCTGGTGGAAGGTAAGGCCATTCAACTTCATCCCTTGGTCTGTATGGCCTTTAATGCAGACTTTGATGGTGATCAGATGGCTGTCCATGTTCCCGTGTCTGTTGAGGCTCAGATAGAGGCCCGGGTTTTGATGATGTCCACCAATAATATCCTTTCGCCGGCGCATGGTGAGCCGATTATTATTCCTACCCAGGACGTGGTGTTGGGGATATATTACATGACGCGTAGCCGGGCGCTGGCTAAGGGCGAGGGTAAGGTGTTTGCGGGGCCAGAAGAAGTTCAGATGGCCTACGATGCCGGTGCGGTCGACCTTCAAGCCCGGATTAAAGTACGCTTAAATGGTAAATTGGTAGATACGACTGCGGGGCGGATCTTACTTAGGGATATCTTACCGGAAGAAATTCCGTTTGATGTTATTAATCGCCCCATGAAGAAAAAGGAGCTCGCCCAGTTGATTGATAAGTGCTACCGGGTGGCGGGCATTAAAAAGACGGTCCTCTTAGCTGACCGCTTAAAAGATATGGGGTACAAGTATGCCACCAGGGCGGGTATTTCTATTTCGATCTCGGATATGGTTATCCCATCTGAGAAGGAGGAAATCTTAAAGAAGGCCCAAAGTGAAGTACATTCAGTAGAGAAACAGTATACCGATGGTTTGATCACTGACGGAGAAAAATATAACAAGGTAATCGACATCTGGGCTAAGGCCACGGATGATGTAGCTGCGGAGATGATGCGGGGCATAGCCGTACAGCGCATAAAGAGTAAAGACGGTCGCGAGATAGAGACACCGAGTTTTAATCCCATATATATGATGGCCGACTCTGGCGCCCGGGGGAGCAAAGATCAGATCCGGCAGTTGGCGGGGATGAGGGGTCTTATGGCCAAACCTTCCGGTGAAATTATCGAGACCCCGATTACGGCAAATTTTAGGGAAGGCCTTACTGTGCTGCAGTATTTTATATCGACACACGGTGCACGTAAGGGTCTGGCTGATACTGCCTTGAAGACGGCCAATTCCGGTTATTTGACCCGGCGGCTGGTCGATGTAGCCCAGGACTGTACGATTACGGAGGAGGATTGCGGCACTATCGATGGTATTACTATGGAGCCGTTAATCGAGGGTGGTGAGATTATTCAGCGCGTTGGTGATCGTGTCCTTGGTCGTGTGGCCCTTGAGGATATCGGGGACCCATTGACCGGTGAAATCCTGGTAAATGCCAATGAGGAGATTACAGAGTCCCACGTTCAGAAGATAGAGGATGCCGGCATTGAACGAGTGAAGATACGTTCTGTACTTACCTGCCGGGCTAAACACGGTGTTTGTGTCAAATGTTATGGCCGTGATCTGGCGCATGGAAAGATGGTCAACATCGGGGAGGCCATCGGTATTATTGCGGCTCAGTCTATTGGTGAACCAGGAACGCAGCTTACCATGCGCACCTTCCATATCGGCGGAACAGCCAGCAGGAGGGTGGAGCAAGCCGAAATCCGTGCCCGAAATGAAGGGCAGATAAAGTTTATTAACCTGCACACGGTTCGTAATGTAGCGGGTAGCCTGGTCGCTATGAATCGCAATGGTGAAATAGCTGTTGTGACTGAGGATGGACGGGAGCGTGAGCGTTATCCAGTGACCTATGGGGCGCTGATCTATGCCGAGGACGGGCAACCGGTCAAAGCCAATGATCTCCTGGCGAATTGGGATCCTTATACTATTCCCATTTTGACCGATGTTTCTGGCCGGGTCAAATTTGGCGATATCGTAGAAGGTGTCACCATGCAGGAGAAGTTGGACCCGGTCACCGGTAAGGCCAGTAGGGTTGTTGTTGAATGTAAGGATTCCAGTGTTCGACCGCGCGTTTCCATAAAGGACGAGAGTGGTAGGACCCTCAAGATCCCGGGTTCTACGTCTGAGGCCCGCTATCTTATGCCTATTGGTGCCATCATTATGGTGACGGAAGGCGACGTGGTCAATGCGGGAGAGGTCATTGCGCGTATCCCCCGGGAAACAACAAAGACTAAAGATATCACTGGTGGTTTGCCCAGGGTAGCGGAGCTCTTTGAGGTGCGAAAACCAAAAGAGTTTGCGGTGATCAGCGAGATCGACGGTGTAGTTAGCTTCGGCAAGGATGTAAAAGGTAAGCGAAGGGTCGTAGTAAAGCCTGACGTTGGAGAGCCTAAGGAATATCTTATTGCCAAGGGCAAACACATCAGCGTCCATGAAGGTGATTTTATTCGGGCCGGAGAAGCCCTTATGGATGGTTCCGCTAATCCCCACGATATCCTTCGGGTCCTGGGGATTAAGGAGCTAGCGCGCTATCTGGTTGATGAGGTACAGGAAGTCTACCGATTGCAGGGTGTTAAGATCAATGACAAGCATATTGAAGTCATCGTGCGTCAGATGCTGCGTCGTGTAAAGATCAAAGAAACGGGAGACAGCAGCTTTATGCTGGGTGAGCAGGTGGAGCGATACCTGTTTGAGGAAGAAAACGAGAAGATTTTGGCCCGGGGTGCCCAGCCGGCAGTGGCGGAACCGTTACTTCTGGGTATTACAAAGGCTTCTTTGAGCACAGAGAGCTTTATATCTGCAGCCTCCTTCCAGGAGACTACCAAGGTTCTCACGGACGCAGCTATAGCGGGTAAAGTAGATTACCTCCGCGGGTTAAAAGAAAATGTCATCATGGGTCGCCTTATCCCGGCCGGAACAGGTATAGTTTACTATGCCGAGGCCCAGAAAGAGAGCTAGGACTGGCGGGAAAAAACAATAGTAAATGAGACCGGTGGTTTTTATCTGTTGGGCAAAAAAGTCTTGACAGAAGGCCGGTAAACGGGTAAAAAGATAACTTTTGGATTCGAAAGCGATACAAAAAATCATGGGTCGGAGAATCTAATGCCTACAGTTAATCAACTGGTTCGCAGTAGCCGGAAAAAGGTTAAAAGAAAGAGTTCTGCCCCCGCGTTAAGAGAGTGTCCACAGAAAAGGGGGGTATGTGTGCGTGTCTATACTACGACGCCCAAAAAACCAAATTCTGCCTTGCGCAAAGTAGCCAGGGTGCGTTTAACAAATGGAATAGAAGCAACTTCCTATATTCCTGGGGTAGGCCATAATTTGCAGGAACATTCTGTGGTGCTGATACGCGGAGGACGCGTTAAGGATCTGCCGGGCGTACGTTATCATATCGTCCGGGGTGCGTTAGATACACTAGGCGTACAGGATAGGAAAAAGGGGCGCTCCAAGTACGGTGCTAAGAGGCCCAAATAATCGGGTGAAATAACAGATAAGAGGTAGGTATGCCCAGAAGGAAAGTAGTTATAAGGCGGGAGATTGCCCCGGATCCAAAATACAATAGTGAACTGGTAGCAAAATTTATCAACCGGATTATGCAGCGGGGTAAAAAGAGTGTTTCCCGGCATATACTCTATCGTGCTATGGATATTATACATGATCGGGTGGGTAAGAATCCCGAAGAGGTGTTTAATGCTGCCCTGGAACATGTAAAACCGGTAATCGAAGTTAAGTCTCGCCGCGTAGGCGGTGCCACGTACCAGGTTCCGGTAGAGGTACGGCCGAATAGAAGGGTGGCCCTAGCTATCCGCTGGATAATCAGCTATGCAAATGCACGGACAGAGAAGTCCATGGAGGAAAAACTGGCGGCAGAATTAATCGATGCCTATAATAACCGCGGGTCATCGATAAAGAAAAAGGAAGATACACACAAGATGGCTGAAGCTAACAAGGCTTTTGCCCATTATCGTTGGTAATCAGAGTTAAAGCGGAGTAATTTCCGGTTTCTTTGATAATAGATTAGAGAGAATAGGTTTAGAAGAGGGGAAAAATTGCCACGTCTTGTTTCATTAGAAAAGACACGGAATATCGGCATCATGGCGCACATTGACGCCGGTAAGACTACTACGACAGAACGCATCCTTTATTATACAGGCGTGTCTTATAAGATCGGTGAAGTGCATGATGGTACTGCGGTTATGGACTGGATGGAGCAGGAACAGGAACGTGGCATTACCATTACCTCGGCAGCAACAACCTGTTTCTGGAAAGGACATCGCATAAACCTTATTGATACCCCCGGCCATGTCGACTTTACAGTAGAGGTGGAGCGATCGCTCCGGGTATTGGATGGGGCGGTAGCTGTTTTTTGTGCGGTGGGTGGCGTCGAGCCGCAATCGGAAACGGTGTGGCGACAGGCTGATCGCTATAAGGTACCCCGCCTTGCCTTTATCAATAAAATGGACCGAGTCGGTGCAGATTTTAACCGTTGCTTAGACATGATGCGAAATCGACTCGGCGCCAATCCTGTGGCTGTTCAGATCCCTCTCGGAGTGGAGGAGGGCTTTAGAGGCGTCATCGATCTTCTGGGGATGAAGGCAGTAATATGGGATGACTCGACGCTGGGGGCGAAATATCATGTAGAAGATATCCCTCCGGAGCTTGAAGAAGAGGCCTCGACCTATCGGGAACAGTTGTTAGAAGGGTTGGCGGATGTAGATGACGGGTTTATGGAAAAATATCTCGGCGGAGAGGATATCTCCCCGGAAGATATTCGTTCTACCTTGCGTAAGGCAACCTTATCCTTGAGGGCTGTGCCGGTTTTATGCGGTTCTGCTTTCAAGAATAGGGGTGTCCAGTTGCTTTTGGATACCATTGTTGATTACCTGCCGGCCCCAACGGATATACCTCCGGTCAGGGGTTTGAATGATAAAGGTGCAGAAGAAGAACGGCCGGCAGCAGATGACGCACCCTTTGCCGCGCTGGCCTTCAAGATTATGGCCGATCCCTTTATTGGTAACCTGACCTTCCTGCGTGTATATTCCGGTTCGCTGGCCTCTGGTAGCAGTGTGTATAATGCTACGAAAAAGAAAAAGGAAAGAGTCGGCCGGCTGGTCAAGATGCATGCCAATAAGAGGGAAGAAATTAAGGAAGTCTTTGCCGGAGATATAGCGGCCGTTGTCGGTTTACGGGATGTTTCTACCGGAGATACCCTTTGTGACGAAGGGGCGCCTATACAGTTGGAGGCCATGGATATCCCTCTGCCAGTGATATCTGTGGCTATTGAACCTAAGTCCAAAGCGGATCAGGACAAGCTGGGCCTATCATTAGCCAAGATCGCCCTGGAAGACCCCTCTTTTAAGGTTCGAACGGATGAGGAGACCGGGCAGACCATCATATCCGGGATGGGAGAGTTGCATCTGGAGATTATTGTTGACCGCTTAGTAAGAGAATTCAAGGTTGATGCCAAAGTGGGACAGCCTCACGTGGCCTATAAAGAGACAATTAAGAGGAAGGCCCGGGCCGAAGGAAAATTTGTCAGACAGAGCGGCGGGCGTGGACAATATGGCCATGTCTGGCTGGATATAGAGCCGCTTGAGCCGGGGAAGGGTATTGAATTTGTAGATGCCATTAAAGGTGGTGTGATACCGAGGGAGTATATACCGGCCGTGGAAAAAGGAACCAGGGGGGCGGCCGAGGTTGGTGTATTGGCCGGCTACCCGATGACCGACATCAGAGTAATCCTGATAGACGGTTCGTATCATGAGGTTGATTCCTCAGAGATGGCTTTTAGCATTGCTGCCTCAATGGCTTTTAAGGAGTCCGCCAGAAGGGCGGAGCCGGTACTGCTAGAACCTATTATGTCTTTGGAAGTGGTTACCCCGGAGGAATTCATTGGTGAAGTAATCGGAGATATCAATGGAAGAAGGGGTAAATTAATCGGCCTGGAGACCAGACCGGGTATCCAGATCGCGTCGGCTAAGGTTCCGCTAGAGCAGATGTTTGGTTATGCCACGGATCTGCGTTCAAGAACCCAGGGCCGGGCGACATTTACTATGCAATTTTCACACTATGAACCGGTTCCCGTTTCCTTGGGCGAAGAGATTATGCGAAAGGCAGCCGCGATGTAGGGTTGATTATGGGGGGACAGTTTTTACCCGGCCGTTAAATTTAAGGAGGGTTTGGAGATGGGGAAGAAGAAGTTTGAGCGTAAGAAGCCGCATGTGAACATAGGGACGATAGGGCATATAGATCATGGGAAGACGACGTTGACGAGTGCGATAACGTCGGT
>JBFMAZ010000066.1:0-9144 GCA_040755415.1 Thermodesulfobacteriota bacterium | reverse complement strand
ACCCTGTGAACTCAAATACTTACAAGAATACGAAGAAGAGAAGAACAGTATTGATTGAGCATTTTGGGAAGAAGACCGGCATTTTCATGTTGCCAGATCTGATGCATATTCAGATTACCGCTGACAAGTGAAGACAACCTTGACTATATGCGCCAGAAAGGAGCCAGATATCTCGTCGGCACCCCTAAATCCTTGCTGAAAAAGTTCGAACAGGAACTGCTCCGTCAGGACTGGGAAGAAGTGCAGCCTGGCGTTGAAGTAAGGCTCTGCCCTGCTCATGAAGAGAAAGGTGACACCTTTGTCCTGTGCAGGTCGCAGGGTCGCAAGGAAAAGGAAAACGCCATCCTGAACCGCTTTGTCGGCAACATGGAGGCCGGCCTGAAAAAAATGGCGGCACGTATAGAAACCGGCAAATTAAAGGATAGACAAAAAGCGGAACGGCAAATCGGGCGTCTTCAGGAAAGAAATAGCCGTGCCGCTTCGCTTTTTACCGTCACCATAACGGAAACCGGGACGGAAAAAGAAAAACGGCTCAAGATGACACTTGAAAAAAACGAGGATCGTTACCGTCAGCTCCTGGAAACCAGCGGCAACTATCTTCTGCGCACCAACTGGCCAGAGGCCGATCCCAAGACGCTGTGGAACACTTACATCCAGCTAACCGAAGTGGAAGATGCCTTCCGTACAACCAAACACGACCTGGGAATGAGGCCGATATATCATCAGAAAAAGGAGAGAACCCAAGCTCACATACTGGTTTGCTTCCTTTCACTGGCCATGATGCGAACGCTACAACAGTGGATGAAAGCCTCGGGACTCGGCACTGCACCCAGAAGGCTGCTAGAGGGAATGAGGGACATAAAATCTCTCGATGTCCTCTTGCCGACGAGAGAAAAAATCATCAGGCTCCGGGTTGTCGCCAACCCGCCGAAAGAACTGAAAGTGCTCCTTCAAAGAATGAAAGCGCTGCTCCCGAACAGACCAAAAATTATAGAAAATGTAGTGCAGAAAATCGCTTGATTTGAATCTCAACTATCTGTAATCACGTCACTTCAATTTGTGAACTGCGGAAGATGGGTTAGAAGTCAGAATCCAGAAGTAGAAAAGAAGGGCGGGGAATATCCCCGCCCTTTGCTTTTGGGAGAGGCTTAATATATCCAGCGCACGGAAATGTCTCTTCCCCCAGGATCATTTTTATGGTATTTTAAAATCCAACCTGGCACAATTTAAAAATTTGCCTTCGGGTAGGAGGAAAGAATCATGGCTAAAGCGGAAGCGATGTCAGAGGTGTTTTTCACAGCTTTTCGCGCCTTACCAAAGAAAGAGAGAGAGGCTGTAATTGAAAGGCTACTCAGAGATAAAGAATTTGTTGAAGACCTGATTGATATCGCCATCCTTGACAAACGGCGCAGAGAGCCTTCACGCAGCCTGGATGAATACCTTGCAGAAAAAAAGGCTGTGTAAGTGTCTTACGTCGTTAACTTAAAAAGATCTGCAGAAAAGGAATTGGAACGTTTACCAGCCAAGGCGCATGATAAGATCGTCACCAGCCTGATTTCGTTACAACACAATCCTCGCCCCAGCCTAAAACTAACCTGCTTGGGTGCCGAAAAAACAGCGGCAGATATTATTGAGCGTTATATCTCGACTGAATACTTTTGATTCCAACTCTCATCCGTCATCAAAAAGCAATTCAAAGTCCCTTGGAGTTATAATCCTTATCCCTTGATATATCCCGATCGTGAGCAAATCTTTATCGCCAGTGACCAGAAGGTCCGCCTTTGCAGCCAGGGCACAAGCCAGTATCGAGTCGTCGCTGCTATCCCGGCAGTCGCCCTTCACCTGGACATTACCCTCGCCAGGATCTATGACGAGAGATAGTTCTTTAATAAGGGTCAGGGCTTCCTTTATCTCTGATCTGCTTACAGAAAATCGTTTATGGAGCTTTTCCTCAAATTCGACCAGGATAAAAGGACAGGTGTATAACTTAAACTCTCGCTTGTTTGCCCTTGAAAGCAACTTTGAGCACAATCCATCTGTCAGGAAGGCTGAAATCAAGACATTGGTATCAAAAAGGGCTTTCAAGATACCGCCTTAAAAACGTCTTCATCCGTAACAATCCCGGCCCGTTTTGCCTTTCGAACCAAGTTCTTTTTAAGCTTTTTAAAACGGTCTTCCCATAAATAAGCCCGCAGCGATTCCTTTATAATTTCACTCTTTGCCATACCGCTTTCTTTTGCGATCTTATTAAGTTTTGAAGCCATTTCTTCTGGAAGGCTGACAGAAATTACAGTTCTCATAATTCATCACCCCTCGGCTTTTGTATTACAAACTATTACAAATTATCCTTTGCGTCAAGGGGGAAAAATTAGCACCGGTCTGATCGGTCTGGTTCTCCTTAGGCGAATCTACCGATAAACGAGCCTTGACAGCCACTATATTATCATGATAAGTATCTATATACTTATATGCCATAACATCTGAGGAGGCTTGCAGAGATGCCTTTAACAAAAAAAGCAATGGTTTTATTTGAACCTGAGAAGTATCGACAACTTAAAGAGATCGCCCGAAAGGAACATATATCGGTAGGCGAAATTATACGCAAAGCCATAGACGAAATGGTCCTTAAGCGGTCCACAGAAGATGAAAGGCTCGAGGCGGCAAAGAGACTTACTGCCCCTGAGGAGGATTTTATGGAATGGGCCGAGATAGAGAAGATAATCGCAAAGGCTCATGGCGGATGAAGAGAAAGGTATTTGTAGATACAAATATTTTTATGTATGCCAGAGGGAAAAATCACCCCCTGAAAGAGGCGTGTACCAGGATAATTTTTAGCATCGCCAAGAGAGAATCTATAGCACATTATGGAATTCCAGTAATCGATACGGAAGTCTTTCAGGAGATAATTTATCGATACGCCATGACCGGCCAGTGGGATGTGGGAATTTCTATCTGTCAGGATATCTTGATATTAGGCATGGAGGTGTTGCCTGTAGGCAATACAGAGGTCACGCAGTTTCTTAAGTTGGCCGAAAAGTATAAAGTCCAAAATGTCCCGCCCCGTGATTTAATCCATACGGCTGTAATGGTTAGTAGCGGAATCAACCATATTATTACGGCCGATAAACATTTTGCTGACATTAAAGAAATCATTAGAGTAGCACCTGATAAGGTTCGGGCAATAGGTTAGACCTTGTCTGGCATTCCTGGATAAATCTGATACAAGGTTTAACCACTGTCTTCTGAACAGAAATACCTGATTCCCGATACGTAAAGTGAAGAGAATTATCCTTGCAGGTCTCTTAATCTTTTGTCTGATTACGGTATCCCTTTTTCTATGGTCTTCTTACCGGATCAACTCTAGAGAACAATATACCGGTCAGCAATTGGCAAGCGAAGGTGTGTTCGTAAGAGTGGGCGACGTGAACGTCCACTACATCCGAAAGGGTAAAGGGAAGCCTCTTGTTCTCATTCACGGCGTATTTTCTTCATCCTTTGTCTGGCGTAAAAATATAGATGCGCTGGCGGCACACTTTGATGTAATTGCTTTGGACTTAAAAGGATATGGTTATTCCGATAAGCCAGCGGATGGGAGATATGGCCGGGGAGATTTCAGGCGGTTTGTACTGGATTTTATGGATGCTATAAAAGTCGATAAAGCGGTTTTTGTGGGACACTCCTGGGGAGACGGTATTGTCCTGGATCTGGCTCTCGCGTATCCGGACCGGGTGGAGAAGTTGGTTTTGATCGATAGCACCAGTTATCCCCCTGAATCTTCTTTTGTGGAATGGTTGTTAAGGGTACCAGGCGTAGGGCGGCTAATTTTGGCTGCCTGTGATAAGGGTACCTTTGCAAGGATTTTGAAAGAAAGAGTATTTTTTAACCCTGACTTGGTAACTGAAGAAGAAGTGGAAGGCTGGATGCGGCCGTATTATGTGCGGGGGGCCAGCCAGGCAGCATTGGAGCTTCGTCAATATGATTTTGATATGACAGAAGAAATCAGAAACATATCTCAGCCTGCCCTGGTTATTTGGGGCGGAGAGGACAAGGCGTTACCGGTAAAAATGGCGGAGAGGTTCGGGCAGGACATCAAAAATGCAGTCGTTAAAATTATTCCAAACTGCGGGCATAACCCCCAGGAAGAAAAACCAGAAGAAATAAATCAGTTGATCAGTCGGTTTGGGGACACTTACTAACCAACATTTTTGGTACTATTTAGGAACAAATTGACACAAATCCCTTAATCGCTTATTATACTATAGTGAAAGCAAAAAATAAGTTTATATACCCCTCACCCTAACCCTCTCCCGCAAGGGGAGAGGGGACTATCAATTATTCCCCTCCCTTGCCGGGAGGGGATGAAAAGGAGGGTGAATATGTAAATTTATATAGTGCCTTTACTATAATAAGCGTTAGGAGGTGAATTATGCCAACGGCTACAGTCCGTATACCAGAAGATAAAAGGGATGTTCTCAAGATTATTGCAAGCGTGGAAAAAAAAGAGATAAAGGAGATACTCTCGGAGCTTATAGATGAGTATGTTGAAAGGCATAAGGAGACCCTTGACCTACTTTCCAGACCAGAATGGGTAGAAATGATCAAGAAAGGGAAAGAAGAAGTAACTAAAGGAATTAAAGGGAAGACTCTCCATGAGCTGGAAGATTGAGGTTAAGCCCACAGCCGAAAAGCATTATCTAAAGCTGGACAAAAAGACGAGAAACAGGATTAAGAAGGCCCTAAAGGAATTGGAACGAGAGGAAAATCCCTTATTACACCACAATGTTAGAACCTTAACAGGGCAGCTTCAGGGGGATTATCGTCTGAGAGTTGGAGATTGGAGGCTTCTTTTTACGCCAGAGAAAGAAAAGAAGATTGTCTATGTTTATGCAATATTGCCGCGGGGTGATGCTTATTAAATGAAATTGGCTGCATAAAGAAGATCAGGCCAGCGGCCTAAACTTATAAAACCCTGAAGGGTTAAGTCCGGAATTAAGGCTTTAGCCTTTTAATCTTTTTTAGTCATTCTTAACTGTAAAATCCTTTATAGGATATTGCTCAAAAAGGGACATTACCCATTCATTACCTTCTTTCTTAACCCACTGACAGAACGTGGCCTACGATGCGAAGCAAATCTATGAAGTGAGCAGAAATCTCGGGCACGTGCCGCTCATCGAGGAAGGTATCTTGCCGGCGGAGGAAGGACCGGTTTACGAGAAGATGGCCGCTTTTAGAAACCTCCTGGTCCATCATTATGAAAAGATCGATGACGCTGCTGTCTTTGGCATCTTCAAGAAACACCTAAATGACTTCCATCGATTTATCGGACACATTCTTTAAAAAATTGGATAACGGATATCGGATTTCTATGCGAACTTCCGATTCCGGCGCCATGCTGCCCTTCGGCTTTCGATAATCCACAATTTCTTTTGTTCTGACATCTGAGTGAGCGTTTGCAACAACTGGGATGTGGATGTCACTATCTATCAAGATATCTTGATATTAGGTATGGAGGTGTTGCCTGTAGGCAATTCAGAGGTCGCACAGTTTCTTAAGTTGGCCGAAAAGTATAAAGTCCAAAATGTCCCGCCTCGTGATTTAATCCATACCCGGGGAATTGCCTTTTTTGTTAAGTCAATTTTGATCAAAAGATTGATAAGGAAAATTCTGATCTCCTAAAAATGATTTATCAAAGTCGAGACCATTACCGATGAGTAGAACGGCGGAAAAAATAAAGGGGCCAGAGAATTCACCAATGGAAATAGGAAACGCTGGAATTCTCAGAGAAAAAAAATATCTCCCGGAGAGGCGCAGGGCCATAAGGCTGAGGCGGTCCCGGCTTACCGAAGTAGGGCAATCCCTTGATTACCGGATTAAAACCGCCACCTCACGGGAAGAATGGATCGAGGCCTTTTCTCTGGCACATGATAGATACGTAGAACTGGGTTACATGGATCCGGATTCTTCGACAATGAGACTGAAGATCCAAAACATATTGCCCTCGACCCGGGTATTTACTGCCCGATATGAGGGGAGGGTAGCCGCTACAGCAACACTGATTATCGATTCACCTCTGGAGCTGCCGTCTGATGAGATATATAAGAAAGAGTTGGATGCCTTGAGGAACAAAGGCCGGTTGATATCAGAGGGGTCTTCGCTGGTTACCGTAAAGGAGTTTAAGTGCAGTAATATCTTCATGCTTCTCTTTAAGGTGGTTTATGCATATGCCCAATATGCGCAGGCCGATGATATCTGTATTGCCGTAAACCCTAAACACACCCGTTTCTATGAGGATATACTATTGTTTGAGCCGATCGGAGAGTTGAGATACTTCCCATCAGTAAAGGATGCGCCGGCCATTTTAGAGCGCATGGACCTCCGCACAGCGCATGCACGATTTGCGGATGTCTATAATATGGAGGATTTTGACTGTGACCTTTATACCTTTTTTTTCACGGCCAATAATGGCGATGAATCGGACTGGGGAAAGGCATTTCCCACAGGTGGACTCAGGATGTCCCTGGAGGATATACGGTATTTTTTTGTAGAAAAGACCGATATTTTGATGGGGATCGACGATAAAAAACTGGCCTACATCAAGAAATGTTATCCTGATTATGACGTTACTAAGATACTCTCTCCTGCGCAGCCTCCTGTAAATCTTGCCCTTTGCGAGAAACGTTGATAATCGAGCTTCCTCGGGTTACCGATAGTGAATGAGTCAGCGTTCAATATTTTGTAAGTATAAGTCACGGATATAGCGTCATTTTCTTGTAGCGTATGTAAGATGTACAAATATTGCAACATGTTAGGTGCAATTAATAATGAGGTAGATAATCGAAAATGACGCATAATCACTGCATTATGAACACGGCATCCTTATTGCAGCTCAGATTCGCTGTATATGTATTCGGCGAAATGACGAGCTCGATGATAACAACTTGTAGTGTGAAAAATTTTTCCACTTTAAGGGAAAATAGTTTCACTATTTTGCATTGTTTGCTATAGTGACCGCTGGTCGTACTAATGATTTACGTACGAGGGGTTGCGCTATGATGTCCTTAGAGATCTTAAACCAAAACGTTTCCACAGAATCTCAGGTTAGTGCTGATGCCATAGAATTCAAAGTAGCTGATAGCCAGGATGAATTGGAGCAATCATATAGAATGGTTTACAAGGCATATGTGGCGAAGGGCTTTTTTGCCCCTCATCCTTCTGAAATGCGTGTGGGGATCTATAACATGCTTCCTGAAACACGGACATTTGTTGCCAAGAAGGATAATGCAGTATTAATGACCCTTACCCTTATACCAGACTCGGTGTTTGGGCTGCCCATGGATGCAATTTATAATATCGAGCTCGACTTCTTAAGATATTATGGGAGAAAAATAGCAGAGCTTTCCGGATTAGCAGTGCACAATATTTTAAAGGGTAAGGGGATGTTTATGTTCTTGAACCTGGTTAAGCTCGTATATTTTTATGCGAAGAATAAGGACATTGATGATTTTTGTATCGCTATCAACCCTAAACATCAGTCCTTTTACGACAATATCCTCTTGTTTGAATATCTTGGGGATGAAAAACCTTATCCTCGAGTTCAGAATTTCCCAGCCTGTGGTAGGCGATTAAACTTGCATGGTTTAGAAGAAAGATATAGAGCAAGAAACAAGCACCTTTACAGTTTTTTATTTAGACAGAAGCGCCCATTTCCGCAAGTTATGTCTGAGAACATTGTGCTTGATGATGCACTTTGCTCTTTCCTGGACAGAAGGGTTCCGATCGAGCAGATTCGCGAGTTTTATCACCTTCCTTGTGAGAGACTTTGCTGCTGATAGTACTTGGCTAAAAGGGATTCATCCGGCTAATAACGTTGTGAAAAACTTTCTCTTCGGACGTCAGTCCTGCTTCACCGCAAAGAACGCAGAGAAAAATTTTCTATTTAATCAAGACATCCAAGTCCAAATACAATTTCCAAGATATGTCTTGACAGCCCCCCCAAGCAATAGCTTACGTTACTTTCAAGTAAGAATAATTTTAGGAGTAAGAATATGCCGTTGGCCAAGCTCTCCTCCAAGGGTCAGCTTGTTCTCCCCAAGAGAATAAGAAAGGCCATAAAGGCCGATACGGGCACGGTCTTTAGGGTTACTCCCAAAATAAATACGTTATGTCCCCTAAATACGTTATGTTTTCCAAAAGGAGGAGTAGTTATGAATATTAAAGACGTACTGGAGAAAGCTTTGAAACTCAAGCCGGAAGAGAGGTTTCTGGTTATCGAAGGATTGCTAAAGAGTTTAGACGAGCCGGATAGGGGACTCGATGATATCTGGGCCGATGAAGCTGAGCGGAGACTCAAAGCTTATAGAGAAGGCAGGCTAGAAGGCGTACCTGTGGTTACAGGTTATAGCCTGAAGGAAATCTCACCTCAACGCAATCAACTGCGCACCCAATGATTTCCCCTCTACACGAAGCAAAGCCACCGAAGCCGGTAATGTGGATCGACACGGTCCCGCACTACCTGGATTTAAAAAGAGTACGCCATTTTGCTTTTCTATCCACGGCCGGTGGGAATGGCCGCTTATCACAGCGCTGAAACCAGCCGCAGCCGGGTCCAGATCGAGTTCACCTACATCATGGAGCACGTATAACAGGGCCTCTCCGACTGCAACTACTTCTGTCTTAGAAAGCTTTCCCGCCCAGCCGAACCTGTCCATATTGCCGCGCACGGCAACAACCGGGGCAACTCCTTGAAGCACCTTCAGTACCTCCTCCGGGCCGATATCTCCGGCATGGACGATCAGATCAATACCTTCAAAAGCCTTGATTACCTCAGGCCGAAGGAGGCCATGCGTATCGGATATAACCCCGACGAGATGGCTATCGTGGCTTTTCAACTCTGTGGACATTACTCTCCTCGTATATCCCCTCTTTTCCGCACAGGCGGACTTATTGCAATGACTCAAGGGGTGACCTTACAAGGCCCTCTTATTATTACCTTACCACAAAAACTCTTTGCTCCGTGATTTGATTAACGTCAACTATTTTTCCCGTTCAACGACAATTATAATTCCCGTTTTTTTATGTTGAGTCTGATAGCTTTTCGAATGTTCCTTTCATTCAGTTTTCAAACCTCCAGTTCATTGTGCTTGT
>JBFMAZ010000065.1:0-9292 GCA_040755415.1 Thermodesulfobacteriota bacterium | reverse complement strand
TCCCTCCCAGCCTCCCTTTTTCAAAGGGAGGAGAAACACTCCCCCTTTGAAAAAGGGGGATTAAGGGGGATTTTTAAGGTGCCGTTTTCTGGACGACTAGCTCTTTTCAAACAGCTAAACTGATACAAACTTTGAACTTTGAACTTATTAGGACCGTAGGACAGGCGTCTCGCCTATCGGATGAGGGAAGGACCATGAAAGTAAAAGCCGCCGTAACTATGGGGTTATGTCTCTGTCTCCTCCTGACCGGCTGTACCAGCCTTAAAGATATGGTCAGCCGGCTCCAATTCTGGAAAGCGAGCAAGCCAGGGCCAACCCTAACCAGGGCCTTTACTGATGAGGATGTAAAGCGCTTTGTCTCTAACCTTAAGCCAGGCCGTGGCAATCCCTGTTCGCACTATCTCCTCGGAAAATATTATCAGTCAGCAGGGAAGCACAGGGCGGCCATAGAAGAATTCAGAAAGGCCATCCTTGCTGACCACCGCTTTGTCGAGGCCTACAACGGAATAGGGGTCTCCTATGACCGGGTTGGGGATTCTTCCAAGGCCATAGAATTTTACAGGCTTGCACTGAGCCTAAGGCCGGAACTGGATTATGTGTACAATAACCTCGGCTATTCCCACCTGCTTCGAGGAGAGATGGATGAGGCCATTACCGCCCTTAAGAAGGCCGTCGAGCTTAACGACAATAAACAATATCACAATAATTTAGGGCTGGCCTATGCCAGGAAAGGCCTGTTTGATCTGGCCCTGGCCGAATTTAAACTGGCCGGGGGTGAGGCCAGGGCCCATTATAACCTGGCCCAGTTCTGTTACCGTAAAGGCCTCTTTGACAAGGCGGCCCAGCACTATGCCTTGGCTCTGGCCATGGACCCCTCCCTTACAAAGGCTGAGAAGGGCGCCGATAGGAGCAGAATGCTCGCCAGGGCCGTCCAAACACCGGTGAAAGACACGGAGACAGAAAATAACCTTATAACATCAAAAGAGAACAAGGTAACGGGCAAGAATCTGGTAGATGCCCGGTTTCCAGTTCAGCATGGCCGGAACAGATGTAATACTCAGACGGCTGGATCAGTGAATTCTAACGAGATAAAGCTTACGTTCTTGTATGACAGGCTATTTGCCAGGTATCCACAGCGGCCATGAAGGAATCAAGCTCAGTAATTACTTTCTACACTCTTATCTTCTTGGGTATCTTTTCTTCAGGTTGCGCCACCCGTAACGCCCCGCCTAATATGCCGGTACAGGGGGAATACAAGAAGCTAATAGAGAGACAACGTGCCCAGGAGTCTGCCGGGGTCCCGGATGCCGGTAAGTTCCCGGACATGACGGCCCATGAATATGAAGGCCTGGGAGACCATTATCTCCAGCAGGACAACATGGATATGGCCTTTACCCAGTATGACAAGGCCCTGAACTTAGAGCAGGGTAACAGTAGCGTCCGTTACAAGATCGGATGCCTTTTTTTAAAGAAGGGACTTCCCAACGAGGCCGGGAAAGAGTTTAAGGAGATACTAAAAAAAGACCCCGGCTATGCCCTGGCCTACGAGGGCCTGGGGTTTGCGTACTTTAAGATGGGTGATTACCAGAGTGCCAAAGAGAACTTATTGTCCGCCATTAGGCTCAATGATCGGCTATGGCAGGCCCATAACCTTTTGGGTATAGTATATAATCTCGGGCAGCAGTTTGAGGCTGCCATAAATCATTACCGGGCGGCCATTGCCCTTCAGCCGGATAAGGGCCTGTTATATAATAACCTCGGACTATCCCATTACCTGAAGGGTGAATATGGAAAGGCCATCGAGGCCTTTGTAGAGGCATTAAAGATAGAGCCCTCAAAGAGGAAGGTTTATAACAACCTGGCCCTGGCCCTGAGTAAGGCCGGAAGATACGAAGAGGCCCTCGGCGCCTTTAAAAAGGGCGAAGAGGAGGCGGTTGCCTATAACAACATGGGATACATATATCTTACCCACGGGATATATGAGGAGGCCATCAAGGCCTTTGAAAAGGCCATCGAGCTATCGCCTAAATTCTATACGAAGGCCAGCGAAAATCTAAAAAGGGCAAAACGGGCCAAACAGGCCGCCCCCGCCGGCCATAACTAACCATGACCATATCTTCTATCGGCGACATCCTTAAAAAGATAGTCCGCGAAAAAAACTGGGAGGAACGTTTCAGGGTCTATAGTGTCTGGGATTGCTGGGACGAGGCAGTAGGCAATGTGGTAGCCCGGCAGGCCCAGCCTAAGAGTTTCAAGCAGGGGTGTCTCTGGGTCGGTGTCTCAGACCCCATGTGGATGCACCATCTGCAGATGTCCAAGGAAATAATCCGCGACAACCTTAACGCCAGACTTGGCTCGCCCCTAATCAAGGATATCCGGTTTACCCTTTCCCCGCCCGGTCCTCATAAAGATGCCGCATCTCAGGCGAGTATCTCCGGGCCTGATCGTAGATGAAAAATGGCGGCAGGATTTTTAACTCTTCGCCGCCATCTTTGACCGCCTCCACCAGGACAAATCTTCCCTCATCCCCCGGATAAGAATACACTACCTGTAAGCGCTTTGGCTCCAGCCCGGTCTCCCGCATGGCGCTTATGAGGCCGGCCGTGCGCCGGGCGGGATATATAATGGCGGCCCGGCCGCGCGGTTTCAGGAAATAACGCGCCGCCTTGAGGACGTCCAAGAGTGAGGCGGCGATTTCATGCCGGGCCAGGGCCTTCTCTTCTTTTGGGTTCAAACGGCCGGATGATGATCGGCCATAGGGCGGATTACTGATCACCCAATCCGCACCTGCGGCCGGGAATATACCCCCCGGATTTTTTAAATCGCCCTGCTGTACTGTAATGCGATCTTCAAGGCCGTTTGCGATTACATTACGCCTGGCCAGGTTAAAGAGCTCCTCCTGCAGCTCCAGACCAAAAAGGCGGACCTGCGGCCTGCGGTAGGCAATAATAAGCGGGATAACCCCGCAGCCACAGCCAATATCTACAACAATATCTCTATCTTTGAAGTTCGGGAAATGGGCAAGGATTACGGCATCAATGGAAAAGCGGTAACCAGATTTTTTTTGGACGACCCTGATTTTCCCATGAAAGAGGGTATCTAAGGTCTCTTCAGGGGCACAGAAGGCCTCTCTATCTGCGGGTATAAACCTTACACCTCCTCATCAGGGACGATCTTATTAATGACCAGCCCGGTCAGTACCTTTGGATAGAAATAAGTTGACTTATGCGGCATAACCAGGCCGGCCGTGGCCACATTTTTTACCTGTTCAATAGGGGTAGGGTTAAGCAGGAAGGCCCAGGCCTTATCGCCCCTGGCCGCTTTTTCCATGGCCTCGCGGGCGTTATGATAGTAACTCACCCTGTCTCCAGAGGCGTTGTCTTTATTTGTGTTTGCCAATCCCAGGACCCGGCCCAGAACAAGCTCAGTCAATACAAAGACATCCAGTTCCTGGAGCGGGGCAGGCACCGCTCTGCCAAAGACCTCCTGCCTCGTTTCCTTCTTTAAACCTAGGAGATGAAAATGGTCATGGGAACCGGTATAAAGGCCGATAGCCTGCCGCCTGTCCCGGCCGGCCTTCTCCAGGGCACGGCGGACCTCCCCGGCCCGGCCCGTATAATCCTGGCTATTAAGAGGAATTTTCTCCACGTCAAAATAGCTTACGGCCTTCTTCTTGAAATCCTGCCATGAAAGGCCTTTCTCGCGGGTGACCAGGCGGTGGGTCGGGAGTATTACAAGCCCCTTGTCTTCCATACTGCAGAGGTACATCATGATATGGTTAAATGCCTGCTGCTCCCCGTACTCCGGATATCTCTCCTGCATTATCCGGCGATACTCAAGGGCCGTGGTATAGCGGTGATGCCCGTCAGCGATGAAAAGGGGCTCTTTATCTAAGATTTTTTGGACCCTGGTTATGGCCCTGGGGTCCGTAACGGCCCACATCTCGTGCTTTAGGCCTGCCCAGTCATAAAAAGAGGCAAGAGAAGGCTCTTTTTTATGCCTTCCAAGTATCTCCGTGACGGTATTCTCGGTATCCGAATAAAGGGAAAACACCGGGCTGAAATTGGCCGAGCAGTGCTCCATCAGTTTAAGACGGTCGGTAGTAACCTTAGGAAAGGTCTTTTCATGGGGCCTGACTATACCGGCCGAAAAATCCTCCAATCTTACCAGACAGAGAAAACCCTTACGGGTAAAGACATGGCTATCATCCAGGGTGTAGGTAACATGGTACAAATAGACAGCCGGCCGCTCATCACGGACAAGCACAGCCGCCTTCTGCCAGGCCTTAAAGTCTTCAGCGGCCCGGGTATAGCGGTTATGTTTCGCACCATCGCCTTCTAAATTCTTTCCGAAGTCCAGACGCACTACATTATACGGGCTCTTATCGTAGAAGGCCTCCTGCTGCTCAGGCGATATGACATCATAAGGCGGTGTCATTACCTTTTCCATATCACCAATCTTTTTAGGGTCGTATCTGAGCCCACGGAAGGGCTTTATGCAGGCCACCGATATTCCTCCTTATAGAAAACATGAACCGGGAACCGCCCCATGCGGGACCGGTCTATATCCAAAAGCCAAAAACTGACGGCCATAGTTAACATGCCCCTCCTATGGCGTCAAGGCTTTTCCCCGGCTTTTGTCAACTCTTAGAAACCAGTTGACTGCGAATCTGCGAGACCTTAACATATTAATTAAAGCTTTCGTCAAAAATCGAAACTCCCCTCCCCTGGCGGGAGGGGATTAAGGGGAGGGGGAAACGTAACTTTTTAAAACATCGCTATTTTCACCCTCACCCCAACCCTCTCCCGTCAAGGGAGAGGGAATTTAAGAGATTTTTTACGAGATCATTATGATTGGAGCCTCAATATTTCTCTCCGGGAAGGGGAGGAAACGACAAATGGACAGGAGGTGTATATATGTTTGAATTGACCCCTTGGAAACCATTTAAAGAATTGAGTGACCTACGGCGAGAAATGGATCGCATATGGGATACCTTTTTCGCCCGCGGACCCGAACTCGAACCCATATCCAGGGAATGGAGCCCTTCACTCGATGTCTCCGAAACGAAAGATAACATCATCGTCAAGGCTGAAGTTCCGGGGATGGAGGCCAAGGATATTGACATCTCGTTGTCAGGCGATGTCCTCACTATTAAGGGAGAAAAGAGACAAGAAAAGGAAGAAAAAGGAGAAAACTTCCACCGTATCGAATCTTGTTACGGGGCATTTTCCCGCTCTATACGGCTCCCTGTTCCGGTTAAAAGCGAAGAGATCAAGGCTAGCTATAAAAAGGGGGTTCTCAAGATTACATTGCCCAAGAAGGAAGAGGTAAAACCCAAACAGATTACTGTCAAGGCAGAATAATGTCATGTTTTTTTCTCTTTCCCGGAGAGATAGTTTTGTGAAAAACTCAACCACAGAGGACACAGCGCGGCATAGCCGCAACCAAATCCGAATATCGAAATACGAAATCCGAAACAAATCAGAAATCCAAATATCAAATGTTCGAAACGTCATCAGCAATCTCTTCGATTTTTCGTTTTGGTCATTGCCCTTATTTGGTCATTTGAATTTGTTTCGAGTTTCGTACTTCGGATTTCGAATTTCCCATCTCTGTGGTTTTTTATAGAACTTTTGACATTCTTGACTTTCAGCCTTTTTCTGCTAACCTGTCCCGCATAATCAAAAATCATCCGCCTCAGGCGGGCAGTTCTTCCGTATGGAATGTGAGCGCCGGATTGCATGCTCAGCCATAACCTTGGCCATAAACTTGATCTGTTACTAAGCGGCCTTTTATCTCATATCCACCGCCTGGGTATCAGTCCCAACTTTCTGACCATAACCAGTGTGGTGGTGGCCATCCCGGCCACGATTCTTTTTGGCCAGGGCCAGGGCCTGTGGGGCGGACTGATACTACTCGTCTCCGGTCTTTTTGACATACTTGACGGCGCCCTGGCCAGAACGCAAGGTAAGGTCACTCGTTTTGGCGGTTTTCTGGATTCGGTATTAGACCGGTACGTGGATCTGGGCATCCTGGCTGGTATTGCTTACTATTATGGGAGCAGCGGACAAAAGACACTCCTTCTCTGGACGCTTATGGCCATGTCTGGAACGGCCCTTATTCCTTACGTTCGGGCCAGGGCGGAGTTAATTATCCCGCGCTGCTCGGTGGGGATAGCGGAAAGGCCGGAACGGGTAATTATATTAGCTGCCGGCGCCATCTTTGACCTTTTACCATACGCTATCTTTATCCTGGCCTTAATTACTCATGTTACAACACTACAGAGGATTATTTTCACCAGAAGACAGGAGAAAGAAGACAGAATTCACAAGTCAGAAGAAGAGTAATGGGTGATGAGCGATGGGGCGGGAGGAAGGTATTTACTTCACTCCTTCTTATATGTTAGTATCGATACAGGTATTCAGTAGTCGGCCATCAGCAAAAAGGGATAACAACCGTGAAAGTCAAAAACTGGATGATCAAAAAGGTTATCACTATAGGTAAAGGAGCTACGGTTCAGGAGGCCCTGAAGCTTATGAAAAAACATTCTATCCGCCACCTGCCCGTCGTAGAGGAAAATGATAAGAGTTCCATGGTGGGCCTGGTCACGGAAGGCAGCCTGCGTCAGTTCTTTTTCCTGTCGATGGTAGAAAATATCTCGGTCCAGGATGCCATGGTTATCAACCCGATAACCATAGAACCCCAGGCCAATGTTGAATTGGCAGCCAGCCTGATACATGGCCATAAGATCGGCTGTCTGCCTGTAGTTGAAAATAAAAAACTGGTAGGCATAATCACCACTACCGACATCCTCGCTGCTTTTATCGAGATGATGGGGCTTTTAAAGGCCAGCTCCCGGATTGATCTGGAATTAAAAGGTGAGGAGGGGTCCATAGAAGAAATCTCACGCATAATCAAAGAAAATAACAGCGAAATTATAAGCATAGGTATAGTGAACCAATCTCCCCGGAAAAAGTTGCAGTATATTCGTCTTCAGAAGTGCGATCCGGAGCCGATTGTTAAGTCACTGGAGAGGCATGGCTATAAGGTTGTGTCAGTCATGCGTTAATGATGACGGCGCTCACCGACCCCGTTATGAAGCAAGAAAAGATTTTTGAGCCTCCGGTTGAATTCAGGCAAAAGGCGCGCTTAAGGAGTCTGGAAGACTACAAAAAGATGTACGGGCGTTCCCTGCGCGACCCGGAAGGGTTCTGGAGCGAGATGGCAGAAGACCTTACCTGGTTCAGGAAGTGGGACAAGGTCTTTGAGGCTGATTTTAACGAACCCCGGGTAAGCTGGTTTACAGGCGGCAAGCTGAACGCCTCCTATAACTGCCTGGACCGGCATTTAGACTCATTCCGAAGAAATAAAGCGGCCCTCATCTATGAAGGAGAACGGGGACGGGAGCAGACCCTTACTTACCAGCACCTTCATTACCTGGTCTGTAAGTTTGCCAATGTCCTGAAAAAGAAAGGTATAAAAAAAGGTGACCGCATTGCCATCTACCTGCCCATGATACCGGAGCTGCCTATCAGTATGCTGGCTGCCAGCCGTATTGGCGCTATCCATACGGTCATCTTTGCCGGATTCAGCGCCGAATCCTTACGCGACCGCATCAATGACGAACAGGCTAAGCTGCTCATCACGGCAGACGGCTCTTTCCGGGGAGAAAAGGTAATAGAACTAAAAAATAATGCAGACGTAGCCCTGGCCGAATGTCCTGAGGTCGAATCCTGTATTGTCTGCCGGAGGGGGGGCATCCCTATAGACATGGTTCCAGGCCGGGATAGTCTATGGGATGATGAGATGACCGCCCCGGATATTTCTCCTGTATGCAAGCCCGAGATAATGGATGCAGAGGATCCGCTTTTCATACTTTACACATCAGGGAGCACCGGTAAACCCAAAGGAGTGCTGCATACTACAGGCGGCTATCTGCTTTACGCACTTGAGACCTTGAAATGGATTTTTGATATTCATGAGGAGGATACCTTCTGGTGCACAGCGGATATCGGATGGATCACCGGCCATAGTTATATCGTTTATGGACCTCTGGCTGCCGGGGCCACCAGTGTTTTATTCGAGGGGACACCTACCTATCCGGCCCCCGATCGCCTGTGGGAAGTAGTAGAAAAGCACCGGGTCAGCGTCTTCTACACCGCACCAACCCTGATCCGGGCCCTGGCTAGAGAGGGAGAATCATGGCCTGAGAAGCATGATCTAAGCAGCCTGCGTCTTCTGGGGAGTGTAGGTGAAGTTATCAATCCGGAGGCCTGGCTCTGGTACCATCGGGTCATCGGCCAGGGGCGCTGCCCCATAGTGGATACCTGGTGGCAAACCGAGACCGGCGGGGCATTGATCTCGCCTTTTCCCGGGGCTACGCCTCTTAAGCCTGGATCAGCCGTCCTCCCCTTCTTTGGGGTGGATGCTGCGGTCATTGATGCCGACGGCCGGGAATGTCCGGCAAACAAAGACGGATTCCTCGTTATCAAAAAAACCTGGCCGGGTATGATGTACACCGTCTATGGCCACCCGGAGCGATTCAAAGAGACATATTTTTCCCAGTTTCCGGGCCTGTATTTCACCGGCGATGGGGCCAGACGGGACGAGGACGGATATTTCTGGATTACAGGCCGCATCGATGATGTTATTAATGTCTCCGGCCACAGGCTGGGCACTGCCGAGATTGAAAGCGCCTTAGTCTCCTGCCCGGATGTGGCGGAGGCAGCGGTGGTGGGATACCCGCATGAGATAAAAGGCCAGGCTATCTATGCCTTTGTCATCTTGAAAAAGGGAATAATCCGAAGAGAGAATCTTCAAAACGAGCTGATAGAACACGTACGTAAAAAGATCGGCCCTATAGCCGCTCCGGAAAAAATACAGTTCGTCGATGTACTGCCCAAGACCCGGAGCGGAAAAATTATGCGCCGTATTTTAAAAAATATTGCCCAGGGCAAATTCGACCAATTGGGCGACATCAGCACCCTGGCCGATCCATCGGTTGTTGAAGAACTTATTAAAAGCCAGACAAGCGGCTAGGGTTCATTCGAAAATCCCCCTGTATCCCCCTTTTCCAAAGGGGGATTTCAATATTTTCCCCCCCTTTAGCAAAGGGGGGCATGGGGGGGGATTTGGCAGTTTTCAGATGAACAGTAGTTAGAATTTGTGTATCAGTTTAGCTGTTTGAAAAAGTATTTTAAAATCCCTCCCAACCTCCCTTTTCCAAAGGGAGGAGAAACATTTCCCCCTTTGAAAAAGGGGGATTAAGGGGGATTTTCGAGGCGCCGTTTTC
>JBFMAZ010000064.1:0-19045 GCA_040755415.1 Thermodesulfobacteriota bacterium | reverse complement strand
AAAACGGCACCTCGAAAATCCCCCTTGATCCCCCTTTTTCAAAGGGGGAAGTGTTTTTCCTCCCTTTGGAAAAGGGAGGTTGGGAGGGATTTTAAAATACTTTTCCAAACAGCTAAACTGATACAAAACCAGAAGAAAGGTTCTGTTGGTGCGCAAAAAGGCGTCTGTTAGTTCTGGAGTAAGCCACCTGGACCGCCTGCTCGGCGGTCTTTTCATCGGTGATAACGTGGTCTGGTATGACCATTCCGGCAGCCTGGCATCGGTCTTTTGTCTTAATTTTCTTCAGGCATCACTATCCAATCATAAGCCGGTAATTTATGTTACCTTTGACCGCTCCCCCAGGAACCTCCTGGATAAACTGGGTCCTCTGGCGGACAGCCCGAATCTTACTATCCTTGACGCCTTCACCTGCGGTAAGGGGGCCTCCACCCCCGTCTTCATGAAATTCTACGAAGAACCTGATCCCGAACGCCTCTGCCATATCAGGAGGGTGGAAAAGCCGGGAGACATGGACTATGTAATAGAAGCCCTCTACGGGCTCCATGAGGCTTTAAGCGGAGATGTCCGTCTCGTATTTGAAAGTATCACGGGCATGCAAGAACTCTGGGGAGGGGAAGAGGCCGCACAGAAGTTTTATTCCCATTCCTGCCCCCGCCTCTATGAACTGAACACTATAGCCTACTGGATAATGGAAAAGCTGGCTCACTCATCCCAACTCAGGGCCCAGATCAATCAAATTGCCCAGGTGGCCATCGATCTTTCTATAAAAAGAGGCACCACAACCCTGACCATTCTAAAGGCCGAGGGTCGCAGCACAGCGGATATGCATGAACCTTACCGCTACTGGACAAAAGGTTTCACCATTACATTTGACAGGCAAAAACAAGGGGCCAATGGGATCAACCTGGGCTCTCGCGTCAAAGAACTCCGGATGAAACGGGGCCTGTCTCAGGCTGAACTTGCGAAACTCGTGGGAGTTACTCCCAGCACTATCTCCCAGGTAGAGGCCGACATTATTTATCCCTCACTGCCAGCCCTTCTGAAGATGGCCGAGGTCCTTTCAGTTGATGTCGGTTCACTATTACAACCATCCTCAAGATCAGGAAAACAGATCATCTTCCCGGCTGCTGAGGCTGTGGACGCAGGGTTTGAAGATGTCCCTACTGGATCGGTCCAAGGTAAACTTTTAACGCCTCCGGATTTTCACGGCAGCATGGAACCCTATATCATTGAAATAGAGCCCCACCAGGAGCTTCCTGCCCATTTTTTCCTTCATAAAGGCGAAGAGATAGGCTATGTCCTTTCAGGCAAATTAGAAATGGTTCTCAACAACACTACCTACACTGTCCGCACCGGGGATGTGATCTATCTGACCGCAGAGATGCCGAGTCAATGGAAAAATCCAGGACCTAATGTGGCCAGGTTGTTGTGGATTAAAGCAAAATAGCACTGAATGTCCGGCTATTGAAACAAGTCATCCTGGATAGCCTCGAGCAGGGCATTTGCCTTGAGGTCATCGATCTTAAAATACCGCGCCCCCATCCGGACCGAGAGTTGACAGGCCAGACCAAACGAAATCATGCCCGCTTGCTCCACATCGATCACCACACTCCGGATACGTGAATCATCCCGTATCACACCGGCTATCTCCATAGACTCCGTAACCGGTTTCCCACCATACAGGCTTACATTGGCCTTGCCGTCAGAGATCAAAATAAACAAGGGATAAATATTTGAGTCCTTATGGAAATAACTCTCAATGACCCCATATCCCAAGGTTATGCCATGTGACAAAGGGGTCTTCCCGCCGGTCGGCAGCTCTTCCAGGAGTTTATAGGTAAGCTCGATACTGTTGGTCGGAGGCAGGAGCACCTCCGCCCGGTCTCCTTTAAAGGCTACCATAGCCACCCGGTCTCTTTTCTGATAGGCATCCATAAGGAGGGAAGAGGATGGCCCCTTTGGTTGCGATCATGCGTTTCCCCGCACCCATAGAGCCGCTGGCATCCACCACAAAAACGATAAAATTTCCGATCTTCTTCTCTCTTCTCCTTCCCCTGATGTCGCTCTTTTCAATGGCGACGGCCACTCCTTCCCCTTTCTCTCTGATAAGGGGCGGCTGCCCGGATCGTGGCGTCAAGGGCGAAATCCGCGTCTTTGTGCCTCAAGGTACTCCTGACATACCGACCCGCCTTCGTGGATGTCTCGGTCCGGCTTCTCCGACCCGAACCCTTACGGACTACCCGGTCTTTTTCCACCTGTATAGGCCTGACCCGGAAGGGCGCGCCTGTGGGAAAGACCGTTTCCAAAGAAGAGCGCCCTGCCCCCCGTTCTTCCTGCTCCCCTTCCCCCTGCCCTCCGGATGAACGTCCTTCTTCCTCTTTATCACAATCACATGTGTTATTATGAAGGATGAAGGCGACCCTTCTTCGGGAGACCGGCTTCTGTCTTAATTCGATCCACTTTTTCACCCGCCTGGCCAAACGGCCGCACCTCTCCCGTATGGCGGCCCGCTGTTCCACAGTCACTCCGCTTTCTTCATCGCCGGACCTCTTCGCCGCCCCGATGATGACCGGCTCTATAACTCCCTCGAACTCCGGCAGCGCCACTGACCAGCCGATATCCGTGCTCAATCCCTGCGCATCTTTCTCCCATTCCTCTATATCCTTGGAATAGGCCGTGATCGGCTGAAACACAGGCACATCCAGCGCCTTGAGTATCTCCACGCCGGAAGGCGTATCCCCGGCATTAGATAGATCATCTCCCCGCACCTTACCCAGAAAAAAGTTCTGTAACTTGACCAGGGCCTGCACCCTTAATGTCTCCTCTCCGGTCAGAAAAACCTCTCTGACCACCTCTCCGCTTCCCTTGGCGCCCAGGTTCTCATCCTTAACACTGTATGAAAACACGGGGATCACGTTTAAATCCTGTTTTTCCAACGCCTCGATCAGGGTATTCTCGACTTCCAGGTTATCATTTACCCAGTAAAAGCGGGAAAACAGTATGCCTACGCCCGGTCTATCCTTTGGTTTGTACCAGGCGAGATAATCCTCAACCGTCCTGAAATATCTTCCGGCCCGGGGATGGTAAAGCCCCTCCCAGGGGACCTCCTGAGGTGGCTCATGCCGTACATCCATTCCGCCCGCTTCTTTGGCGAGATAACAGAGCATATTTACAAAATTTTCTTCCCCTCCGATGGTGACGTAACTGTAGCAGGAACTCACCACCTCGGGCCTGACCGTGGAGAGGTACCAGAATGACGGATCATAGCTGATGCAGACCACGGGGACTTTTTGACCTATCTCTTTTAATTGTTCTTCAACCGTATCCCAGAAGCCTTCTGAAGAGCGATAGAGCAAGATGACATCGGCTTCCCTAAGCCCTCTCAGGGCCTCTTCTAATTTGGAGGGGTCGTTTTCCAGGGTCTTGGAGGAAAAGGCCCTGAGGTCGAGAAAATCTAATTTCCTGGCCGAACGCACCAGCATCGGGATATGGCTGTTCCACATTATGGATCGAATCTTCATGACAGGCCTCAGAGGGGATTGGTAACACAAAAATTAATATGGTGTTACTTAACAAGTCTCCGCAGTCCGCCAAGGCGGATGGGGGGATTCTGTGAGGGATTTTGCTAATCAGGATGCATACACACATGCCAGGAGGAAAGGGTGTATGCATCCTGCTATGGTTCCGCTGATGTACGGCCGATTGACATCACTCACAGTCCTGTTCTCATTTCTGCGCTAGCATCCTCGATGGGATTCCTTATCGCAGAACCGGTCTGATTATCGGCCGCGCCCTGAAGCAGCATTATATCTTCAGCCGCGATTATCCGGTTGATGTCCAGGATGATAATAAAACTCTCGCCCTGTCTGGCCATGCCCTGGATAAAATCCGTTCCAAGGCGCATCCCCATCCTGGGAGGGGGTTCGATTTCATTGGCCGCTATCTCCAGGACTTCCTTGACCGAGTCCACCAGACACCCTATGGTGGCCGATTCATCATCAAGCGCCACCTCAACGATCACGATGCAGGTATCAACCGTTCGCTTGGCCGGGGGCATCCCCAGCTTTAAACGCATATCCATGACCGGAACTACGTTGCCCCTTAAGTTTATCACGCCGCAGAGAAATTCCGGCATGCGCGGAATCCGGGTAATGGTGGTATATTCAAGGACCTCTTTCACCCTTGAGGTCTCGAGCGCAAAGTTTTCTCCACCTAAGACGAATGTAAGGTACTGTCTAATATCAGCCATGACTAAGTCTCCTTTTGGGCTAAAATCTTTCGAATTCCTGGTCGGATATATCCTTGTCTTTCATTTTCAGGTCTATCCCGGTCGATTTATGCGCTCTGGCCGGTTTGATATCTGCCTTATGTAAGGCGGATTTTATTGCCGGCGCCGGTTTTTTTCTTTCCGGGCTGCGAGGCTGAGAAATACGCCCGGCGTCCGGTTTTTTCATAGTACGTTCATTATGCCCGTCCAGCTTGAAAAATCCGATAGTTTCCAGGAGGTTTTCGGCCTGGGCGGAAAGCTCCTCGGCGGTGGACGACATCTCTTCCGCCGCGCTGGCATTCTGCTGCACCACCTGATCCAGTTGCTGGATAGCCTGGGTCACCTGTTCAACGCCGCTGGCCTGTTCGGTGCTGGAGGCGTTTATCTCTTGAACCAGCTCGGCGGTCTTCTGTATATTGGGAACCAGCTCGGCCACCAGAGCGCCGGCACGTTCGGCCACCTGGACGCTGCTGCCGGAGAGGTTGGCGATCTCCTGGGCCGCGGTCTGACTGCGCTCGGCCAGTTTCCGCACCTCTGCCGCCACCACGGCAAAGCCCCGGCCATGTTCCCCGGCCCGGGCCGCTTCAATGGCTGCATTTAAAGCCAGGAGATTGGTCTGCCGGGCGATTTCTTCAATAATGGATATTTTTTCTGCAATCTGCTTCATGGCTCCGACCGCTTCGGCCACGGCCTTACCGCTTTCCTGGGCATTGCCGGCGGCCTTTTCGGCAATAGAGGCCGTCTGTTTGGCGTTGTCCGCGTTTTGCGTCACCGTGCTGTTCATCTCTTCCATGGAGCTGGAGACCTCCTCAATGGAAGCCGCCTGCTCGTTCGCCCCCTGCGAGAGTTGTTCCGCCCCGCTGCTGGTCTGCTGACTGCCGGAGGCCACATTATCGGCTGCATCCCTTATCTGGCCGACGATCTCTCTCAACCGCACAACAGTCCTGTTAAGACTGTCAACGAGCCGACCTACCTCATCATCCCGTTCGGCTTTCGGTTCGATGGTAAGATCTCCATTACTAAACTTATCCAGGTTTTCCACGAGTATGGCCACCTGTCTTTCCAGGTATTCCCGCTGCTCATCGGCCTCTTTCTGGAGACGTTTGACCTCTGTTATGTCGATGATCACCTCTATACCGCCATAGGGCTTGCCCTGTTCGTCAAAGAGGGCCGAACAGGCCGCCTGGATGGGTATCTTCCTCCCGTCCCTGCTCTCGGCCACCGTCTCGCCGTTGATTACCTCACCGGTGCGCATGCAGTTCTTGAGCGTACATTGGTTAGTGCCGCAAAGGGGGGTCTTGGAAAGCTGAGCGCAGGTCATCTTCCCGACCACCTCATCCCGGGCATACCCCATGGCCTTTAGGGCCGCATCATTTATGGAGGTGATAACCAGATCCTTATCGGTCACGAACATGGGTGCGGCGATGGATTTAAGGATGTTATCCGTCTCCCACTTGGCGCGGACTGCCTCAGACCGATCTATAATAACCTCCATGCCGCCGTAGGGCTTGCCCTGTTCGTCAAACAGGGCCGAACAGGCCGCCTGGATAGGCACTTTCCGGCCATCCCGCGTCTCGGCCACCGTCTCGCCGTTGATTACCTCACCGGTGCGCATGCAGTTCTTTATCGTGCACTGGGCCGTGCCGCACAGCGGCGTCCTGGAGAACTGGGCGCAGGTCATCTTCCCGACCACCTCATCCCGGGCATACCCCATGGCCTTGAGGGCCGCATCATTTATGGAGGTAATGACCAGGTCCTTATCGGTTACAAACATGGGTGCGGCTATTGCGGCCACGATATTTTCGCATTGCTTGGCCCTGGCCTTGGCCTCGTTAAGCTCCCTTACCAGTGTATCATTGGTTCCAACCTTTTTAACCTTGCTCTTACTCTTGGTAGGCATACCTTTATCCTCCTTAATTTTGTTGGTCAGGGTTATACGCCTGCCTGTGCGTACACGCAGACAGGCCTGCCTCCCTTCCTTATTGTCTTAGTTACGGATGTATGAACTCATAACATAATAGGGTAACTTACTGAATTCTGGCTTCGATATATCTGAATTTAAGGTTGATAAACTCGTAAAAAATCTAAGGAAACTCTGATTAATTATCTGAAATGTCATTGCGAGCGAAGCGAAGCAATCTATTCTTCAGACAAATCGAGTAGTTAGAGATTGCTTCGTCGCTACGCTCCTCGCAATGACGGCACAAATGGGTATTAATCAGACCTTCCTTAGATATTAAGTGTAGGGCGGGCTCAGGCAGAAATCAGGCCTTCGCGGATGGCCAGTTTGACCAGCTCGGCTATGCTGTGGATTTTTAATTTTTTCATGATCTGCTGGCGGTGGGTCTCGACCGTCTTTGTGCTCACGTGCAGGGCGGAAGCGATTTGCTTTGTGGTTTTACCCTCTGCCATAAGCTGTGCTACCTCGCGCTCCCGGTTGGTCAGGGCCGAAAAAATCGAAAATTCTGCTTCCGACATCTTATGCAGATAGTCCTTGACCACGATATGGGCTATGGTGGGGGACAGGTAGGTCTGGTTGTCTTTTACGCATTTAACGGCGCGGATAAGTTCGGCGAAGGTGCAGTCCTTTAACAAGTAGCCCGAGGCGCCGGCCTTTAGCATCCCCAGGACAAGCCGCCGGTCGGAATGGATGGACAAGGCCAGTACCTTGACGTCCGGTGCCTCGTTCATGATCTGGCGGGTGGCCTCGATGCCGTTCAGACCAGGCATGGCTACATCCATGAGGATCACGTCCGGCCGCAGTTCCCGGGCCAGACGCACGGCCGTCCTCCCGTTGTCTGCTTCGCCGAGCACTTTCATATCCGGCCGTTTTTCCAGCAGGGCGCGAATACCTTCACGTACAATGGTATGGTCGTCTACCAGGAGGATACTTATGTCCAAATCCGTATATCGCTTTCTTCAAACGAAGCATAGAGTCTTTATCTTACAACTTACGGCTATATGCGCCTATAAGATAATAGGTAAAAGTAATGAATAATGGCTTCTAATTGGCTAAATTTGTGGTTAGAAAAAATATTAGATATATAGGAAGGCTTCAGGCAGAGATCAGTCCGTCACGGATGGCCAGCTTGACCAGTTCGGCGAAGGCACAGTCTTTTAATAGATAACCCGAAGTCCGGGCTTGCCCCCCCCCGATGCCTCCAATTCGGCAACTCTTTTGCGCAGTTGTGCCAGCTCATCTATGAGTTGGTCATTTGCCTTGCACCTTTCTTTCAGGATAAGCCTCCTAAGATAGTAAGCCGAAACGCCGGAGCCGTCCGTGGCGGGCTGAGCACTGCGACCTGAACGTGTAACCGGCCTTTGTTATCGGACGAGGCGCATAGTCTGACGCAAACAGGGCTATCAGCACTCAGCTATCAGCGTTCAGCTTAATGTGTTGTTTGTCATGGGTTTTTGCTGATAGCTGATCGCTGAAAGCGTGCCTGCCTGTGCATCGCACGCAGACAGGAAGCCGGAAACCCCTAAAAACTCCCCCCTCCCTCGACGGGAGGGGGGTTGGGGGAGGGTGAACTGATAGGAAAATCGCTAGGTTATCCCCCTCATCCTAACCCTCTCCCCTGTCTGCGTGCAACGCACAGGCAGGCGCCAGGGGAGAGGGAAAAAACAGTAGTTTCCGGATGAACACTAAATACATAGGCGCTATTTGTGGCGCTGTCAAGGGCTTATGTCACGGCAATGCAAAGCAAGCCCTATTATATTTAAGCTCTAGTGTAGTACGCTATAAATAGCGCAACATATATTCTGGTATTCTGGTAACAAAAACCGTCATTCCTGCGAAAGCAGGAATCCAGAAAGACAAAAAGACTAGATTCCGGGTCAAGCCCGGAATGACAATTAAAGTAACGGAACTTATAGCGCACTACACTAGATTAGTCCTGTTCCCCAGCAGCTCCAGCCATGCTCCGCTAGAGGAGTCACGTATCGGCGGATAGGCAGAGGGATGCATGCGACTCCTCCCACTATAGGAGCACCCTCCAAGGCGTCATAGTTTGGCATCGTTGAAATTCTTATCATAATTTCAGAGAATGCAAGGCAGCGGAAATTTCGGGAAAAATTTCGGGACCTTCTTCTTATATTCCAGATATTCGTCACCGAAACGTCTTTCCAATTCTTTTTCCTCGAGGGGGATGATAACCATCTGAACCGTGAAAAAATCAAGGATGGTTATTAAACCCACGGTCAGGACGCCTGTGATCACGAAGGCCCCCAGAAAGATCATGCTGTGCGCCAGGTAGGTAGGATGTCTTACTATGGCGAAGGGACCCTTTTTCACCAGGTGTATTTTCATCTTGTCTGAAAATTCCGGGATTCCAATGAGTCCAAACCTCAGATATATACCGGTCAGGACATGAAGGAGCAGCCCAGAGATAAATAAAATCCAGCCCGGATAGCTCAGAAATGCTGGCATCAAAAGGGGGTAGGAAAGGAGATGTTCCTTTATTGAATAAAGACCATAAGCTACGGGTAGCCAGACAATGATCGGAAAGATCAGGGTCAGCAGCCCCAGTTTCCTGAAGAGGCCTGTCAGGAGATGAACCGGGATCCAGAAAAGCGGAGTCACTGGCCAGAAGATTATAACTGATAAGGCTATAAGGTTTTTCAAATCCATAATTCATTATACCAATTTTTCACTTGAAAATACCTTTTATCTGTCATTCCGTGCTTGACACGGAATCCAGTCTTTTAGTTTCTGGATTCCTGCTTTCGCAGGAATGACATTTTCATCGTTCTTTGTGCCGATCTGTCGGCATGTGTGTTTCACAAAAAATCTTTGCTTACCGATACTATTACAACGGCATTTAAATACATAACCTTGCCTAAATCCCCCCATCCCCCCTTTTCTAAAGGGGGGTGAGGGGGGATTTAGGCTCTTTAATTGCCGGAGTAATAATCAAAACAGAGATGAAACCGCCAGATATTCATATAAGCGCTGTCCTCGTTCTTATCATGATTCTGCTGGGCCATGTGGTTCCGGCAGCCGGAGACACCTACAAATACGTCGATGAAAACGGCGTTACCTGTTTCACGGATAACCCCGCCACTATTCCCGAAGGATTACAGGACAGGGTAGAGACTAAAGATTTTCCCGCACACGAGCCGGCCAAAGCGCCAAGAAGAACCCAACCAAATGACCCTATCCTATTTACTCCCCGATCTTCCTCCCGGAGCAAGGATTTAATTCATTACCGATACGATGACCGGTTGGACCTGGCAGCAAATCTCCTCGGTTACGATATGGAGGTCTATCCTCGATTGTTCGGCGAGAAAATCAACAAGGCTCAAATAATCCGCCAGATGGAGGCCATCGCTAGTGATATCAGAAAGGATATGAAGAAATGGAGCAGAAACGACGCCAGGACACTGATCGGCTGCATGCTGGACAAAATAACGTGTTCAGGTTTTTGCTACCAAAGCGGAAAGCTCGAAGAAAAGATAGTATCTCTTCCATATATACTGGAGAATAAAAGGACGAACTGTTTTGGCTTCAGCCTCCTCTGCCTTGCCCTGGGAGAACGATTAGGGCTGCCGCTTTACGCGGTCGGCATCCCCTGTCCTAACATCGGCGAGTTCCACATGTTCGTCCGCTACGACGATGGCCGGGACCGGTTTAACCTGGAGGCTACCAATAGATGGCGGGGCCTGAGATATGGAAATAGCAACTATGTGCGGAGGTGGGGGGCGTGGGAAAGTCCCTATTTTTTTAAAAATCTAAGTAAGCAGGAGATAGTCGGTGATTATCTATACTACCTCTATTACCTCTCTGAATGCCACAAAAAGTGGGCCCTGGCCGATGAATGCGCCCAAAAAGGCCGGGAGTTGGCGCCGGGATCCTGGTGGACTAATTACATGATGGCCCGCACTTCCCTCCGTCAGGGCAATATCCAGCAGGCCAGAAAATGCGCACAGAAGATGCTCGAAGTTGGGTATATGGCCCCTCCGGAATTATTAAAGCAGCTTGCTATCGAGTACCCCAATAACCGGTGGCTTAAATAACCCCATTTGTAACACTTTGGTTTTTTAAAAGGTATGCCTAAGCAAGGCGTTATAAGGGATAAAATCCCCCTCAATCCCCCTTTTCCAAAGGGGGAAGTGTTTTCTCCTCCCTTTTCCAAAGGGGGAAGTGTTTTCTCCTCCCTTTGAAAAAGGGAGGTTGGGAGGGATTTAAGAATACTCTTTCAAACAGCTAAACTGATAAACTCATTTAATCAAACGCCGATGCATTCTGGAGATAGATAAAGGGGAAAAAGGACAAAAGGTGAGAAGCTATCCGAAGTCCCTTGGGTTAAACTCGAATCTTGTGAAATATATTAGGATATGTTATTAGACAATGGCTTGCCTCTTGCGAACAATTAGCTTGGATTTACGCCTCCGGGCGTTTAAATAGGTCCCATCCGAAAATCCCCCTGTATCCCCCTTTTCCAAAGGGGGATTTCAATATTTTTCCCCCCTTTTAGCAAAGGGGGGGATGGGGGGATTTGGTAGTTTCCGGATGAACACTAAATAGTAAAGCGAGGTAAAAACGTGAAGATCAGTCGCGAGGATGTACGGCATGTGGCCAAGCTGGCCAGGCTTTCTTTTTCCAATGAAGATATCGAGCTATTTACGAATCAACTGAACCAGATATTGACTTACATGGATAAATTAAACGAACTGGACACGGCACATGTCGAGCCCACACACCATGCCCTGGCCATCACCAATGCCTTCCGGGAAGATGCGGTTCGGCCATCCGTGCCTAACGAAAAAAGCCTGGCCAACGCCCCGGCAAAGGCAGACGGATCATTCACTGTGCCCCGTGTCATCTGAGGTCCTGCCATGCAGCTCTATGCCCTGACCATCCACGCCTTAAGAGAATTATTACTCAAAAAAGACGTTACCTCGGTTGAGATAACCGAGTCTGTCCTGGCACGCATAGAAGAGATCGATCATAAGGTTCACGCCTATATTACACTTACACCGGAAGCGGCCCTGGAACAGGCCAGAGAAGCCGACCGCATCCTGCAAAAGGGCGAGGGCGGACCGTTGACCGGCATCCCCGTATCTATAAAAGATGTTATCTGTACGGAAGGCATACGCACCACGTGTGGTTCATATATCTTGAAGGACTTTGTCCCCATCTATGACGCTACGGTAATCAGAAGACTAAAAGAGGCCGGAGCTGTATTGCTCGGTAAATTAAATATGGATGAATTCGCCATGGGTTCGTCCACGGAAAACTCGGCCTTCCACATAACCAGAAACCCCTGGCATCTCGACTACATACCGGGCGGATCAAGCGGCGGTTCGGCAGCCGCCGTGGCCGCAGATGAGTGCATAGCCTCCCTGGGGTCTGACACCGGCGGCTCCATCCGGCAGCCGGCAGCGCATTGCGGTGTGGTTGGATTAAAGCCCACCTACGGTACGGTATCGCGTTACGGGCTGGTTGCCTTTGCCTCGTCGCTGGATCAGATCGGGCCGCTCACCAAGGACGTCACTGACTGCGCCCTGGTCCTAAATGCCGTTCATGGCCATGATCCCCTGGATTCAACCTCGGCCCCCCGTCCGCAAGTGGACTATACAAAGGCGCTGGTCAAGGGAGTTAAAGGAATTAAGATTGGCATCCCCAAAGAATACTTCGGCCCCGGCTTATCCCCTGATGTTGAAAAATCCGTGCGCAATGCTATAGAGGTGCTTTCCAGGCTTGGGGCAGAGATTGTAGAATTATCTCTTCCCCACACCGAATATGCGGTGGCCATCTACTATGTAATTGCCCCGGCTGAGGCCAGTTCCAACCTGGCCCGCTACGATGGTGTAAAATACGGCTACCGGTACGACAAGGCCAAAGAACTCCTGGAGATGTATGAAAAGACCCGGTCAGGGGGTTTTGGAGCCGAGGTAAAACGTCGTATCATGCTCGGCACCTATGCCCTCTCCTCCGGTTACTACGAAGCCTATTACAAGAAGGCCTCCCAGGTACGCACCCTCATTATAGAAGACTTTAAGAAGGGCTTTGACCGGTGCGAGGTCATATTAACGCCGGTTACGCCTACACCTCCCTTTAAAATCGGGGAAAAGGTCAACGATCCCCTCCAGATGTATCTATCTGATATTTTTACTATACCGGCCAACCTGGCCGGGTTGCCCGCCATCTCTGTGCCGTGCGGGTTCAGCGCGGAAGGCCTGCCTATCGGGATTCAATTACTTGGAAACCACTTTGCGGAGGAAAAGATATTACAGGTCGCCTACAACTTTGAATCAGAGACAGACTTCCACACGAGAAAGCCGCCTCTTTTATCTTAAAATAGCGATCTCGTCATTCCTATGAGGCTCTTGCAAAATTCGTCACATCGGTGAACCCCGGATCGGAGTCCAAGGCAGGCACCGGTGTCTAAGAGTGTCTTAATCTGGTTTGCCCCGCTCGAAGATGCGCCGTAGGCGGGCGAATCTGCCTGGGGCATGACTGGAGGCATGATCGGAGTTACTGGATTCCGGCCTTCGCCGGAATGACGATAATCCGATCATAAGAATTTTGCAAAAGGCTTCCTATATTTTCTTATTATTTATTCTTTGCCGGAGGATGCTGGAAGGCTTAAACGTGACTACCCGCCGGGGGGACAGCATTAATTCCTCGCCGGTCTGAGGGTTTCTGCCCCTTCTTTCCTTCTTGTTCTTGACGTTAAATTTACCAAAACCGCTGATAAGCACGCTCTCATTACCAGCCAGGGAGGTCTTGATTATTTCCAATAAGGCTTCCATGGCCAGTATGGCCTCAGCCTTGCGAAGTTTGTTTTTTTCATAAATATGATTGACAAGATCAGCCTTAGTCAGGGTCATAAAAATAACCTCCCGGAGTGTAAACCTATCACTTTGTCAAAAACCATAGGCAACGTCATTGGTCATTAGTTAACTTGGGCAGATCGATCACTTTTACCAGTGACAAATGACTATTGATTAATGACATTCACCATAATCAGAATTACTATCTTTTGCAAACCCTACCGGGCAAAACCTTCCCGGCCCATAAACAGCGCAGCAGGGCCCAGTTCTTCTTCGATGCGTAAGAGCTGGTTATATTTGGCCACACGTTCCGAACGCGAAGGGGCGCCGGTCTTGATCTGCCCTGTATTTAAAGCTACAGACAGATCAGCGATAACCGCATCTTCGGTCTCGCCTGAACGGTGAGAAATAACGGACCGATACCCGGCCCGGTCTGCCATCTGAATGGCTTCTATAGTCTCGGTCAGGGTACCGATCTGATTCAGCTTAATCAATATGGCGTTGGCCACGCCCTCCTGTATTCCCCTGGACAGGATGCCGGTATTGGTGACGAATATATCATCACCTACCAGTTGTATCTTGTCGCCTAACTGGCCGGTGAGTTTCTTCCATCCCTTCCAGTCATCTTCAGACAGACCGTCCTCTATGGAAATAATCGGGTATTTTTTCAGCCAGTCTGCATAAAAACCGATCATCTCGTCTGTATTTTTATTCGGCTTTTTCTCAGCAAGGAGCGTATAGGTACCCTTGCCGTAAAATTCGCTGGCTGCGGCATCCAGGGCAATATATATGTCCTTCCCCGGCTTGTACCCGGCCTCCTCAATCCCTTGCAGGATAACCTCCATGGCCTCCTCATTTGACCTTAAGTTTGGCGCAAACCCACCTTCGTCACCCACGGCCGTCTGATACCCCTTACTTTTTAAGACCCCTTTTAGGGCATGAAAGGTCTCCACGCCCATGCGCATGGCCTCACTAAACGAAGAGGCCCCGCAGGGTACGATCATGAACTCCTGGATATCCACATTATTATCCGCATGAGCGCCGCCATTCAAAATATTCATCATAGGTACCGGCAGTAGCCGGGCGGCAACACCGCCAAGATAGCGATAGAGCGGAATCCCTGATTCTTCTGCCGTAGCCTTGGCTATTGCTAAAGACACGGCCAGAATGGCATTGGCGCCCAGCTTACCCTTATTCTTTGTCCCGTCCAGGGCTATCATGTTTTTATCGATAAGCGCCTGCTCGGAAGACTCGAAACCTATCAATGCCGGGGCAATTTTCTCATTGACGTTCTTGACCGCCTTGGAAACGCCCTTACCCATATATTGGGTTTTAATCTTATCGCGGAGTTCCAGGGCCTCTTTTTTGCCAGTAGAGGCCCCGGACGGGACAGCGGCCCGCCCCATATAGCCGGATTCCAAATAAGCATCAACCTCTACAGTGGGGTTACCCCGGGAATCAAAGATCTGCCTGCCGATTATATTAATAATTTCGCTCACATATCCTCCATAGCCAAATAAAAATGAGCAGCCATTCAGGAAATCCGGGTTAAACATAGCAAAACACAGATACCCTGTCAATACATATATTTAGTGGACTTTCCCCACATTTTTATGAAAGCCCTTATTCCTGAGCGTGACTTGCTGGAGCAGTGGGGCACCCTTCGAGGGCGAGCAGGAAGGGGAAATCTGCCTGAGGCGGAAAGGAGGCAAGCATTCCCTACCTGCGAGTCTGCCGGAGGCGGATCGCTGCGCAAGCCGTGAGGCAAAGAAGCAAAAGGGGGTTACTGATGAACCCCGTTGAATTTCCCGAAGGGAACCCTATTCAACGGGGTGAACGCAAATTATCAAGATGTTAAATATAAAGGGCACTGGACCAGAAGTTAAACGTAAGGCATTTGTTATGTTGGCAAAATTTTTTTCTCTGCGTTCTCTGCCTGCCCCGCCCGCCCCGTGGAATGTGAAGCCTATTCCTCAGGGGTAGGGAGGAACCGACCGTACCGGGGCGTGCTGTGTCGAAGACCCGCCGTTTTACTCCTTATAAGCGGGGCTCAATCTTATTTCCTCAATATAATCAAAATGTCTTGTATTCCTGGTTAAAAGGGGAAGGTTTTTTGACCATGCAGTGGCTGCAATGATAAAATCAGACGCCTTCACCGGCTCATTGCCGTACCTATCCAGAAGAAAAGAGAACTTTTCAGCGATATCTTTATCGATCTTGATAGATTTTAGCCCCCTGAGGAGCCTGATTATCCTTCTTCTTTCAGAATCTCTAAGCCCGGGCTTGGAAAGCAATTCTTTCCTGGTAAGAATTGAATAATAAATTTCTACTTCTTTGTAACTAAAGAGGGCCTTTGCCGTTTTTATTCCCTTGAGATAATCTATAAAAATATCCGTATCTACAAGGAGCTTGATTCTTGCCACCTGATAAGCTCCTCAATGAATTCCTTTCCAGACTTTACACCCTTAACATCCTCAGACCTCATTTTTTGTACATACTCCACGCTGTCACTCACTGTCTTATAGCTAAATCCTTGTTCTTTGGCTTTCAGGAAACCGATAAAATCCACCACTTCTTTCAGTTTAGTAACAGGCAAGCCCTCCGTAAGATTTAATATTTTTTTTCTATAATCAGTTTTCATACTACATTTTCCTCCAGCCACCATTTCTGCAAGGTTAAACTTCTAAGTACTTATAAAATATCATCAAAAGACCGAGGAGTCAACGTACTTAGACGTAGATTCAAAATCTTAAGTGTGGAAAATATTTTTCTGCACTTATTCGCGAAAATCTGCCTCCAGCCACTAAGACACCAAGCCACTAAAGGGTCAGATTAATTTTGAATTTCGAAATCCGAAGCACGAATCTCGAAACAATATCAAATAATCAAAATCCGTATCAGTTTAGCTGTTTGAAAAAGTATTCTTAAATCCCTCCCAACCTCCCTTTTCCAAAGGGAGGAGAAACATTTCCCCCTTTGAAAAAGGGGATCCCCCTACATTCCCCCTTTGAAAAAGGGGGATTAAGGGGGATTTTCGAGGCGCCGTTTTCTGGACGACTAGCTCTTTTCAAACAGCTAAAGTGATACGAATTTTTTAACTTTGTGTCTTCGTGTCTTGATGGCAAAAATTTTTTCTCTGCGTACTCTGCGGTGAAATCAAACAACGTCCGTCGTTAGCAAATGACATATGAAGATGTGACCCCGGTGCCCCGAAGCAATCGGAGCTTTCGGACTTAATAACCGTTTCAAAAATCTAAACTGTTACGAATTTTTTAACTTTGTGTCTTGGTGTCTTGATGGCAAAAATTTTTTCTCTGCGTGCTCTGCGGTGAAATCAAACAACGTCCGTCGTTAGCAAATGACATATGAAGATGTGACCCCGGTGCCCGCCAAGCCAGTTTTATTATTGCTTCCTGACCTTAGTGATAGTATAAATGGTAGAGTTTGGTTTTAAGGAGCATATACCCTCCAATAGGGGAGACACGTGGGCAAAAAGCCGCTGGAATGGTTTAAACAAGCTGATTATGATATAAAAACAGCCGAAATTATGTTTGACAACAGAAGGTATATCTATGCGGTCTTTATGTGCCATCTGGCCATAGAAAAGGCCCTGAAAGGCCTATATACTCAGAAGCTTAATGAAATACCACCGAAAACACATAACTTGATTTTTCTCGTAGAAAAAATCAAATTTAACCTTTCTGAAGAACAATATGATTTCATTTCCACTCTTAACGGAGTAAGTATCCCAACCCGCTATCCAGATGACTTACAGAGAATGCAGAAAGATTATACCAAGGGCAAGGCCAGACTGCTACTTGAAAAAAGCAAAGGAGCGTTAAAATGGCTAAGAGCAGAGTTACAAAGGTAATTAATTTTCTGGAAAGCAGTTTAAGGGAAAAGTTACATATCTCAAAGATTATTCTTTTCGGGTCTCAGGCCAGGGGAAAAACAACAGGTGAAAGCGACATAGATATTCTCATTGTGTCGGAAGATTTTCGCAATAAAGATATTTTTGAAAGAGTTGGGTTGATTAAAGAGGCCGAGATAATGACCATCAAAAAATTTATGATACCTCTCGATATTATTACCATGACTCCCGAAGAATTTGAGAGTGGAACATCGCTTATTTCTGACTATGCAAAAAATGGAGAGGTAGTTTATGCCGCCTGATGAGCTCCTCAAAGGATTTCTTTTTGGACAACACGTCTTCGGACGCAGACGGATGCGGATTACCGGGACCTTAATCCACAGATTACACGGATTTTTGTGAATTCATCGGGGCGAAAATTCACGGCCGGCCACTAAGACACCAAGCCTCTGAGTCAGTAGTCGATAGCTGAAAGCTCAAAGCTGAAAGCCGAAAGCCTTAAAACCAGATAAACCAGATAAACCAAACTAACCAGATAAACCAGATAAATAACGGATAACGAATAACGAACATTGCGGTCTTTGCCTGCCCCGCCCGCCCCGTGGAATGTGAAGCCTATTCCTCAGGGGTAGGGAGGAACCGACCGTACCGGGGCGTCTTTGCCGTGAGACCTAATGGCTGAAGAGGGACCCTAAGGGACTCCTGAAGAGCCACCTTTTACCTGAAACGCGACCGTCATTCACTAAAGACGGCCTGTAACGTCTCCTGAAGAGTTGCCCGATCTTCTGGTCCGAGATGCCCGAGCTTCTTCAAAACAAGGCTTTTCTCCACCGTGGTAAAGATGGGTTTCATTACGGATGGCTTAATGAGACCGGCTTGCTTCCATTGGATAACCGTTACATCTCCGAAATAAGTTGATGACTTTATCTGGCCCGTCACGGCCATTAGGACGAGATCCGCTCGCTCGCGGTTGTAAACAGATGAGCTAACGACTATAGCTAGGCGCTTTTTGGTAGTCGTCTGGTTGGTGAAAGGGAACGGAACGAGGACAATATCCCCAAAATCATAGTCTGTCGTAATCTGCGTCATCTGGATTATCCCACGCCTTTCGGAAAGCGTTTTCAGAAAGCTTTGCGGCTGCTTGTGTCAGAAGACGATCCTCATTCCGTCCGCGCAGGAAATCCACGAAGTCTTCTACCTCGGCGATTTTTTCGGGCGGCAGAGCACGGATCTTTTTGATAAGTACTTCTTCCTGAGGATTGGTGATTTCAATATCCTGTCTTGTATTCATTATCGTTTACCTCCAGCTTGAAGATTATCCCTGTCCACACAGAGGCTTTAACCTCTACACCTTTGATATGTCCATCCCTAACGGATTTTGATATCAAAAAAATCTATTTCTCAAAAAGTTGAAGTTTTTCTTTTGAAAAATTTGAGAGGACACAGGGAGAACGAATGATGTCGAAGACCCGCCTCTGGAGGGTCGAAGATTCGCCTCTGGGGGTAAGGGGAGTAAGGGAAGGAAATTATTTGACTTTTTGTGAAGCCGTCAATTTTGAGTGTGGATTATAATTTCTTCAGGCCTAATCCGAACTATTTTCCCATCACGCCAGGCAACAATGGGATTGCCGAGCTTCTTATGGATTATTAGAGCCTCCTGCACCCCTTCCCTTAAAGCTTTGTCAATCAAGGTTCCTTCAGCAAAAATCTCGTCAATTGACTTTTCATGCTTTTTTCCCACAGTCGAGTTCTCCTATAATACTATCCCATATTTTTTTATCCTGTATTTTATCACATTCGGTTCCGTTTAACAAAGAGGGCGCGGTCGTCGATTTCCCCGCTCCATTAGGGCCTGCGATAACTATGAGATGAGGGCGGTGGTTAAGCATCTTTTTTAAAAACGTGCAAACGTCTTTGGCTGTGTGTACTGAAGCCGGATGTCTTTTATAAGACCCTGAAAAGATATGGTCTTATACCACACTTTTTGAAGGCAAAACAATAGGTGATTAACGTCAACTATTTTTCCCGTTCAACGACAATTATAATTCCCGTTTTTTTATGTTGAGTCTGATAGCTTTTCGAATGTTCCTTTCATTCAGTTTTCAAACCTCCAGTTCATTGTGCTTGTG
>JBFMAZ010000063.1:0-10105 GCA_040755415.1 Thermodesulfobacteriota bacterium | reverse complement strand
AGAGGGTCCGGGAATTGCGAATCAAGATTGAAAATGAAATCCGCAACGCCGGAGATGACCTCGCAGCCAATAATGTCAAAGATCAACAGGAATACCTACATGCAAAAACCTAACCGGACAATGCTGATCGCTACTATATTGTTATTATTAATAAATCCGAATAATAGGGAAAATCGATGCTACCCTTAGTACCGTAGGGTGGGCTTTGCCCACCAAAAGAATGATGGCAGGTAAAACCCGCGGTGCGGGACTATCCTACAGGTGTAAGAACATAGTCCGGGTTTCCGGATGAAAACTAACGAGTTCCCATCCGAAAATCCCCCTGTATCCCCCTTTTCCAAAGGGGGATTTCAATATTTTCCCACTTAGCAAAGGGGGATTTCAATATGTTCCCCCCCTTTAGCAAAGGGGGGGGGTGGGGGGATTTGGTAGTTTTCGGATGAAAACTAACCAGGAAAAACAACATGTCAAGTCCTCATTCACCGAAGCTATCCGCTGACGCACTCCTCCAGTCCCTGGAGGAAGAACGCCGGCAGATCGCTATTGAACTCCACGACACAGTGGGTCAGATACTCAGTTTTCTGCATCTGGATCTGGAGCGGATGATAGCGTGCCTCGACCAATACGAGGGGCCCAAGGGGTTGATGCGTCTTAAAGAAGACTTGGAGAGGATCTCCGGTCTGAACACCGAGGCCATAGACAAGCTGCGCAGCGCTATCCTGCGCTTAACGCCTTCGACGTTAGACAATCAAGACCTTGGCTTCTTGTTGAGTACCTATGTCGAGAGATACAGAAAGATGACCAACCTCGATGTCCATATTAAGCTCTGCCTTGGCGAAGAGCGGCTGCCGGACGCGGTCAAGACATCTGCCTACCGGATCTTGCAGGAGGCCCTGACCAATATCCATAAACATGCCAGGGCCAAACGGGTGGCGATAATCTTTAAGCAAAAAAAAGAAAACGTCTTTCTCACTATCTGGGATGATGGGAAGGGCTGTGATCCAACCACGTTAAAAGAGAAAAGGACCTACGGCCTTAATGGAATGCAGGAACGGGCCAGGCTCCTGGGAGGGAGCCTCCGGTTCGTCTCTGCCCCGGGCAAGGGGACGACTATCCATGTCCGTTTACCACTGAAGGAGGCTGAAGGTGAAGGCATTTCTTAAGAGGCACCGCCTCGTGGTTTTTTCTTTATGTGGAGCTATAGCTGGTTATTTCATATTAAGCCCCCTGACCATGCTGCTCTCCGATCATGTGCACAGGGCCATGATCTGGCGGCATTTTATGGTCATGCACCGAGACTGGCGCATCAGCCTTTGGGAGGTCTTTACGCCGGATTTCTGGCTCTGGGCCCTGGTCTTTACCTTATGGGGCCTTATATGCGGCGCCATCCTGGGTATATTGGAAGAGAAAATTACGCGGGAAAAGAGGGAAAAGGCCCAGATATTTGAGGCAGCGCCGGATGGGATGTGGTTGGTTGATCTCGAACATAACGTGCTCAAGGCAAACAAGGGATTCTTATCCCTTCTGGGCCTGTCCAGCGGAATAATCGAAGGCAAAAAATGCTATGAGATACTCCCGGGGCCGGAGTGCCGGACGAGAAACTGCTCGCTCAGCTTAATGAACGAGGGGCAGGAGCGGATAGAGATGGAGGTAGAAAGAGAGGGGAGAGATGGGACCATGTTTCCCTGTCTCCTGGCGGCATGTCCGCTCAAAGGACCGGATGGCAAGCTTATCGGCCTCATCGAAGACTTTCGGGATATCAGCGGATATAAGAAGCTGGAGGAAGAGCTCCGGCAGTCACAAAGGATGGAGGCCATGGGGCAAATTGCCGGGTCTGTAGCCCATGACTTCAACAACATCCTGCTCGGCATCCAGGGCTATGCGGAGTTGGGGGAGACTAAAGGGTCCCCGCACGACCCCAACTATAAATATTTCGGGAAAATCAAGGAGCAGACGAAAGTGGCCACGGACATCGCCGGCCAGATCCTCGCCTTCAGCCGGCAAAAGCCGCTGGCCATGCAAAAGTTGGATCTCAATGCCCTGCTTTCAGATTTCAGGGACTTCCTGGCCTTATCCATAGGCAAGGGCATTGCACTCGACATGGTGCTTGCCCCTGACTTGCGCGAAATAAAGGGAGACCCTTCGGCCCTGCAGCAGGTAATCTTAAACTTAGGCCTCAATGCCCGGGATGCCATGCCCAAGGGTGGGAAATTAGTCATTGAGACCGGAAATGAGACCACTGACGGCCTTAATAATCAAAAGTATCCCTGGACTGCACCGGGAGACTATGTCCGGCTAATCGTCTCGGATACGGGCTGCGGGATGGATGAAGAGACACAAAAAAGGATCTTCGAACCATTTTTTACCACCAAGGAACCTGGCAAAGGAACCGGCCTGGGGATGGCTGCGGCCTACAGGCTGGTCAAGCAGCACGGCGGGTTGATAGATCTTACCACTCAGCCCGGCAAGGGGACGACCTTTACCATCAGGCTGCCGGTGGAAGGACCGGAGGCGTATCAAATCAATGACAAATGACAAAGCCCAAAACGTCACTCGTCACTGGTCATTAGTCATTGGTTAAGTCGGGGGAAAGATAGACCCCTTTTACCAGTGACAAATGACTATTGACTAATGACTTCTACTTTAGCCATTTGGATTTCATTTGAACTTTGGATTTTGACATTTGACATTCATTTAACAAGAAAGGAGATACTATGAGGTTTAATATCAGGAAAAAGATCACCCTTGGTTTTATGGTTGTCCTGGCCTTGCTGACTGCTGTAGGGCTGGTTGGCCTCTTCGGCAGCCACTATTCCCTGCAAGACACCGAAGAACTTGTAGATTCTTTTGAACACGATGCAGAGATAATGCAGATGGAAACCGGCCACCTGAACTGGGTCAACAAGGTGGCCCGGGGATTACTTGACCCTGCCTGTAAGGGCATCTCCGTAGAGATGGATGATCACAAGTGCGGGTTCGGGAAATTCCTTTATGGCGAAGAGAGGAAACATGTCGAGGAACACTTCCCGGCCATAGCCCCTATACTCTCGGCTATGGAGGGACCCCACCATGAACTGCACAATTCAGTCAGGGAAATAAATGCCTGCCTGGCCAACGGCGAACGGGACAAGGCCCAAGAGGTCTTCCAAAGAGTAACCCTGCCCGCCCTGGAGACGTTAAAGGGGAAATTTCAGGCTATAACCCAGGTAATGACCCAGGGTGCAGAGATGAAAAACAAACACGCCATCCGGGATGTTTCCTTGACCAGGGACGCTATTATCATAGTCACTATGGTAGGCCTTTTCTTAGGGGCGGCCCTGGCCTTTTACATCCGCCGGGACATTCTACATACGATATCCCGCCTGGTTGGCGACCTAGTTAGCAATTCCCGGCAGATTAGCGCCGCCTCTGCCCAACTTTCCAACACCTCACAACAATTAGCCGAGGTTTCTACCGAGCAGGCGGCCTCTCTGGAAGAGACCTCGGCGGCTATGGAGGAGATGTCCTCTATGACCAGACAGAATGCGGATAACGCCCAACAGGCATCCGGCCTCATGGATGAAACCAAGACCGTGGTCGGACGGACCGGGGAGCAAATGGAACGCATGGCCACCTCCATGAACAGGATCAAGGCCCAGGGAGAAGAGGTGGGCAAGATCGTCAAAACCATCGACGAAATAGCCTTCCAGACCAATCTCCTGGCCCTTAACGCGGCGGTAGAGGCGGCGCGGGCCGGTGAAGCCGGGATGGGCTTTGCCGTGGTGGCCGAAGAGGTAAGAAACCTGGCTATGAGGTCTGCCGAAGCTGCCAAGAATACCGCTACACTTATTGAGGATACCATAAAGGATATCCGGGAAGGCCATGAGCTGGTTACCCAAACCCAAGATGCCTTTCAGAGTGTGGCCGTCAGCGCCCGTAAGGTAGCCGAACTCGTCAGTGAGATAACCACCGCCTCGCAGGAACAGGCCCAGGGCATCAATCAGATAAATACGGCGGTAGGTGAGATGGATAAGGCCGTACAAAATAATGCCGCCGGGGCCGAAGAGTTGGCTGCCGCGGCGGAAGAACTCAATAGCCAATCCCAGGTCCTGAAAGAAATGGTTGGCAGGCTGGCCAGTTTCGCAGGGATAGGGCAGGAGACGTCTGTTTCCAATGAGACGGGATGCTCTCCAACAAGCGGTGTGGGTAGAAAGGCCTTGCCCGTCAGAAATACAAGGAAAAGAGAAGCTGTTCCGGGCAACTCGTCCCAAGAGGCGGTAAAACCAAAAGGAGTCATTCCGCTCGATGGGGCCGAAGATTCATTCAAGGACTTTTAAATAGTGTCCATCCGGAAACTGCCAAATCCCCCCACCCCCCCCTTTGCTAAAGGGGGGGAAAATATTGAAATCCCCCTTTGCTAAAGGGGGATACAGGGGGATTTTCGGATGGAAACTAAATAGTGCTATGAACCTCAAGACAAAATTCACGCTGGGCGCCGTACTCGTTATATTGATTCTGGGCCTGTTTATAGAGGCTATCTTCCAGGCGCTAATTTTCCCTGCCTTTTCCAGGGAATTCGAGCGCCACGGTATGGAGATCGCCCATGAAATTGCCATGCGGGCCAGACCTTACCTGCTCACCGGGGATAATTCCCGGCTGCAAAGGCTTCTTTCCCGGAAAATAGCCGCTGAAGACCACCTCTCTTACTTGATTATCCTCGGTAAGGGGCAGAGACTCTTGGCCCATACCTTTAACCACCGGCCCGCTGATGAGCTGGTCCTGGCCAACACAGTCCCTCCGGGCCAAGGAGAAAGTAAAAGTATAATAGTGCTGGAAAAAAGGAACCCGCCTTCTATCGATATAGCCCTCGCGGTTCAGGATGGCCATAGGCCGATTGGTACCATAAGAGTGGGATTAAATAAAAGGTTTTTGGATAAACGTATTAATCAGGTCAACTTACTGGCCCTGGCCATGGTCTTTTTCGTCATAATTACTGCTATTGGAGCAGATTATGGCCTGAACAAAACCATTATTCAACCCATTACGCACCTAAGCCGTCTGATTAATGAGGTAGCTCAGGGGAATTTTGCGCTTACCTTACCTTCCAGGGGAAAAATCGCCTGCTGGGAGATGCTTGACTGTCCGGAAGATTCCTGTCCGGCCTATGGGAATATGGGCGTCCGGTGCTGGTTTACACCCGGTACCCGTTGCCGCCGGCATCCATCGCAGCATCTGGCCACAAAAGATATGAAACTGTCTGATAAACTCACCATGTGCAGGCAGTGTAAGGTATTTTCAGAATTTTCGGGAGATGAAGTTACGCAGCTTACAGAGGCCTTTACCTCTATGGTACAAGAAAGAAAAAAAGCCGAAGAAACCATTAAGAGTTACTCTGAGGCACTGGACAGACAGAATGAAGACCTAAAGACCCAGACCGGCCTCCTTACGGAAAAAAATAAGGAGCTGGAGAAAACGGTCGCAGAATTAAAAGAGGCCCAGTCCTCCCTCCTGCAATCGGAAAAAATGGCCTCCATAGGTCAACTGGCCGCCGGCGTCGCCCATGAGATTAATAATCCAGTGGGATTTATTAACAGCAATCTGAACTCCCTGGAAGAATATCGTAGAGACCTGTCAGAAATCATACAGGCCTATCTTGAGCTCGAGCAGTTAATCGCAAGTAACCCGATGGTGGCCGCAGATAAGAATTTGACGAATAACCTTGAAACTATCCGGGGCCTTAAGGATAAAATGGATCTAGATTTTATCCTTAATGACCTCGATAAGATTATCGAAGAATCAAAGGAAGGGACAGAGCGGATCAGGAAAATTGTGCAGGATCTAAAGGACTTTTCGCACGTGGATCAGGCCGAACTGCGCTATGCCGATATCAATAAGGGACTGGAAAGCACGCTGAACATCGTCTGGAACGAGATAAAATACAAGGCCACGGTGACGAAGGAATACGGCGACATACCGGAGGTCTGTTGTTATCCGCAGCAGGTCAACCAGGTGTTTATGAATATCCTGGTCAATGCCGCCCAGGCCATCAAAGAAAAAGGAGAGATCAAAATAACCACGGCGGCCCTTAACGGAGACCGCCCGATGATAGAAATTCGCATAAGTGATACCGGCGAGGGCATTCCCAAGGAGAATCTGGGCAGGATATTCAATCCCTTTTTCACCACTAAACCGGTTGGTAAGGGCACCGGCCTGGGGCTAAGCATGGCCTATAATATTGTGAAGAAACACGATGGCCAGATCGAGGTGGAAAGCGAGGAGGGAAAAGGAACAACCTTTATTATTCGATTGCCTGTCCATGGACCAGGAAATGAACAGGGGGACTAGGTAGTTTCCATCCGAAAATCCCCCTGTATTCCCCTTTTCCAAAGGGGGATTTCAATATTTCCCCCCCTTTTTCCAAAGGGCGTAATGTCAAAAGTTTTTGAGCAGAAAAGTTAAAAGTTCTTGTTTATCAACGGGTTACTCAATTCAAGTCTTTCTCCCCCCATTTTCTATCTGCTTTATCTGGACTGCCTTTTGCAAATGCTGGGTACATGGGCTTTTAAAAGATTTTGCACCTGTAAAGGTGCAAAGGCAGGGGGGCTTGGGGGATGCTCCCCCAAGAAATCCTTGTAACGCCTGATGTTCAGCATAGTGGTTTTTCATTTTATATCTCTTTTTTTTCATAAGACTTTTGACATTACCCCATAGGGGGATTTCAATATTTCCCCCCCTTTTTTCCAAAGGGGGATTTCAATATTTCCCCCCCTTTAGCTAAAGGGGGGTGTGGGGGGATTTGGTAGTTTCCGGATGAGCACTGATTAATTTTATTGGAAATTGTATCCGAATTATCGTTCCCTGACCGGGCCGGGACTCGAAGGAACAGGTGCCGCCCGTCATGGCGGCCCTTTCCCTGATGCTGGCCAGGCCGAATCCCCTCTTTCGAACCGGTTTTCGGAGGACCTTCTCTACATCGAAGCCCAGGCCATCGTCGGCGATGACTAACACGAGACGAGATACGCCTGCTGTGAGAGACAGGCGGACTTCGGTAGCCTGGGCATACTTGGCCACATTGTGCAGGGCCTCTTGCACTATACGGTAGATATTGATCTTATATTGCTCAGGGATCTGATGCTCAGAAACATCCAGGTTACGGATTACTTTTATCCCGAACCGTGTGGAAAACTGTTGTGCGGCCAGGCGTAGCGTGGATATAAGCCCCAGGTCATCCAGAGAAGGAGGGCGCAGGCCGGAAATAATATTCCGAAGCTCTTCTATTGTGTGTTCAAGCTGTCTGAGGCTATCTTCCAGTTGTACTGGTTTTATCTTTCCCTCCTTCTTGTATTCCATGAGGGTCTGCTCTAGCATCATTCTGGTAGCGGTAAGGTCCTGGCTTATACTATCGTGGAGTTCCATGGAGAGTTTCTTTCGTTCTTCTTCCTGCGCGGTCATCAGATGGTGAGCCATCTCTTCCAGACGTTCTTTAAGTCTGAGGGTTTGCCGATATTCTTTCCGATATAGCTGTTCGGTATTTCTCAATGCCTCCTCTGTCTGCTTGCGCTGGGTGATATCACGGGCAATCTCTACGACCGTTTTGGGCCGGCCATCTTCATATCTTGTAGCGACATTGGCGATACACCATAAAATCCTTTTCTCCCCGCTGGCCCCCATGACTTCCGCTTCATGTTCATGCACCTTCCCGTCCTGGAAGCATTTATTCGCCCCGCATGATTGACAGGGACTGTTATACCCATGGTAAGCAGCATAACACTTTTTCCCCACCAGGCGCGGGCCAAAGACGCGTTTTACAACATCATTAACCCATACAATATTGTAATCTTCGTCAATCATGCTTATATGATCGGCTACCGAATCGATAATCGCTGCCAGTTGTTGTTTGCTTCTTTTTAGTGCCTCCGCGACCTGCTTTTGGGCGCTGATGTCCTTTTCTACGGCGATGATCTTTTCTACCTGCTTCTCAGGGCCAAAGATGGGGAAGGCCTGGATTTCGACGATAATATCTTTACCCTGCCTGTCCTTATGGAGGTGTTCAATCTTTACCGGCCTACGCGTTTTAATTATTTTTTCTAACGGACACTGAATCTTTTCCAGGGTACAGGGTGAAGAACGGTGATGAGATACCGCATAGCAAAACTCATTTAATAGATCTGGCGTATACCCTTTTTTTTCTATCCCTGCGCAGCCCAGGAGATCAACGATTTTGCGATCCCGGTCGATGACCCTGGTGCACGTAGAGACATTTTCCAAGACATTTCTCAGGCAATGTAGGGTCTCCTGAATCTTCTCCCCGGTTGTGATCCGGGCATAGATCTCACCCATAAGGGCGGACATGGTTTCTGCCAATATCGCGGCGGCCTTGAGGAAGTCTTCAGATGGTGTCTGATGTAAGCAGGCCTTCTTCCTCAGTACTCCCAGGTCAAGGCCGTAAAGGGTTGCGATTTCTTGAAGGCGAGAGGCATCCAGAGATGGTTTGCCATAGCTGAAAGTCAGGGCGCCAACCGGTTCACTTCGGGCCAGGATGGGTACGGCGTAGACATCAAGGCCGCCACGGCAGGTACTAGCGAGGGTGCTGCCCGTTTCAATAGCCAGGCGCGCCGCATTATGCCACGAAGACTCATGCCAATGCCACTTCCGGGAGGCCATGGCCTCCCCCCGGCTTTTGGTGCCGGTAAGGGCCAGTGATGCTGACTGAAGCAGCTTACACCATGGAGAGACAGTCCTTGTAGCCGCACAGCCTCCGTCAATCTCAAAAACACTGACCGAGCCTTTGGTAAGGTCAGCCAGACCCCGCACAAGCGGCCGGAGAATATGCGCCCCTATTACTTTTAAAAGCGCACGATCCGTGTTTAATTTGGTGGCGTGCTCCATAGTCCCTCTCTATCTGCCTGCGCAGAGCAGCCATGGGGTTACATATGCCTTTTGTAATAATTATGATACATTACAATGTAAATCAAAGTCAACAAGCGTTAGTGAATTGCCCACGGTGACGTCAAAGTGGCGCTCATTTTACTGATATAATGGAGTAACTTCCGCAATCCAAAAATCCCTCCTAACCTCCCTTTCCCAAAGGGAGGAACTGCTGCTCCCCCTTTGGAAAAGGGGGATTAAGGGGGATTTTATATACAAGCTGACTTTGACGGGTCCCTGGTGGATTGCCTTATAGGTAATTTTACACATTAAGTCATGAGGCGGTGTTATATTTAACTGGACAAACTCCTTAGGTTGCATTAAGTTTTTTAACATGAAATTAGCGGTAAGCGGTAAAGGTGGTGTGGGGAAGACCACGGTTTCAGCGCTTCTGGCCTATCTCTTTGCCCAAAAAGGGATGAATGTCCTGGCCATTGACGCTGATCCCAGCCCGCATCTGGCCGATGCCCTGGGATTTCCGGAGGCAGAGAACATCACGCCTCTGGCGGAGATGAAGGAACTCCTTATGGAGCGGTCGGGCAGCCAGGGAGGGGCATTCTATAACCTGAACCCCCGCGTAGAGGATCTCCCGGAAAGATTTATGGTAACCAGGGACAACATACGCCTGATGGTCCTTGGTTCCGTACAAAAAGGAGGAAGCGGGTGCGCCTGCCCGGAGAATATGGTTTTACGGACGCTGGTAAGGAAGCTTTTTACCTCGGAATCCGAGGTCATTATCCTGGACATGGAGGCCGGGGTAGAGCATTTAGGCCGGGCGACCGTACAGGCCGTGGATGCCCTTTTAATAGTAGTAGAGCCTTCCCGGGGCAGCATTGAGACGGCTGAGAAAATCACGCGCCTGGCCAGGGAGATAGGACTTAACCGGATTTTCCTGGTAGGAAATAAGATCAGAAATGAGGCAGACAAAGAGTATATTACGGCCCGCATAAAAGAATTGCCTTTTGCCGGCTTTCTGTCTCTGGATTTAAAGGTCTTGGAGGCTGAAAGGGAGGGCATTCCCCCATTTGTGGCCAGCGCTGAATTGAGACAGGAGGGGGAAAACATTATAAATCGTATCAGTTTAGCTGTTTGAAAAAGTATTTTAAAATCCCTCCCAACCTCCCTTTTCCAAAGGGAGGAGAAACATTTCCCCCTTTGAAAAAGGGGGATTAAGGGGGATTTTCGAGGCGCCGTTTTC